>NZ_JBQFQN010000002.1:0-414917 GCF_056536885.1 Ruegeria sp. CI5
TTCGCCGACCGGATCGACACGCTGAACCGCGTGCGCGAGGCGGGGATGAAGGTCTGCTCGGGCGGGATTTTGGGCATGGGCGAAAACGGTGAGGACCGGATCGACATGCTGGTGACGCTGGCCAACCTGCCCGAGGCGCCGGACTCGGTTCCGATCAACATGCTGATGCCGCAGGCCGACACCCCGCTGGCTGACGCCAAGCCGATCGACCCGATCGATTTCGTGCGCATCATCGCGCTGGCTCGGATCATGATGCCGAAATCCCATGTCCGCCTGTCCGCTGGCCGCAGCGACATGAGCGACGAGATGCAGGCCATGTGCTTCTTTGCCGGTGCCAACTCGATCTTTGCTGGCGACACGCTGCTGACCGCCGAGAACCCCGAGGAAAGCAAGGACGCGATCCTGTTCTCCAAGCTGGGCATCCAGCCGATGGAGGCGGAGTCCGAGGCCCGCGTGGACGCGGCCGAATGACAGCGACCGCAAGGCTGGGCAATGCGCTGAAGGTGCTGGAAACGCGCCATCGGCTGCGCAGGCTTGCGCCCCGCACGGGGCTGGATTTCGCGTCCAACGACTATCTGGGTCTGGCCGGGTCCGACGTTCTGAAACGTGCGGCGCAGGACGCGCTGGACCGGGGCGTTCCGCTGGGCTCGGGCGGGTCGCGCTTGCTGCGCGGCAACCACCCCGAGCACGAGGCGCTGGAAGCCGAGGCCGCCGCCTTTTTCGGCGCCGAGGCGGCGCTGTACATGGGCGGCGGGTTTCAGGCCAATCAAGCCATTTTCTCGGCTCTTCCCGCGGCCGGGGATCTGATCCTGCATGACGAGTTGGTCCATGCCAGCGCGCATGAAGGGATGCGCCTGGGTCGGGCCGAGACCCGTGGTTTTGCGCATAACGACATTTCGACGGCGCGCGCGGTGCTGGCCGACTGGCGCGCGCAAGGCGGCACGGGCCAGGTCTGGATCGCGGTCGAAAGCGTCTATTCGATGGAGGGCGATCTGGCCCCGTTGACCGCCCTTGCCGAACTGGCCCGGACCGAGCAGGCGGTGCTGGTGGTGGACGAGGCCCACGCCACGGGCGTCTTCGGCCCGAACGGGCAGGGGCTGGCCCATGGGTTGGACGCCGAGGTGCTGACCCTGCACACCTGCGGCAAGGGGCTGGGCGCCAGCGGCGGGCTGATCTGCGGACCGCGTGAAATGATCGACACCCTGATCAACCGGGCGCGGCCGTTCATCTTTGCGACGGCCCCGTCGCCGTTGGACGCCGCAATCGTGCGGGGCGCGCTGCGGGCCGTCGGACAGAACCCAGGCCTGACTTTGGCCGCCCGCGACCGGATGGCTCATGCCCACGCCGAGGCCGCGCGCCTGTGCGGTCTGACCGGATTTCACAGCCAGATTATGCCCGTCATCGTGGGCGAGGACGCGGCCACGATGGATCGCGCGGCGAAACTCCAGCAGCTGGGGTTTGACGTGCGCGGCATCCGCCCGCCCACCGTGCCGCGCGGCAGCTCGCGGTTGCGGGTTTCGGTCACCGGCAACGTGGGCGCGCAGGACATCACGGCGGTGTTTGAGGCCATCGCCGAACAACAGGCAGGAACCGCATGACCACAGTGATCGTGACCGGAACCGACACCGGCGTCGGCAAGACCGTGTTTTCCGCCGGGCTGACCGCGGCCCTTGGCGCGCAGTACTGGAAGCCCGTGCAATCGGGGCTTGAGGACGAAACCGACAGCCAGATCGTGGCGCGCCTGTCCGGCCAACCGGTCCTGCCCGAGGCCTATCTGCTAAACCTGCCCGCTTCGCCGCACCTGTCGGCCGAGGCCGAGGGGGTCGAGATCGACCTTGACCGACTGACCCTGCCGCAGACCGATGGCCCGCTGGTGGTCGAAGGGGCAGGGGGCGTCATGGTGCCTCTGACCCGGCAGGCCTATTACCTTGACCTGTTGGCCCGCTGGCAGGCGCCGGTGATCCTGGTGGCCCGGACGGCCCTGGGCACGATCAACCACACGACCCTGTCTCTGATGGCGCTGCGTGACGCCGGCTGCACGGTGGTCGGCGTGGCCTTTATCGGGGACCCCGAGCCCGAGGTCGAACAGACCATCATCCAGATGTCGCAGGTACCCCACCTGGGACGCCTCGGACGGATCGAGAACCTGACAACGGACACCCTGCGCCACGCCTTCGAGGCGATCGACATGGACACGATCCGAGGTGCCCTGTGACCCCGCTGGAATTTGACGCCCGCCACCTGTGGCACCCCTACACGAACGTGGCCGACCCGGGCCCCATGCACCTGATCGACCGGGCCGAGGGCGTGTATCTGTACCGCGAGGACGGAGTGAAGATGATCGACGCCATGTCCTCGTGGTGGTGCGCCATCCATGGCCACCGCCACCCGGCGATCACCGCCGCCATGCAGCAACAGCTGGACCGGATGCCCCATGTCATGTTCGGAGGCCTGACCCACCGGCCCGCCATTGATCTGGGCCGCAAGATGGTGGCCCTGCTGCCCGAGGGGCTGGACCGGATCTTTTATTGCGACAGCGGCTCGGTCTCGATCGAGGTGGCGATGAAGATGGCGGTGCAGTTCCAGATGGCCCATGGCCGCACCGACAAGGTCGAGTTCGCCACCATCCGCGGCGGTTATCACGGCGACACCTGGAAGGCGATGAGCGTCTGCGACCCCGTCAACGGCATGCACGGGCTGTTCCGCGGCGCGTTGTCGATCCAGCACTTTCTGCCGCGCCCGGCCGTTCGCCTGGGCGACGACTGGCCCGAAAACCCGGCGCAGAACGGGCTCGACGCTCTGGAACAGTTGCTGCGCGACAAGGCGCACCGGCTGGCTGCGCTGGTGCTTGAACCGGTCGTGCAGGGCGCGGGCGGCATGTATTTCTATCACCCCGAATGGCTGCGCCGGGCCAAAGCTCTGTGTAAGGCCCATGACGTTCTGGTGATCTTTGATGAAATCGCCACCGGATTCGGCCGCACCGGAGAGATGTTTGCCACCACCCATGCGGGGGCGACGCCGGACATCATCTGCCTGGGCAAGGCGTTGACGGGGGGGCATATCTCGTTCGCCGCAACGGTAACCTCCGAACAGGTCGCCCATGGCATCGGCAACAGCGAGGCAGGCGTATTCATGCATGGCCCCACCTACATGGCCAATCCGCTGGCCTGCGCCGCTGGCATCGCCAGCCTGGGGCTGCTGGAAGACGGCGGCTGGCAGGCCCGCGTGCGGGCCATCGAGGCGCAGATGAAGGCCGAACTGGAGCCGGCGCGCGGCCTGCCCGGCGTCGCCGATGTGCGGGTGCTGGGCGCCATCGGCGTGATCGAGATGGAGCACACGGTCGATCCGCGCATCGCGCATCGGCGGGCGCCGGAAACCGGTGTCTGGCTGCGTCCCTTCGCGCGCAACATCTACTGTATGCCGCCCTATGTGATCTCGGGCGACGAGCTAAGCCGGGTAACGGCGGCCATGGTCGAACTGGCGCGAGGCGACGCATGAGGCGGCACTGGCTGACCCGTGACGGAGGAGCGCAGTTGACGCTGGTGTTCGGCGGTTGGGCGCTGGGGCTTGCGCCGTTTGCGGGCCTGACCAGTGCGGCGGATGTACTGGTGGTGGACGACTATCGCAACCTCGACGACGCCCTGCCCGAAACCGGCGACTACGACACGGTCCGCCTTCTGGCCTATTCCTTCGGGGTCGCTTCGGCCGCGCATTGGCTGGCGGGTCACGGGCTGACCTGTGTCCGCAAGGTTGCGGTCAACGGCACGCTGTTTCCTGCAGATGCAGACCGGGGCATCGCGCCCGAGACGGTGGCGGCCACGGCCGATGGCCTGAGCGCGGCCAGCTTTGCCCGGTTCTGCCGCCGGGCCGGACTGGAAGGCCCCGCGCCCGGGATCGATTTTGCCGCCGCGGCCGAAGAACTTCAGGCCATCGCGGCGCGCGGACCTGCGCCCGATCCCGGGTTCGACCGGGTCTGGATCTCCGCTTCGGACCGCATCGTTCCGACGGCTGCGCAGGAAATGGCCTGGGGCCAATCGGACACCGTGCGCCGCATCCCCGGCCCGCACCAGCCTTTTGCGGTGGGGCAGACCTGGGCGGAGTGGTTCGCATGAACGCCATGCCCACGGACCGCATCCGGCGCAGTTTCAGCCGCAGCTTCGGCAGCTATCACTGCGCCGCTGGCCCGCAGGCCCGGATCGCCCGCGCGTTGGCGCAGCGGCTGGTCGATCTCGGGGCACCCCGCCAGTTTGGCACCCTGTTCGAAATCGGCTGCGGCACCGGCCATCTGACCGAGGCGCTGCACCAGCAGTTTTCGTTCACCCGGTCCACGCTCAACGACCTGATGGCCGAGGCCCGGGACACCGCGCGGCGATGGGGCGCGGATTTCCTGCAAGGCGATATCCGAAATGTGACATGGCCTGCGCGGCCCGACCTGATCGCCTCGGCCTCGACGGTCCAATGGCTGGACGATCCGGCGGCGGTGGTTCGCCGCGCGATGCACGAGGTCGCACCCGACGGCTGGGTGGCCATTTCGGGATTCGGCCCGGACCAGTACGCCGAGCTTTCCGCGCTGGGGTCGGCCGCCCGCGCGCCCGGCTTGTGCGCCCCTGATGATCTGGCCGCAGGCATCGGCCCCGAGGTTGAAATCCTTGACCTGTGGCAGGATCGGCAACCGCTGTGGTTCGACACGCCGTTGGACGTGCTGCGCCACCTGCGTGAGACCGGGGTGAACGGCCGTGCGGCGCAGGTCTGGACCCGCGCCGACCTGACCGATTTCAGCACACGCTATCGCGCCGCGTTTTCCGGCCCCGAAGGCGTGCGCCTGACCTATCACCCCGTCTGGATTATCGCCCGCAAACCCGGTTAGGGGCCAACCGGTCGCATCCGGCCCCCCTACACCTGCCCGAAAACTGGTGATAGGCCTGTGCCCAGGGGAGGATCGGCTTGGACATTTCCGAACAGCGCATCAAAGAGATGACCACCGCAGGGCTGAACCTGATCGGTCAGGCCCTGTCGATCTATGACGACAAGCTGCGCCTTGTGGTCAGCAACAAGCGCTTTCAGGAAATGTTCGACCTGCCCGAAGCCCTGGTGCAGCCCGGCGCGCTGTTCAGCGACACGATCCATTTTCTGGCCAGCCGGGGCGAATATGGCCACGATCAATCGGTCGAGGATCTGGTCAGCGTCCGGGTCGAACAGGCCTTGGCGTTCGAGCCGCACTACATGGAGCGCGTGCGCCCCAACGGACAGGTGATCTCGATTGAGGGCGCGCCGCTGCCCACCGGTGGCTGGGTTGCCGTCTATACCGACATCACCAGCACCAAGCGGGTCGAAGAGCTGCTGCGCAGCCGGTCTGAGGAGCTGTCGGATCAGTTGCTGAGCCATGCCGAAGAGCTTTCGGCGACCAACCGGCAACTGGCGGCCACGATCAGCGCGCTGGAAGAGGCCAAGCGCCAGCTGACCGAGATCGAAGCGCGCACCCGCATGACCACCGAGATGATGCCGGCCCATATCGCGCATCTGGATGCTGAGGGGCGGTACGACTATTCCAACCGGCGGCTCAGTTCGGTCCTGCCGGGGCGGCCGTCGGACATCCTGGGGCTGCACATCTCGCAAGCCCTCGGCGCGCATGCCTATGAGCGGGTCCGGCCGCATCTGCAACAGGCCTATGGCGGGCAGGCCTCGGTGTTCGAATTCACCGAGGATCAAGATTCGCGCCGTATCCGTGTTTCGTTCACGCCCGATGGCACGGGCGGCGTCTATATCATGTCGGTGGACATCACCGAGGAAACGCAGGCCCGCGTGGCCCTGCAACAGACCCGACGCCGGGCGATGGCCGCGCAAATGACCAGCGGGCTGGCGCATGATTTCTCGAACCTGCTGACCATCATCCTGGGGATGCAGGCCAAACTGGAAAAGATGGACCTGCCCGAAGACGCCGCCGAGCTTGTCGCGGCAACCCAGCAGACCGCGCGGCGCGGCGGGCAACTTTTGAACCGCATCGCCGACATGACCGGCAACCGCACCCCGCAACCACAGGCCACCGACATGCGCGGCCTGCTCGAGGATCTGCGGGTGCTGGCCTCGCCTTCCTTGCCGCGTGGGGTGGGGCTGTCGGTGGTCAACACCCTGCCGGACGAGGCGCTGATGCTGGACCCGGGCATGGTTCAGGACGCGTTGTTGAATCTTGTGCTGAACGCCCGCGACGCCTGCGGCAGCAGCGGTCAGATCACCATCAGTGCCCATGCGATCGGCCGGATCTGGGTGGAAGTCACCGTATCCGATACCGGTCCGGGGTTTTCGCCGGATGCGCTGGACAAGGCGCTGAACCCGTTTTTTACCACCAAGGGCAGCAAGGGGTCGGGGCTGGGCCTGCCCATGGTCTATGACACGGTCAAGCTGGCAGGCGGAGACCTGCAACTGCGCAATACGCCCTCGGGCGCATCCGTGATGCTGCGGTTGCCGTACCGGCCCGCGCCGCCCGTTCAGTCGGGCCTGGCGCTGCTGGTCGAGGACAGCGACGACCTGCGCCATCAGTTCCGCGACATGCTGGTTGATCTGGGCCTGTCGGTGATCGAGGCGACCTCGGCGGATGAGGCGCTGGTCCTGGCCACCAGCCTGGACGATATCTCGGTGATCCTGTCGGACATCCGGCTGGAGGGCGCTGCCACCGGCATTGATCTGGTCGAACGGCTTGCTCTGCCAATTCCGGTGATCCTGATGACCTCGCTACCCTATGATGACCCGCTGCACCGTCAGGCTCTTGCCAAGGCGCCGGTCCTGCGCAAACCCTTCACCCGCGCGCAATTGTCCGCGCTGATCCGAACCGAGGCCGCCTGATGACCCAACCCCTGGTGACCATTCTGGACGACGAACCCGAGATCCGCCGGATTCTGACCGAAGCGCTGGAGGATGCCGGGTTTAGAACGCAGAGCTTTGCCCGCGCCCGCGAATTCGAAGCGTCACTGAAACGGGTTACGCCGGATGTCTGCCTGGTGGACTTGTCGCTGCCGGATACAGACGGGTTGGCGCTGGTGCATCGGCTGGCGCTGGAACAGGGGGCGGCGGTCATCATCATCTCGGGGCGGGCACAGGTACAGGACCGGGTGACGGGGCTGGAGTTGGGGGCAGATGACTACATCACCAAACCCTTTGACCCGGCTGAGGTGGTGGCCCGCATCCGCGCCCGTCTGCGTGCGCCCAAGGCACAGCAACACCATTCGGATGTGGCTCGGTTCAACGGCTGGACTGCCTATTTCGATCGCTATGTGTTGCTGTCCGATACCGGCGCTGAAACACCGTTCAGCCATGCCGAAGGCGAAGTGTTGCGGTTGTTCCTGGAAAGCCCCAAACGCCTGATCAGCCGCGCGCAGATGCAGGAAACACTGGGTGGCGCAGCCGTTGAAAGCTTTGACAGGGCGATGGACGTGCGTATTTCGCGCCTGCGCACGAAGCTTGGTGAAGACCCGAAAAACCCGCGCCTTATCAAGACGATATACGGCGCGGGGTATATTTTTCTGGGGGATGTCGCATGGGATTGACCAATTCCGCCGGTTGAATTCGACTTGCACGACGCCGAACCAGACCACTGGTGACGCGGTCTGGTTTCTTGGGCTGCCTCTGGAAATCCGGCTGATGTGACCTTAACTTCTGCCGGCTACACTTTGCGGTGCGGTATTGAAGCGCGTAACTATGGCAGCTTGCAAACTCTGCGCTGACGCGCAAGAAAGCGTCAGCTTGATTTGGAGACCCTTATGATCAGGAAAACCTGGGCCAAGTGGCGATCCGGCCATATCGGTCGGCTGGTGGGCGACAGCCTGCGGGCACAAGGCAAGAAATATGCGGTTGCCATGTTTGCCATGATGATCGTCGCCGCGACCACCGCAGGGACGGCTTGGATGATGGAAAACATCGTCGATGCCATGACGTCGCCTGACATGCGGTCTCAGGTTCATATCATCGCGTCGGCAGTAATCGTGCTGTTCCTGGTCAAGGCGCTGGCATCTTACGTCCAGTCCGTGTTTCTGGCTCGCGCTGGCAACCGCATCATCGCCGAGCAGCAGGAGAAGCTGTACAAAAAACTGCTTCGGCGTGGGGTGGATTTCTTTTCCAAAAGTGAGTCTTCGGACCTTCTGATGCGTGTGACCCGGGGCGCGTCGGCCGCGCGGACGCTGGTCGATGTGATCGTGACCACGTTCGTTCGGGATGCGCTGACGCTCGTGGGTCTCATCTTTGTGATGGTTTATCAGCAGCCTGTGCTTTCGGGGCTGTTTTTCATTGTTGGGCCGGTCGCGCTGCTGAGCGTGCGCTATCTTTTGAAAAGCGTCCGCTCGATCATGCAATCCGAGCTCAAATCACTGGCCGAAATCATCCGGGTTCTGCAGGAAACATCGGCCGGGATCAAAATCATCAAGGTCTTCGCACTCGAAGATCGAATGACCGAGCGGATGAACTCGGCCATAAGAAGCGTTGAAAAACGCTCGAACGAAATTGCCAAGCTGCAGTCCATCGCCAGCCCAATGATGGAATTTCTGGCCGGTGTAGCCGTTGCCGGCGTGTTGGTCGTCAGCACAATGGGAATTGCCGGAACTGAACCGCCGACCGCGGGTCAGCTGATGTCCTTCATCACGGCGCTTCTGATGGCCTATGAACCGGCCAAGCGGCTGTCCCGGATGCGGGTGACCATCGAATCCACGTTGGTTCCGATCGAGATGATGTTCGAACTGCTGGATCAGGAAGACCCAATGCGCGAAAGCCCGCAACCCCAAGAGCTGCGGTCCGGTCCGGGCGAGGTACGCTTGCGGAACGTCACCTTTGGCTACAGCGGCGGCATGCCGGTGATCAATGGAATGAACCTGACCTTCGAGGCTGGAAAGACAACCGCTCTGGTGGGGCAGTCGGGTGGAGGCAAGTCTACCATCTTCGGCCTCATCATGCGGTTCTACGATCCTGACCAAGGCTATGTCGAGATCGACGGACAGAATTTGCAGGATGTCAGCTTTGCCTCGTTGCGGCGCAAAATTTCTTATGTTGGCCAGGATACGTTTTTGTTCTCCGCGACGGTCATGGAAAACCTCCGATACGCCCGTCCCGATGCGACCGAGGACGAGATTCGCGATGCGGCCAAAGCCGCGCATGCGCATGACTTCATCATGTCGCTGCCCAAGGGATACGACACCGAAGTCGGAGAGAACGGTGCGTTTCTGTCGGGAGGGCAGAAACAGCGTCTGGCAATTGCCCGAGCCATTCTTCGGAAGGCTGAAATTCTGCTGCTCGACGAAGCCACCAGCGCGCTGGATGCCGAGTCCGAGGCTCTGGTGAAGCAGGCGTTGGATAAGCTGACGGAGAACGTGACCACGATCGTCATCGCTCACCGTCTGTCGACCGTGCTTGAGGCAGACAAGATCATGGTTGTCCAGGATGGTCAGGTGATCGAACAGGGCAAGTTGGATGAGTTGATGGAACAGAATGGCAGCTTCCGCCGCCTGTTCGATCAGCAATTCAAGACACCGGCTGCATAATCAATCCCGCAAAGCCTGGTTCTTTACCTTGAGAACAGGCTGGATGAGGTAGTCGAGAACGGTCTTCCTGCCGGCCAGAATGTCAACTTGTGCAATCATCCCCGGTATGATTTCTACCGCCAAGCCATCGGCGTCCAACAAGGTTCCGCTGGTTCGGATTTCGACCACGAAGACTTCCTCGTCCTGCCGCTCTGACCGTGTAATCGTATCCGCACCGATGCGAACAATTTCGCCATCCAGCGCGCCGTATCTGGCAAAATCGTAGGCAGTGATCTTGACCTTGACCTGCTGACCTGCGCGCAGGAATGCGATGTCGTCAGGGCGGACATAGGCTTCGACCAGCAGGTTGTCGTCCAGCGGAACGATTTCGACAAGATCCTCGCCGCTGCGGGCCAAACCGCCCAAGGTCGTGCGGTGGATTCGGTTTACGATGCCCCGGACTGGCGCACGAACCTGCGCGCGCGCCGCGCGGTTCTCCAACGCGGGCAGGGCGGGCTCAAGCGCCGCAAGCTGCGCAGTGGCAATGGCAAGATCGGTCAGTGCGGCGCTGCGAAACCGGCTTTTGGCGGCCGTGATGCGGTCATCGATTTCACTCAGCCCGGTTTCCAGACGGTTTGCCGCGGCCTCGGCTCTTACCTTGCGGCCCTTCCATTCCGCCTCGTTGCGTCGCAGGGCCAGCAGAGTTGTCGCAGGTTCCATCTTGCGGCGGACCAGAGGCTCCATCAAGGCGCGCTCTTCGGACAAGACCTTGAGTGTTTCTTCGGCAGTGACCCGGTCCACCAACCCCTCTTCCAATTCGCGCTGCCTCTGCTCACGTTGGCGTTCCAGAATGGCGATCTCGTCGGCCAACTCCGTTTTTCGCCCGAGATACAGAGACGTTTCCGAGCGAACGACGTCCGGTGCTTGTTGCACAAGCTCGGGCTCGAACCGCAAATCGGATCCGTCAATTTCGGCCTGCAATCGCTTAATACGCGCCCGTAGTCCCAATGCCCGTTGCCGCTCGGTATCCAGCTCGCTGCCGATTTGCGTTGCGTCCAATTCCAGCAGCCGAGCGTTCTTGTCGACGATCTGACCCTCTTGAACATGAACAGCTTGAAGAACCCCGGGTTCGGTCGCTTCGATCACCTGAACGTCGCCAGAAGGCACAACGCGACCGTCCGCGCGAACCACATCGTCCAGTTCGGTGACGAAAGCCCAGACGCCGGCCGTCAGCATGCAGCCCAACACTGCCAGCAGCAATACCGAACCGCGAAACCCCGAGCCGCCGTTCATCTCGCGGGCCAATCTTGCAAGGTCAGGATGCCGCGACATTCATGTGCCTCCGCGCGTCTTTGGCTCGTTTGGTGAGAACAGACTTGACGGCGTCAACGCCCACTTTGCCGTTTTCGATCACGATGACCCGGTCGACCAGTTCCAGCAGACTGGCCCGATGGGTAACGATGACCATAGTCGTATCCGTAGCCGCTGCTTTCAGCCGCTGAATGATGTTTGCCTCGTTCTTGAGATCCATCGCGCTGGTGGGTTCGTCCAGCAACAGGACAGGCGGCTGCCCGATCAATGCCCGGGCTAGGGCGATCGTCTGACGTTGCCCGCCCGAGAGCCCCTCGCCACGTTCGGCCAGCATAAGATCGTACCCGATGGGATGCCGCGATACAAAGTCTTCGACGCCGGAAATGCGCCCGGCCCGGATTAGATCTTCGTCGCGCGGGCGGACCGCGCCGGCCATAATGTTTTCGCGGACCGAGCCCGAAAACAACCAAATATCCTGCAGGACCGACCCTATGTTGCGCCGAAGGTCCCCCGGATCAATCTGGCGGATGTCAATCCCATCCAAAAGAACCGAACCGACACGGGGCTGGTACAATCCCAGAAGCAGTCTTGCGATGGTGCTTTTTCCTGATCCGATCCGCCCGAGAATCGCAACTTTTTCCCCTGGTTTGATGTCGAAGGACACGCCTTTCAGTGTGTCCTCATCCTGGTCTGGGTAGGCGAAATACACGTTGTTGAACGTGATGCGCCCTTTGAAGTTGGAGCGGCTGATCCAGGTGCGCCCCGACGGCCTCTCACTGTCGGCTTGCATCATTGCGTCTAGGTTCCGGTATGCACTGCGCGCCTGGTTGAACCGAGTCAGTGTTTGAGACAGCTGACCAAGAGGTGCCAAAGCCCGTCCGGTCAGCATCACTGAGGCGACCAAAGCGCCCATGCTGGTCAGGCCGTCCGCTATCAGAAAAACACCATAAAATACGATCAGGACCTGGGCCGCCTGCTGCGTGAAACCGGTCAGGTTCAAGGCGAATTGAGTGATGGCACGCGACCGAACACTGTTGCCGGATTGTCGTTCGATCGCCTCTTCCCAGCGTCGCCGCATTGTACCGGCCGCAGTGGTCGTCTTGATCGTTTCCAGACCGGCCAGAGTTTCGATCAGCACGGATTGCTTTGATTGGCCATCAAAAAAACTGCGTTCCGCCAAGCGGGACAAGAGCGGCTGAATGGCGAGCCCGGCGACCAGCACGACTGGTACGGCGAGAGCTGGGATCAGGACCAGCGGTCCGCCGACCATGTAGATCGTAACCAAAAACAGACCGATGAACGGCAAATCAACCACCATGACCAGCGTAGCCGATGTGAAGAACTCGCGGAGTGTTTCGAACTCACGCACCGTGTTCGCCATGGCGCCGGTTGAGCCGGTTCGGGACTTCATCTGGATATTCAGAAGTTGATCGAAAACACGTCGGCCCATCAACGTGTCCGCATTCTGTCCCGCCCGGTCGATGAAACTGGCGCGCAGGATCTTCAGCACAAAATCAAAAATCAGCGCGATGCCGACACCAATGGTCAAGGCGACCAGAGATTCCACGGCTTCATTTGGCAGAACCCGGTCATAGACGGTCATGATGAAAACCGAGGTTGAAAGCCCCAGAATATTCGTCAGAGCCGCGGCCAGAGCAACCTGCAAGTACGACCACCGATTGGCCACAAGCGCTGATCGGAACCAGTGACGGCTTGGTTGGCTTGGGTTGTTTTTGATTTCCTCGGAGTATGCTCGACGAAACAACATCGCATAGCCAGAATAGACGACATCGAGCTGGCATTCATCCATCTCACCTATGCTGTCTCCAAGCTCTGGGTCGTGGATCAACAGACGGCCAGACTTCGAACGGCCATGGTAAACCACGGCCCGCTGGTCCTCGAGCAACAGTATCGCCGGTGCGAGGCTGGAATCAAACTCCGACAGCCGGCGCGGCCCGAAGCCCGCCTGCAACCCATGGTCATGGGCCAGTGCGATCGCGTCTTGCACCTTCAACCCACCAGAGACCGAGGACTGGGCCGCCAAAAGGCTGGCTTTGGTCAATGGCCGGCCAAGCTCTGCCGCCACATGCAGCAGACATGCCTCAAAGTTGGTGAGGGGCAGGGATGTAGGAGGCTGGCTGCTTTGGGTCATGGTCTGTTGCCCCATGTTCTGAGCTGGATGCCGAGCAGATCAATGATGTCGCCCGTAAGGCTGAGCGCGGCGTAGTTAGTTAGGAAGAAATTCTGCTCCGCCAGGATCAGGCGCTCTTGGGCGTTCACATAATCGCGCTGCGCGTCCAGTATTTCGATCAAGCCGCTGCGCCCTATCTGGAATTGCTCTTGAGTGGCGTCAACGCTGTCGGCATTTGCGGCAACTGCGATGCGGGCCTCGCGCAGACGCTGGGCGCCGGCTTTTTGGTCGGATCGAATGAAACCTAGCTCGCGCTGGATTTCCCGAACAAGAACCTCACGGGCATATTCCGCTTGTTTGACCCGCGCTTCGGCGGCGGCAATTGCAGCCCGCCGTTGACCGGTGCTGTCCAGCTCATAGTTGACCGACAGGTCTACGCCGAAATTCGCGTCCCTGCTGTCGTCCTGGTTGGCAAATGCCGAAACCCGCACGTCCGGCTGACGCCTCGCAATTGCGGCAGAGCGGTCTGCCTGTGCCGCCAGAACCGCAGCGTCTGCGCGTCGAACCTGCGGGCTGTCCATCACGATGACGGCGTCGCTTTTCGACAGGTTGGGCGCTGGGATAGGGGGATCCAGTTTGCCTGGTGGGGTCCCGAACACCTCTTGGAATCGCGCATTGGCACGATCAGCCTGAGCCCGGGCATCCGCCAACTTGGTCCTGGCATCCGCGACCCGAGAGCGCGCCGTCAAAACGTCGGCCGCGGAACCGGCCCCTTGCGCGGCGCGGTCGGAGATCTGTTTCTCGATCTCCTCATGGCGGCGGACGTTTTCCCAAGCGATTTCAACGATTTTCCGCCGGTCGATGACCAACACATAGGTTTCAATTGCGGCAAGGGCCGTCGCGGCTGCGGTTTGAAGCTGATCGCCGCGGCTTTCGAGGACCCGGGCCCGCGCCGCTGCCAAGTCTCCGGCGGCAGCTCCCCCGTCGTATACAAGCTGTGAAACCCGCAGATATGGCGATACATCCGCAATATCCGAATCCACCCGTTCCGATCGGGCATTCACGCCAAGTGACACCTGCGGAAGAAAGGCTCCTTCTGCCGCGTCCATATCGGCAAAGGCGGCGTCAACGCCGGTCTCACTCTGTGCCAGGTTAGGGCTGGTTTCTACCGCGCGCCGTATTCTCTGGCCGAATGAACTGCGAGTCAGATGGCCCGACGGCTTTGTCGCGCCAGCGCCCGTTGATCCTTCTGAAAAAGCCATCTCAATAGGGGCAAGATCCGGAACCGGCTCACAAGCCGCAGTGAGCACGGCCACCAAACCGATCAGCAGAGGGAAGATGAGTCGATCAGATGTAGGCATATTTGGCCTCCGCGTCCGACAAGTCTCGTTCCGCGGCAATGGCATCCAAGAACCCCACAAGGTCGGAGTCCCTGCCGTTTGCGGTAGTGCTGATCACCTTGGGAGAATGCGTCTGGCAGTGGTGCATCCACAGAAGATGGTTGAGCGAGACTTGATGAGCGTAAATCAACTGCATCGCTCCGCTAGATTGCAGAACCGCTGTCTGCGCCGGCCCAAGTTGGTTGAAGCGTCGAAAGTCCACGTTCATCCAACCGTCGGGCAACTCCGCATCCTTAAAACGGGTCAATTCGACGAATAGGCCCAATTCCTTTATCAGCGCGCAGGCACGTCGGGTTGCGTTTCGATCGGCCAGAAAGCCCTTGAAGAAGCCCTTCAGGGTTTCCAGTTCAGAGGAGATCGAGCCGTCCTTTGCGAAGAACGGGCTGCCGGATTGGTCACAGGACACGAGTCCGGTGGTTTCATCTACGACAAGCTTGCCTGAGTTGGTGCGCGATCCTGCTTCGCCACCGACCAGTTCGATCGAAAATGGATGGCATCTCAGCAAGGAAGGAACATAGGTGGCCCGCCAGTGTCCTTGGCCCGAAATGAATGGTGTTTCAGAAGAAGCTGCGGTCGCCAGAATAGCATGCGGCGATACCCCGCCCCCCGAGGATCGAAAAGCAATTGGAAAAGAGGCGGCGGCTTCTGAGACTTCCGCACTTACGATCTCGCACTCAAATCTGCAGCGCGCGAAATCGTAGGATGTAAATCTGTGCCACGAGCAATCGGAATGCCTGTCGAAAGTGACGGGTACTGGGCCGTTCTGTGCCATTTATGTCTCCGCTGGTCCGTTAGGAAGGGCCGGGGCGGCCCCACCTTTTCATGCCTGTCAGGATCAACTTGACGCGCCGGTCGGATCGGTATGCAGAATGTTGTCGCTGCTCAGACCACTCAGATCACCCAGGCCGTCAAACTGCGCGACCGCGCTGACCGTGGCGGAGGTTGGGGCGGAATAGTCCACCTTGACCAGCACACTGTCAGTTCCATCGCTGGCCAGTAGATAGATCTCATCTCCGGCGTGAGCCCCGGTAAGCGTTTCGGCGGCGGCTTCCAGAGTACCGGTTGTCAGATCGGTGAGTGTGGTTGCCAGCCCTACAAACCCTGTGTTGGTCGCGATCATGTCGCCAATCGCCAGTGTTTCGACACCTGTTCCATCACCGCGAAGCGATGAGACATCTAACCCGCTGAACATAATGGCGTCGGCCATGTCGGCTGCAGGCCCCAGGGTGAAACCCGTTACGACGTCGGTGCCGTTGGCCGTCGGGTCCGCTTCGAAAACGATAAGATCCCGGCCAGCGCCGGACAGATCGATCACATCGTCGCCGTCCCCACCGCGGATGACAACGTCGATACCCGTGGCCGCCAATGTGTCTGCGCCGTCTGTTCCCAACACCCAATGGGTCGGGCCACCGTCGGGCGTGTTGATCGTCAACTCGATCGGCTTCGTCGGGTCCAGCACCGTCATCGTGAACGTCACGACAGGCTTGGTCAGGTCGCTGAAGCTTGTCGCAGCTCCGCCAAAACTGATTTCCGCCGGCCCGTTCGGGTTTGCCAGAAACAGATCAAAATCGGTGTTTTCGACCTCGGATCCTGTGTCAAAGGTCACGACCGCGGGGTCAAAACCCAAGTTGGCCGTGAAAGCCAACCCACTGGATATGTCCCGGCCCGCATCGGCATGTATTTCCAAGGTTATCGTCGACCCGCTCCGGCCTGCCTCGGAAATGAAATAGGCCGCTGGAATGTGAGCCGTCGCCTGGTCTGTCGCGGGTAGGGGGTTCGGTCCTCCGGCAACCGTCGCTGAAACCGAAAAATCCAAAAGGTCACCCGCCGTTGTACCCGAAAACGCCGTGGCAGGTACGTTCAGGCTCCACGTGCCGTTGGCCGCAACCGTGGCTGTGCCGACAGCGACCGAGTTCAGCATCACCTCAACGGTTTGTCCCGCGCCGAGCCCTATGGATGAACCGCTGACCGTCAGGCCGCTGGATTGCGCGTCACTCAGCGAAACCGCGTCGTTGGTACCGACCTCATTCAAGGTCAGGATGGGTCGGTAGTCGGTGGTCACCGAGGCTGCCGCCTGAGAAGCGGGGTTGCCAGCCATGTCCGAAACCGATGCGGTGATAGAATAAGTTGCTCCGTCAGAAAGAGCGTTCAGATCAGCCGTAGGAATGGTGGTCGACCAGACCCCACCCAAAGCGGTGGCAGTATAGGTCTGCCCGTTCAGCCCGACAGTAATGGTTTGCCCGTCTTCGGCTGTCGTTGTCCCCGATACTGTCAGGTCGCTTTCCTTCTCGGTGACGTCTAGAACCGATCCAGTTCCCAGGGGGTTCAGTGAGATGGTCGGGGCGCTGAAATCGGTGTTGAACCCAGTCGAAGTCGTCTGTGTATTTCCGGCTGCGTCGCTGACTGACGCGGAAATCGTGTAGGATTCGGCATCTTGCAGGCCGCTAAGGTCGAGGGGTGAAGCGGTGTAGGTCCACGCGCCACTCGTCACTGTAGCGGTGCCTGAGACATCCACAGTCCCGTCCGCTCGTTGAACCTGGATCGAGACGATCGTGCCATCAGGCGCGTCGGAAATGCCAGAGACGGTCATTCCGCCGGATTGCTCTGCCAGGTTCATGGTGCCCCCGGCCGATACCGTCGAGATTGACAGAGTGGGGGCCGTAAAGTCCGTGTCGAAGCTGCCAGTGGCCTGTGCGGCCGGGTTCCCAGCAAGGTCCGAAACATCGGCGGTCACGGTGACGGTGGCTCCGTCGGAGAGGCCGGCTAGATCGGTTGCGGGAACGCTGACACTCCAGTTTCCACCTGAAACGGTGGCGCTGTAGGTTTGGCCGTTCATTCCTATGGTCACGGTCTGGCCGTCTTCGGCGGTCGTCGTTCCGGATATGCTGAGGTTGGTTCCCTGTTCGACCGCGTTCATGACCAAGCCGTCCGAAAACGTGTCGATGCTGATCGTTGGGGCGGTTGCGTCTTTGGAAACTCCTGCACTCGCCTGCGGGGCCACGAGGCCATCGGCATCCGTCACGTCGGCGGTGATGGTGAAAGTTGCGCCGTCGGCCAAGGCAATCAAATCCGCGCTCGGCACGGTCACGCTCCACGTCCCTCCGGACACAGGGCCCGTGTAGGTCTGCCCGTCCAAAGTTACGGTGACTGTCTGGCCATCGGTGACATTTCCGGTCGTGCCGCTGATCGTCAGATCCGCCCCGACTTCGACTGCGTTCAACACCGAACCGACGGATAGAGGCGAAATCGAGATGGACGGTCCGCTCAGATCCACGGGTACCGAAACCGCAGCAGGCGTGGCCGGGTTTCCGGCGGCATCGCTGATCGCGGCACTGATGCTGATGGGGCTGCCACTGACCAGAACGCCGAGGTCGGCTGCGGGAACGGTCACACTCCAAGCACCGCCTGAGGCGATGCCGCTGTAAGTCTGGCCATTGAAGGTCAGCACAACCGGTTGGCCATCTTCGCCGGTCGTCGTGCCGGTAATCGTCAGGTCCGATCCGACGTCTACAAGATCAATCTGGCCGCCTGCGACAGGGTCTATTGTTATGGCTGGGGCGGAAAAGTCAGTATCAAAGCTGTTGGTGGCTTGAGCCGCCGGATTGCCTGCCCGATCCACCACATCAGCGGTCACAGTGACGGTCGCGCCATCGGGCAGTGACGCCAGATCGGCGGCCGGAACCGTGACGCTCCAAGTGCCGCCGGACACTGTTGCGGTATAGATCTGACCGTTCAACCCCACAGTCACCATCTGACCGTTTTCCGCATCGGTCGTACCACTGATTTCCAGATCTGACGCGCTCTCGGCCGCATTCATGACCGCCCCGTGGGAAAATCCTGTTACCGCGATGGTCGGAGCGATGGTGTCGATGTTGAACGAGGCTGTTTCGACAGCGATCTCGTCTCCCGCTCCATCCAGGTGTCGGATCGTCACGGATGTGACCCCCTGAGGCAACCCTGCCGCCTCGACTTGGCTCAGCGAAACGCTCCAACTGCCGTCCGGCCCCGCTGAAACGGTTTTGGTGACCGACCCGATGGTTACTTCGACCGAAACGGTGCCATCAGGTGCTGACGCCTTGGCGGTGGTGCTGTTGAGCGAATTTCCCTGCAACTGTGACAGGTTCAGACTGGGCGGGCGCGGAGATTCCTCGGGCGTCGCGACATCTTCGCCGCCACCGCCGCCAGCGGCGGCCGCACCGGCCAGACCCAAACCACCCAGAACCGCGCCTGCGGCTCCCATGCCGCCACCACCAGCTGCCGCTGCTCCGGCGGCTTCAGCGGCCACTGCAAGCTGCGCGACTTCAACGGCCACGTCTTCGGCAATCATGATCGAACCGTTGTCCAGAACGTGCACGTTTTCCGCGGAAACCAGGACTGTGCGACCGTCCAAGAGCTTCAGTTGGACGTCGCCGTTTGGCAGCAGTTTGACCGACTGGACACCGGGCAGGACATCGGCAAACTGAAATGTGCTCAACTCCTCCTCAGTGGCTTGGGCCAGCGCCGGCAAGGCCAGAAGGGCAGAGGCCAAACCACCGCCGACTCCCGATCCGGCCCATCGGCGCAGACGCGCTTTGACCCATCTGCGGACATGCTTCTCATGCTCTGCATCTGGTGAGTCCTTCTGGATGGAGACTTCGTGCGAAACAGGTTTCATCGTCATCATGTCCTCACAATTGGTGGCCGCGGATACCCGCGCGACAAGACCGAAGAAGCCAAGTTCTGTTCTTCTTTCCTGCTGCCGAGTTTTTCATGCGGTCGGACCTTGAAAAATTGAGTTAATCTGGAGCCGAATTCCTCGTTTTCACCACAATTTCGTTCTCGTCTTTGCCTTGGCACCGCGTCACCCTTGAAAGGACTGCCAGCGATGGCATTGGGGGTGATCTGAGTTGATGCTTCAGTTCGAAAGAGTGGTTGCAACGGGGAGTCCGGCGCTCGATTCAGGTATCGGCGATACGGCTTTAAAAACGTTTAACGGTGTTTCGTATCTGTACAGCACGACCCGGGCTGGCGGCGGCATCGTGGTCTGGCAGCTTGTGGATGGTGGGGCTCCGCAATTCCACGACGATCAGTATTTCAGCGGCACCATATCGCTGCAGGTCGGCAGCCTTGGTGCTCTGGTCGCATTGGGCGCAAGCGATCTGTTGGCACTGGACGTCGATACAGCCACGGGCCTTGTCGGGTACGAGTTGAATACCGATGGCACGATCGGGGCGCTGCAGGAAACGGCGGCGATTCCCGGCGGCGGTGATGTCACCGCATTGGTCCAATACTCGGTGGGGGCGGTCGACTACCTGACGGTCGCCCATCAGGACAGTGGGCTCATCGGCACCTACGTGGTGAACTCGAATGGTTCGCTCAGTCATGTCGGCTCGGTCGCGGGTAATGCCGGGGCGATGCAGACCGCGGCGGTGGGCAGCAACCAGTATGTCGTCACCGCCAATGCCGCCGACAATGCGATCCGGGTGTTCAGCGCCGATCAGGGAAGCGGGACGCTGATCGAATTGGACAACACGGCAACCCAAACGCTTGGGATCAGTTCTCCGACAGCGTTGGAAACCGTTGATGCGTATGGACACAGCTGGGTTCTGGTAGCCGGGTCCAGCAGCAGCTCCATCAGTGTGATGGAGCTGCGCGCAGACGGAACACTGGTTCCACAGGATCATGCGTTGGACACGTTGGGTACCCGTTTTGGCGCAGTTCAGGACATGAAGGTCGTCGAAGCCGATGGACGTGTCTTTGTCGTTGCCGGTGGCGGAGATGACGGGGTGACCCTGCTGACGATGACCCCTGATGGCAAGCTGATCTACCTGGACAGCTTTGCGGATACGCTGGATAGCGGTCTTCAGAATGTTGAGACCATCGAGGTGGCCCATGTTGGCGACGACCTTCAGATCTTTGTGGCATCGCAGCAGGATGCAGGGCTAACCCAGCTGACAGTGTCTTTGGACTCCTTGGGCAATGTCATCGAGGGGAATGGAATCGTAACTGGAACCGCTCAGGACGACATGCTGAGCGCCGGCGTTCTGGACACTGATTTGCAGGGCGGTGCCGGTGACGACATTCTGATTGCCGGTCGCAGTGAAACCACCATGCAGGGCGGTTCCGGCGCGGACATCTTCGTTATGCGATTCGGCAGTGGATTGACGACGATCACGGATTTCGAGGCCGGAACCGATCGGTTGGATCTGTTCGACTACCCGATGTTGCGCGACCCCGGGCAGCTGACCGTGACGTCAACGGCACAAGGGGCTCGGATTGAGTTTATGGATGAAACCGTCGATCTAATTTCGGCCGACGGTGGCACACTCACCAGCGCCGAAATCTTCGGGTCCGGTTTCGAGGGGCCGGATCACATCCCTGTTGACTTTGGCGTGCTCACGGGGCCCGAGGCCTCGGCCGGTGTGACGGGTCCAGTCACGGTAGATTCTTCCGGTTCAAACCCCGCGCTGAGCGATGCTGAGATCGTGTTCACGCCAGTTGGAAACAGCCCGATATCGGTACAGGCCGACGATCAGGGCCAATTCGATCTTGATTTGCCATCAGGTTCGTTGTCGGGTCACGTGGACATCATCAAATCGTATTCCCATGCCAGCGGAGAGATCACGGCCCTGGATGCGCTACAGGTTTTGCGGATAGCGGTCGGTTTGGGACCAACCTGGGGACCCGCAGCCCCCGAAAACCTGATCGCGGCCGATATCACCCGGGATGGCACCGTCAATGCACTGGATGCCCTGGCGATCCTGCAGGTTGCCGTTGGGTTGCCCACCGCACACGAGCCGGAATGGGTTTATCTGGATCAGAACGCCGATCTTTCCTCAATCACGCCCACGAATGTCGACTATCAAACCGGCGCTGCGGTTACCGCCCTGGATGGGATGTTCAGTGTGGACATGACGTCGATCCTGCTTGGGAATCTCGAGGCGGTGTGAACTGGCTATTCGCGGAACGCAAAAGGTATCGTGCTTCCGCGCAGACATAGGCTAATCTTAGCAGAACAGCCTAGCCCGGTTTTTTAGAGATTGCCCAATGGCTACCAAGCAGATGCGGCATTTCCAACCAAAATCCGGCGCACAGGCGATGGTTCGTTCGTCACGCCTCGTGGCTGCGGAAGATCCGTGTGGTCGAGAAATAGCGCTCCAACTCCTCGATACGCTCCTTGCTTTCTTCCCAGCGCGCCTCCTGAACCTCCGCAATCAAGGTTTCCGAAATGAGTTGAAGGGCGATCGTCGAATCCCAGCTTGATGGAGCTTCGACCAGAGCGTGAAAGGTATAGTTGGCCGATTTGCCGATGGGCGACCCCCATTGGTCGGTGAATAGCACGACGGTCACCCCGCGATCGGACGCAACTTGCGCCAGCTTTTCCAGATGCGCCTCGTAGCGGCGGATGTCGAAGATGACCAGAACCGAGCTTTCGTCCATGTCCAGCAGGTATTGCGGCCATACGTTGGCCGAGTTGCCCAGCATCGTCACGTTGGGCCGGATGATCTGCATGTGGTTGAACAGATAGTCGGCGTTCGAGCGGGTGATGCGGCCGCCCACGACATACAGATGGCGCTCGGTATCGGCCAGCAACTGGGCTACCGCGTCGAACATCGACTTGTCCAGCCGCTCCAGTGTGTGGCGCATGTTGGTCCAAACGGCTTGGGCAAAACGCGTGATCGGATGCTCGGTTTCATCATCCACGATCCAGGCGTCGCGTTTCGAGATCGGCTTTTGGATCTGTGCCGCAACTTCTTCACGCAGCGCCTCCTGCAGCGCCGGGAACCCATCGAAACCCAGTTTTCTCGCCATGCGAATGACCGTCGGGGTGGACACCTGCGCCGCCGCGGCCAGCTTGGTGATCGATTGCAGCCCACCCATCGGATAATCCTGCAACAGGACCGATCCCAGCTGCCGTTCCGAGCGGGTCAGGCCTTCAAGTTCGTCCTGAATGCGTTGTTTGACCGTTTTGGCGACAGAGGCCATCGGCGCCCTCATATTATTCAATTTGCTACAGGATATGAGCGATTGTAATTTTGTCTACAGAAATTTTCTTGACAGGCTCAAGGCCGCTGTAACAAATGCTACGCATGCAGTCCAAGACCGAGTCATCTCTGTTATCCCCGCTGGAAGTGCCCGCCGCACGTGTGTTGAACGCGCGTGGCGTGGCGCGCGCGGTTCTGGTGTGCGAACACGCAAGCCGGTTCATTCCTGCGGCTTTGGATGGGCTGGGGTTGGACGACGTGGCGGCCCGTTCACACGCGGCCTGGGATATCGGGGCACTGGAGGTTGCAGTTGAACTGGCCGGCGCCCTGGATGCGCCTCTCGTACACTCGCGGGTCAGTCGGCTGGTCTATGACTGCAATCGTCCGCCCGAACGGGAAGACTCGATGCCGCCGCGCAGCGAGGTGTTCGCGGTGCCAGGCAATCATGGTCTGACCGCGGAACAGCGCGCCCAGCGAGTTCGCGACATTTATAAACCGTTCCGGGGTCTCTTGTCGCAAACGCTGGACCGCCGCCCAGAACCGCCTGTTCTGATTACGATCCACAGTTTCACACCAATCTACAACGGCAAGACCCGGGCGGTCGAACTGGGGATTTTGCATGACTCTGATGACCGTGCGGCTCAGGTCATGCTGAACCATGCAGCGCATTGCGGGCTGAGAGTGGCGTTGAACGAACCCTATTCGCCAGAGGATGGTGTCACGCACACCCTGCGCGAGCACGGTATCGCGCGGGGCTTGCCCAACGTGATGATCGAGATCCGCAATGATCTGATCGACACGCCGACCGGGGTCAATCGGATCGTGGGGCTATTGACGCCAATACTGGCCGCCACGGTCGAAACCTTTTCCGACGCAGGGCAGAACACATGAGGACAGGGGTGCAGGTATGAGCTTCATGCGGGGATATATTGCGGTCATCGACCGCATGAACCGCTGGATCGGGCGGGTCGTCATGTACGGCATCTTCGTGATGATGGGCATCCTGCTGTGGTCGTCGATCTCGAAGACCTTTTTCCTTCCGTCGCTCTGGACGCTCGAAGTCGCGCAGTTTGCGATGGTCGCCTATTACATCCTGGGCGGGCCGTATTCGATCCAGATGGGCTCGAACGTGCGGATGGACCTTCTCTACAGCGAATGGTCGCACCGGCGCCGGGCCTGGACCGATGCCATCACCGTTCTGTTCCTGATCTTCTACCTCGGCGTGATGATCTATGGCGGGTTCGACTCGCTCAGCTATTCCTTGCAATATGGCGAGCGCAGCCCGACCGCGTGGCGCCCCTATCTGTGGCCGATCAAGGTGATCATGGTCGTGGGGCTGATCCTGATGCTGCTGCAGGCCATTTCCGAACTGTTCAAAGATATTCTGCGCCTCAAGGGCGATGACATCCCGCGCGAGGTGATCTGATGTCGTATGAGTTGATCGCCATCCTGATGTTCTCGACCATGATGCTGATGCTGCTGACCGGTCAGCGCGTGTTCGGTGCCATCGGTTTCGTGGCCGTGGTGGCGGCGCTGCTGCTATGGGGCGACCGCGGCGGCTATGACATCGGGTTTTCGGCCGCGATGAAGCTGATGAAATGGTACCCGCTGCTGACGCTGCCGATGTTCATCTTCATGGGATATGTTCTGGCCGAGTCCAAAATCGCTGACGACCTGTACAAGATGTTTCATGTCTGGATGGGTGGACTGAATGGCGGGCTGGCCATCGGAACGATCGGGCTGATGGTGTTGATTTCGGCGATGAACGGGCTGAGCGTGGCAGGCATGGCGATCGGGGCCACCATCGCGCTGCCCGAGCTTCTTAAACGCGGTTATGACAAGAAGATGGTGACCGGGGTGATCCAGGCCGGGTCATCTCTGGGCATTCTCGTGCCGCCGTCGGTGGTGCTGGTTCTTTATGCGATGATCGCGCGTCAACCGGTGGGTCAGCTGTGGCTGGCGGGCATCCTGCCGGGTTTGATGATGGCTGGGATGTTCATCCTGTACATCGTGATTCGCTGCCGGATAAACCCCGAGCTTGGCCCGGCTCTGTCGAAGGAAGAGCGCGACGTGCCGATGGCGGAAAAGTTGCGTCTGCTGCGCGCGGGACTGCTGCCGCTGGCGATTTTCGCGGCGATGATGGTGCCCTTCGTCAATGGCTGGACCTCGCTGGTCGAAAGCTCTGCCATCGGCGCGCTGACGGCTTTTGCCGCCGCCGTGCTGAAAGGGCGGATGACGCGCAAGGTGTTCGAGGTCTCGGTGCGCTCGACCCTGGGCATCACCTGCATGTTCATGTGGATCATCCTGGCCGCGCTGGCCTTTGGTGCGGTGTTCGATGGGCTGGGCGCCGTGCGCGCGATCGAGACCCTGTTCACCGAACGGCTGGGTCTGAACCCCTGGGTGATCCTGATCCTGATGCAGTTGAGCTTCATCCTGATGGGCACCTTCCTGGACGACACCGCGATGCTGGTGATCGTGGCGCCGCTCTATGTGCCGCTGGTGGGGGAACTGGGCTTTGACCTGATCTGGTACGGGGTGCTGTACACGATCACCACGCAGATCGCTTATATGACGCCGCCCTTCGGCTATAACCTGTTCCTGATGCGGGCGATGGCCCCGCCCGAGATTTCGCTGCGCGACATCTACGGCTCGATCCTGCCCTTCGTGATGGTGATGACGCTGGCGCTGGCCATCATCATGACCTTCCCGCAGATCGCGCTGTGGCTGCCCGACTACATCTACAACAAATGACCCCGGACATACCGGGGCACATGCGAGAGGTTGGTCTCTCGCCCATCGAAACCGACAACGGAGAGAGAAGATGACGAACAGACGCACATTCCTGAAAGGGGCCGCCGCGGCCCCGGCAGCCGCGCTGGCCACCCCGGCGCTTGCGCAATCCACGATCCGCTGGCGCATGCAGACCTATGCCGGCCCCGCGCTGGCCGAGCATGTGATCGACCCGGCCATCAAGATGTTCAACCAGATCGCCGGCGACCGGATGCAGATCGAGCTGTTCTATGCCGACCAGCTGGTGCCCACGGGCGAGCTGTTCCGCGCCATGCAGCGCGGCACGATCGACGCGGTGCAGTCGGATGACGACTCAATGGCCTCGCCCACCGAAGTAACCGTGTTCGGCGGCTATTTCCCGTTTGCGTCGCGCTATTCGCTGGATGTTCCCGTCCTGTTCAACCAGTACGGTCTGAACGAGATATGGGACGAAGAGTATTCCAAGGTGGGCGTCAAGCACATCTCGGCCGGTGCGTGGGATCCGTGCCATTTCGCCACCAAGGACCCGATCAACAGCCTGGCGGACCTTCAGGGCAAGCGGGTGTTCACCTTCCCGACGGCGGGCCGGTTCCTGTCGCAGTTCGGCGTGGTCCCGGTGACCTTGCCGTGGGAGGACATCGAGGTCGCCGTGCAGACCGGCGAGCTGGACGGCATCGCCTGGTCGGGCATCACTGAGGACTACACCGTCGGCTGGGCGGATGTGACCAACTACTTCCTGACCAACAACATCTCGGGCGCCTGGGCAGGGTCGTTCTTTGCCAACATGGACCGTTGGAACGAACTGCCCGAAGATCTGCAGACCCTGTTCCGCGTCTGCACCGACCAGTCGCACTACTACCGTCAGTGGTGGTATTGGGGCGGCGAGGCATCGCTGCGCGTGAATGGTGACAAGATGAAGCTGACCTCGATCCCGGATGAAGAATGGGCGCAGGTCGAAGCCGCCGCAGTGGCCTTCTGGGATGAGATTGCAGCCGAGTCCGAGACCAAGGCCAAGGTTGTCGAGATCATCAAGAAGTACAATGCCGACATGCAAAAGGCTGGCCGTCCCTACCGGTACGGCTAAGGTGAAACCGGCCTGCCCTCATACCGGGGGCAGGCCGATGCAAACGTCAGTCCGGCAGGTGGCGCCGGCGCAGAAATAGGTGGCTCATGCTCAACTTCGACACGCTCAAGACCCAGGTTGCCGAAGGCTCGGTCGATACGGTTCTGGTCTGCATGGTGGACATGCAGGGCCGCTTGATGGGCAAACGATTCCACGCGGGCCATTTCGTGGCCGGGGCTTGGGAAGAAACCCATTGCTGCAATTACCTGCTGGCCACCGATCTCGAGATGGCGACGCCGGATGGCTATGCCTCGACCAGCTGGGAGCGCGGCTATGGCGACTATGTCATGAAGCCCGACCTCAGCACCCTGCGCCCGGTGCCGTGGCTGGAGGGCACGGTGATGGTGATGTGCGACGTGCTGGATCACCACACGCATGAAGAGGTTCCACACGCGCCTCGGTCTATTTTAAAGAAGCAGGTCAACCGGCTGAAGGCCATGGGCTATGACGCGATGTGCGCCACCGAGCTGGAGTTTTTCCTGTTCGAGAAGAGCTTTGACCAGATACGCAAGGAAGGTTTCCGCGATCTGGAACCGATCTCGGGCTACAACGAGGATTACCACATCCTGCAGACCACCAAGGAAGAGCATGTGATGCGGCCGATCCGCAATCACCTGTGGGATGCGGGCATTCCGGTCGAAAACTCCAAGGGCGAGGCCGAGGCCGGGCAGGAAGAACTGAACATCAAATACGCCCCGGCCATGCAGACGGCCGAGTATCACTCGATCGCCAAAAACGCGGTCAAGGAGATCGCGTGGCAGCGCGGCCATGCGGCGACCTTCCTGCCGAAATGGCATCACGACCGGGTCGGGAGTTCGTCACATGTCCATCAGTCGCTGTGGGCGGACGGGCAACCGGCATTTTTTGACAAGGCCGATCCGCTGGGCATGTCTGACCTGATGAAAAACTACATGGCGGGCCTGCTGAAATACGCGCCCGATTACACCTGTTTCATGGCGCCCTACATCAACAGCTACAAGCGGTTCATGAAGGGCACCTTTGCGCCCACCCGGATCATCTGGTCGGTGGACAACCGCACCGCGGGGTTCCGGCTGTGTGGCGATGGCACCAAGGCGGTGCGCGTGGAATGCCGGATTCCGGGTTCGGACATGAACCCCTATCTGGCCATCGCGGGCATGCTGGCCGCCGGGATTGCGGGCATCGAGGAAGGGCTGGAGCTGCAGCCGCCGACCAAGGGCGACGTCTATCAGGGGGATACGGGCATGATTCCGGGTAACCTGCGCGCGGCGCGGAATGCATTGCATGGCTCGACCATGCTGCGGGCGGCCATGGGCGATGACGTGGTGGATCACTATGTACGTGCCGCCGAGGTAGAGATCGAAGAATTCGAGCGCGTGGTGACCGATTGGGAGATTGCCCGCGGGTTCGAGCGGGCGTAGAGGGCGGATGTGAGGGGCCAGCCCCTCACGCTCCCCGGGATATTTTTGGCCAGATGAAGCAGCGGGCCTGCTTTTCTTTAGGATGGAGTGACCAATGGGTCAGGTGTTGAAATGTATCTCGCCGATCGACGGATCGGTGTTTGCCGAGCGGGACACGCTGGATCGTGACGCGGCATTCGCCGCAGCGGGTCGGGCGCGGGCGGCGCAGGCGGATTGGGCAGCGCGGCCCCCGCAAGAGCGGATCGATCTGGTGATGGCCGGAGTTGCGGCCGTGGGTGCGATGAATGACGAGATCGTGCCGGAACTGGCGCGGATGATGGGCCGGCCGGTGCGCTATGGTGGCGAGTTCGGCGGTTTCAACGAACGCGCGACCTATATGGCGGGCATTGCGCGCGATGCGCTGGCTGATATCGCCGTGGGCGAGGACGAGACGTTCAAGCGCTACATCAAGCGCGTGCCGCATGGCGTGGTGTTCGTCGTGGCGCCCTGGAACTATCCGTACATGACGGCGATCAACACTGTGGCGCCGGCCTTGATCGCGGGCAATACGGTTGTGCTGAAACATGCCACGCAGACCTTGTTGGTGGGCGAGCGGATGGCGCGGGCCTTCCACTCGGCTGGCGTGCCCGAGGACGTGTTCCAGAACCTGTTCCTGAGCCATGACGTGACCAACGATCTGATTGCCGGCAAGGCGTTCGATTTCGTGAATTTCACCGGCTCGGTCGCCGGAGGGCAGGCGATGGAGCGGGCGGCGGCCGGTACCTTTACCCCCGTCAGCACCGAGTTGGGGGGCAAGGACCCGGGCTATGTCATGGAGGACGCCGATCTGGACGCGGCGGTCGACACGCTGATCGACGGGGCCATGTTCAACTCGGGCCAGTGCTGCTGCGGGATCGAGCGGATCTATGTGCACGAAAGCCTGTATGACGATTTCGTCGCCAAGGCGGTCGAGATCGTCAGGGGCTACAAGCTGGGCAACCCGCTGGATCTGGAGACGACGCTGGGGCCGATGGCCAACGTGCGTTTTGCCGACGAGGTGCGCGCCCAGATCGCCGAGGCCGTGGCCGCCGGTGCAGTGGCGCATATCGAGACCTTTGCCGGAGATGACGGCGGCGCCTATCTGACGCCGCAGATCCTGACCAACGTCACGCACGACATGCGCGTGATGCGCGACGAAAGCTTCGGCCCGGTCGTGGGGATCATGAAGGTGTCTTCGGATGACGAGGCCATTGCCTTGATGAACGACAGCGAATTTGGCCTGACCGCCTCGCTGTGGACGCGCGATGTGGCGCGGGCCGAACGCATCGGAGACCGGATCGAAACCGGAACCGTGTTCATGAACCGGGCCGACTATCTGGACCCGGGTCTGTGCTGGACCGGCTGCAAGAATACCGGTCGTGGCGGCGGCCTGTCGATCATCGGATATCACAACCTGACACGTCCCAAATCCTACCACCTGAAAAAGGTGACGGGCTGAGGACGATTTGCCTGCCCCGGACCGACCCCCTCGCCGGGGCAGGCCTTAGACACAAGGAAAGCTGACATGAGTCTTGTTGGAAACTGGTCCTATCCGACCACGATAAAATTCGGCGCGGGCCGCATCAAGGAACTGCCCGAGGCCTGCGCGGCGGCTGGGATCAAGCGCCCGCTGCTGGTGACCGACCGCGGCCTTGCCGATCTGCCGATCACCGCCGCGACGCTAGACATTCTTGAGGCCGCCGGGCTGGGCCGGGGCCTGTTCAGCGAGGTCGATCCGAACCCGAATGAAAAGAACCTCGAGGCCGGTGTGGCCGCCTACAAGGCGGGTGAACATGACGGTGTGATCGCGTTTGGCGGTGGTTCGGGGCTGGATCTGGGCAAGATGGTTGCCTTCATGGCCGGTCAGACTCGCCCGGTCTGGGATTTCGAGGACATTGGCGATTGGTGGACCCGCGCGGATGCCGATGCGATCGCGCCGATCATCGCGGTACCGACGACGGCTGGCACCGGCTCGGAAGTCGGCCGCGCCAGCGTCATCACCAACTCGGAAACCCATGCCAAGAAGATCATCTTCCACCCCAAGGTGCTGCCGACCGTGGTGATCTGCGACCCTGAACTGACCGTGGGCATGCCGAAATTCATCACCGCCGGGACCGGACTGGATGCGTTCGCGCATTGTGTCGAGGCCTATTCCAGCCCGCATTACCACCCGATGAGCCAGGGCATCGCGCTGGAAGGGATGCGGCTGGTCAAGGAGTACCTGCCGCGCGCCTATGCGGACGGCACCGACATCGACGCCCGCGCCCAGATGATGAGCGCGGCCGCCATGGGTGCAACGGCTTTCCAGAAGGGGCTGGGCGCGATCCACGCCATGAGCCACCCGATCGGCGCGGTGTTCAACACCCATCACGGCACCACCAACGCGGTCTGCATGCCTGCGGTTCTGGAGTTCAATGCGCCTGTAATTGCCGACCGGTTCGAAGCAGCCGCAGCCTATCTGGGCATTTCGGGCGGGTTCGACGGGTTCAGGGCCTTTGTGCAGGAATTCAACGACTCGCTGGGCATCCCGCGCAAGCTGTCCGATCTGGGCGTGACCGAGGATGCGATCCCGGAGCTGGTCAAGGGTGCGATCATCGACCCCTCGTGCGGTGGCAACCCCATCGAGTTGACCGAGGAAAACCTGACCGGATTGTTCAGGGCCGCTCTATAAGTGTTAGTCGGATCCGGGGAATTGATACGCTCCGGGTCCGGTCTCATTCCGCGGGTTGTGGTCCCGCTACCTGTTCACTTGCGAATTCTGCGGGAAATTGAGCGGCGAAAGCACGTTCTGGCTCATTGCGGATCTCGGACCAGGTCGGCGCCCGCTGGAAGCCAGGCGATCTGAGGGCCAGGGACAGCACGGATTTGTCCTCGACATAAATCAGCCCAAGCTTCTCAAGGCGGTCCATCGCAGAGTCAAAAGCGTCCACCCCGTACAAGTCGGATACCTGATCACCAAGAAGCGCCCTGCCGATGATCACTGGGCTCAGGTCAAGGATGGCCCGAGCCGCATCGTCCAATTGGTGAACAACGCGTTTGCCTGACGCTCGCCGGTCGATCACCGTGTTGCCCTCGACGTAGAGGGCTGACGTACCGGCCTCGCTTTGCCATGCAGAAAGAGCATCCAGCGTCGACGCCGCGCGCTGCGCTGGCGGGCTTGGACCGTTGTCGACGATGTCGAAATGGTAGGCGAAATTCCAGACTTCTTCGGGCGGCAGGTCGAATATGAAGGAATACGGCTTCGCTGGTTCGACCTCGACCCCAAATGCCTCGGGGTGTTCAAAATACGGGCTGAACCGGTCCGCTCGCACGGGTCCAATCGAGCCGGGTGGTTGCAGGTGATGCAGCAGCGGAATAAGCTTTGCCATCCGTTCGAAGGCCTCGGGGCTTTCACCGGGAAACCCGTAGAGGAAACACCACTCGACAAAAACTCCGGCCTCGGCACACAGCTTCAGCGTCTGGATGTTCTGAATTCCGCTGACCCCTTTCCTCATATGCGCAAGGGTCGGAGTATCGAAGGTCTCGATCCCCGGCTGGATCTTTCGAACGCCGGCGTCGGCCATACGGGCGATCACGGTCGGCGAAAGGTTTGATTTGACCTCGTAATGCATCAGGAATGGTCTCGTGTCCTGCGCAAGTTTCGGGATCAGGGTCTTGAGGTAGCGGTGATCCAGAATGTTGTCGACCACGACAAGATCCGGGCCATAGAGATCGGCAAGCGTGCAGAATTCGGCATAAGCCCGCTCGGCTGACTTGCTCCGGTAGGTCATCGATTGGCCGTTCAGCCCGCAGAAAGTGCAATGGTGTTTCGCTCCCCACCAGCAGCCGCGCGATGTTTCAATCGTCGCCGATGGCACAAGGCGCGCTGATAGCCCCGTAGTGCTTTGAAATTGTTCAAAGAAGGCGTTGAAGTCCGGGATAGGCAGCGTGTCCAGATCCGTGGTCAGGCGCGGTCGAGACTCCTCCAGCGGGTTATCCAATTGGCTCCGGTTCAGAAACCCCTCGACCACAGGCAAGGGTCTGCTGGGTCCCAAGGCTTTCAGAAACTCGGGAAAGGCATGGTCGCCTTCGCCAATGCAGACCGCGTCCAATTCAGGATGCGCCTTCAAAAGCGCGCGCCCGAGCGGCCCCTCGCAGTTTGCTCCGCCCATGACGATGATCACGTCGGTTGACCGTTTCCGCACAGCCCGGGCCAGTGCGATCGAGGCCATGACCTGTTGGAACGAAGACGTAATCCCGATCACGGTCGGGTTCTGTTCCATCACCGCATCGGCGCAACGTTCGACGAATGCTCCGGCCTGCTTTCGGGCGGCAATGGCGTTTTGCATGAACGCCAGCCACTCGACTCCGGACACATAGTCACCAAGCACCGTGGTCAGGTAGTCCATCGCGTCCAGATCGCTGCGCGGATAGATCAGATCGCTGAATATCCATTCACCCAGCAGCGCCTGATAGCAGCGGCCATCAGACAGCATGAAATACTCATCGAGGCCGATCGCCTCGGCATAGTCGAAGCTGAAGTACTTCTCGGTCGTCGCAAAGCCGTTGTCCCGCGCCAGCTGCGCGAGAAGAGACATCCCAAGCCCGGGATGTTGCAGAGAAGAAAACGGCATGGACACCAGACACAGCTGATGCAGGGCTGTGCCTTGGTCGTGACTGGAGACGGCCGCGCTTTCGCTCATGCGAAGTTACGCGCAGCGGGGCCGGATCACACCGTCGGACGTATCTTCGTAGGCATTCTTGATGTCTTGCATCGCCGACTTCAGGTCGGATTCACCGGAAAAGACGTTCCCAATCGCGGCCAACAGCTTGCGCGCCTCGCCATCCTGATCGAGCGAGATTCCCAAGCGGTTTACTACGCCTTCGGGATTGTCGATGAATTCTTTTCGAAAGGCCTCGTCAAGGATGCCGCGGCCAATGATCTGCTGAACATCTTCCAGGGTCAAACCCCGAGTATGGTGGTCACTCATAATTGTTCCTTTCGCAATACAAGGCCAATTGTTAATAGTTTTTTTACTCAATATCAATGCCGTGGATGGTCCGCGCCACCCTTGCGTGGTGTCTGGAAAAAGGTCGGGATCAGCGACATACTGAACTCGGGCAGTCGGGGGGCGCTTGAACATGAGGAAACAGGTCCAGATCGAACCGACCGAGCGCAGAATGTGCACGGTTCTGTTCGCCGACATTGTTCGTTCGACCATGATGATCGGCAGTTTGGATCCCGAAGACGCCGTCAGCCATCTGGGCCCTGCCATCGAACTGATCATGTCGATCTGCGAAAAGTTTGGCGCAACCACGTTGTTCACCGGCGATGGCGCGCTCGCGGTTTTTGGATCACCGAACGCGGACGAGGATCACGCGGTCAAGGCAATAGCCAGCGCCCAGCGGATCATCGACCGCATCGGCAAGCTGGACGATCGGCAGTTGGATGTGCGGGTTGGCGTTCATTCCGGCGAACTACTGGTGGGCCAGTTGCAACACACCCTCGGGGAAGAGCAGGCCTTTCTAGGACCGGTCATGAACATCGCCAGCAAGATCGAGGCCGCCGCCAGAAAGAACGTGGTCACGGTTTCCGGTCAGGTTTTGGAGAATGCCGGTGATCTGTTCGACCATACACATGTGGGCGATCTCGAGCTGGACGGGGGGGGCGAGTCCGATCAAGCTGTTCGAAATCACCGGCCGCAAAGAACAGGTGTCGCGCTGGATGGCGCGGGCGCGTCGCGAACGGTCGCCATTTGTCGGGCGCGAAAGGGAACTGGCCGAGCTTGTTGCGGCGTGGAACCAGGCGCGTGACGGCAAGGGCAATTCGGTTCTGTTGCTGGGGGCGGCTGGCGTCGGCAAATCCAGGCTGCTGCATGAGCTGGTCGAGAACTGGCCCCTGGGCGCGCACCAGGTTCTGGAGTTCAACTGCTTTTCGCTGGATCAGGAAGCTGCGTATCTGCCGATCACCCGCGTGATCAATGCCCGTTTGGGACTGTCGGACACCAAATCCGATGCCGAACTGGACCAAAAGCTGTCCGAGGTTCTGGGCGGGACCAAGTTCCTGGATGCGCATACCCGATCGGCCCTGTATTCACTGTTCAGCCGTTTCCAAACGGAACCGGCGCTTTCGGCTGTAGATCCGTCTCGCCGACGGAGGCAATTGAACCAGATGCTGTCGCGGCTGGTTCTGTCGATGAAGCAGGACAAGCCCCTGCTTCTGTTGTTCGAGGATTTGCATTGGGCCGACCAGGGGACTCTGGACGTCATCGACAACCTGCTGGGGCAGGTGCGGGGAACGAATGTTCTGATCCTCCTGACATCGCGCAACGCGAACCTGTTCACGAACGACCCGATGGGCTTGCTCAAGGTCGTTCCGGTCGCCCCGCTGGGCGAGGCGGCCTGCAAGGACCTGATCACGCGCTTGCTGGGCCAGAGCGACATCGATGGTCAGTTGGGCTCATACATCGAAGCCATGAGCGGCCGCACACCGCTTTTCGTTGAAGAATTTGCCCACCACATGCGGGACCGCATGTCGCAAGCCGGGTTCAAGGACGGAGCGATGGACAGCCTGGGCGACATCGAGATCCCCGCCCGGGTTCAACCGTTGATCGCCTCCCGGATTGATGCCCTGCAAAGCGAGGACCGCAAAGCTCTGCAGCTGGTTGCCGTCGGCGGGTTGCAGTGGACGTGGGGCGTTCTCGCCGACACGCTTCAACGGCTGGGCTTCGACGCCAAAGCCCAGATTTCGACCTTGGTGGAACGCGGTTTTCTTGAACTGCCGGAATCTCAGGACGGCCAGCAGCTGCGGTTCAGTCATGCGTTGGTGCAGAAGGTTGGGTATCGCAGTATTCCACGCCAGCGCCGCGCAAGGCTGCACCGTGCGATCTATGAAACTCTGCTGAGCCGCGGCACATCCGACGATCTGGACGTGGCACAGTCCATCGCCCGTCACGCGGACAAAGGCGAGTTTTGGCTGGAGGCTGCCGAGGCTTATACGCGGTGCGGCGAGATGTCGATCAAGCTGTTTTCATTCGAGGCCGCCGTCTCATATTTCGAAAACGCCCTGCGGTGCATCGACCAAGTTCAAAAGCGGACCGGTAACCAGGTGGCTGTTGACCTCGGGCTACGCGCCCGACGCGGTCTGCGCGTTTCGCTGGTCGCCAGCGGCAACTTCAACCGCATCCTGACCATCTCACGCGAGGCGGAAGCCTTGTCCGACGCGTTGGGGGACACATCCGCGCGCGTTGCGTTTCAGGTCGACCAGGCGATCATGCTGACGATCTTGGCGGATGTGCGGCAAGCAATGGAGGTGTCTGAGCGCGCGCTGCGAACCGCAACCGACGCCGAAGATCCGCGCCTGCAGGCAAACGCGGCCTTTGCACTGGCCCAGGCTGCGTGGTTTCACGGCAACTTCGCGGCAGCACGGTCGGCGATCGATCAACATGCGGATCTGTTCCAGACGGTGTTCCGTGTGGCCGAAGCGGGCACCACCGGGTCGATTTCGGTGCTCGGGCTTGCAACCCGTGCCAACGCCAACAGCATGATGCATCGGTTTGACGAAGCGGATGCAGGTATCCGCGAGGTGCTGTCGATCGCCGAAGAAACCGGCAAGGCCTATGACCTGAGTTTTGCGCTGATCGCGCGGGGGATCTGGTGCTGGCAGCGAAATGAACCGGCTGACGCCGCCATTGCGTTGCGCCGCGCCTTGCGCGTGTCGGACGATGCTGGAATCGATGTTTTGTGCTGTTTCGCAGCGGCTCCCCTGGCTCGGGTGCAGTCGGTGTTGGGTGAACTTCCGGATGCCCGGCTGGTCCTGAACCGAGGTCTTGAACTGGCGCGTGACATGGAGATGGAAGCCTTCGTCGCCTGGCTGCTGTCGGCCGAAGTGCAGGTTCTGGTGCAGGAAGGCAGAACGAAAGAGGCCAAGGAACTGCAATCCGATTTGAACGACCTGTGTGACCGCAACGGGTATTTTCAGCACGAGCAATCCAAGGCATTGAGGGCGTTTAAGATCTGAACACCCCAAAAAGCCTCGGCTGAAACGACTGCGCATTCTGGCGCTAAGACTTCAGCGATGCAGGTTCAGCATCAGCCGGCCAAATCCGGACCGCGGCGTGGTGATCCCGGCCATTTGCATTGCTTGGAATGCCATCGCCTGATTTGAAGTGACAACGGGCTTGCCGACAGCTTTCTCAAGCCGGGCGATTATTTCCACGCTGCGCATGTCCGTACAGGACAAAACCAACACCTCGGCCTCGGGGCGGTCTGCGGCCAAACCCAGGTCAAACACCGCCTGCGGGGTCAGGGTGCCTTGGCCGTAATTGTCCAGCTGGCCTGTCACTTCGGACCGCGACACGGTTGAAATGCCAGTCTCGGCCAGGAACCGGATTGCCAAGTCATTGATGTCTGCGACATAGGGAGAGGCAAAGCCGATGCGTGTCGCCCCCAGCGTACGCAGCGCATGCACCAAGGCGCCCGCGGCCGTAACGGTCTGCGCCCCGCTGCTGGTCCTGATACGGTCGGCAAGTTCGCGATCGAAGGCCGGGCCATGGGTCAGCGTTGCCGAGGTACACCCATAAAGAATGACATCCGGCCGGACACCATGCAAAAGCCTGAGCGGCTCATCCAGATCGGCGGCGCCAAGACCGTGCATTTGGGCAGCATCGGGTATTTCTTCCTGATCATAGCCACCCATTCGGGCAAAGTGCAGTGAAACGCCCTCGGGCCGCAGCATCGTCATGTCGGGTTCGAGATTGGTGTTCGTGAACGGCACGAGAACGCCGAAACGGGACCGGCCTCTGGATGGGTGGAAATTTGGCTGTGTCATGGCTGAAACTCCTCGGCCCAATGTTCCAGAACCGCGGCCATAAGTTCGAGGTCGGCAGTCTGACCGATGGTGGCACGTAGGCAATTGGCCAGTCCCGCGCCGGATTGCGGTCTCAGGAATATGCCTTTTTCCCTTAGGGCTTTGTCGGCTCTGGTCGCGGTGGATTGGTCCGCAAAGCGGATCAGAAGAAAGTTGGTATGACTTTTGGGAACGTCGAACCCGGCGGACCGAAGGCGATTGGCGAACCGGTCGCGCAGCTCGGCAGTGAGGGCACATGTCTCGCGCATGTAGCTCTGATCGTTCAGAGCGGCCAAGGCAGCCGCCTGTCCGCACACCGACACGTTGTTTGGGCTCATCACCTTGCGTATCTGGACGGCGATCTGCGGCGGGAACAGGCCCCAGCCCACGCGAAACCCGGCCAGCCCGTAGGCCTTGGACAGAGTTCGAAGAACGACCGTGTCCGCCCGCGCGACAAGGTCGAACATCGGCTCGTTCAGATCATCGGCGAACTCGCCATAGGCCTCGTCGATCACAAGCAGGGTGTTGTCCCGCAACCCTTCCCGAAGCCGCAGCAGATCGCGGCGGGAGATACGGGTGCCTGTCGGGTTGCCGGGATTGGCCACAAACACCAACCTGGTATCCGGTTGCACGGCCGCCAGAAGCGCGTCGACGGATACGCATCCGTCCACCTCGGCGGCAGTGTCGAAACGGGCGCGAGCCAACTGAGCCACGGTACGAAAAAACGGGTATGCGTTCGCAGGGGCAAGAACGGCGGCGTCCGGTCCGGCAAAGGCCAGCGCCAGACCCGCAATCAGCTCCATCGACCCGTTCCCGCACAACAGACCTTGCTCGGGCAGGCCATGAAGCTCCGCCAGTCGCGCACGCAGTGCCGTCCAGTCCGGATCCGGGTAGAGGTGCCCGTTCGCGGCCGCCTCTGCGACGGCCTGTCCGACCAAGGGACTTGGCGGGCGCAGGCTTTCGTTCTGCGACAGCGAAACAAGGCGCTGTCCTGCCGGCGGATCCAGCTGAGCCAACGCATAAGGTGACATGGCAGCGACATGGGAAACGGGACGGATCATGGCTTTACCCCATAGACATGCTGCGCGGCCCGGGCGCTCACAAGCTCGTCCCGCACATCCTGTCGAACAGCCAAGGGTGACCTTTCATCGGGTGGCCCAAATCCGCCGCCGCCCGGAGTTTGGAAGATCAGCGTTTCGCCGCCGCCAATTCGCACCTCGCCCTTGCCCGGCAAGTCCGGGCCGTCGGGGCCGAGACGGATGCGACCGGGCGCGCCCGCCAGTCCGCCGTGCCGTCCCTTGGCTGGGTTTGCGATGCGTTCGACCGAAAGGAACAGCATGAAATCCTCGCCGGTGGAGGAGCGTATTTCGATGTCCTGCCCCAATCCGCCGCGGAGGCGACCGGGGCCACCGCTGTCCTGGCGCAATTCGCGACGCGTGATCAGGACAGGCGCGACGGCCTCAGTTGTCTCGACCTGGCTGCCCCAAACACCTGAGGGGAAGGCCGTCGCCGACAGGCCATCTAGGCTTGGCCTTGCGCCGGTTCCGCCGCTGAACACCAGTTCCAGTGCAAACTGCGTGCCGCCACGCGAAACCGCCTCGGGAGCGTGGCGCAGGGGCAGATCATACATGCACGAGGCGCCTTCGGCCGGTACAAGGTCCGGCAGGGCCTGCGACAGGCAGCCATAGACCAGATCCGGGGTCATCTGTCCCAACGTATGGCGCATGGCCACCGGAGCGGGGGGCTGCGCATTCAGAATGCAATCTGCCGGTCCGGTCACGTGGAATGGCGCCAAAGAGCCTGCGTTGTTGGGGATGTCTGGGCCGATGATGCAGCGCAGGGCAAATACCGTGTAAGCCGTTGCATAGTTGAGCGGCACGTTGATGCCTTTGCGCGACAGGCCCGATGTGCCCGAAAAGTCGACCAGAACCCGGTCGTCCGTGATGGTCAGGGCTGCGTGCAAATCGATCTCGCACTCGTACCCATCGACGGTCAGCACATTGCGCCACGTGCCCTTCGGCAGCGCCGAAATGGCCTCGATCGTGCCGCGGCGCGAGGTTTCGATGATGTAATCGGCCAGACTGTCCAGAGTATCGATGCCAAATTCGACCATCATGTCGGCAAGACGCACTGCGCCCGTTTCGCAGCATGCGATCAATGCGTAGATGTCGCCCTCATTGGCGATGGGCTCGCGCGAGTTGGCTTTGACGATATCCATCAGCAGCGCGTTCAACTGACCCTGGTCGACCAGTTTGCACGGCGGGATTCGAAGCCCCTCATCAAAGATATCCGAGCCTTCGGGACCCATGCCGAAACCGCCGAGGTCGACCAGATGCGAGGTGCAGGCCGTAAACCCAACCACATTGCTACGATGAAAGACCGGCATCATCAGCAGGAAATCGTTCAAATGGCCGGATGCGATCCAAGGATCGTTGGTCAGAAAGATGTCGCCCGGTTTCATTTCGGAGCGGGAGTATCGCCCGCACAGGGTCTTAACCGCTTCGGCCATCGTGTTGATGTGGCCCGGCGTTCCGGTAACGGCTTGGGCCAGCATACGGCCGCGTACATCAAAAATGCCGGCGGATATGTCGCCGCATTCACGAACGATCGGAGAAAAGGCGGCGCGGATCAGCGCCTGGCCCTGTTCTTCGACCACCGCTAGCAGCCGGTTCCACATGACCTGCAGACGGGTATCCGTCGTGTTCATTCGACGTCCTCCTATATCCGGTTGAGCCAGAGATTGCCGCCGCCATCGACGCTGGCCTGAAAATCCGCGCTGACGAATGTGGTGGTTTGAGGCTCGGTAATCAGCGCCGGTCCGCGCAAGCTATCGCCGGGTTCAAGCTCGGATCGATCGTAGATACCGGCGTCGCACCAATGCCCGCTGACATCACACAGAATGCGTCGATGGCCGCACAGGCGCACCGTGCGCTTTTGGGCTACGTCAGGAACCCGGCTGAGGGCAGGGGCGGGCGACGAGATCTCGACAGACCAGTTGAGAATCTCGATCGCCATTCCCGGTACCGCGCGGCGGAACAACCGGCTGTACTCGGATTCGAAATCCCGGCGCAGGATTTCGATGTCTGCCGGACCAAGTGCCCGATCCGGAAGAGCGATCTCGATCTCATGACCTTGGCCGTGGTACCGCATGAAAGCCTGTTTTCGGATCGACAACTCGGCTTCAGGTGCACCGGCACGGACCACGGTCAGCGCCTCGGCTGTCATTTCGTCAAAAAAGGTGTTGAGACCGTCGAGATCCGGCTGGTCCAGCGTGGCATAGCGCGACCGGACGATTTCGAAGGCGACCGGCGCATACAGAAATCCGACCGCTGACCCTACGCCCGGGTCCTTCGGGATCACGATTTGGTCGACCTGACATCGCCGGGCCACTCGCGTTGCGTGCAATGGCCCATTGCCGCCAAAGGCGATCATCACTCGGGTTGCCAACTCTTTTCCGGACTCGACCGCGTGCATCCGACCTGCGGCGGCCATGCTTTCGTCGACGATTTCGCTGAGACCACGTGCGGCCAGGTCCGGCGCCAAATCCAGTGCGCTCCCGATTTCCAGGGTGATTGCCTGTTCGGCGGCTGCCGTGTCAATCGTCAGGCGGCCTTCGGCAAACCGGCCGGGTTCGATCAGGCCCTGCACCACATCGGCGTCTGTCACGGTCGCCGCCCTGCCGCCATTGCCGAAGGCGGCAGGGCCTGGCTGTGCGCCGGCACTTTCGGGGCCAACCTGCAGGCGACCCAGCCGATCGACCCTGGCAATCGAGCCGCCGCCTGCGCCGATTTCGATCATCTCGATCACGGGGATGCGCACCGGCATGCCTGAGCCTTTGATGAAGCGCGCGGCCCTTGCGATTTCGAACCTGCGCGCGGTCTGCGGGCGGAAAGCATCAATCAGGCACAGCTTGGCCGTCGTCCCCCCCATGTCAAAGCTGGTTACGGCGCGCACACCGGTTTCAGCCGCGATCCGTGCGGCAAGGATGGCCCCGCCGGCCGGGCCGGATTCGACCAACCGGATTGGCAGGCGGGCGGCCGTTTCCAGGGTTGTCATGCCACCGCCGGCCGTCATCATGAGAATGGGACAGGTCAACCCCTCTGCGGCGAAGCGGGATTGGAACTCGGCCAGATACCCGGCCATCTGGGGCTGGATATAGGCGTTGGCGATGGTGGTGCACAGGCGGTCAAACTCGCGCGCCTCGGGGCTGACTTCGTGCGAGAGCGAGATGGCCAGGTCGGGGAGCGCCCTGAGCAACTGGTCTCGCAGAGCCAGCTCGTGCTTTGGGTTGGCATAGGAATGCATCAGGCATACCGCCACGGCCTGGGCGTCGCTATCCTCAATCCGGCGCACCAGATCGCTCATTCCGGTGACATCCAGCGGTGTCAGCTCGTCACCACGTGCATCCATTCGCCCGCCGATCGTGAAGGCACGAGCGCGTGGGACCAGCAGGTCGGGCTTGACCAGATTGATGTCATACTGGCTGTAACGACGTTCATACCCAATCTCGAGTATGTCCCGAAACCCGTCGGTGGTTATTGTAGCAACCGGGGCACCGCGCCGCTCGATCAGGGCATTGGTGGCCAGAGTGGTGCCGTGAATGAACCCGGAAACCTGCGAGAAACCGGCATTGGCGTCATCCAGAACGCGCTTTGCACCAGTCAATGCACCGACGGTTGGGATGTCCGGTGTCGTCGGAGTTTTCGTCGTTGCGAGGATATTGGATTGCCCGTCCATCAGAACGGTATCGGTAAACGTGCCGCCAATATCGACGGCCAGCCGAAGCCCAGCGTGATTGTGCATAAAACGAAGCCATGGGCAGAAGTTTCAGATCGTACCGGGCTGTTGGTTCAGCATCCGGAGACTGCGAAAAAACCCGTCCCTCGTCAGACGACGAGGTCGCAACCGGTTGCCCGGCGGCCTTGGGTATCTTTGGTGCAGTCAATCACGGCTGGGTCACTCTGATTGTCGATCCGATGGAAAAATGCTGCCCATCGCGGGATCACCTGTCAACAGAAATGCGACCGGGTTAGGCGACGTCTCCCTGCAATTGTCGGCTTAGGTTGTCAGCGGCATCCGGGGCATACCGGTCGATCAGGGCCCCCAATTCAGGCCGGCAAGACCCGCAATTTGTTCCGGCGTTCAACGCCGCGCCGATAGCGTCGACACTGATCGCTTTCCCGCACGAGATCGCGTCGACGATCGTCTTCAACCCGACGCCAAAACAGGCGCAGATGATCGGTCCGGTGTCCTTGGCATCTGCGGGTGCGCGGCCGGTCAGAAACTGTGCGGGTGGTATGTCCGGCATCGACGCAAGATAGTCCCGCATCAGGGGCAGCGGGCGCGGCGACACGAACAATGCCGCTTGCAGGCATCCGTTCTGCGACAACGCAATGCGAAATGAACCGCGGGCGGGGTCACCTGCCGTGACCGCGTCCGCATCGGTCAGCGCAAACCATTCGCGGGCGGTTTTTTCCCAATTCAGTATCCGGGCATGATCAGCCAGCTCTGTCCTGTAACCGTTGTCCGTTCGGACCGTCGCCCGGTAAGCGACCGAGGGGATCAGGGGGTTCCTGGAGACTGCAAAGGCGTACCACGCCGCCTGCATGACCGAGATCGAAACGGGTGTTGCCTTGCTTTCGGGTTGTCCGGAAATCGGATCAGTAGTGCCGGGAACCAGCATGTCCACCCGACCCGAAGGGGCCGTTTCCGCAGTCCAATGGATGGGGGCAAAGACGTGACCGATGCGAACATCTTGGGTGATGCGCGCGCGAAAAATACCACGCCCAGTGGGACTGGTGACCTCGACAAGATCTGCGCTGGATATCCCCTCGCGGGCGGCGTCCTGGGGATGAATGTCCACAAACGGCTCGGCCAGATGGGCGGACAGGCGGGCTGAAAGACCGGTCCGGGTCATGGTGTGCCATTGATCCCGTGTGCGTCCGGTGTTCATCACAAAGGGATATTTCGGTCCGGGCAGGGCTGCCGGACGCCGATGAGCAACGGGAACGATCCGGGCCTTCCTGTCGGAGTGAAAGAAGTGTCCGTCACCAAAAAATCTCTCACCTGCACCCTTGCGACCCAATGGCCAGCGGGTGGGTTCCAATTCGGCATAGCCCGCCTCGTCAATTTCGGAGAAGCCCGAAATGTCGAAGTCTTTCCCGAACTGCGCGGCGATTTGGGACATTGCGGCGTATTCCCGGAATATCTCGGCCGGTGAAGCGTAGTCGAACGCGGTTTTCCATCCCATGCGGCGGCCAACTTCGGCCAGGATGTCCCAATCCGGGCGCGCTTGGCCCGGTGACTGCAAAACGGCGCGTTGCCGACTGATGGTTCGGTCCGAATTCGTGACAGTTCCGTTCTTTTCGGCCCACCCAGCGGCCGGCAACACAACGTCGGCCAGACGCGCCGTATCGGTATTCAACGTCAGATCACTGACGACCGTGAACGAGCAGGCGGCGATTGCGCGGCTGACCCTGTCAGCTTCGGGCATTGTTGCCGCCGGGTTGGTGTGGATGATCCAAAGGGCCTTGATCTGCCCATCTTCGACCGCACGGAACATGTCCACGGCCTTCAGCCCCGGAGACTGCGGTATTGCAGGCGCCTGCCAATACGCCTGAACCGCAGCGCGATGATCGGCGTTTTCGATGTCCAGATGGCAAGCCAGCGTGTTGGCCAGACCACCCACTTCGCGCCCACCCATCGCGTTGGGTTGGCCGGTGACCGAGAACGGGCCCATTCCCGGCCGTCCGATCCGACCGGTGGCCAGATGGCAGTTCAGAATGGCGTTGACTTTGTCGGTCCCGCTGGAGGATTGGTTCACTCCCTGGCTGAAGACCGTCACGACGCGCGGGGTATTGATCCATAGATCGAAAAATGCGGCGAGTTTTTCGGCAGGCAGGCCGGTTTCCGAGATCTGGTCGTTTCCGGCCGTTTCCAGTGCGGCTTCCAGACCCGAGGTTAGCCTCACGAAGTCCGGGTCCACGGCCCCGCGCCGATGAATCTCGGTCAGCAGCCCGTTGAACAGCGCCACGTCGCTGCCCGGATTCAGCGCCAGATGCAGATCGGCCTGATCGCAGCTGGCGGTGCGGCGCGGGTCGATCACCACGATCCGGGTGCCGCGCGCCTGCCGTGCCGCCAGGACGCGCTGGTACAGAACCGGGTGGCACCACGCCAGGTTCGACCCGACCAGCACCACCAGATCGGCCTGATCCAGATCCTCGTAGGTGCCGGGCACGGTGTCGGTGCCAAAGGCCCGCTTGTGCCCGGCCACGGTCGAGGCCATGCACAGCCGCGAATTGGTGTCGATATTGGCCGATCCGATGAAGCCCTTCATCAGCTTGTTGGCCACATAGTAATCCTCGGTCAGCAACTGCCCCGAGACATAGAAGGCCACGCTGTCGGGACCATGCGCCGCGATCGTTTCGCGGAACCGGTCGGCCACCAACTGCAGCGCGTCGTCCCAGCCCACGTCCCGGCCAAAGGCGCGCGGGGCCAGCAGGCGGTGGCCCAACCCGACCGTTTCACCCAGCGCGGTGCCCTTGGAACACAACCGCCCGAAATTCGCCGGGTGGTCCGGGTCGCCCCGCACGGTCAGACCGCCGGCCCCGTCCGGGCGCAGCAGAACGCCGCAGCCTACGCCGCAATAGGCGCAGGTGGATCGCACCTCGGGCAGGTTCGAGCCGTCCATCACGCGGCGCTCCGCTCGGTGACGGCGCGGGCGTCCAGCAGGATGCGCCCGCCCTCCAGCCGAACCGGATAGGTGGTGATCCGGCCTTCATCCGCGCCTTGAGCCTCGCCCGTATTCAGGTCGAACACCCAGTTGTGCAGCGGGCAGGTCACCGACTGGCCATGCACGATGCCTTCGGACAGCGGGCCGCCCTTGTGGGGGCAAGCATTGCTGGCCGCGAACAGTTCGGCCTCGGCCGTGCGGAAGATGGCGATGCAGCCAAGACGGGTTTTCACCAGACGCGCGCCCCGCAGCGGCACGTCGTCGATATGTCCGATGTTGATCCAGCTCATTCCGCGGCCTCCAGGGTGAAATCTGCAATCGGGGCATAGTTCGGCGCCTTGTCGCGCACATGCTCGGCCCAAGGATCCTTGCGATAGATGCTCTGTGACAGTTCGAACCGCTCGACCAATGCCCGCCTGTTTTCGAGGTCGTCGACCACATTGGCCCTGACCCAGTCCATGCCGACCTTGGCCAGCCATTTGTACAGCCGGTCCAGATACTTGCCGCCCTCGCGATAGGCCTGGGTGACGGCCATCACAACCTCGATCGCCTCGTCCTCGGTCGGGACCTGGCACAGTAGCTCGGTTTCCTTGACGTCCATCCCGGCCGCTCCGCCGATGCCGATCTGATAGCCCGAGTCCACGCAGACCACGCCAATATCCTTGCAGGTCGCCTCGGCACAGTTGCGGGGGCAGCCCGAGACCGCCAGCTTGAGCTTGTGCGGTGTCCACGATCCCCACAGGATCTTTTCCAGCTTGATGCCCAACCCGGTGCTGTCCTGGGTTCCAAAGCGGCAGTGATCGGTGCCGACACAGGTTTTGACCGTGCGCAGACCCTTGGAATAAGCGTGCCCCGAGACCAGGCCGGCCTTGTTCAGATCGGCCCAGATGGCGGGCAGGTCCTCGCCCTTGACGCCCAGCAGGTCGATGCGCTGACCACCGGTGACCTTGACGGTAGGCACGTCATATTTCTCGGCCGCGTCGGCGATGGCGCGCAGCTCGGACGGGTTGGTGATGCCGCCCCACATGCGGGGCACGACGCTGAAGGTGCCGTCTTTCTGGATGTTGGCGTGTTTGCGTTCGTTGACGAACCGGCTTTGAGGGTCGTCCTGGTATTCCAGCGGCCAGTCGGCCAGCAGGTAATAGTTGATCGCCGGCCGGCAAACATGGCAGCCATTGGGCGTTTTCCAGCCCAACTCCTGCCAGACGGCGGCCTGGCTTTTCAACTCTTGCGCCTTGATCAGGCGGCGCACGTCCTCGTGGGTCAGATCGGTGCACCCGCAGATCGGTTGCGCCGCCGGCATCTGGAACTCATCACCAAGCGTGACCTGCAGGACCTGTTCGACCAGACCCGTGCACGTCCCGCAGGATGCGCTGGCCTTGGTGTTGGCGCGCACGGTGGCCAGATCGGTGGCCCCGGCGGCGATCGCCGCGACGATGGTGCCCTTGCATACGCCGTTGCAGCCGCAGATCTCTGCCTCAGGCGGCAATGCTGCAACGGCTGACAGAGGGTCCGCGGTGTCCCCCCCCTGATAGGCCGGGCCAAAGATCAGCGTGTCGCGCATCTCGTCGATGTCGGTGCCGTCCTTGATCAGGCCGAAAAACCAGCTGCCATCGGCGGTGTCGCCATACATGACCGCGCCGATCAGGCGGTCGTCTTCGATCGCCAGCCGCTTGTAGACCCCGCGCGCCGGGTCGCGGAACACGATGTCCTCGCGTCCCTCGCCCTCGGCGAAGTCTCCGGCGCTGAACAGATCGCAGCCTGTGACCTTCAGCTTGGTGGCCAGTTCCTTGACCACGAAGGCGTCCGGCTGGCCCAGCAGGGTATTGGCCACGACCTTGGCCTGATCGTAAAGCGGCGCCACCAGACCGAACAGGTGGCCGTCGAATTCGACGCATTCGCCAACGGCCAGCACATCCGGGTCCGAGCTCTGCATCTGCGCGTTCACTTCGATCCCGCAGGCCACGTCCAGCCCGGCATCGGTGGCCAGCCGGGTTTCGGGGCGGATGCCGACGGCCATCACCACCAGATCGGCGGGCAGCGTTTCGCCGCTTTCCAGCAGCACCGCCTCGGCGCGCCCCTCGCCCAGAATGGCCTTGGTCGAGGCCTGGGTCCGCACCGTGATCCCCCGCCGTTCCATATCCTTGCGCAGCAGGTATCCGGCGGCCTCGTCCAGCTGCCGTTCCATCAGGTGGCCCATCAGGTGCACCACGGTGACGGTCATGCCGCGTTCGGCCAGCCCCGCCGCGGCCTCGAGCCCCAGAAGCCCGCCGCCGATCACCACCGCGTTGCCACCCTTGGCGGCCGCGTCGATCATCGCGTTGGTGTCGTCCAGATCGCGATAGGTGATGACGCCGGGCAGGTCCTTGCCCGGAACCGGAATGATGAACGGGGCCGAGCCGGTGGCGATCAGCAGCTTGTCATAGGGCACATGACCGTTTTCGCCCTCGACCACCTTCATCTCGCGGTCGATCTTCACCACATGCTCGCCAAAGCGGCAGGCGATGCCCCGCTGCGCGTACCAGTCGCCGTCATGGGTGACGATGTCCTCATAGGTCTTATCGCCCGAAAGAACCGGGCTGAGCATGATGCGGTTGTAGTTTCCGCGCGGTTCGGCGTTGAACAGGGTGATGTCGAACGCATCCGGCGCGGTCTCGGTCAGATGTTCAAGCACGCGGCCCGACGCCATCCCGGCACCGATCACGACAAGTTTCTGTTTCATGGGGTCACTCCGCTGCAATGGCCTTGGGGGCGGGCGATTTCGGCTTGGCGCCGTGTTCGTATTCTTCGAGGAAATCCAGCACTTCCTGCCGGTAGGCGTAATAGTCGGGATGTTCGAGCAACGCCTTGCGGGTGCGCGGGCGGGGCAGGTCCACGCGGGTGATCTTGCCGATCGTGGCCTGCGGGCCGTTGGTCATCATCACCACCCGGTCGGCCAGCAGGATCGCCTCGTCCACGTCATGGGTGACGCAGATCGCGGTGACCTTGGTGCGCGACCAGACCTCCATCAGAACCTCCTGCAGCTCCCAGCGGGTCAGGCTGTCGAGCATCCCGAAAGGCTCATCCAGCAACAGCAGCTTGGGCGACAGGGCAAAGGCCCGGGCGATGCCGACGCGCTGTCTCATGCCGTTCGACAGGTCGCTGGCCTGCTTGTCCATCGCATCGGCCAAGCCGACGCGTTCCAGGTAATATTCCACCACGTCCTGCCGCTCGGCCTGGCTGGCGTTCGGATAGACCTTGTCGACCCCGATCGCCACGTTCTCTTTCGCGGACAGCCACGGGAACAGGTTGGGCGACTGGAACACCACCGCGCGTTCAGGGTCGGCACCTTCGACGTGGCGGCCATCCAGCTTGATCGCGCCCTTGGAAATCTCGTTCAGCCCGGCCGCCATGGTCAGCACCGTGGATTTGCCGCAACCCGAATGGCCGATCAGCGAGATGAACTCGCCCTTGTCGATCTTCAGGTCAAAATCCTCGACCACGGTCAGCGGCCCCTTGGGCGTGGGATATACCTTGTGCAGTTGCGAGAAATCCAGGAACCGGCTGTCGATCATGCCTTTCTGCGCCTCGGTCACGGCGGTGGGCACGCCGTGGATCGGCGTGACCTCGGGCAGGATGCGGGTGCCTTCGACCTTGGCCTCGATCCCCACATCCATCAGGTATTTGGTGACCTCGGCGCGCAGGCGCTTGAAGGTTTCATCGGTGTTCATCGCCGCCCGGTCGCGCGGGCGCGGGATCAAGACGCGGAACTCCTGCCCCAGCGTGCCGTCGGGGTTCAGGGCGATGATCCGGTCGGCCAGAATGATCGCCTCGTCCACGTCATTGGTGATCAGCACGCAGGTCTTGCGGTCGGCTTCCCAGATGCGCTCGATCTCGTCGGCCAGGTTGGCGCGGGTCAGAGCGTCCAGTGCCGACAGCGGCTCGTCCAGCAACAAGACCTCGGGGTTCATGGCCAGCGCCCGGGCCACGTTGACCCGCTGGCGCATCCCGCCCGACAATTCGGCCGGACGGCGCGTCGCCGCGTGGCTGAGGCCGACCATCTTGACGTAATGGGCCACCTTCGCGGCCTTCTCGGCCTTGGGCAGGCCCGGAAAGACCGTATCGACCGCCAGCCCGACATTGCCGCTGACCGTCAGCCACGGCATCAGCGAGTAGTTCTGAAAGATCACGCCGCGTTCCGGCCCCGGCCCCTTGATCGGCGCGCCCTTGAAGGTGACCTGCCCGCGGCTGGGCATGTCCAGCCCGGCCATCAGGTTGATCAGCGTGGTCTTGCCGGTGCCGGAAAAGCCCAGGATCACCAGGAACTCGCCCTCCTGCACCTGCAGGTCGATGCCGTTCAGAACATCGGTGCGCCCGGTGCCTTCACCGAAGGATTTCGAGACGTTTTCGAAGCTTAGGATGCTCATCACGCTCACCGGTTGTTGGTAAAGGTAAACAGGGACTGCAGCGCGTACATCACCCGGTCCAGCAGGAAGCCGATGATGCCGATGGTGAAGACTGCCACCATGATCCGGGCCAGCGAGCTGGACGAGCCGTTCTGGAACTCGTCCCAGACGAATTTGCCCAGGCCCGGGTTCTGCGCCAACATCTCGGCCGCGATCAGAACCATCCAGCCCACGCCCAGCGACAGGCGCAGGCCGGTGAAGATCAGCGGCAGCGCCGAGGGCAGCACCAGCTTGGTGATCTTGGTCCAGGTGTTCATCTTCAGAACCTTGGACACGTTCACCAGATCCTTGTCGATCGAGGCCACGCCCAACGAGGTGTTGATCAGCGTGGGCCACAGCGAACACAGCGTCACCGTGATGGCCGAGATCAGGAAGGATTTCGCGAACCAGCCGTCATTGGTGACATAGACGGCCGAGACGATCATCGTCACGATCGGCAGCCAGGCCAGCGGCGATACCGGTTTGAACACCTGGATCAGCGGGTTCAGCGCCGCGTTTGCGGTGGGCGACAGCCCCGCCGCGATGCCCAGCGGCACCGCCACGACCGTGGCGATCAGGAACCCGAAGAACACGGTTTTGATCGAGGTCCAGATCTGCTGGTAGTAAGACGGCGCGCCGGTATAGGCGACCTGCTTGACCTCGTCTGCGCGGCCGGCCTCGATTAGCTTCTGGTTCCGCTTTTCGACCATCGCCTCGAACTTGGTGCGTTTGGCGGCCTTGGCCTGAGCGTCCTGATTCAGGTTGACCATTTCCTCCCAGACCTGCGCCGGGCCGGGCACCGCCCCAAGCGAGGTCTGTACCTTGGGGGCCAGCGTCGCCCACAGCAGCAGGAAGGCGCAAATCGACAGGATTGGTACGATCAGCAGCCGCCAGATCTCGGCCATCTGGGCGCGGGGATTGTCGCCGGCGGCGGCCTTCAGAACCGGGGTGGCCCAGCTGAGGCCCAGCACCTGGAACCATTTGTCGGCGGCGTTGATGCGGGTGAATAGACGGGCGCGGCGCGCGTCCCGTGCGGCGTCTGCGTTGAATTCCGGATCGACCGTTGTCATCTGATGCGTCCTTGCGATGGCGGGGCGTTTCAGGGGTCCTGCCCGACCGCAGCCGGGCAGGGCGGTTCGGGGTCAGCCTTGGATTTCGGTCCCGACGACCTTCTGGTCGCCCTTCAGGCCGATCGGCAGGCTTTCGAGATAGGCGTTCGGCGCACGGCCATCGAAGGGAATGCCGTCGATGATGTCCTCGGCCGGGGTGGGCGCCTTGTAGCCGTCGCTGTCCCAGGGAAAGTCGGTCTCGTCCGCCAGGCCTTCCTCGACCAGAAGGAGCGCGGCCTGCAGATAGATCTCGGGCTTGTAGACCGACTTGGCGACCTCGTCATACCAGCTGTCCGGCTTGGCCTCGGGGATCTGCCCCCAGCGGCGCATCTGGGTCAGGTACCAGACCGCGTCGGAATAGAACGGATAGGTCGCGTTGTACCGGAAGAACACGTTGAAATCGGGCACCTCGCGCTTGTCGCCCTTTTCGTATTCGAACGTGCCGGTCATCGAGTTGGCGATCACCTCGTAATCGGCCCCCACATATTCCGGGCGGCTGAGGATCTCGACCGCCTCGGGACGGTTGGCATTGTCGTTCTCGTCCAGCCACATCGCCGCACGGATCAGCGCCTTGGTCACGGCCAAGGTGGTGTTCGGGTATTCCTCGGCGAATTCGGCAGTGATGCCGAATACCTTTTCGGGGTTGTTCTTCCACAGCTCGTAATCGGTGATGACCGGAACGCCGATGCCCTTGAACACCGCCTGTTGGTTCCACGGCTCGCCCACGCAATAGCCATGGATCGTGCCGGCCTCAAGCGTGGCAGGCATCTGCGGCGGCGGGGTGACCGACAGGAACACGTCCGCGCCGATCTGGCCGGTCACGTTTTCAGGGCTGTAGTAGCCCGGGTTCAGCCCCCCGGCGGCCAGCCAGTAGCGCAGTTCGTAATTGTGGGTCGAAACCGGGAACACCATGCCCATGTTGAAGGGTTTGCCCTCGGCCTTGTACTTCTCGACCACCGGAGCCAGTGCCTCGGCGCTGATCGGGTGCTGCGGGCGGCCATCGTCCATTACCGGGATATTGGGTTTCATCTCCGCCCAGACCTCGTTGGATACCGTGATGCCGTTGCCGTTCAGGTCCATCGAGAAAGGCGTGATGATATGCGCCTCGGTGCCATAGCCGATGGTCGCTGCCAGCGGTTGACCGGCCAGCATATGCGCGCCGTCCAGCTGGCCGCCGATGACGCCGTCCAGCAGAACCTTCCAGTTGGCCTGCGCCTCGAGCGTCACGAACAGACCCTCGTCCAGGAAATACCCCTGCTCATAGGCCACGGCCAGCGGCGCCATGTCGGTCAGCTTGATGAAGCCGAAGGTCAGCTCGTCCTTTTCCAGCTCCAGCATTTCTGCGGTGGCCGGCGCAACAAGGGCTGTCGTCGCAACAAGACTCAGAATGAGTTTTTTCATCTTTGTTCCTTTCGGTCCGGCCCAAACCGGGCTGGGTGGCGACCCGAGCAACGTTCGGGCCAAAAAAAAGCCGCCGACACACACCGCCGGAAGGAGAAGGCGGTTGGTCGAGCGGCTTTGCTCAGAAGTTTTGCCCAAGACATCGGGCGAATTCCTACGGTGGGCGACGTTGCCTGCCGTTGTCCTGATAAAGGCACCGGTGAGCAGATGAGTCATCCGAAATTGACGGCCATCAGGTGAAAATTCTGCAATGCAGCATAATTTGACGCTGCAGTGCAAAAAAATTAGGCGCACTTACTGGGAAGGCTCAAAAATCCGACTGTCGAAAAAGACGTTTTGCGGCAACATCAGCTTGCCGCCCGGGCCGGACACTAGCGTCGGATCGTTGCCGGCACCCTCGGGCTTTTCAGATTCGGCGGGCATGACAACACCGATTCCCTGCAGCTCGCGCCGATACAGGTCACTTTGGAACACATCGGCTGCCGTACGCTCGGCATCTGACGGATCCAGTCCATATCTTCGCGCCATGTGGTGCGCGATCCATTTGGCCTGACTGCGCCAAGGAAAGCCCGTTGCGCCTTCATGAAAAGTGACAAACCGGTCGACCTGACGCTGGTCTCCGCGCGCTGAAATCGCAAATTGGCCGGTCAGTGCCCGGTCGACCAGGTCCGCGGGAACATCCAGATAGAGCCTCTGCGCCAGCATCTCCGACGCCGTAGTCAGGCTTTCGGGATTTGAAAGCCACCGGCCCGCCCGCCAGATCGCCCGCAGCAGCGCGCCCGTCAGATGTGGTTCCGTCTGCGCCCATTCCGTTCGCACGGCCAATACCTTTTCCGGGGCACAGGACCAGATCGCGTTCCCCGGCAGCAGAAGCGCACCCACCCGGTCGTCGACGGAAAACGACCCCCACGGCTCACCCACGCAGAAAGCATCGATCTCACCGGCGGCCAGGGCCTGGGCCATCAACGGTGGGGGAACGGTGCGGATCTCAACCTGGGTCGAGGCGAGTTCCGTACCGCTGACCCAATATCGCAGCAGTTCCACATGCATGGAAAACGGAAACGGAACCCCGAAGGTCAGCGTTCCACCGGCCGCCTTTGCCAAGGCCGCTCCGGCCGCAAAAGCATCGCTGAAATCGAAGGCATAGCCATTTTCGCGCAGCCGCGCCTCCAGTTGGCGGCCAACGCCGATCACGTTTCCATTGACCGACAGGACCGATACGGCCGAAAGGGGCGTGACGATCCCCCCAAGCCCCAGCGCCATGGCCACCGGGACAGGGGACAGCAGATGTGCCGCATCAACATGTCCGAAGGCCAGCATGTCCCGCAACGAGGACCAGGACGGGGCGGGGCGCAGGTCCAAGGAGATGCCCTCGGCCTGATCATATCCCATCTCGTGCGCCACGATCAGGGGGGCCGCATCGACCAACGGCATATAGGCCGCTCGGAGCGAGACCGCCCTCATGACAGCAGCCCCGAAGCGGTCACCAGAGCCTCGGCAACATCGGCTACCCGACGATTCTGATTCATGGCGGTCTTGCGCAGCAGGGCATATGCTTCATCTTCCTGAATGCCCTTTGCTTTCATCAACAGCCCTTTCGCGCGGTCGATCACCTTGCGCTCTTCCAATGCGCGTCGGGTTTCCGCCAACTCGGTCCGCATCTGGCGCAGTACTTGGAAACGGGCGATGGCGGTGTCGATGATGGGCTTGACCCTTTCGGGATGCAGACCGTCGACGACATAGGCCGAGACACCTGCTTCGACCGCAGCTTTGGACAGGCCGCCTGCAGCCCCGGATACGAACATGGCAACCGGCCGCTCCATCGGGCCGGAGGCGGTTGTCAGTTCTTCAAGCATGTCCCGAGATGGATTGTCGATGTCGATCAGAACGACATCGGGATTGTGGACAGCAATCTTGCGCGGCAATCCAGACACGCCATCGATCACGTGCGCCTCGACGCTCCCCGCCGCTTTCAGGGCCTCGAGGATCGCATCGGCGCGGTCCGGGTTCTGTTCGACAACAACAACGGTCAACGTTTGGTTCATAACATCGAACTGACCAAGCAGGCAGGGCGAGGCAATGCCACCCTCGGAGCGCTGCGCTCAATTCTCTGGAAAGCGCCTATCCAGATGGCAGATCGTGCGCAGATGCCAAATAATTCAGCACGTTGCTGCCCCGGACATATTTGGAGATACGACCAATCAACAAAAAAGGCGCCGCAGGGCGCCTTGTTTTATTGGTCGGAGTGAGAGGATTCGAACCTCCGACCCCTGCCTCCCGAAGACCGGGGGCAATGGCCAAGTTGTTGTTTTTTGGTCAAGAGAGCCCTGTTTTACAAAGCGTTTTGCCCATGAAATCAATTTAGTCTTGGTGCCTCAGGTTCAATGAACCAAAGAGCACTGTCTACATAACTTCCGAAAGGATTGGATAAACGGCTTTCTTTGCCTTCAAGGCCCATGTTTAATCCAGAAGGGCCGGCGCAAGGTCTCTGCCTCGGGTCAAGTTGCTCACTGCTTCAACGATGGCTTTCGCATCTATGAAATGGTGTCGATAGAGATCACCGATCGTGCCAGTTTGTCCGAAGTGCTCGACGCCCATCGGAATTGTTTGGTGGCCTTGGACTGAACCGAGCCAAGCCAGCGTCGCGGGGTGCCCGTCGATCAAGGTGACCAACTTGCAGTGGCGCGGCAGCTGTGACAGCAAGACCTCGATATGCGATCTGGCGCCGGTGTTTCCACGCATTCTCGCCCGTTGTGCGGCTGTCCATCCTGCGTTCAACCTGTCCGCCGAGGTGACAGCCAGCACCCCGATGTCCCGGCGGCCTTCTCCGATCATTCCCGCTGCCTTGATCGCCTCCGGGGCGACAGCGCCTTGGTAAGCGATCACGACTTCACAGTTTGGACCCGGCGGGCGCAACCAATACGCGCCGTCGATGGTGCCTTGCCGGAAGCTGTCATCAACGCGCTTACCCGGCTGTTCGATCGGGTTCGTTGTCAGACGCAAATAGACCGAGCCCCCTGTTTCGTCCCTCAACCAGGTGCGTTCGTCAGGCTGGCCATCACCAGCGCGCTGGACGTAATCAAAGCTCCATTCCACGATCACCGCCAGTTCATCGGCAAATGCCGGTTCGAAGGCTGCCAAGCCGTCCTGGCTCATTCCAATCAGCGGAGTGCCAACGGATTGGTGCGCTCCGCCTTCCGGCGCTAGTGTCACGCCTGACGGTGTGCCCACAAGAATGAAACGTGCATCCTGGTAGCAAGCATAGTTCAACGCGTCGAGACCGCGGGAAACAAAGGGGTCATAGACCGTGCCGATGGGGATCAATCGCTTGCCGAATAGGGAATGCGACAAACCTGCTGCTCCTAGAAGCAGCATCAGGTTCATTTCGGCGATTCCTAGTTCGATATGTTGTCCATCAGGGGTGAATTCCCATTTGGACGTTGATGGAATCCGATGCTCGATAAAGGTGTCGGCCCGCTCGGTCCGGGCAAACAGCTTGCGACGGTTGACCCACGGGCCAAGGTTTGTTGTGCCGGTGACATCCGGAGAGGTCGTGACGATCCGCTCGGCCAGGCGGCTGTCGCCTTTTGACAGGTTATCCAGAATTTTTCCGAACGCCATCTGGGTTGAAATCTCTCGACTGGTGTCGACTGCTATCGCCGGCACATCCAGCTTTTCATCGGTGTATCGGCGTGGCCCCTTGGCAAAGAACGGCACCTGAGCCAGGAAATGTCGGAACGCGGCAGGGTCCTTGACGGTGGCGAAGGGCTCCCATTCATCGCCCTTTGGAACACCCATATGGGCCTGCCACTCTGCGAATTGGCGGGTATTCATCAATCCGCCGTGATTGTCCTTGTGGCCTGCGATCGGGGTGCCCCAACCCTTGACAGTGTAGGCCAGAAAACAAGTCGGTCGGTCATGGTTGATTGCGGCAAAGGAATGAGCCATGGTCTCGACGCAGTTGCCGCCTAAATTCTCCATCAATGCGGCCAGTTCGACGTCGCTGCGCCGCTCGATCAAGGCAGAAACGTCCCCCTGATCCCCAAGATCATCCAAAAGGCGCTGTCGCCAGACCGCACCTCCCATAAATGTCAGGGCCGAATATTCCTGGTTCGGACAAGAGTCGATCCAGTCCCGCAACCGGTCACCGCCGGGTTCAGTAAAAACCGCGCGCTGCAGCACCCCGTATTTTATGCGGATGACATCCCATCCGAAGGCATCGAAGATCTTCTCGATATGCTCGAACAACCCTTCGCGCACGATCCCGTCCAGCGACTGGCGATTGTAGTCTATGATCCACCAAGTGTTGCGCAGGTCGTTCTTCCAACCTTCCTGCAATGCCTCGTAGACATTCCCCTCGTCGAGCTCGGCATCGCCCACCAAGGCAACCATCCGCCCCATGGGGGCATCAGCGCCCCAAGTCTTGGCTTTGATGTAGTCTTGAATGATCGAGGCGAACGAGGTGGTTGCAACGCCAAGCCCAACCGAACCGGTTGAAAAATCAACGTCGTCGACATCCTTGGTCCGGCTGGGATAGCTCTGCACGCCGCCAAAACCACGGAAATTCTCCATCTTCTCGCGGGTTTGGTTCGCCATTAGATATTGCATCGCGTGAAATACGGGTGATGCATGTGGTTTGACGGCAACTCTGTCCTCGGGCCGTAAGGCCGAAAAATACAGTGCCGTCATGATGGACACCAAAGACGCCGAAGAGGCCTGGTGCCCACCCACCTTGATCCCGTCGACCTTGGGTCGGACATGGTTGGCATGATGGATCATCCAATGCGACAGCCACAGCAGCCTTTGTTCGACGATCTTCAACTGGGTTGGATCAATGGGCATGGAACTCTCCGGTGTCAGGCGGCGTTGCTGGCGGGGTGGGGCAGGGCCTGTGCAAGATCGGCCAGGATATCCTCGACATCCTCCAGCCCGACCGAGAGGCGGATCAGCCCGTCACTGATCCCGTGTTCGGCTCGTTCTTCTGGCGTGTAGGTCGAGTGGGTCATCGAGGCCGGGTGCTGGATCAGGGTTTCCGCGTCGCCAAGTGAAACGGCTCGCTGAATCATTTTCAGACTGTTCATGAAGGCGATCCCGGCGGACAAGCCGCCGTTGATTTCGAATGCAATCATTGCGCCTGGCTGTGACATCTGTCGCTGTGCGAGATCGTGCTGGGCAAAGCTTTCCAGACCCGGGAAACACACGTTTCGAACGGCCGGATGTCCCTCGAGAAATTCAGCGACAACCCGGGCTGACGCGCAGTGTCGATCCATGCGTAGGTTCAGAGTTTTCAACCCGCGTAGTATCAGCATCGCGTTGAATGGGGCCATGACCGCGCCAGTCATGTCCTTCATCCCAACCAGCCGAATTTCCGCGATTTGGTCGGCAGACCCGACTACTAGACCAGCGACCACGTCACCATGACCGCCCAGATATTTGGTTGCCGAATGCAGGACTATATCCGCCCCCAATTCGATCGGGCGCGTCAGATAGGGGGTGGCATAAGTGTTGTCGACGACAACTTGTGCGCCGACCGAATGTGCGATTTCGGCGCAGGCGGCAATGTCAACAAGGCGCATGTTGGGGTTGGCTGGCGTTTCGAAATACACCACGCGCGTCGTTTCCGAAACTGCGGCACTGAGGTTCTTCGTATCGGTCATGTCCACATGGGTTATCTTCACGCCCCATTTCGCCAACCCGTGCCGCATGAAGGCAAAGGTGCAGCCATAGAGCGTCTTGTCCACGATGATCTCATCCCCCGGCGATAACAGCGTCCACAACACAGCAGTGATGGCTCCCATGCCACTGGACAGCGCCAGTCCGGCCTCCGCCCCCTCGAGGCTGGCTATGCGTTGCTCCAGAAGATCGCATGTAGGGTTTGAAATACGGCTGTAGATATGACCCTGACGTTCTCCCGCGAACATCTCACCCCCGGCTTCAGCCGTTTCGAATGAAAACGTCGAAGTCAGATGCAGTGGCGGGGTCAAGGCACCGCCATTTTCCAGCGGATCATAGGCGTGGTGGATGGCGCGGGTGGCAAATCCTGTCGAACTGGTCATGGCTAGCTCCTGGTTCATGTTGAAACCAGTTTGCGCCAATACATGAGGTAATAGATTGCGAAATATGCCAACTTCTGACCAAATATTGGCAGAATCTGCTAAGGAGGTGGGAAATTGGACGACAAGGACAGACAAATCATCCGAGCGCTGCAGAGATACGGACGTATGACAAACCAGGATCTCGCCGATGAAGTGAATCTTTCCCCATCGCCGTGTCTGCGCCGTGTCAAAAACCTCGAGGCAAGCGGGGTAATAAGGGGATACAGCGCCAATGTTGACGCAGCCGCCTATGGATTGCCTATCACCGTCTTCGTTCGCATTCGTTTGGAACGTCACAATGAAACGGATGTCCAGAAATTCGAGAAACAGGTTCGGTTGATCGACGAAGTGCTCGAATGTCATGTTCTAACTGGAGCAATGGACTATCAGTTGAGGGTCTTGGTGTCTGATCTCGAAGCTTATGAAAGCTTTATCCGCAACCGGATCCACCCAATTGGCGGGATTGCTTCGATCGATACCAGTTTTGTCTACGGAACCGTCAAAGAGACGGAGGTATTTCCATCCTAATCAATCGGGTCGTTTTCCGAGCGTCTAGTCGGTTGGATGATCGCAGCCTCTGTCTTCCAGTTTTCCCTGGGCGCAGTCCCTAGGTCGCCGTCGCTATAGAGAAGACATGCAGCAAGCGCTGCGTTACTTCAGGAAGGAAAGCGATGCGCAAGAAACCTTATGATAGCTCGCGTCTGGCAAAGTTCGTTGAACGCCGGGTGCTTGAACTCAAACCGACCAAGAGCCAGGCCGATATTGCATCACAGGCCGGATATACCAACGCCAATATGATCACGATGATCAAACAGGGAAGTTCAAAGGTTGCGCTTGATCGCGTGCCTGCTCTCGCCAAGGCGTTGGAGTGCGATCCTGCTTACTTGATGCGTCTTTCATTAGAGCAGGCAATCGGAGAAACAGCCGCTGCGTCTGTTCTCGAGATTTTCGGAGATCCGGTGACCGAGAACGAACGCTCCTGGCTGAAAGCGATCCGTGAGGCCTCCGACAATTCCGATCCCCGGCTGACCAGCAGGTCACAGGCCTCGATCAAGTCGCTCTTTGGAAAATGAGAGACGAGAGTATGCACAACGAAGCATTGACGTCCAACGAGCACGCTTGGTTACGCTTCCTGCGTGAGTTGAGCAATCACAGCGACCCGGAACCCACATTGCATCAGGTCCAGCTGTTGAGACGCGTCTGCTCTCGCAGACCGAAATAACGCCGTGAGCGCCGGGGTAGTTCAAGCCATCATTGGCTGGGCTGCCTCCTCAATCCGGCTTGGAAACCCCGGCCGGGTTGCGCAAGGTTGACAAAGGTTTACATCGCTCCTGCCCGGCGGCTGTAGATGTAAACCTTTTCTTGCTTCCGAAGCCGGATTTTTAGCCAAAAGGTTTACACTAAGTTTACTCTAAGTTGACAGATTTACCCGAGAATCCGGTTTTTTTGTCGAAAATGTAAACCTTGATACAGCAACCTAGCGCAAAAGGTTCGACCTCGCAGTGAATGACTTTGGATTGGCGCAGTTGTTCGTTCTTCTGATGTGCGGTCGCGGAGCTCAGTTTCATTGGCAAGACGGTTTCCCGCACTCTGTCGCATTCAATGGCTTGTTGTCTTGCTTAGTCATGCGGTGGATGTTTCGCTCGGCACAAACCGCGCCTAGTCGAGTATCGAACGATGTAGCGGAGGCTTGGTTGGCGAAGAGCGAATGGAGCGATGAGCGCTAGAACTGCTCAAACGTCCTCAACGTTCGATATCCGTCTCTACATCAGCATTCGGCAATTGTGTGACTGGCGTCCTTGGAGCAAGCGTCACCGGCGACAGGCGCTTGCTGCGATAGAGACGCTCGAATTCGAGCGACAACAGATGCGAATGCCCCCCTGCTGTCTTTGTGCCACGGTGTCGAAACCGATGAAAACAGTCCAGAGATGTGCTCAGACCGACATTAAGGAGCCATTCGACAAAGGCCTGCACATTACGGTAGAAAAGCCAGAATTGCCGACGCTGCAAGCTGAACAAACGACAATCAACGGCGGACACCGGTCATTCTCCGCGGTTGCGAAGGAATCATCTAAAAATTGCAATTTCGAGCATTCACGCGCCTTGAAGTTGAAATATGATCCCAATGGGGGCTGGCAAACCGCTTCTGCGTGGGTCTACAATTGGCATGAATGAAAAGGGTATGCTCCATGCTCAAGACTGAGATCGACACCGCCAAGCGCACTGTAAATACAGACCGCGTGCAGATCACCATTGGTGAAGTCGCGACGATGTATTCGTCGGAAGAACTTAATATTCTCCCTGACTTCCAGCGGCTCCATCGCTGGAGCTTGGAGAAGAAATCCAACTTTGTTGAATCGATTTTGATTGGAATTCCCATTCCCCCCGTCTTCGTATTCGAGACAGATGAGGGCACATGGGAGCTTGTAGACGGGCTTCAACGTGTGTCAACGATTCTCGAATTCATGGGTTTACTTCGGGATGTCAACAATCCTGGCGAAACCAAGAGAAGCATCTTGGCTGGAACGAAATATCTTCCGAGCCTCGAAGGGGTTGCATGGGACGCGATCAACGCTGGAGAGGCAACTCTCGAAAAGTCCCTGCAGCTTTTCTTCCGGCGTGCCAGGCTCGACTTCGAGATTCTAAAGCACCCGAGTGACCCGAAGACCAAGTATGACTTATTCCAGCGACTCAACCGTGGTGGAGCCTATGCGAATGAACAGGAAGTCCGCACTTGCTCCATGGTCTTGGCGGACGAAGATTTCACGCAGAGGCTCAAGGACATCGCCGGCCGGCCAGAGGTTCAGGCGCTATTCGGTGTGACTAATGAACAGCACCAGAAACAGCGCGACCTCGAGTATCTCGTGCGTTTGATAGTCCACACCATGGTTGAATACTCGACAAAGATGGATATCGAAGAATACCTGAGCACAGGAATTCTTGAAGTAATCGAGAGCGGGCGCCAGGACGAAGCAATCGAAATGGTGAACTGGGTTATTGATACCCTACGAAATGTGGGAGGCGACGAAGCACTTTTGCCCGCAGAAGGACGCATCGATGGAGTCGGAGGCGGCAGGAGGTTCTCACTCCGAGCCTTGGAAGTCATAGGCGTTGGAATTGCGAAGAACCGAGAGGTGCTCGCTGCCAAACCTGATGCTGGTGAGTTCATTCGGGCCAGGATCGCGAGCTTTTGGATGAACCAGATCGTGGTAGAATTGAGCAGCGCAGGAATGCGGGGCACCACAAGAATTCAGCGAAGCGTTCCTTTCGGCGCAAATTGGTTCGATCCGGATGCCCAAAACAATTGACGACTTTTTCGACGACATCGATGCGGCAAGGTCGAACCGAGTCCGAGAGCTGTCGGAAATCAAAAGGCTATTCGGAACTCCATCGTCTACAGTTGACCCCATGGGTGTTCAGTCGAAGGCGCTCGTTGTTTTGAGCTACGCAGCCTGGGAAGGCTTCTATAACGAGTGCGTCGATGCCTACTGTGACTTCCTCCAAACACGAGGGAAAAAGGTCTCTGATGCGGGCTGGAAGATGCTTGTCGGAGCACTTGGAGCTGAATTCGATTCTTTGCGCGACCGAAACCATTCGCCGGTGGCAAAACGAGACTTCATCGAAAAGTTACAGCATAAGCTTGCCTGCAACTTCGCCGACTTCGATCGCAAGGCTGTAAAAGCGACGTCGAACCTTGATTGGGACAAGCTCGACCAGAATTTCCAGATACTCGATTTCGATCTGGCGCGATTTCAAAAACACCGAAATCGCCTACACAAGGAAGTGGTCGGTTGGCGTCATGGTGTCGCGCACGGTGATGCCCCGAATTTGGGAAGCTTGGATGCCTCGCAGCACATTTCGCTGGTCGGCGAAGTGATGACCTTGGTGGCAGACGTTTTCCAAGAGGCAATGTTGGAGCACTTGTAGAACTCGCCCACCAGAATGTCCGCTTTGGAGAAGCCGCGTCGCCGCGTTGCACCCCTCGATTAACGGCAGGTAAGGGCCGATGGTGTCGCCTTCCGTTTCAGTTAAGTGCTGTCAGCGCCGTCTTTTCGACAATCTTAGTCGTGAAACATTCTGCAGGACGCCACGAACAGCGGACATGTGCACACGTTCTGAATAGATCGCACGCAGTAATCCGTCGCGCGTAAGTGGTTCTACTAAGCGACCACCATGCACTGTGCCAGGATACAAAAGGAATAGTGGTGTCGGTCCAGTCGCAATATCGGCATTTGGGCCCAAGTAGTCGAAACATATTGGAACGGAGCTTTGCGACCAATCGCTTGGAAAAAGTTCATTGGCCTCGCTCATCAAGAACAGGTTGGTCCGTTCGCCACCTTGAAAAATCTCGACTAGCGCGTCCCGCCATCCCAGGATTTTCTTCCGATCGCCTTTGAGCCTGGAGCCATCAACCACCCAAAGCATATTCTTGTAGAAATTCTCACGGGCTCGACGTTCTTTGGGGTCGATATGGGAATGTTGGACCTCAACAGTGAGGCCCGCCAATGTGTGAACGTCAGCAATGTGCCTCTCACCAGTCTCTTGATCCGTTAAAACCTGCTCCTGCCAACGGAGTGGAAACTCGTTCTTCCAATTCCGATGCCAATCTGTTTCTGGCTCCCACCAAGGATCGCAGTCCACTTTGCTTTTGTGCGCCCAATGATGAACCCTAACCTCACCGCAACGAGGGATCATTTCAGACTTGCAAAAGGGGCATTGCCCAACAGTCGCGGGAATCGGTCTACTTCGATTGCCATTAACGATCGCAGATAACATTTGGTTGGGTCGAGCTTGAGTTGTTGAGATTGCCTGCTTGTAGTAGGTTTTTCAGCGACCGCGAATTGGTCCGGAAAACTTTGGATCATACGCGCCAGAATAGCAACATTGCCAATGATAAGTCTTCCTAGGGTGCGGCGCGACACAATATCCGCTCTAGAGAAACTGCGGCGCAGCACCGTATGGCATGTTTAAAGTCCGCAATGGGCCGAGTTCAGACCCTAGATTGCGATCAACGAACGAGGGCTTGGTCCGCAGCTTCGCCGTTGACGCAATTCTTCCCACGTTCGGTTGTAGGTAGAAGCCGCCGCTGAGAATGTGATTGCTTTTTTGGGTCCCGAGTCTAGTTGTCGGAATGCGATTTGGCCGATACGTTCGCTCTTGGTTGGGTCGCTAATCATCCTAGTTGGTATTGAGCTAGCTTCCCGGGGTCGCTGCGGAACCTGCCAGGATTCCCCCATCGATCGATAGCTCGGCGCCGGTGATGTAAGTAGCCTCGTCCGAGGCGAGAAGAACGGCCAAAGCCGCGACTTCTTCGGCCGTTCCGAACCGCCGCAATGGGGTGTCCGCGACCATGGCAGCTTCACGGTCAGCTCTCTCTGGTCCTTCACCCAACATCGGTTCCCACATAGGTGTCATTATCGCGGCGGGATGGATGGAATTGCACCGGATCGAAAGGCCTTGGCTTGCGCAATACAAGGCAACGGACTTTGTGTGATTGCGAACAGCAGCCTTAGAAGCCGCATAGGCCGCCGCCATCGGAATTCCGACAAGGCCAGATCGGGAAGAGATATTGATGATCGATCCAGCACCATTTCTTCGCATTGCCTTGATCCCATAACGGCAGCCTAAGAAAGTCCCGTCATTGTTCACGGCATGAACGGCTCGCCAGTCAGCCAAGCTGGCGTGCTCAGGATCGTGTGCAGGAGGGGTGCCGGTAGCGGAAGATTCAAAGCCCGTTACGCCAGCGTTGTTCACCAACACATCCAACACCGGAAACTCAGTCTCAACCCTTTGCCAATCCGCCTCCGACGAGACGTTAAGCTCGCGGAATATTGCGCCGATTTCATCTGCGGAACTTTGGCCGTTTTTGGCGTCGACATCTGTCAGAATGACGTCAGCGCCTTCTTCGCGAAACGCTTTGGCGATGGCCAGTCCTATTCCTCGGGCTCCTCCGGTAATGAGAGCGGTTTTCTTTTCCAACCTGGACATTGTGCGCTCCTGAGACAGATCCACGAAGGCTCAACGCATAAGTTGGATGCCGTTTGCCAGCTGACTTCTTCATGTAGTCAAATTGCAAAGACAACACCAGTCTGTCGGACCGTGGTCACACACTTCCTGGCTGGTGCACCAGCGACGCTCCACGCCTCCGAGATCCCGGGCCATTGACCCCGGATCAGTCTGAGTGCTTTATCGCTGCTATCAAAGGGAGACTCTCAAATGTTCGACAATTTCAAGTGCATGGTTGCCGCCGTAGCCGCCACGGTGGTCGTGTCATCTCCGGTTTGGGCCGAAACGCGCGTGACCTACAAGTCCGCCAAGGCGGGGACTTCATACTACCAAATGGGCGTCCAGATCGCCGAAGCCATGAAGGCCGGATCGGACGGGAACATCATTGTGACCGTGGAAGAAGGTCAGGGTTCGGTTCAGAACGTAATGGAAGTTCGCGCGCGCGGTGGCGACTATGTGTTCACTACACCGCCGGCCTTGGTTGGACTGGCTCAGGGCGGAAAAGCGATGTTTGAGGGCAAAAGCGATCCGTCCTTTGACGAGATCCGCGCCCTGTTCCCGATCCCTTCCTTGACCATGCATTTTGTTGTTTCCGCGGACAGCGGGATCGACAGCTTTGCAGACATGGAAGGCAAGACCATCCTCTTGGGAAAAGGCAGTTTTGGCGCGCGCGAAGGCGAGAAATACCTGAACTTGTTTGGACTTGAAGGCAAAGTCAATATTGCCGATGCAGAGCTCTCCAACGCTGTCGCCGCCCTGAAAAACGGCCAGATCGACGGCTTTGTTACCGCCGGCTCCTGGCCCGCCCCGAATGTGGTGGAAGCCGCCGCTTCGGCCGGTGTGAAAGTGCTGTCCCTGAGTGACGACCAAGTCGCGCAGACCAAGCGCGCCCGTCTGGTAATACCGGCCGGCACCTATGCTGGTCAGGATGAGGATATCGTGACGACCTCTCTGCCAGTTGTTGCGTATACCACCACCAAGATGGACGACGACACCGCTTATCAACTGACCAAGACCTTCTGGGAAAGCAAGAATGCGATGGCTGATACTGCGGCCTGGTGGGCCGGTGTTGATACCGATCTGATGGAAAACATCACGGGCAAGATCCATCCCGGAGCAATACGTTACTACAAGGAAGCGGGCATTGCGCTGACTGACGACCAAATGTAGCTCACCCTTCGAAAAGATTAAGCTGAGGCCGGGCCGAAATTGGCCCGGTTTTTCTGTCGGGAAGGAAACAACGTGACCGGATCGGTTGATCTTCCGCAAAAGTGGAGCCTGCGAGCCTTGTGGATTGCCTTGGCATTGGCTCTGGTCGCATTCCACATCGGGCTGGTCTTTCTGGGCCTTGTTCCCAACTTGGTGAGCCGACCGTTGCACCTGGCACTCATTCTGCCTTGGGTGTTCTTGTTCGGCGTGGTCGATCGCGCTCGTTTTGTCTCAGGTGCGGTGCTTTCCGCAATCGGTGTCGCCTCGGCGCTTTGGGTGGCCTGGAACCACGAAATGCTGGGGGACCAATATGGTTTTCTGGAAAGCCGTTTTCAGGTCGCGGTAGGTTTTGCGCTCTTGGCGGTGGTGATTGAAGCCGCAAGGCGCGCCATCGGCTGGCCGCTTCCCACAGTGGCAGCCCTCGCGCTGCTCTATGCCTTTTTCGGTCAGCACATACCCGGAGAGTTTGGTCATTCGGGAATGCCTCTGCGCTCATTCCTTGGGTCGATGACCATTGCAGAAGGTGGCATCTGGGGCAGCCTTACGGCCGTCTCCGTCGGCGTGGTCTCGATTTTCGTGATATTTGGCGCCGTCTTGAACGCCGGCGAGGCGGGACAGGGCTTCATGAATGTGGCAGCCGCTGCCGCTGGCCGACTCAAAGGCGGAGCGGCCAAGGTTTCCGTTTTGTCGTCTGCGCTGTTTGGCTCCATATCCGGTTCGGCCAGCGCAAATGTCGCTTCGACCGGAGCCATTACGCTCCCCGCCATGATGCGGTTGGGATACCCTAAGCGGCTGGCGGCGGGTGTCGAAGCCGTTGCAAGTTCGGGCGGACAGATCATGCCGCCGCTTATGGGAGCAGGCGCCTTTGTCATGGTCGAGCTCACGGGCGTCCCCTATACCCAGATCATGGGAGCCGCGCTTCTGCCTGCCATTCTCTATTTCTTGGCGGTCTGGGTGGGTATCAACGCCTACGCCACCCGATTTGAGCTCAAGGGGTTGGACCCGTCACAACGCCCGCAAACCCGCGATGTGGTCGTAACGTCCATGTTCTTCCTCGTGCCCTTCAGCGTGTTGATGGCCGGAATGTTCGCAGCCGGCTACACGCCCCAATATGCGGCATGCCTTGCCATTTTCGCAGGGGCATTCCTGTTGCTGATCGATGGCAAGCTGACGTTCGACGTGAACAGGACCGCAGACCGCGTAACCCAAGCGCTGGTCACTGCATCCCGGCAAGTGTCCATGATCGCGGCTATCATCTTCTGCGCCTCGATCATTATCGGTGTCTTGGGGGCGACTGGGCTGGGCGTAAAGATCACTTCCGTGATCCTCGAAGGGTCGGGGGGCGTGTTGTGGGCATCCTTGTTGCTGACTGCAATTGCCTGCCTGATCCTGGGCATGGAAGTGCCGACAACGGCGGCTTACGTGATCTGCGTATCGGTGGCCGGCCCGGCCTTGATGCAGCTTGGCCTTGAGCCACTCCAGGCACATTTGTTCGTTTTCTGGTTCGCGCTGTTATCCACGATTACGCCACCCGTATGTGGGGCGGTTTTCATCGCTGCTGGGATGGCGGGAGAAAACTGGATCAAGGTGGCGCTGACAGCGATGGCTTTAGGTGTCGGCCTCTATTTGATCCCGGTCGGGATGATCACTTGGCCGGATCTGATCCAACTTCCGTCGGAGCCAGTTGCTGCTATTACGGCATTTGTTGCCTTGGCCCTTGGGCTGTCAGCGTTGTCTTTCGCGCTGATTGGGCGAGCAAATATTTTGGTGAGAACAGCCTTGGGCCTCGCGAGCGTTGCGATCCTTTTGGGGCCGGTGATTGTGTGAGTTGGATCGCGATCTGCGGTATTGGCCTACGCATCATTTTTGGGGAGGCGCGGCCTGTTGCTACAATCCGGACTTATCGCCTTCGATCAGTGCAAAGCGACTATGGATTTCGCCGAGGTCCTTAGGCAACGAGAAAGCCATCAAGACAGCAGTTTCATTGATCCCTTGAGACGCTTTTCCGCATCGCTCGCAATGGCACGCAGACGCTCTCGACGAGCTGCATTTTCGTCGGACCCCTCTTGGTTTGGTGACAAACCGGTTTGTCCGCACCCTTTGTTTTCATCCTGAGCCGGACGCTTTTGGGTGTCTTGTTTTTTGCTTTCGTCGATCTTTGCCATTCCGTTTCTCCGTCTAGCCCTGAATCGTAGGGAATGGTTCCACCCATGGCAATCACCAAAGAAACCGTTTGCCTTTGAATAGCCGATGGGTTGGACCACAACCCTCTTTGCTCCGGGTCCGGGAATGGCTGAAGATTCAATTTGTGGGATCCGTAGCCCTCATGAACGAAGTCCTAGAATTCTCTCAAAATGCTGAAGGGGATGCGTTCCGGCTTCGCGCAGCTCAGAGAGCCAAAGCTCCCATTCAGTAAGAGACAAGGCACGCATTTTTCGATGGCTGCGATCTTTCGTCTAGCAACTCGAAATTCCGTCGGATTCGGGGCCAGCATTTCAGTTGGCTGGCCCCGGCAATTTGTTTTGTGCGTGTTAGAACAGTGTGTCCGTGAAAGTGGTCAAAGCGTTGTGACGTGGCGCCATGGCTGCACGTGCTACGCTGTTGACCGGGGTCGCAACTTCACGTTGTCCGAGCGGGAAAGTGAGACCAAGACGCACGGTATCAAGATCGCCGCTTACACCACCAACATCCAGGTCAGTCCGAACAAGTTCGAGGGAGACCTGACCAGGGAATTGGCTAATTTGACGGAGGTCGTAGTCGATGCCGACGCCAAGTGTCGTTGCATCCGCATCAATGTCACTCAGCGATTGGCGGCTGATACCGGCAAACGCTCCCCAACCTTGAGCGAATTGATAATATCCACCGATACCAAAGCTCGACAGAGCAATGCTTTCACCATAGCCCGAAAGCTCGCTGCGGACATAGTGAATACCGAGGACAGTCTGTTCGGATGGTTGATAGCGGAACAGCGCGCCGTAGTCCGTCCAGTCCACGCCATCAATATCCGGGGAGAACTCGGTTTCACCAATCCATGCTTCGAAGCCATAACCGTTGGCGGAGTAACCGCCCGTGACACCATAAGAGGTTGTGTCACCTGACAGATCGAACCCAAGCCCGGTATCGATATCCGCATCGGCATAGTCGAGGTAAGCACCTGCCGTTGCACCGTTGCTGAATTGATAGGTCAGGGTCGAGCCCAGATCTAGCAAACTCATATCGCCTGAGACGTCGTCCGGATCGATATTGGTAAGCTTGCCGTCCAAGCCTAGAAACAGGCTATTTTCAAAATCAAAAACACCAAAAGCGTCTAGCGATGGCGTTCCAATATCACCGCCTCCATCAGAAAGGGATGTATGCCCATAACCAACTGTTGCTGCCCCTTGAAAACTCTGAGCTGCGGCGGTAGTGGATGCGAAGATGGCGATCAGAGCGATCGATGTTTTGTCTATGGAAAACAAAGTCTTTTCTCCTTTTTTTTTGCTGTTTCCAAGCGCCGAATTATCCAAGGTCGGTAGCACATTCAATATCAAAATGAGACTTTTTCGAGCCTCTAACTCGCGAGGCAGAATCTATAAGTTTCCAATGAAAAAAGTGTGTAGTGGCTCAATACAGACTACCCATGGGCCTGTTTTTTTCGGACTGGCGCGCGCGCAAATGATGCATGCTTCGGCAGCATTGTCTCTATCAATCGCTATAGCTTTTTGATGTCATAGCGCACCAGCAGCTTATGAGTGAAAATGACATAGTATGACCGTCGTATACGTTAGCAGGGCAACGGAAACTTCGACCCGATGATGGCGGGTCTGGCTGCTAAGCTCGGTATCGGGAGGACGGTAATTGTCGCTTTAGGGCGTCGCTAGTGCTAGTTACTTTTCAGAATCAAACTCAACAATATGGGGCTCTTCGCAACCTCGATCGCGCGGCTGAAGTCTCTAAACTCCGATAGCGACCGCCACTATATCGCGCACAGTCAAGAGCATAGCCAGCTGCAATCACAGCTGCTCCGATGTCTCTGCCATCGGCGTAGCAAACGCCGACATAGCGATCATAGGTTCGCTCTCCTGTGAGCTTGCACTCAATGGATTTGCCACGCAGGTAGTTGACCATCCATCGGCGTGCATCTCGCCCAGCAGAGGTTCCCAATTCCGGTGCATCTACACCCTGCAATCTCACCGGTGTTCCATTTACAACAATCGTATCAGCATCTCGCACCTGCACGCCACCGGCCCATGCGGTGCTTGCAGTAAAAATCAACGTGGCAACTAGTCTCTTCAAAACAAATACAATCCTAGGTCTTTCGTCATTCGAGAATCTGAGTGGCAAGCCTTGTTTGGATTAGCTCATCTGCAACTAAGGCGTAAATCTGATCTGGAGGTGTGTTCAGCGAATAGAGCATGAGCGCTGGGTCGATGCCCATTTCGATAAGGTGCTGCATCGTTTCGCCTTGGCCCTTCTGAATGCCTTCTACGGCAAACACCACCGGGATCATACGCGGCTGTTCATAGTAATGCTGGTGCATTCCGACGACCCCTTTTTGAGACACAAGACGATCAATCCCACCCGCGAGAATATACGGGCATGAGGACATGCACACAGAACCTGCAAGAACTCCGGTATTTACTCCGGCTTCCCTCAAATGCTGTCCGATAATCAGTGCCTCTGAGACACGTCCACCGGGGCTGTGTAGCGCGACCAAGCCGGGTTTCTCGGTCATGTCTGAAAGGTATGAAATGAGCCGAGCAGCGTCCCCAGTCTCTATCTGACCGCTTAACAGAAGCACCTGCCCAAACTCGTCGAGCTCACTGACAGAAAAATCCAAACGCGCTGAAAAATTCGCCGGAACCGGCAAATCCTGCGGCCCATCGTTCAAAAATAGCGTCGGGTCAGTCCGATCGGTTCGATATTCACGCCGCTGGTCACCAGGTGATACCGGTCCAGACGGCAGTTCAACCCGATTTTTGAACGGATTTGAGAACTCTTCTGCGACATCGCTAAAGATAAGAACCGCTGCGATGACAAGCTGTAGGATCAGCACATATCTAAGACCGGAACGCGGATCGAAGCGCGATAGGTATTTCATCACGCGTCGTCTTTTTTCTGGGTCGCCCGCTCAATTACGGCAGCGTCTGCGACACCAAGCGTGGCCTCGACATCCTTCATCGCATTCATCGCCGCTCTCAGATCGGACAGCGTTAGAGTGTCCTCGATACTCATGCCGTCTTTTCCACTACGAATTGCGGCTTGAGTTATTGCCAGCACGAAGACCAGCACCGCAGGCAACAAGTCGATGGCAATTGCCCCCGCCCACGAGGGCACAAAGTTGCCCGCATAGATAATCACCGCGTCAGCGCTGGAGATTGGATTGTAGGCTGTCTCAATCGGCGGCTCCATGTCCAAAACCTCGTCAGCGGCGTTCTTAAGCGTCTTGCTGCGTTGATCGAGTGCGTTCAACACAGAGTTGATAGTTGAAGACTGCGCACTGCGGACATCAGAGCTACGTCCATCCAGCTCTGGGAGAACGACTGAAGAAGGCAGGTCTTCCGCCGCGCGCGCCACAAGAGGTGCTACGCTGTATTGGTTCAGGCGAGAGATTACTCCAGCCAGCTTTACGCTCTCTTCAGAAAACTGCACTGAGCGGCGCTCAACTGGCCCGGGCGCAACGGTTAGTTCGCGCATCTTTGCGAGGATTTCATTTCCCTGCTGGAAAGCTTCTTCGATCGGTTGCTGCTGGGCGGCGATTTGCTCTTCCAAGTTTCGGAGTTCTTCAGCCTTCTGTGTCAGCACGCGAAAGACAGCACCCCGTCCGGCTGTTCCGGAAAGATCGCCGGACTGCTCCAATTCCGCCAGTTCCTCAAAACTTTGGCGCGCACGCTCCACTTCACGACCCAGAGCTTGGCCGCTCAAAGCAATATCATTGGCTTGTTCTAATGCCGCCTGATAATCCCGAACCGTGTTCTCTAAGTGTTGTTCAACCGCAGCAGAACCGGCTAGTGCCGCCGCATTCAACCAACTGGACATCGCTATAATTGCGATTGACCCAACTATCGTAGAAATGGTCAATCCGATGAAGCCACTTGCTGTGCGCATCGACGGAAGCAACCTCAGCATATAGCTCCAGAACACGAAGATGCCGACAGATACCGCAACGGAGTAAGCCACAGCAGCAAAAAAAGAGACGGCTCCGTTATCTTCAAGCAGCGATGAGACACCAAGATAAGTGTAAATCCCGGAAGCTATTGCCAGGACCCCGAGAGCTGCTGGGGTGAACGTGTCAAGCCAGGCCAGGTGACTTTCAAGTTCCTTTGCAGTTCGAAGACCTTTTGCTTCTTCTGCCGTCAAACGCCCATTCCGTTCCGTCATGTTGACTCGCTACCCACTATCGAATTTGCACTCATCGAATAGTTAATCATCCGCTTTCGGGATTCAAACCGCAGATACCTCAATGGTTGAGCAGCTATCTGCGTCAAGCCTTCCCGCCATCGCACAACGCCAGGACGCGTGCTATCAGTAGGTCCAGTCGTCTGTAAGATCCATCAATTCGGTAAGAAGGGTGCCCGACTTTGGACAAATTGGCGGTCATGCATGCCTTTAGGCGCATTGTGGAACGTGGAAGTTTTGCGCGCGCGTCCGAGGACTTAGGCGTGTCACCAGCGTTGCTGAGTCGAGAAGTCAGACTCTTGGAAGAAAGCTTGGGCACGCTTCTTCTGACCCGGACCACTCGGTCCATGTCACTCACCGATGCCGGCCGACTGTATTACGAGGAGGCGCAGAACATTCTCGCTGCGGTAGGCGGCGTTGAGAACCGCATACGGGAGGGGGCCGGAGCGGTTCGCGGACACCTGCGCGTCAATGCGTCCAGCTCATTTGGCCAAGAGGTGATTGCGCCGATGCTGCCGAACTTCATGACGTCCTATCCTGATTTGCGGGTCACGCTGTCGATGGATGATCGCGTCGTCGACATGGTTGAAGGCGGTTTTGACGTGTCGATCCGCATTCGTGCAGCGATGCCAGACTCGGCGTTGGTTGCCCGAAAGATCGGTGCGGTGCGGCAAAGAGTGTATGCCTCGCCAGCTTATGTTGCGTCGGCCGGAATGCCGGAAAAACCCGAGGACGTAGCCCGGCACAAAGTGATCGGATTTCTTCTTGCCGATCACCTCACCACATGGACGCTTACTGGTCCGGATGGGACAACCACCGTTGAGCTCGACCCAATGATCCGCGTGGGGAACAGTCTTGTTCTGCGAGACTTGCTGGTTTCTGGACAAGGTATAGGGACATTGCCCGATTTCGTTTCGCGCCGCGCCGAAGCGCGGGGAGATCTGGTCCGCGTTCTTTCTGACTACGAGCTCCCAGCGCCTGAAATCTTTGCCGTAACAACATCAAGACTGGGTGCGGATGCAAAGGTATCAGCCTTTGTCGATCATTTGCGATCGGCGTTGCGCGACTGAGATTATTCAACCTGCGTAAAGAATGAAGTCAAACCAGACCGCTTACTGCGTGGTCGGGTATTTCCCATTCTCTCTGGCAAGCAAACGTCACGCCTGAGAGGTTCAAAATGACACGCATTCTAGTTCTTTATTATTCCAGCTACGGTCACGTCCGCGCCCTTGCAGAGGCTGAGGCGGAAGGCGCACGCAGCGTCGCCGGGACACATGTCGATCTGCGTCGCGTTCCGGAAACCGTCCCTGAAGAAATTCGCCGAAAAGCAGGGTTCTCCGAAGACAGAACCCCTGTGGCAAGCCCTGCCGACCTTGAGCGCTACGACGCCATCATCTTTGGCACACCAACCCTGTTCGGGATGATGGCGGGTCAGATGAAATCCTTTCTCGATCAAGCCGGCAGCCTTTGGGCGCGAAATGCATTGGTTGGCAAGGTCGCGGCGGTTTTTGCCTCCACCGGCTCGCAGCATGGCGGGCACGAAGCGACGCTGCTAACCACGCAAGTCCCGCTCCAGCACTTTGGAATGCTGATCGTTGGCATGCCTTATACCTATGTTGGCCAAACCACGGCTGACGAAATCGTCGGCGGCGCGCCCTACGGCGCTGGCACCATCGCTGGCGCGGATGGCTCGCGCAGTCCGACAGAGAAGGATCTCGCCGGTGCGCGGTTTCAGGGCAAACATGTTGCGCGGATCGCAGCGCGGCTGGCCGGGGCGAACCTTCATGAGGAGGCCGCGTGATGGCGACCCTCACTGTAGAGTTCTACCACGATGTCGTGTGCTGCTGGTGTTTCAACATTTCCTCACGGTTGCGCGAGCTTGCCACCGAGTTCGATTTGAAGGTCGTGCATAGAACTTTTGTCCTGCAGGCAAGTCGCGCAGAAATGGCAGCCCGGTGGGGCACACCGGATCAGGCCCGTGAGACCATTCTGAGCCATTGGTCGGTTTGCCGACAGGTCAGCGACCGGCCCGAATTGGTAGATATCGATGCGATGCGCACGGCTAAATTCGACTATCCGCACGGATTGACCGCAGCCATCGGTTGCAAGTCAGCGGAACGCTTGGGCGGACAGCCTGCCCATTGGGAAATGTTCGACCGCCTCCAATTGGCCCATCTCAGCGCGGCGCGCAACGTCGCGGACACCGAGGTTGTGTTTAGCATCGCAGACGAGCTGGGTTACGACGCCCGCTTGTTCGCCGAAGTGCTCAGGGATCCGGCAACCGTCCGGGCGGTGGAGCAAGACCGACACCGCGCGCGCGCTCTGCAAGTTCACTCTGTTCCGACCCTCATCATACGAGAAACCGGCACTCGTCTGGTCAATGGGCCAACCGATGACCTTGCCGCGCAGTTGCGAACTGCCATGCGCCTGGTCGCCTGAAAGGAGAACGCCATGAAACGCATCATTCGTTGGGTTTTCAAACCCAACCAACCGCCACGCCATGAGCGTTGCGATCTGCCACCTGAACTGCGTCGCGACATGGGGTTTCCGCCGTGTCCGCAACGTCCCCGCTTGAAGATCCACACTCTGTGGTGATTGAGAATCTGGAGCTCTGCTATGTCCCGCGCAACCGACATCTTTCTGACCGCTCTGGCACCCGCCGTCTGGGGCAGCACCTACCTGGTTACGACCGAGGCTTTGCCGGACGGCTACCCGATCACCTTGGCGGCCTTGCGCGCGCTACCCGCCGGGCTGCTTCTTCTGGCGCTCACACGCTGTCTGCCACATCGCGCCTGGCTGGGTAGGGTCTTTCTGCTGGGCGCCTTCAATTTTGCAGTGTTTTGGGTGCTGCTGTTCATTGCGGCCTATCGCCTTCCAGGCGGCGTTGCGGCGACTTTGGGTGCTCTTCAGGCAATGATGGTTATCTTTATGTCGCATGGTTGGCTCGGCACTCCCATCCGGATCGGGGCAGTTGCGGCAGCGGCGACTGGTGTTTTTGGAGTGGCCCTGTTGCTTGTCACACCGGAGGCCGCGTTGGACCCTGTCGGTATTGCCGCAGGTCTTGGCGGGGCCGCGTCGATGGCGGCGGGAACTGTTCTGAGCCGGAAATGGCAACCACCAGTCTCAGCATTGAGCTTCACCGCGTGGCAATTGACGGCAGGTGGTTTGGTGCTGGTGCCAGTCGCATTGATCCTTGAGCCGCCTCTACCGGCGCTCAGCGCTACAAATGTTGCCGGTCTTTTGTGGCTTGGATTGATTGGTGCCGCAGCTACCTATGCTCTTTGGTTCCGTGGTATAGCGCGTCTAGAACCCAGTGCGGTTTCGATGCTAGGGATGATGAGCCCCTTGACAGCTGTCGCGCTCGGTTGGGTATTTCTTGGACAGGGGTTGAGTTTTACTCAGTTGCTAGGATCAACGTTAGTCATCGGCTCTGTTGTGGTCGGCCAAAGCGTGGGTCGAAGGGACTATTCGGGATTGAAAGATCCAAGATCAGAAACACCCGAGTCCGCCTGATGGATAGCTTTCTGTTGACAATCCGCCACTCGGGCAAGCGGGTGGGGAATGGCTGGAAGTTTCATTTTTACTCGTTCGGTGGGTCCTTTCATAATCGAAGTCTTAGGTATCGCTCCGAACGATGGCAGGGATGCATTCTGGTGCCCCGTCTCCGAATGATCCAAACCTCCTGTAGATACTATGGAACGGTGGTTGATCAACAGTTTGGCATCTGCGTCTGTTATCATGATAGGCAACAGACCCGGTAGAGCAAGCTAGCGGGATTTTCACTTTCAAAACTTTCTGACGTGCAGCGATTTCAGGATGAGTGTTGACACTTTGTTCAATACTCCGCGATATGTAGTGAAATCAATCAAACGAGGCACGACATGCGGGGGAACCTAACTTCACTTGAGCTATGCGCCGGCGCTGGCGGCCAAGCGCTAGGAGTGGAAAATGCCGGGTTCGGTCACGAAGCTCTAGTGGAAGTTGACGACTGGTGCCGCAAGACGCTGGTGCTGAACCGACCTAGGTGGAATGTCGTCGAAGGCGAACAAGCAGACCTTACCAGGTTCGACGCGCGGCCTTATGCTGGTGTTGACCTTGTGGCTGGTGGTGTTCCGTGCCCGCCGTTTTCGAAGGCTGGAAAGCAGCTAGGTGCTGCTGATGAGCGAGACTTGTTCCCTGAAGCGTTGCGCGTTGTGGACGAAGTGCGCCCGAAGGCAGTCATGCTTGAAAACGTGCGGGGCTTTATGGACGCGGTGTTCCATGACTATAGACAGAAGCTTAAGACCCAGCTCAAGAAGATGGGCTACACCTTCGCTGATTGGCACTTATACAACGCCAGTGATTTTGGCGTCTCTCAACTGCGTCCCCGCGTCGTTATTGTAGCAGTTCGGAGGGAATACGCAGATAAGTTCGAGTGGCCAAAAGGTGGTGACATGCAGCCCCCGACTGTGGGTGAACTACTTCACGACCTCATGGCTGCGCGTGGTTGGCAAGGCGCGGATGCGTGGCGTCATCATGCTGATGAGATCGCACCGACTATCGTGGGTGGTTCCAAGAAGCATGGCGGCCCAGATCTAGGGCCGACCAGAGCCAAGCGAGCCTGGGAGAGCTTGAATGTGAATGGCAAGACCATTGCGGATGAGGCACCGGACCCGGACTTCACAGGGATGCCGCGCTTGACTGTGCGAATGGTGGCCCGTTTGCAGGGCTTCCCAGATGACTGGCAGTTCGCTGGCCGAAAGACCGCAGCTTATCGGCAGGTCGGTAACGCCTTTCCTCCGCCTGTCGCGCAAGCTGTAGCGCAAAGTCTAAAGACGGCAATAACGGCGCGGTCTTTATATGCGGTAGCATAATGGACGCTTGGCTTCTTCAAGCACGCAGACGGTTCCACGCAGAGTGCTTGGCCGGACCAATCACCAAGACGAAGGGTGTGCCGTCCATCGCGGACGTATCGAACAAGTCGAGCCGTGAAATTGCTACGGCTTTGGTGGCGAAGATCGGCGCCACCCAGGACCTTGCAGAGAAACCAGCAGGCCAGACAGCCGGGAATATGTTCGAAACGGCCTGCCAAGCGTTTATTGCCGAGTGCTTTACGCAGTTCAAACACCTACGCCCCGGAACATTTTCGGTGGTGAAAGGGCAGGCAATTTCGCGGTTTGATCAGTATGCGCATCTGGATGAGTTGCGCACTCTGGCAGATGCTAGCCGCGAGTTGAAGACCCACTTGGGCACCGACTACTTAATCAAGCCTGACGTTGTGGTGATCCGTGAGCCCGAACCCGATGAGACCATCAATGTGAATGCTGCCCTCGTAGATGAATCTGTAGCCCGCTACACAGCGCTGCGCACCTCAAATGGCGCGAGCGCGACGCTTCACGCGTCGGTTAGCTGCAAGCTCACCATACGGTCAGACCGCGTTCAGAACACCCGCTCCGAGGCGCTAAACCTTGTCAGGAACCGTAAGGGTCGCTTGCCGCACATCGTAGCAGTCACGGCAGAGCCGGTGCCGTCACGCATCGCGGCAATCGCGCTTGGGACCGGCGATATGGACTGCGTTTACCATTTCGCGTTACCCGAGCTGGTGGAGACATTGCGTAACCAGGAGCGCGAGACCTTGGAACTTGTTGAAACCATGATTGAAGGCCAGAGACTTCGCGATATCGCGGATCTTCCGCTTGACCTTCTGATCTGACGCTACGTCTTCCGGCCAATTCTTAGGCCGGGCGCACGGTCAAAAATGGCCACGTAAGCTATTGATTTTAAATGGCGAGGTGGAGGTTCAAGTCCCTCCACCCGCACCACCGGAAATCGTTGATAAATCTTTGGTTTCTCCCCTGTATGGTCCTGTGATCCTAGCAGAGTTTCGCAATTTGCTTCGCGCTTTCCCGGTTTGTCGCTGTTTGGTTGCCGCTTATGTTGTGTCCGTTTCGACGCCTTTCTATGGTCCGGGCCCAAAGCATATTTCTTGCAACCTCAACTTCCGCTGCAGCACTTTGGGATGCTGATCGTTGGCATGAGGAATGGCTAGAAGCTTCGTTTAAGCTCGTTCGCCGGATCCTTTCATCATCGAAGTCCCAGGTTTTCCTCCGAATGATGAAGGGGATGCATACTGGCGCCACCACCTCCGGATGATCCAAACCTCCTGAAGCCATGGAGGAATAGTGGTCGAGCAGCCAAGCGCCGAGAGCGCTCAGGGCGTGCGTTAATACTTTACTGCTGTCGTGTATCGAAAACTGCATTGGACGCTGCCAGTGCGCGCCCCAGCCAGCCGGGTGCTAATCGTAGAAAACGTTAAGAGTTCAGACTGCATAAACTTACGTCAGAGCAGCGGCAGGTCAGTAGAAATGACGTGGAAAGGTATTCGTGCCCAAATGACAGTTAGCAAACGAAACCCGGTTCGCTCGCTCGAGTTCATACCTCCAAAGCAGAAACAGTCTCTTGGTCCGGAACAGCGTAGATCTTGAGCGGGAAAGAGGAGCTTTGCCCTACCTTAGATGTATGTATTAAGTAAGAGGTATATATATTAGTAGAGAGACGGCATTGGGAGCTTAAGGGAAAGCGGAGCTTCCGGATACTAAGTAGTTGCAGAGTGGTTTCTTGCAGATCAAGTCCTGTGTAGTTAGTTCCGGCACTGAAACACATTTTTCACATTTGTGTAGGCCTTCACAAATGAGAAAGTGAGGAGTCAGTATGATATTCTACGTTCTGCTAACCTACGGAAATCGACCCACCGGGGCGATCAAAAGTCACCCTGCGGCAAGAGCCCAATTGGCACTGATCAATCGAGTTGTATCTCTAAATCCGCAAATCAAACCCAAGGTTGTGTTCGACTATGCTCGTAGCGTTGAGGGTCTACGTTCACTACCCCGACTTGCGAATGTCCTCGCTAGATTGCAAGGCTTTGATGGCCCAAAAGTGGGAGTCGATGATTTGTCTCGGTTGTTTCGCATAGCAGAATTGAGAGACCGAGAACGGCTACTCAAGGAACTGCAAGTCTATGGCTCCATTCTATTCTCGCTAAAGCACCAGAAAACCCTATCAAAATTCTCAACTGACGAGATGCACAACCTTATCCTGCATGCTGAAAAATCGAAGTCGCCGGCTCAGCAGCAACGAGCAGGTGATACTGCCAACGCCCGAGCAGCATCCATAATTTCCCGGAAGGGCAGATCAATCGCGGTTGCAAGACAGCTCCAAGCTTTGAAAAACGAATTGCTTCAGAGAGAAGTCCCGGTGGGAAATCAAAATGTTGCAGACGAAGCCAATGCGCGAGGTATTCGAACCACCAGAGGAGGCAAATGGACAGCTCAGAATGTCGACCGCATGCTCAAGTCATTAGAGCGAGTATCCGTAGAATTCGTTTCGGGTCAGGACCATGCCCGCGACCAGTAGTGCGGCGCGAAGCATGCTGGTCCTGCCCGGCATCTGGTCGTAGCGAACATTGCCTTTGACCTGCCCCCCCGCAAAATCCCTCACCATGAAGTAGAGTCTGCCCAACCTATGTAGGAGCAGACGAATACGGAAGAGCCGTCTTTCAACACCGTCGGGCCGCACTCATCGCTCGGGAACAAAACGCCGGACGCTTGAGCAATTTGAAGGCTCCGCGCCCGGGGCGCTTGCCAAACCCGAAACCGACGACTACCAAAATCAAACCCGCAGACTCTCGTCATGAACGAAGGGCCAGCGGGGGCAGATCAAAATTTCTTTCGTTTATTTTCAATATTTTAAAACTTTTTTTCCCAAAACTTCGCGCATCGCAGCTCCTCGTCGCTATAGACAACTCAACTTGATCGAGGAGAGCAAAAGGTGACACGACCGTATACCCCGGAATCCCTTGCAGAGCGTTGGGATTGCAGCGCTGAAACTGTGCGGCAGCTCTGCAAGTCAGGCCGACTGAGTTCGTTTAGAATTGGTCGGCTTTTTCGCATCCCTTCACAGGCAGTAGAGGAATTTGAGCAGTGCAGGAATACACAATCGGCCGCCTCAAAGGTCGCTTCGTCGTTGTCTGGTATGAGAAAGATGGAAAAAGACGCCGGTATCGTCTTGATGCGGAAACCCGTGAGGCAGCTGAAGCAGAAGCGCGGGATATCCTCCTCTCCGCAACAGCCCAGAAAAGCCGGTTGACCGTGGAAATGATCTGGCATGCATATAGCGAAACCGTCGTAGGCCGCCCGGTCCATGAAGACATGAAATACACAGGGCGTTCGGTTCTGCCTTGGTTCGGATCTCTTCGCCCTGATCAGATCAGTGCGAATGACTGCCGTGCCTATATTGCGGACCGGAAGAGAGCGGGAATTCAGGATGGAACGATCTGGACCCAACTGGGGAAACTGAGAACATGTTTGAATTGGGCGGCGAAGACAGGGCTGATTGAGCGAGCGCCCTACATAGAACGCCCTAGCAAACCTGCGCCGAAAGAGAGATACTTAACGCGCGACGAGATCAGGAAGCTGCTTTCAGTTGATTGCGCACCCCACATCAAGTTGGCGATCCGGCTGATGCTGTCGACAGCGGCACGAGTGACTGCCGTCTTGGAACTCACCTGGGACAGGGTAGACTTCTCGCGCCGCCAGATAAATCTTCGCACCGGTGAGGGGCGGAGAAAAGGTCGCGCCATAGTGCCCATCACCGACGGTCTCCATTCAGCGTTGATAGACGCACAAGAAGCAGCACTTTCGGAGTATGTGATTGAATGGGCGGGCGGTCCTGTGAAGTCTATCAAGAAAGGGTTCAAGGCGGCTGCGGACGCCGCTGGGCTGCGGAACGTTTCGCCGCATGTTCTTCGGCATACTGCGGCAGTCCATATGGCTGAGGCAGGAATTTCGATGGATGAGATAGCTCAGTATCTCGGCCACACCGATACCAGAATCACGGCGTCGACCTATGCTCGGTTCAGTCCCGAGCATCTGCGGAAGGCTGCCAGAGTTCTGGAGTTCGAATAGCAATGAGGTTCAACGAACCTTGGAGCTCTGTCTTACCAACAAAAAAGGCGCCAGAGGGCGCCTTGTTTTATTGGTCGGAGTGAGAGGATTCGAACCTCCGACCCCTGCCTCCCGAAGACAGTGCTCTACCAGGCTGAGCTACACTCCGACCGTGGCGCGTGATCTATACCCAGTGGATTTGATGCGCAAGAGGGATTCTGTCTGCTTTTTGTCCGAACTGGCTCTGCCGCTTGGACCCTCAGGAATTGGCCGGTCAGGGCAGGGCCTCGGTTTGATAGAGGCGGATCTTCGTGCCGCCATGATCGACGATCGGACCCGGAGGCAGCAACGGCAGGCGGGTGGCGCGCGCCAGAGACTGGTTGCTGGTGACGACGCCGACACGCCAGCCGGAAAACCTGGACAACATCACCTTGCCAAAGCTGCCATATAGCGACCGCAGGCGTTTTTCATCGCCGATGCGCGCCCCGTACGGTGGGTTTACGATTACCAGGCCCGGCCCGCCCATGGGCGGTTTCAGGTCAGCGACTGCGCGTTTTTGGAATTGCGTCGCGCCGTCCACCCCGGCGCGGCTGGCATTTGCCTGCGCGGCCGCGATCGCCCCGTCATTCCGGTCCGAGCCATAGAACGCGGTATCTGTCTGCGTCGCGACCCAGTCGGCGCGGAGTTCCGCCCAAGCCTTGGGGTCGAATCCGGCAAAGTCCTGAAAGGCAAAGGCTCTGTCGCGGCCGGGCGGCAGGCCCATCGCGATCTGCGCGGCTTCGATCACGAAAGTGCCCGAGCCGCACATCGGGTCCAGTACCGGCTCAGATCCGTCAAAGCCGCAATTGCGCAGAAACATCGCCGCCATCGTTTCGCGCATGGGAGCCTTGGCGACCGCTTCCTTGTGCCCGCGCTTGTGCAGCGCTTCTCCGGAACTGTCGAGGGAAAATGTGCAGATGTCTTTCTCGATTCGCAGCAGAACACGGACCGTCGCCTCGGACGAGATCGGAGACCCCAACGTGTCAGAGATTGCGCCTTCAATCCGTTGCCGTGCGGCGCCGGCATGATAGATGCGGGATTTTCGGCTGGTGGCCTCAACCCGAACCGGGACATCGGGTTTCAGAAAATCTCCCCACGGAAACTTTCGTGCCCGCTTGTCCAGCTGAGCCAGGTGCACAGCCGGGAACGAACCCACCCGAACCAACACCTTGTTGGCCCCGCGCAACTGGAGATTGGCCCGCCAGACCTCGCGCAGGTTGCCACGAACCGTGACACCTCCGGGTGCAAGTCGGGCCTCAGCGAATCCGGCCTCCTGCGCTTCGGCGAGGAGAAGAGCCTCCAGACCGGGTGTCGCGACCAGAAAAATCTCAAGATCGGTATCTTCCATCCCGGCTGCTTATATCAGCAGAGCCATCCGTGCGACACGAAATTTCCTACCAAGTTTTTGGTACTCCGCCCGCGGTTTCGGGTAAAAATATCTACACGGCGCGCGATTTGGGCGGTAACAGGTTTGCGTTTGGCCGCTTCGCCGCGTAAAGGGGCCGTAATCAGAGAGACGCCCGCGGATTTCGGCCGGTCCTCGTCGTTTTTACGACGGGCTTGACGAAACTCCGCGCTATTCAGTGCCCAAAGCAAAGGGCCCTGTATGACGGGCGCAAGAAAAAGGCTTGGAAGAACGTAGCGACATGCAAACTTTCAAACTGAAAAAGGGACTGGACCTTCCGATCGAGGGATCGCCTGAACAGGTCATTCAGCCAGGGCCAGCATATTCTTCGGTTGGCGTGCTGGGTGGAGACTATATCGGTCTGAAACCCCGCATGCTGGTGCAGGAAGGGGACACTGTCCAGCGCGGCGCGCCGCTGTTCTGCCACAAGGACGCGCCCGAGGCGATGATGGTTGCGCCGCTGACCGGCAAGGTCGTGGCTATCAACCGCGGTGCGCGGCGCGTGTTGCAGAGCGTCGTCATCGAAGTGTCGGAGCCCAACGACCCCGGTGTCGATTTCTCGGGCATGGGCGATGCCGAGACCGCGCAGGGCCTCACCGCCAAGCTGTGCGCCGCCGGCCTGTGGACCGCGTTCCGCACGCGGCCCTATTCCAAGATGCCGCAGCCGGGCACCCAGCCCGCCGCGATTTTCGTCACCGCCATGGACAGCGAGCCGCTGGCCGCCGATGCCGCGCTGATCATCAATGACGCGGCCGAGGCCTTTGCCGCCGGTCTGGCCGCCGTGGCCAAGCTGACCGAAGGCAAGACCTATCTGTGCCAGAAGGATGGCGACACGATCCCCGGCACTGATCTGCCGGGCGTCGAGGCCGCGGCCTTCAGCGGCCCCCATCCTGCGGGATTGGCCGGGACACATATCCATTTCCTCGAACCCGTGACCGCCGAGAAAACCGTCTGGACCATCGGCTATCAGGACGTGATTGCCATCGGGCGGCTGCTGCAGTCGGGCCATCTGGACCCGAACGTGGTGGTGGCCCTGACCGGCCCCGGCGCGCGTCAGCCGCGTCTGATCCGCACCGTCATGGGGGCCTCGACCGAGGATCTGACCCGCGACGAGATAAATGTCGACGGCGAGGCCCGCGTCATTTCCGGCTCGGTCCTGTCGGGGCGTCACGCCACCGGGCCGTTCGCTTATCTGGGACGCTTCGCGCGCCAGATCTGCATCATCCGCGAGGATCACGACCAGATCCCGATGGGCTGGATCCGTCCGATGCCGTCGAAATACGCGGTGCAGCCGGTTCTGGGTTCGGCCTTTGCCAAAAAGCTGTTCGCCTTCACGTCGAACCTGAACGGTGGCCGCCGCGCCATGGTGCCCACCGGTACCTTCGAAGAGCTCATGCCGCAGGATTACCTGCCGACGCAACTGCTGCGGGCGCTGTTGGTGATGGATACCGACACGGCGCAGGCCCTGGGCGCGCTGGAGCTGGATGAAGAGGATTTGGGCCTTGTGGGCTTTGCCTGTCCGGCCAAGTATGAATACGGGCTGGCGCTGCGCGACTGCCTGACCAAGATTGAAAAGGAGGGCTGATCCACATGGGTTTGCGCAGCTTCTTTGACCGGATCGAGCCGAACTTCACCAAGGGCGGCAAGTACGAGAAGTTCTTCCCCATCTACGAGATGGTGGAAAGCTTCATCTACACTCCGAAAACCGTAACATCCGTGGCACCGCACGCGCGGTCCTACGTGGATATGAAGCGGATCATGACCTATGTCGTGATCGCCACCATCCCCTGCATCCTGTGGGGCATGTACAATACCGGCTTCCAGGCCAACTCGGCCATCGCGACGCTGGGCCCGGAGTCGGCGACCGGCTGGCGCATCGCCATCCTGCAGGCCCTGGGCATTTCTCTGGATCCCTCCAGCATCTTTGCCAACGTGATGCACGGGCTGATGTATTTCCTGCCGATCTATATCGTGACACTGGTCGCGGGCGGCACCTTCGAGGTGATCTTTGCCACCGTGCGCGGGCATGAAGTGAATGAGGGCTTTCTCGTCACCTCGATGCTGTACACGCTGATCATGCCGGCCACCGCGCCGTTGTGGCAGGTGGCGCTGGGGATCATCTTTGGTGTGGTCATCGGCAAGGAAGTGTTCGGGGGCACCGGCAAGAACTTCCTCAACCCCGCGCTGGTGGGGCGCGCCTTCCTGTATTTCGCCTATCCCGCATCCATGTCGGGTGACGCGGTCTGGACCCCGGTCGACGGTTTTTCCGGCGCGACCGCGCTGGCGGTATCGGCCGCTGACGGCTACCAGGCTCTGGCGGCCGAGGGCATCACATGGTGGAACGCCTTCTTCGGCTCGATCCAGGGCAGCTTTGGCGAGACATCGACCTTGGCCTGCATGGTCGGGCTGGCCTTCCTGCTGATGACCAAGATTGCCAACTACCGCCTGATTGTGGGCTGTCTGGCAGGGACCATCGGCTTTACCCTGCTGCTGAACCTGATCGGATCGGACACCAACCCGATGTTCGCGATGCCGTGGTACTGGCACGTCGTGCTGGGCGGTTATGCGTTCGGCCTGGCCTTCATGGTGACCGAGCCGGTCTCGGCCAGCCACACCAATATGGGCCGCTATATCTATGGCGCGCTGATCGGGGTCATGGTCGTGATGATCCGGGTGGTGAACCCGGCCTTCCCCGAAGGCATGATGCTGGCCATCCTGTTCGGCAACGTCTTTGCGCCGCTGATCGACCATTTCGTCGTTCAGGCAAACATCAAACGGAGGGCGCGTCGCCATGTCTGATACGCAATCCCCTGAACCCAAAGGCACCATCGCCCGGTTCCTGGCGGCCTCGCCGGACTCGGTTGGCAAGACGATCTTCATCGCGGTCGCCGTGTGCCTCGTGGCCTCGATGATCGTGTCGGCAGCTGCGGTCAGCCTTCGCCCGGTGCAAGAGGCCAACAAACTCAAGGACAAGCAGATCAACGTTCTGCAGGTCGCGGGGGTCTATGAGCCGGGCATCGACGTGGCCGAGGCTTTTGCCGCTTTCGAACCGCACGTGCTGGAACTGGCGACGGGTGAGTTCGTCGACGATCAGTTCGACCCGGCCACGTTCGACGATATTGCCGCCGCCAGTGACCCCGAGTTGAGCGAGCCGCTTGCCGACGACCCTGCCGGCATCGGCCGCAAGGCGAAATACCGCGTGATCTACCTGCTGCGCGACGAAAACGGCGCGTTGGACAAGGTGATCCTGCCGGTCCACGGCTATGGGCTGTGGTCCACGCTCTATGGCTTCATCGCGCTCGAAGCGAATGGCAACGACATCTTCGGGCTGCAATTCTACCAGCACGGCGAAACGCCGGGCCTGGGGGCCGAGGTGGACAACCCGCGCTGGAAAGCCCTCTGGAGCGGCAAGAAGCTGCGCGACGATGCGGGTGATCTGCAGATCACGGTCGCCAAAACCATGCCCGCCGCAGGGCCTGACTTCTATATCGATGCGCTGGCCGGCGCGACCTTGACGACGGTCGGCGTCGACAACCTGGTGAAATTCTGGATGGGCGACGCGGGCTATGCTCCGTTCCTGGCCAAGCTGCAAGCAGGAGAGATCTGATGTCACAGACCAAGAAAGATCTGCTGGTCGACCCGCTTGTCGACAACAACCCGATCACGCTGCAGGTGTTGGGCATCTGCTCGGCGCTGGCGGTAACTTCGTCGCTGCAAGTGGCCTTCGTGATGTCGCTGGCGGTGATGTTCGTGACGGCGTTTTCGTCCTTCTTCATCTCATGCCTGCGCAACCAGATCCCCGGCTCGATCCGGATCATCGTACAGATGGTCATCATCGCGTCGCTGGTGATCCTGGTCGACCAGATCCTCAAGGCCTATGCGTTTGAGATTTCGAAAACGCTGTCGGTCTTCGTGGGCCTCATCATCACCAACTGCATCGTGATGGGTCGAGCCGAGGCCTTTGCCATGAAGAACCCGCCCGTGGCGTCCTTCATCGACGGCTTGGGCAACGGCATGGGTTATGGCCTGATCCTGATGCTGGTCGGTGTCATCCGCGAGCTGTTCGGCTCGGGCTCTCTGTTCGGGGTGACCATCCTGGAAACCGTGAACAATGGCGGCTGGTACGTGCCCAACGGCTTGCTGCTGCTGCCGCCGTCGGCCTTTTTCATCATCGGCCTGATCATCTGGGCCTTCCGCACGTGGAAGCCGAACCAGGTCGAGGAACGTGAATACAAGATCCAGCAGGTAGAGGCGCACTGATGGAAGGTCTCATCTCACTGGCCGTAAAGGCCATCTTCGTCGAAAACCTCGCGCTCAGCTTTTTCCTGGGCATGTGTACCTTCATCGCCGTGTCGAAAAAAATCTCGACGGCGCTGGGGCTCGGGATCTCGGTCATGGTCGTGCAGGCCATCACCGTTCCGGCCAACAACCTGTTGCTGAACTACCTGCTCAAGCCGGGTGCGCTGGCGTGGGCCGGGTTCCCGGATGTGGACCTGACCTTTCTCGGCCTGATTTCATATATCGGCGTGATCGCGGCGATGGTGCAGATCCTCGAGATGGTTTTGGACAAGTATTTCCCGCCGCTTTACAACGCGCTGGGTATCTTCCTGCCGCTGATCACGGTGAACTGCGCCATCCTGGGCGGCTCGCTGTTCATGGTCGAGCGCGACTACAACTTTGCGGAGGCCGCAACCTATGGCCTGTCCTCCGGCTTTGGTTGGGCGCTGGCGATCACCGCCATGGCGGGCGTGCGCGAAAAACTGAAATATTCCGACATTCCGGACGGACTGCAGGGCCTCGGCATCACCTTCATCACCGCAGGTCTGATGGCGATGGCCTTCATGTCCTTCTCGGGCGTCAAACTGTAAAGGGGCAGGGGCATGGAAACTTTCTCGCTCGGCGTTGTCCTTTTCACCCTGATCGTTCTGGCCCTGGTCGCGCTTATCATGGCGGCCCGGTCTCGGCTGGTTTCATCGGGCAACGTCAACATCACCATCAACGGTGAGAAAACCATCTCGGTTCCTGCCGGCGGCAAGCTGCTGCAGACGCTGGCAGCCGAAAAGCTGTTCGTTCCGTCGGCTTGCGGCGGGGGCGGTACCTGCGCGCAGTGCCGGGTGCGAGTGCTGGAGGGCGGCGGGTCGATCCTGCCAACCGAAGAAAGCCACATCACCAAGCGCGAGGCCACCTGCGGTGACCGTCTGTCGTGCCAGGTGGCCGTCAAGCAGGACATGAAGATCGAAGTTCCCGAAGAGGTCTTTGGCGTCAAGAAATGGGAATGCACCGTCCGGTCGAATGACAACGTTGCGACCTTCATCAAGGAACTGGTGCTGGAACTTCCCGAAGGCGAGGATGTGAATTTCCGCGCGGGCGGGTACATCCAGATCGCCGCCCCGGCGCACAAGGTCGACTACAGCGATTTCGACGTCGCCGAGGAATACCGTGAGGATTGGGACAAGTTCAACCTGTGGCAGTACAAATCCACGGTTACCGAACCGATCGAGCGCGCCTATTCGATGGCCAACTACCCCAACGAAAAAGGCATCATCATGCTCAACGTGCGGATCGCCTCGCCCCCGCCGGGGTCCGAAGGCATTCCGCCCGGGCAGATGTCGTCCTACATCTTCAACCTGAAGCCGGGTGACAAGGTTACGATCTCGGGTCCGTTCGGGGAATTCTTCGCACGCGAGACCGACAAAGAGATGGTGTTCGTCGGTGGTGGCGCAGGTATGGCCCCGATGCGCAGCCACATCTTCGACCAGCTCAAGCGTCTGAACACCAAACGCAAGATCACCTTCTGGTATGGTGCGCGGTCGCGCCGCGAGATGTTCTATGTTGAAGATTTCGACCAGCTGGCCGCCGAGAACGAAAATTTCGAGTGGCACGTTGCTTTGTCCGACCCGCAACCGGGCGACGATTGGGATGGCTACACAGGGTTCATCCACAACGTTCTGTTCGAGGAATACCTCAAGAACCACCCGGCGCCCGAAGACTGCGAATTCTACATGTGCGGTCCGCCAATCATGAACCAGTCGGTCATCAACATGCTGCTGGATCTGGGTGTTGATCGCGAAGACATCATGCTGGACGACTTTGGTGGCTAAGACAAAACCGGCGCAATCTTGCGCCGGTTTCATTTTGTAACATCAAAACCCAAAACGCTGCGTATTGCCGTCAGTGGGTCAACGCGGTTGTCCCGCATGCAGCGTTCTACCAACGCCAACGTCCGTTCGACACGACGACGATACCCAAGACCCCGCAGCCGGGGAAAACGCCGCCCTTGGCGGCTATCCAAAAATCCCAGCCAGATCACGTATCGCAACAGGATAAAGGCCCAGGCCCTGAGCCCACCCGACGAGAACGTGCTGCATTCCCCATCGCAATCAGCGCGGTGGTCGCTGCGCCATTCAGCGCGGACACAACAGCAAGGAGGGAGAGCACAGCGGACCAAGCACCGGCGGCCGGAAGGTACTTTTTGCGGACACATCTTCGATAGGCCGTCAACGCCCGCCGACCAGAAGGCTGAACTGGCCGGCGGCAACCCACAGGGCCTGGGACCTTGCGGACAGTGGTTTCACAGTCAGAAAATGTCTCTCATTTCAGTGTGCTGCGCGGGTCAGAGCCGCAGATCACTGACGCGGCGCGGCAGGCAGGATTTGACGTCGAACAGGACATTCCGGGCCTTTCCGAACGCTCGGATTTCGGCCGGATCCATCGCAAGATATGCGTCATGGGCAACGGCAAGGACGATACCGTCATAGGTGCCGGGCTTGGGCTGCTCCAGCAGGTCGATCCCATACTCGTCACGTGCGGCTTGCGGATCGGCATGGGGATCGTGAACGTCCACGGTCACACCGTAGCTCTGCAACTCGTGAACGATGTCGACGACCCGGGTATTTCGCAGATCAGGGCAGTTTTCCTTGAAGGTTAGCCCCATGACCAAGACCCGGGCGTCCGTCATCTCGATCCGCTCGCGGATCATCCGCTTGACCAACTGGGACACGACATATGCGCCCATTCCATCGTTCAGGCGCCGCCCCGCCAGAATGACCTGAGGATGATGGCCAACGGCCTCGGCCTTGTGGGTCAGGTAGTAGGGGTCGACCCCGATGCAATGCCCACCGACAAGGCCAGGGCGGAAGGGCAGGAAATTCCATTTGGTGCCCGCCGCCCGCAGCACCGCATCAGTGTCGATGCCGAGGCGGCCGAAGATCATGGCAAGTTCGTTCACCAGGGCGATATTCAGATCGCGCTGTGTGTTCTCGATCACCTTTGCAGCCTCGGCCACGCGGATGCTTTCGGCCTTGTGCGTCCCCGCCGTGATGATCCGCGCATAAAGCGCGTCCACCAGATCGGCGGCCTTAGGCGTCGATCCCGACGTGACCTTGCAGATATCGGCGATGCGATGCGCCTTGTCGCCGGGATTGATCCTTTCAGGACTGTACCCGACAAAGAAACCCACGTTGAAACGCAAGCCGGACTCCCGCTCGAGGATCGGGACGCAGTCTTCCTCGGTCGCGCCGGGGTAGACGGTTGATTCATAGATAACCAGATCACCAGGCTTCAACACCCGTCCAACCGTTTCTGAGGCGCGCAGCAACGGTGCAAGGTCTGGCTGTTTTTGTGCTGTGATCGGTGTGGGCACCGTCACGATATACGTGTCACAGTCCGCCAGATCAGCGGGGTCAGTGGTAAACCTAAGACCCCCGGCGGCGGACAGCTCGTCTTCGCTGACCTCATGCGTGGCGTCATTGCCCTGGCGCAGCGCGTCGATGCGCGTGGGATTGATGTCAAAGCCCAGAACCGGTCCGATCTTGCCAAAGGCAGCGGCCAACGGCAGGCCGACATAGCCCAGACCGATCACGGCGATCCGACGGGAATTGGGGTTCGTTTCAAGCATACGTCAGGTCCGGGTCACTAGATCATTTGCCGTGGTATTCGCGGAACCATTCGACAAACTGAGCGATTCCATCCTTGAAATCGGTCTGCGGACGATACCCGGTCAGGCGTTGCAGTAGGTCGGTATTGGCCCATGTCGCCGGAACATCACCCATCTGCATGGGCATGTAATTCCGGATCGCCTTCTTGCCCACGGCTTCCTCGATTGCTTCGACGAAATCCATGAGACGCACCTTGTCACCATTTCCGATGTTGACCACACGATAGGGCGCGACCGGCGACAGGCTGTCACCCTTCTCGATATCCTCGGGGCTGTCCGGACGGGCGGGGACCGCATCGATCAACAACCGGATCCCGCGCACCAAGTCGTTTACATTGGTGAAGTCGCGATACATTTCGCCGTGATTGTAGATGTCGATCGGGCGCCCATCCAGAATTGCATCGACAAACTTGTACAGGGCCAGGTCTGGACGGCCCCAGGTGCCGTATACGGTGAAGAACCGGAACATGGTCGTGGGCAGATCCCAGAGATGGGCATAGGAATGTCCCATCGCTTCGTTCGCCTTTTTGGTGGCAGAATAGATCGTCAATTGGGTGTCGGCCTTTTCCACCTCGGTAAAGGGCATGTCTTCGTTTGCCCCATAAACCGAAGAGGTAGATGCCATGAGCAGGTGCCCGACCTTGTGCTGACGGGCCACCTCCATCACGTTGAACGTACCCACAACGTTTGAATCGATATAGCTGCGCGGGTGTTCAAGGCTGTAACGCACACCCGCCTGAGCGGCGAGGTGAACGATAACCTCGGGCTGGAATTCGTCGGCAACCTGCATGAGACGTTCGTGGTTTTCCAACAGATCCTCGGTTGCTGAGAAGCCGGGCGTCTGCAACAGCATCTGATGGCGGCGCTGTTTGAGAGTGACGTCGTAGTAATCCGTCATCCCGTCATAGCCATGGACCTGAAATCCTTCGGACAACAGCAGCTTGGCCAGGTGGAACCCGATGAAGCCCGCAGTGCCCGTAATCAATACCCGTTGCATGAAACCCTCGAACGCAAATCAATAATCCCGACCATCAGGGACCCTTTCGACCCGCCAAGGTCAAGGGGATTATCGGTCGGTGGGGCCTCATATCCGATGCAGGGCGGTGCGCGTCAACCATTTGCCGCGCCCAGCCCCGCATTGACCATCGAGGGCAGGAATTGATCCAGCACCCGACCCCAAGTCGTGATCGGCTGCTCCTGGATGAAAACAATATCGTGGGGCCGCAGTTCCATACGGGCCGCGATCGACGATGCCGAGGGATTGCGCGCATCCAGGTGCCAGGCAGTTACGGCGCCGAATTCCTCAGGCTTGCGAGAGGCACGCAGTACAAAGATTTGCGATGCGTCCGCCGTTCTGGTGCTGTAAACGCCTTCACCGAACAAAGCACCGGCCAGGCTCAGGTGCTGGCCGTAGGGCAGGGGAACACGAGCGTTCTTGCGGAACTCTCCCCCTAGATAGACATAGTCGCGCTGTTCGGCGCCCAGTTGACTGCGAACCGTGAAATTTTTGCGTGTCTCCGTCAGTTCGGCGCGGCGCAAACCGACCTCTTGCTCAAGTTCGGCCAAGGCGGCCCCGAGCCTGACGGTTCAGGCTGATGACGTCGATCTGATCGCGATAAAACGCAAGAGCCCGGTCCAGGTCATAGCTGGTATCGGCAAACACGGCGTCCCCGTTCAAAAGGACCAGTTGACGGAACTCCGGTCGGGCCAAATAGTCGCGCAACGGAATCTGATACAAATCCCCACTGCGGTAGATGCGGATCGTGCCCAGCTCTCGATCCCGGGTCGTCAGGCGTCCGGCCGCGGCAATCGCCTGACCGAGTGTCAATGCAGCGACGGTCAGCGGCACCACGACCGGCGTCGGGGATCGAGATCGTGCCGTCATCGCGCACAGTGAAGGTATCCCGCTGAGCGCCCGCGCCAGCAAGTTCGGCAACCCGTGCGGGGCGTATGATCACCACCACATCACCCGGTCCCAGGTGACAAGGTGGAGCCTTCACACGCGGAGGCGCGCGCAATTCAAGCGGTTCGGGGGTGAAGTCCGGAAAGGCAGGACCATCTGGCAGCGCAACCAATCGAGAGTGGGCCGGCCCGGTGCCTGCGGTTTCATAGAAGGACTGCGGCAGGCTGCGTGGCCGAAAGGATGTCGTCCCGTTTTCCATGAGCACCGTCTGAGCCGTCAAAGGTACTTCTCGCAGGGCGACGCTGTCCAGTTGGTTGGAGATGCGCGAAAGCTGGGTTGGTATTCGCCGTCCAGATAGCTGTGCAGGCGGATATGGCGCGCCGAGCCGTCCCCGGCCAGCATGGCGCGTGTTCCACTCACATCCGCCGACATCACGTCCGCGCCCAATCCCCGGCTTGAGACCAAAACTCCATCCAGAAAGGAAAGCGAAACACCGTCCGCTAACTTCCAGGTTTGAACGTCACCGTTGCCACCAAACAGGGCCATCGTTGCGCTGACCGACAATTTGGGCAGCTCGGCCAGCATTGTGGGCTGGCCCTGACGATCCAGCATCGCGGGCATCAGAACCGAACGCGGGCCATCACCATCCGGAGTGCAGTCCGCCAGAACCAGCACAACGACGATGATCCTCACCATCGCCAAAATCGACCCCAATTGGCACGCAGATCGTGCCCGCGCAGCCCTCGGACCGTATCATCCAGACGCTCGCCAGCTTTCATCTGCATTGCAAAAGACCGTCCCGTTTGAACCGTGTGACCCAAAGCCGCTTCCAATTCAGGGATGGCATCGTCGGCGGTGATTTCAAACCGGATCGATGCACCACCCACGTTGCTGAGAAGAATGTCCTGGTCCGCGGCCGCAACGTGGCGGTTTTCGACAGACCACTGCGCGGCCGGTTTGTAAGTCATCGAAGGCATGGAAAGCTCCTGTTGTTTGTCGGCGGCCACTCCAATGCCGAGGACCCTTGCGTTGCCGACCCGCCTCAATAACCTGTTGTTCACATCTACGGCGGTGGCGTCAGCCGGCCCTGTCCACCATTGCTGCCGGGGCCGCAGCGCGATAGGGAACAGGTCTGATGATAGGATCGTGGATCAGAAAACTCAGGCGGGGCACCGGCGAGCCTGAGCAGGAATCGCTGCTGGGGACCCTGGCACCCGATCGGCGGTTCTATGTCGTTGGTGACATTCACGGACGGCTGGACCTGTTGCAGCAACTGCTGACCCGGCTCGATCCGGACATTCCCCTGGTATTTGTAGGGGACTATGTCGACCGTGGAGATTACAGCGCTCAGGTTTTGCATCACCTGCGGCATCTTTCGGAAAACGGCGAGCGCGAAGTGATTTGTCTGCTGGGCAATCATGAAGAGATGCTGCTTCGATTTATCGAGGAGCCCAAGCGGACCAGTCGCTTGTGGCTGGGAAACGGTGGGCTTCAGACACTCGCGTCGTTCGGCCTGACGGGAATAACCGAAGCGACACTGGGCGAAGATGCTGTCCAAATCTCGCATCAGTTGCGGTCTGTGATCGGTGACCCGGTTCTGACTTGGCTCGAAAACCGGCCACTGACCTGGTCAAGCGGGAATGTCTCCATCGTCCACGCGGCCCTTGATCCGGCTTTGCCAATCGATGACCAACCGCGCCATGTCTGTTTGTGGGGGCACCCCAATTTCCCGTCCACCGCTCGAACGGATGGCCAATGGGTCGTGCACGGGCATACCATCGTCCCAGATCCAAAGGTCAGTGGCCGGGTGATTTCGATCGATACCGGCGCGTTTGCGACCGGTCGGCTCACGGCGGCAGACATCAGCCCGGGCATCGTCAATTTCGTATCAACCGGCCCCGGCTATGAAGCCTCGGACACCGCCGGTCGGGCATGATGGCCATGGTCAAATGATGATCTCTAAATACTCTATTAACATTAGCTCGGTATTTACCATTCCGCAGCGAAACTCTCGCTGAGCCTACGCGATATCAGACGCTCAGGGTGGGATGGATGAGCATCGATATTGTTGGTTCCCAGGCAGCTTTTTCCGGTTTTGCCGCGCCGCGCGTAGGTCTGACATTCAGTATCACCAAACGCTTCATGGATGTTGCTGTTTCTCTGGCCCTGTTGCCACTGCTGGCGGTTTGCGCAGTCCTGTTGCTCGTCATGAACCACATTCTAAACCGAGGGCCCTTGTTGTTTTGCCAGATCCGCGTGGGCAGAGGAGGAAGAGCGTTTGTCGCCTACAAATTCCGTTCAATGAAGCCTGGTCACGGTAAGATCAGAGGGCCCCTATGGCCCGGTTACCGCGCCCGGCTTGGCGTCCGCCCCGGAATCAGTGGCTATGCCCAGACCGAAGTCGGGCACGCACAAAGTCTTGAAGATATTCGGAAAAATTTTGGACCGACCACTACTACATCAATAATCCGAGCCTTGCATTCGAATTTTGGATTATTTGGCGGACGCTGCAGGCGGTTGCAGAGTTCAAGGGCAATTGACGCCAAGAAACGGTGACAGAACACAAGCACTTGCAAAGGCCTAACATGACCGACGAAAAACCTCATGGCGCGAACAGGCGCGAGAAAACCGTGGACGGTTTGGTTCTGCTGGCCTTTGCCCGGCTGTGATGGCCGGACAGATACACAATCGCCAGCTGCGCAGGTCTCGGTCTTTTGCTGGCATTTGGGATCTCGACGTTTGCGACGGAACCCCGCTTCCGGTCCGAAACGACGTTGGTTCTGACACGCTCTGCGGGCTATTCCGAAGTGCCGTCGCAAGCCATGACGGGGCTAGGCGGCGACATCTCCACCATCAATACCCAAGTCGAAATCCTTGGCTCTGCTCGTATGATGCATAGCCCGGCGCTGGAGCTAAACCTCCAGGATGATCCATAGTTCAATCCAGCCATCCTCGCATCGCGTTGGACCGTATTTTGGCAAAATCCGGCGAACCGGTCGGATAGCGAAGCCCTGGGCATTGTCGCGGAAAACGTCACACAGGTGGTATCTATCGAAAACGTCCGGAATTCAGATGTCATCCGGATCGGCGCAACAACCAACCGCCCTCAGAAGTCGGCTGAGATTGCGGATACCTTGGCCCAGCTTTTTGTTCGGGATCAAATCAATGCAAAAGCCAAAGGACTAACCGAAACTGTTTCATGGTTGTCGGACCGGGTGGCCGGGCTGGAGCAGGAAATCGCCCGGCAGGAGGACGCCATCAAGGTCCTGCGGGCGCCAGCCCCGAAGCACTGGCCGCGCACCTTTTCGAAACCCGAACAAGGTTGGCCAATCTGCAAAGCCGTCTTCAAGAGCTTGACCAACTGGACCAGACACTTGTTGACTTTGACCCCGAACACTTCAAAGGCGATATTCCGGAGGCCAATCACGGTAGCATTCTCACCAGCCTTTCAAGGCAGGTCGCCACAGGGGACGCAGCAGCAAGGATAGCTCTCGCCGAACGTGTTTCAGAATTGATCGCCCAGAATGCCCGCGTGACGGCCGAACTGCGCCAGATCGAGCGCGACGCCCGCGCAATCCTGTTGCTGCAAGAAACCTTTATTTCCAGACAGAAGAAAGCCGCCGTCCAACAGGGCGCACAAACGCCGGACAGCCGCATAATCTCGGCGGCTACTCCGGGAAAACAAGTTGCACCGCGTTCTGGTCTGATCATGTTTCTTGGGGTGATCGCCGGGGCGGCTTCGGGGCTGGGCATCGTTCTTGTCCGACAAATCCGGCAATCCGCGGTTCCGATCGGGGCCGATCTGGAGCTGGCCACCAGCGTACCGGTTCTGGGCCGTCTGCCATTGGCGCCGATCCGCCAGCGCAGTCAGTTGGTCGGGTACCTGTCCACATATCCGACGTCGCCGCTCTTGGAGGCGGCTAGAAACCTGCAAACGTCTGTGCTGTCGCCATATGCGGACGCTCCACCGCAGGTCATTCTGTGCACCTCGTCGGTACCGGATGAGGGTAAGACCAAGATGTCGATTGCCCTTGCGCAAAGCATGGCGGGGCTCGGTCGATCTGTTCTGCTGCTCGAAGCCGACATCCGGAGCCTGTCTTTCAGGGCGTATTTTCCAGACAACCCGAACGGCGGTTTGGTCACAGCGCTGACCGGAGGGACACCCTTGGGCAACCTTCTGCGTACCAACACCCGGTTTTCGGTCAGTGTTCTGATGGGCGAGTGCAGCACACGCAGCGCCACGGATACTTTTTCGTCTTCGCGCTTTCATGACCTCATGCAGAGTTTGCGGGCAGACTGCGACAATATTCTGATCGACAGCCCACCGGTTTTGGCCATTCCTGACGCCCGGGCAATCGGGCAGGCCTGTGACGCGATCATTTTGTCGGTTGCACCGGCCATCACGTCCCGCGCCCAGTAGGCACAAGCGCTGCGCGAGTTTTCCAGCATGAACTTGCACGCCACCGTGCTGGTCATGTCGGACCTGCGGTCTGCCCGAAAGCAGACCAAGGCAGGCGGGCAGGCCTATGGGGCATATGCCCGTTACTACAACGTGTGACTATCTAGCCGACGATCATCTGCTTCATGCGCAGGGCTTCGTATTCCAGCTCTTTCAGGCGGAAATGCACGACATCTCCGATGGTGATCATGCCGCAAAGCTTGCCGTCGCGCAGAACCGGCATGTGGCGGAATCGCCCCTCGGTCATCGTCTTCAGCACATCCATCAGCAGGTCGTCCGGTGTGCAGGTCCGCACATCGCGTGTCATCAGCGCCTCGACCGACTGTGGCAGCGTCTGACCCGGAGTATCCGCCATGCGGCGAACGATATCCCGCTCGGACAGGATCCCCTGCAGTGCGCCGTTCTGATCGGTGACGACAACCGCCCCGATGCGTTTCTCCTTTAGAATTTCGACCACCGAATGGATAGTGTCATTCGGCCGAACCGAAAACACCGCATCACCTTTTCCTTCCAGCAATTTGGCGACAGTGGTCTGAGTATGTGACAAATTCGACTCGGCGGATTGGCTGTAAGTGCTTGACCCGGCCTTGTCGCCACGTGTCGGGGGCTGGTAAGAGCTTGGGGCCATGGGCGGTCTCCTCCTTCAACGCTACAGGCTGTCCTCACCACCTTATCGCAGCAGAGAAACCTGTATAGGGTGCAAATTCAAAAACCGGCGCAACCGCGCCGGGTCGCAAGGAAAAACCGGACCCCGTGACCCAACTCCATCTGACTCCTGCGGTTGCCGCCGTGATCTTCCTTCTGGTCGTGATCTGCGGGCATAATTTCCGCAAACTGTGGAAAGAACAGCCCCCGGGTTGGCAGAAACGTGCGTGGCTGTTTGGAGTGCCCGCTGCGGTCGGGCTGCTGGTCCTTGGCTTCCTGCCGCTGGCGCCCTGACGCAGGTTTGACTCTGGGTGGGGCCGCTGGCATATGCCGGGCAACACATTTCCAGGAGATCGCCCCATGCGCCGACTGCTTGCTCTGGCCCTGCCGCTTGTTGTTTCTGGCTGTCTGTTCGACGAGGAGCCCGAGATCGTCCGTCTGTCCGGCGAAACCATGGGCACGACATATCACATCACCGCAATCGGCGAGGATCTGGACGAGGCTGCTCTGTCCGCCTCCGTGGAGGAAACGCTGGCGCAGGTAAATGCCAAGATGTCCAACTGGGACCCGAATTCCGAAGTCTCGGTCTTTTCTGCCTCGGCCAGCACCGACCCGATGCCGGTGTCACAGGAATTCGCCTATGTGATCGCGGCGGCCAACCAGGTGCACGAGCAAAGCGGCGGCGTTTTCGACGTGACCCTCGGCCCGTTGATCGAGCTGTGGGGCTTCGGCCCGCGCAAGCCCGAAGACCCGGTTCCGTCGGATGCCGAGATCGCGGCGGCGCTGGAACAGGTGGGGCAGGCCCGCCTGCTGACGCTGGATGCGCAGGCCGGGGCGCTGGCCAAGGCGCTGCCGGGCGTGGGGATCAACCTGTCGGCCATCGCCAAGGGCTACGGGATCGACGCCGTGGCCGAGACGCTGCAAGAAGCCGGCATCGAGAGCTACATGGTCGAGATCGGCGGCGACCTGGTGGCCCGCGGTCAGAACGACAAGGGCGAGGCCTGGCGCATCGGCATCGAAAAACCCGAAACCGGGTCGCAGACCATCCAGTTCATCGTGCCGTTGGACAACCGCGGCATGGCGACTTCGGGCGATTACAAGAACTTCTTCGAACAGGACGGGGTGCGGTATTCGCACATCATCGACCCGACCACCGGACGTCCGATCACGCATCGGACGACCTCGGTCACGGTTCTGGCCGAAAATGCGATGATGGCCGATGCCTGGGCCACTGCGATGCTGGCGCTGGGGCAGGAGCGGGGGCTGAAACTGGCCGATCAGCTGGGTTTGGCGGTGTTTTTCATCTCGCGGGATGTGACAGGCGGCGAAGATGCCTATATCACGGTACAAAGCAGCGCGTTCAAGGATGCGCTGGGATCGAACTGAAGGGCGGGCCGGCCGATGAGCACCTTTATCCTCGCGTTTGTTCTGCTGCTGATCATCATGGTCGGCATGTCGCTGGGCGTGATGCTGATGGGCAAGACCATCAAAGGCAGTTGCGGCGGATTGAACGCGATTTCGGGGGCCGACAAATGCGTGGTGTGCCAAAAGGACGTGGACCCCAACAGCCCCCTGCGTGACAAGCTGCATTGCAAGCGCGCCCGCCGGATGGTGGAGCAGATGGAAAGCCAGGGCGCGCAGCACTGAATGGCCAAGGCCCGCAACATCCTGTTCATCATGTTCGACCAGCTGCGCTGGGATTACCTGAGCTGTTACGGCCATCCGCATCTGCACACGCCCAATATCGACCGGCTGGCCGCGCGCGGCGTGCGGTTCACGCGGGCCTATATCCAATCGCCGATCTGCGGCAGCTCGCGCATGTCCACCTATACCGGGCGCTATGTGCAGTCGCACGGCGCCTCGTGGAACGGCATCCCGCTGAAGGTGGGCGAGCAGACCATGGGCGACCATCTGCGCAAGGCGGGGATGGACTGCTGGCTGGTCGGCAAGACCCATATGCGCGCCGACGCCGAGGGCATGGCGCGGCTGGGCCTGGAACCCGACAGCCTGATCGGCGCGCGCGTGGCCGAATGCGGTTTCGACGTGTTCGAGCGCGACGACGGGATGCGCCCCGAAGGTCCCGACGGGTTCTATGACCCCGACGGGGCCAAGGCCTATAACGCGTGGCTGGCCGACAAGGGGTATGACGGCGACAACCCCTGGCACGACTTTGCCAATTCCGGGCTGGACGAGGACGGCAACGTGCTGTCGGGCTGGTTTCTGAAAAACGCGCCGCAGGCCGCGAACATCGCCGAAGAGGACAGCGAGACCCCCTATCTGACCTCGCGTGGCATGGAATTCATGGAAACCCATGACGGACCGTGGTGCTGCCACTTGAGCTACATAAAGCCCCACTGGCCCTATATCGTCCCCGAGCCCTATGCCTCGATGTACGGACCCGAACAGGTTCTGCCCGCCAACCGGTCCGAGGCCGAACGGGCGGCGGCACACCCCGTGCTGAGCGCCTTCATGCACACCAAGATCGGTCAGACCTTCTGGCGGCAGGATGTGCGCGAGGCCGTGATCCCCGCCTATATGGGCCTGATCAAGCAGGCCGACGACCAGATCGGGCGGCTGCTGGACTGGATGGAGAAGACCGGCCGCATGGACGACACGATGATCGTGCTGACCTCGGACCATGGCGATTTTCTGGGCGATCACTGGATGGGCGAAAAGACGTTCTTCCACGACGCTTCGACCAAGGTGCCGCTGATCATTTTTGACCCGTCCGAACAGGCCGATGCCACGCGCGGCACCACCTGCGACGCGCTGGTCGAGTCGATCGACTTGGCCCCCACTTTCGTCGAGGTCGCGGGCGGTGCGGTGCCTGATCATATCCTAGAAGGCCACTCGCTGCTGCCCATCCTGCACGGGCGGGCGGACGAGACCCCGCGCAAATTCGCGATCTGCGAATACGACTTTTCGGCCTCGCCCATCGCGGAAACGCTGGGCGTTTCGGTGCGCGATGCGGCGATGTTCATGGTGGCCACGAAAAAATGGAAGCTGATCCATTGCGAAGGCGGGTTCCGCCCGATCCTGTTCGATCTGGAAAACGACCCCGGCGAGCTAACCGATCTGGGCGACAGCGCGGCTCATGCTGATGTGATCGCGCAGATGTATGACCATCTGTTCGCCTGGGCCCGGCGCCCGTCGCAGCGCACCACGCGCTCGGCGGCCGAGCTGGTCGAGATGCGCACCAAAAGTCGTGGCAAGGGCGTGATCCTGGGCGCCTATGAAGAAAGCGACGCCCCGCCCGAGCTGACGGTCAAGTATCGCGGCCGCAAGGCGCGGCCCTGGCAGCAGATCAGGAAATAACCCGGCGCGGGGCGCATCGCCGCAAAAGGCGGTTCACGATGCGGCAGGCAGGGGATAGAAGAACGGACAAGAGCAGTTACCGGAGACCCGACATGAGCGCACCCAAACCCGTCGTCCTGTGTATCCTTGATGGTTGGGGTCTGTCCGACGACACGCAGGCCAATGCGCCCTATCTGGCCCACACGCCCACTTTCGACGCGATCATGTCCAAGGGTCCGCACGCGCGGCTGATCACCCATGGCCCGGATGTAGGCCTGCCCAGCGGCCAGATGGGTAATTCCGAGGTCGGTCATACCAATATCGGGGCCGGGCGGGTCGTGGCGATGGATCTGGGCCAGATCGATCTTGCGATCGAGGACGGCTCGTTCTTCGAAAATGCCGCGCTGCAGGACTTCATCGCCAAGGTGAAATCGGCGGGCGGAACCGCGCATCTGATGGGGCTGGTCTCGGATGGCGGGGTGCATGGGCATCTGAACCATATCGTCGCCGCCGCAAAGGCGATCACCGAAGCGGGCGTGCCGGTGGCCCTGCACGCCATCACCGACGGGCGCGACGTGGCCCCGAAATCGGCGCTGGACTTCCTGGCCGAGCTGGAACGCCGCCTGCCCGCGAACGCGCAGGTGGTCACCGTGTCGGGGCGGTACTATGCCATGGACCGCGACAACCGGTGGGAACGGGTCGGTCGCGCCTATGACGCGATCATCAAAGGGCAGGGTGGGCAGGCCGATACCGCAAGCGCCGCGATTCAGGCCGCCTACGACCGGGGCGAAACGGACGAGTTCATCGCGCCCACGGTTCTGCCCGGCTACGACGGCGTCCGCGACGGTCACGGCTTCTTCTGCCTCAATTTCCGCGCCGACCGCGCCCGCGAAATCCTGCGCGCCATTGCCGAACCTGATTTCGCCGAATTCGACACCGGCCCGCGCCCGCACCTGTCGGCGCTGCTGGGCATGGTGGAATATTCCGACGGCCACAACGCCTACATGACCACAGTGTTTCCCAAGCGCGAGATCGTGAACACGCTGGGCGAATGGGTTGCCAAGCAGGGCCTGCGCCAGTTCCGCCTGGCCGAAACCGAGAAATACCCCCATGTCACGTTCTTCCTGAACGGCGGCAAGGAAACCCCCGAGCCCGGCGAGGATCGCTATATGGCCCCGTCGCCCAAGGTTGCAACCTATGATCTGCAGCCCGAGATGTCGGCCGCCGAGGTCACGGACAATTTCGTCGAGGCGATCGAGGGCGGCTATGACCTGATCGTCACCAACTATGCCAACCCCGACATGGTGGGCCATACCGGTGACCTGCAGGCCGCGATCAAGGCCTGCGAGGCCGTTGACCAAGGCCTGTCCCGCGTGGTCGCCGCGCTTGAAAAGGCAGGCGGTGCCATGATCGTGACGGCCGATCACGGCAACTGCGAAACCATGATCGACCCCGAAACAGGCGGGCCGCATACCGCTCACACCCTGAACCCGGTACCCGTGGCGCTGGTTGGCGGACCCGAGGGCGCAACCCTGCGCGAAGGTCGCCTGTCCGATCTGGCGCCTACGGTGCTGGACCTGATGGGCCTGCCCAAGCCGCCGGAAATGACGGGTCAGAGCCTGCTGTCATGAGGCTGCGCGCGCTTCTTCTGGCGGCCCTGATGGCGGGGCAGGCGGTCCGGGCCGCGCCGGACCCCGCGCAGGCGGCACTGGAGGCAGCGCAGATGCTGGAACAGGCCTCGATCGCGCTGACCGAGGCCGAAACCGCCCGCGACCGCGTGCGTGCCCTGACCGAGACGATCCAGGCCTACGAGGCCGGGCTGGCCGCCATGCGCGACGGGCTGCGCCGAGCGGCTTTGCGCGAAAGCCAGCTGACCGCCGAGTTGAACGCGCGCGAACGCGAAATCCGCCAGTTGCTGGGCGTGCTGCAAACCATCGAAACCACGGCGCCACCGGTTCTGATGCTGCACCCGGCCGGGCCGCTGGGGGCGGCGCGCACCGGGATGATGCTGTCCGAAGTCACCCCTGGCCTGAACACCAGAGCCCAGGCGCTGGCCCGGGATCTGGACGAGGTGCAGACCCTGCGCCGCTTGCAACAAAGCGCTGCGGACACGCTGACCGAAGGGTTGGAAGGCGTGCAGAACGCCAGGACGAAGCTGAGCGAGGCCATAGCGGACCGTACCGACCTGCCGCGCCGCTTCATTGAAGACCCGGTACGGACAGCCATCCTGATCTCATCAACGGAGACTCTGGATGGTTTCGCCAGCGGTCTATCTGAGATATCGGATGGAGAAATCATAGCCTCGAACGCGGATGTGTCCCAACTGAAAGGACAGATTCCGCTGCCGACCCAAGGCGTCATACTCCATCGTTCCGGCGAAACGGACGCCGCAGGGGTCACGCGTCCGGGGCTTGTACTGGGAACCAGACCACGTGCATTGGTGCTGTCGCCCACAGCGGCCACGATCCGATACCGAGGGCCGCTTCTGGACCTTGGAAACCTTGTGATCCTGGAACCGCAGCCCGGTTTGCTTTTTGTCTTCTCCGGCCTTCAGGAGGTGTACGGGGACCCCGGTCAGGTGATCCCCGAAGGAACACCAGTGGGCCTGATGCCCGGTCAAACACCAGAAATCGGCGCGATTTTGTCAACAAGCGGTGATGGCACTGGAACTGATCGTCCAGAAACGCTCTATATAGAGGTAAGAGAGAACAATAGCCCCGTGGATCCGGAATCATGGTTCCGGCCTGACAAGGATGGATAGACGAGTATGAAGAGATTTGTGATGGCCGGTCTGGCCGGCACCGTGGCAGGGATTATTGCGACTACCCAGATCGCCGGGCCACTGCTGGCGCAAGAGGCCGAAAACAAGGCCGGAGTGTATGAACAACTTGACCTGTTCGGCGATATCTTCGAACGGATCCGCGCCCAGTATGTTGAGGAAGTCGCCCCCGAAGAACTGATCGAGGCTGCGATCGACGGCATGTTGACGTCACTGGATCCGCATTCAAGCTATCTTTCCCCGGACGACGCCGAGCAGATGCGCGTGCAGACGCGTGGTGAATTCGGTGGGCTGGGCATCGAGGTCACCCAAGAGGACGGCTTCGTCAAAGTCGTATCGCCAATTGACGGGACGCCTGCGGACGAAGCGGGCATCGAGGCCGGCGATTTCATTACTCATGTGGACGGCGAAAGCATCCTGGGCCTGACGCTGGACAAGGCAGTCGACCTGATGCGCGGCCCGGTCGGTTCGGAAATCGTCATCACCGTCGTGCGGGAAGGCGAACCCGACCCATTCGATGTGACCATCATCCGCGACACGATCAAACTGACCGCCGTTCGCGCCCGCACCGAAGGCGCCAGCGTGGTGCTTCGTGTGACCACCTTCAACGATCAGACCTTCCCGAACCTGAAAGAGGGGATGGAAAAGCAGATCGCCGAAGCTGGCGGCATCGACAAGGTGAACGGCTTTGTTCTGGACCTGCGCAACAACCCCGGCGGGCTGTTGACCCAAGCCATCAAGGTATCGGACGCATTCCTGAACGAAGGCGAGATCGTCTCGACCCGTGGGCGCAATCCCGAAGATGGTGAACGCTTCAACGCAACCCCGGGTGATCTTGCCCAAGGCAAGCCGATCGTAGTGCTGATCAACGGCGGATCGGCGTCGGCTTCCGAAATTGTTGCAGGTGCATTGAAGGATCACCACCGCGCGATCGTCGTCGGCACCAAAAGCTTCGGCAAAGGATCGGTTCAAACCGTGATGCCGCTGCGTGGCGACGGGGCGATGCGTCTGACCACCTCGCGCTACTACACCCCGTCGGGTCGGTCGATCCAGGCTTTGGGTGTCAGCCCCGACATCATCGTGGAACAGCCCCGCGTCCGTCCCGAGGCTGAGGAAGAGGAAGAAAGCAACGCCCGCACCCGGTCCGAGGCCGACCTGCGGGGCAGCCTGAACAATGACAGTTTGACCGAGGATGAAATCCGCCAGATCGAGGAAGACCGCACCAAAGCGGAAGAAACCGCCGAACTGCGCAACGAAGACTACCAGTTGGCCTATGCGATCGACATTCTCAAAGGCCTGTTCGCCTTCAATCCGACAGAGCGGGCATCGCAGTAAGCTGCGCAAACAATGACCGAAGGGCCGCGGTTTTCCGCGGCCTTTTCTTTTGGCTCAGCTCTCGATTTTGTGCAGTTTCTTTTCGTCAAGCATCAGCGCCAGAACCAGGCCGATCGACACCGACACCGTTGAAAACACAAAAGCCATATCCATCCCGCTGTCAAAGGCCATCGACAACGCGGATTTGATCTTTTCGGCCTCGGGCGCGCTGAATTTCTGCATGACAGCCTGCGCGGTCTTGGTCGTCAACGTACCGCCATTGATGGCTTTTTGATCGGCCAGGGACATGTCGATTCCGGCCTTGGAAAGGTGTTCGCGGAAGCGGGACAGACTGACCATGTACATGATGGCCGTCGCGCAGGCGACCGAAATGGCGCCATAGACCAAGTGCACCATGAAGCTCAGACCGCCAACCAGGCCTGCACGTTCAGGCTTGACGGCGCAAACGGCGGCGGTACCCGACGGGCCAACCGTCAGTGTCGCTCCCAACCCGATCAAAGCCATCCCCGGAAGGATTTGAAAATACCCCAGCCCGGCCGGCATCACAACGACACTGGCCGCGCCTATCGTAGCGCAGAGATACCCCCAGAACAGCAGGCGCTTGGGTCCGAAATCATTATACAAAGTGCCTGACACGATCGACCCGACCGCCAAAAGAACAGTCAGCGGTGCGAGACCCAGAGCGGATTCGAATACCGACCAGCCCAGAACCTTTTGCATATATTGCGGAAAATAAAGCAATCCCACAAAGGCCGCCGAGACGTTGAACATGTTCAGCCCCAAGGTGATGCGAAATTGCGGATTTTGCATCATCTGCGGCAGCAAAAGCGGTTCTTTCACGCGTTTTTCCACGCGTGGGAACAACAGAAACAGCGACGCGCTGAGGAAAAACAGAAACATCAGCGGAACCGACAGCCAGCCCCAGTCCGATCCGACATCCAGCGCGTACAGCAGCAGCAGGACAGCAAAAGAAAGGACACCCATTCCGGCAAAGTCGATGTGCTCGCCTGTCCTGTGGGTCTTGTCACGCTGCATCAGCAGGACTGCCGTGGCTATCGAGATGCAGGAGAAGACGACATTTGCCAGAAAGAACAGGCGCCAATCTCCAAGATTGACGACAAACCCGCTGATCATCGGACCAAATACATTGCCGGTCGTGACACCGGCAAGGATCAAACCCATGACCATCGCACGGTGTTCCTCACGGGATACCCTCGTGGCCCCGAAGGCCAGCGTGCACGGCCACACGCATCCCGCGCCGATACCCTGAAGCGCGCGTGCGCCGATCAGGAAATCAAGACTGGGAGATACGAAACACATGACCGAGGCGAATAGAAACAGCGACAATCCGATGATCATGATCTTGCGATGACCGTACATGTCGCCCAGCCGGCCACCTGCAACCATCGTCATGGCGAAGAACAGCGCATAGATGTTCAATACCCACTGAGTACTGGTGATATCGGCATCAAACGAGTTTTCGATCGCCGGAACCAGCATCAGCGCACCGGTGAAGTCTATGCCGATGCCAAACGCCGTTACCATCAGCGCTATGACCTTGATAATGCTGTCACGTTCCATCCGGCCCCCAGAGTTTCCTTGGTGGCTCAATCATGCATGAATTCAGCGAAAAAGATAGGAATGCGTCCAAGCAGACTTCGAATATGCTGAACCTGCCGGCTTTTGGCCGATCAACCCTGATCAGCGCTCAACCGACGCACCACGCGCTTCAGAAGGTCAAGTTCGGCGCGCAGCAGGTCCATCTCGGCGCGGATATCGCCCACGGCCGGCGCACCCGCGATTACGGTGATGTCACCCACTTTTTCCTGTGAAGCGCTGTCGAGGATAATCACACTATGCACACCATCGGACAACAGGACCGTTGGTACGGGAACCCGAACATGCCAGCCACCTTCGGCCTCAGAAACCTCGATATCTTGCAGGATCTGATCCCGGTACCGGGCTTCAAGTTGGGGTGCGATACTTCCTGAATAGTGGCCTTCCCATAAGCCGTCTTCGAACCGGATCGGGACGAGTTTTGTTTCCGCCATGGCCTTTCCCTTCACAAGTCAGCGCGATGATGGCGGCACAGGGTCAGATCCCGCAGCACCACACGGTTCATACCAGGATCCTGGATGATAAGGTCCAGCCACATCTTCTCGATGCGACGTTCGTTCAAGGACAGATGCGCAAGATCAAAATCGATGTCGGATGTCGCATGTTGCGGTTCCAGCTTTCGCAGCACCTGCTCGGTATTCGGTCCATTCTGGATGTTCAGCCTCGCAAAGACCTCGGCCGGGCGCTCACTGTCGACCGTCACATGAGCCCGGACCAGGTGTTGCCGCGTCAGGCCCTCGGCGGCGCTGCCCGGAAGTTCGACAGACACGGAGAGGAACGAGCCTTGAAAGCTGAATACGTCGATCGCCAGGCTGAAAGGCGCCAGGTCCTTTTCCCCGCTGTTGCGGATTTGCCGGACTGCAATCTCGGCCAGCGGACAGTCATGGAAAAGCGCCACGCTGTCATCAAGCTGCGCCTTGCGAGACAAAGATACCAGGCCCGTAACGGGCAGGGGGCTGCCCCACAAATCCGGGCGCCAGGCCCAATCCGTGCCAAGCGGTCTGGGGAAATTCTGGGTGCCGATATGCGGGCGGGTCAGGCGCCCGTCCGCAATCTGAATCAGCCGATCAAGTTGGGCGCGAAGCACTCGCGCCTGATCACGCTGCTGGCGAAGCAGGGGCAGGTCTTCGTGCGGCGCGTTCTGCGCCGTCCGTTTCCAGTGCCCAACTGCCTTGCGGCTGAAATACCGATCCAGAAGTCTGCTCATGTGCCCAGTGCTTGAAACTGCACCTCTTTAGTCGGATTCCGCGGGCGGAATAAACCCGCCTTCGACAGATAGCACTGCAAAATTTCCGAATTGTGAACGACGCCGGTCGTGCCGGCCGGATTTTTGCAAGATCACGCCGGGGCACGTTCTTGAAATAGCACGGGGCAAAGCTTACCGTCAGTCACCCGGTCGCCGTGGATCCTCCGCAACGGGCCGCAGTCCAAAAAACAAGACGAGGCCGGGGCATGGAACCCACCCTATTCGCGTTCATCTGGAAACATTCCAAGAAACAGCAGTTCATTCTGCTGCTGTTGACCGTACTTTCGTTTCCGTTTCTCTATGCCTCGCTTGAATTGCCCAAGCAGATCATCAACGACGCCATCGGCGCGACCGGAAACACGGTAATGCTGTTTGGCACGAAGGTGACCCAGGTCCAATACTTGCTAATCCTGTGTTTTGCGTTCTTGGGAACCGTGCTGGCTGGCGGCCTCATGAAGATGCGCATCAACACCATGAAGGGGATCCTGGCCGAACGCATGCTGCGGCGGCTCAGATTCACCCTGATCAGCCGGATGCTACGCTTCCCCAAGCCGTATTTCTCGACCACAAGCCAGGGCGAGCTGGTGTCGATGATATCGTCCGAAGCGGAACCGATGGGCGGACTGATGGGCGACGCGATCGCCCAGCCGGTTTTTCAGTTCGGTCAGATGATGACGATTGTCACTTTCCTGTTCATGCAGAGCGTCTGGTTCGGGCTGGCTTCGATCGCGCTGATCCCGCTGCAAGCCTGGCTGATCCCGCGCCTTCAGCGCCAGATCAACCTCTTGAACAAGGACCGTATTCAGGAGATCCGCCATCTGAGCACCGAGATCGGCGAAACCGCCGCCGGTATCAGCGACCTGCGCGCGAACGGTGGTTGGCGCTATCGGCTGGCGCAGTTCAGTCATCGTCTGGGAACCTTGTTCGATATCCGGGTTCGGATCTACAACAAGAAATTCTTCATGAAGTTCCTCAACAACCTGATCACGCAAATGACGCCGTTCCTGTTCTATTCGGTCGGCGGCTATCTCGCGATTACGGGCGAAGTGACAGTCGGTGCGCTGGTTGCGGCGCTGGGGGCGTACAAGGATCTCAGCGGCCCTTGGCGCGATCTGCTGACCTATTACAATCAGGTTCAGGACATGTCGTTGCGCTGGCAGGTCGTCACCGAACGATTTGCGCCCGAGAACATGATCCCCGAAGAACTGTTCTATGGCGAGCCGGAGAGCATCCCGCACCTGCAGGGCGACATCGAATTGCGCAATGTGACGGTGCGCGACGAAGACGGCAAGTTGATCCTTGAAGACATCGACCTGACAATCCCGAAAGGCGCTCGGGTGGCCATCAAGGCCTCGCATGACTCGGAAAGACAGGCGCTGGCCCAGTTGCTGATCCGCGAGATCCTGCCGGTTCAGGGCGAGGTCCTTCTGTCTGGGCACAACCTTCGCGAACTCCATCAGGCGGTGATCGCCGCCCGTGTCGGCTATGCCCACTCGCGACCCTACTTGTTCAACGGCACGCTTGGGGACAACCTGCTGATGCCTTTGCGTCCCCATCCCCAGCACGAGACCGAAGCTCTGAAGGCTCCATCACGTTATCAGGTCGAAGCCGTGCGCGCCGGCAACTCCCCGGACCTTCTGGAGGACGAATGGGTCGACCCACGCCTTGCCGGGCTGCAGAGCATCGACGAGATCCGGGATTGGTGGTTCGAACTGGTCGAGGCGATGGGCATCGACGAATTCATGTTCCGGCGGACGTTGCGGTCGCAATTCGATCCCGAACTGCACCCCCATCTGGCCAAGGCGATCGTGGATGCGCGCGACAAGGTTGCAGCGCGTCTCAAGGAAAAGGGCTTGGACAAATACGTTTACCGGTTCGATCCGGACCGGTTCAACCCGGCCGTACCTTTGGGGGGCAACCTTCTGTTTGCCTCACCGTCGCGCAACATCTCACCGGACATCCTAGCCGGGGACGCTCGATTTCTTGCCATGCTGCGGGCCCATGATCTGGACAAGGACGCCCTAAGCATCGCGACGGCGGTCCTCAGCACGCTGCGGAAAACATTCGGCCGAGAAGGGACGGATCACCCGCTGTTCCTGCGTTTGGGCATGTCCAAGGACATGTACCACCGACTGCTCGACATCGACGAACGCCGCATGTCGAAAGGTGAGGCAACCCTGTCCGAACGTGAAATGGCACTGTTGCTGACGGTGCCGTTCATGCTGACCGCCGAACAGATCGGCCCCAGTTTCCCCGAGGAGTACAAGGAAAAGATCCTGTCGATCCGGCGCACGCAGGCCCAAAACCTGCACGCATCTTTCGACGGGCTGTTCATTCCCGTGGCACCCGAAACCTATGTGCCGCGCCTGACCGTCATGGAAAATGCCCTGTATGGCCGCGTGTCGCTGATGGCCGGGGCACATGCCGAAGAGATCGAGGATGCCGTAGCCGAAGTCCTGATCGAGGCGGGTCTCACCCGTCGCCTGGCGGCTATCATCTACGATCTGCCGACCGGTCTTGGCGGGGCCAACCTGCCCACGGTGTTCCAGGAACGTGCCGCGTTTTCACGGGCAGCGATCAAGCGGCCCGACATCCTGATCCTGGACAAGGTTCTTGCCAGCCACGATTCGGAAAGCCGTCTGCGCACGCGTCTCAAGCTGCGTGAGTTGCTTCCCGACTCGGTCATGATCTTCATGGAAGATCATTTTGGCCATCCCGAGGCCTATGACATGTACGTGGAAATCAAGGACGGCCGAATCGACGGTGTATCGCGTTCCAAGGCCGAGGCGGAAGACGAACAACCCGAAGACTTCAGCCGAAAACTCAAGATCATTTCGGCAACCGAACTGTTTTCGAGGCTTGACGGAAAACACCAGCGTCTGCTGGCCTTTTCGGCGCAATGGTACGACGCGGCGGCGGGGCAGACCATATTCTCGCGCGGGCAAACGCCCGACGCTGCCTATCTGTGCATCTCCGGGCAGGCGAGCCTGGAATGGACGATGCCGGACGGCGAAAAGCGAAACATCTCCGTCGTCGAGCCAGGCCGTCTGATCGGCGACCTGTCGATCATCACCGGCGCGCCTCGGCAACTTGACCTCGTTGCGATGACCGACTGTTCGTTCCTGCGGATCGGCGCGGAAGAGCTGCGCGCCGTGGTAGAGGGTGACGCGGCTGTTTCGATGCGCCTTCTCGAAACGGTGGCCGGGTATCTGACAACTGTCTCGGAACGACTGTTGCTGTCTAATACCCCGTTGACACCCGAAGCCGAGACCGGGGCGGGCGGTTAGGATGCGCGAACCGCAGCCACACCCGGCCTATGCCCCGCACGAAATCCTGGTGGCGCCGGCCAGGGCTTATCCCGAACTCTGGCGGCTGCTGCTGGGCTTCGCGATCATCACAGTCGTCGTGCTGGCACTGAATCTGGTTCTCCTGGCCGCTGTAACCGCCTTTGGTTCGGCCGAACTGGTGTCCGGTTTCGAAGACGGGTCCTCGGCCCTGGCGCTGCTGGTCATCCTTTCCAGTTTTGCCTTTGCCACATTGGGCGTCGGATTGGCCGTGCGACAGGTGCAGCACCGGAAACTGATCTCCGTGGTTGGGGCGCCGATTCTGACTGTACGGCAATTCTGGCGGGTTCTGCGGGCGCTGGTCGTGCTGGGTGCCTTGCTTTTTGTTCTGCCCCCATACGATATGGGACCGCCCTTGGAGCCAAACCTGCCGGTTTTCAGGTGGCTGCTGCTGATGCCGCTGGCGCTGGTGGCTGTCCTTATTCAGGTCAGCGCCGAAGAGATTCTATTCCGCGGGTTCCTGCAACAATCGCTGGCCGCGCGGTTCAGGGCCCCGTGGATTTGGATGGGTGTACCCTCCCTGATTTTTGCTGCCGGGCACTACGCACCTCTTGCCGCCGGTGACAATGCTATCCTGATCGCAGTTTGGGCCTTTGTCTTTGGCCTTCTTAGTGCAGACATCACCGCCAGAGCAGGAACGCTGGGACCCGCAATCGCCATGCATTTTGCCAACAATGTAACGGCTCTGCTGATCGTATCGTTGCCTGACGGCCTGGGTGGGCTGGCCCTCTATCATCTTCCGTTCGAAACATCGGACACCGGTATCCTGCGCCAGTGGCTTGTCGTGGATTTCGCGGTGATGATCGTCAGCTGGCTGGTTGCGCGACTTGCGCTCAGGCGCTGATTGCATTTCCTTCCGTAGCGTCTTATTTGACTGCAACCCGCATCAGCAAGGTTCCGACATGAACTGGATCACAAACTACGTCCGCCCCCGGATCAACTCGATCTTCTCCCGCCGTGAGGTGCCCGAGAATCTCTGGCACAAATGCGACGAGTGCGGAACGATGCTGTTCCACCGTGAACTGGCGGACAACCAGAACGTTTGCACCCAGTGCGGACACCACATGCTGATCACCCCGCGCGAGCGGTTCAAGCACCTGTTCGACGGCGGCATCTTCACCGAAGTCGCAGTGCCTGCGCCCAAGGAAGATCCGCTGCAGTTCCGCGATCAGAAGAAATACCCCGACCGGATGAAGGCGGCGCAGAAAAAGACTGGCGAGAAAGAAGCGATGCTGGTCGCCACCGGCGAGATCGGCCGCACGCCGATCGTGGCCGCGGCCCAGGATTTCTCGTTCATGGGCGGTTCGATGGGCATGTATGTGGGCAACGCCATCATCGCGGCCGCGCAAGAGGCGGTGAAGCTCAAGCGCCCGCTGATCCTGTTTTCCGCCGCCGGCGGCGCCCGGATGCAGGAAGGCATCCTCAGCCTGATGCAAATGCCGCGCACCACGGTCGCGGTGGAGATGCTGAAAGAGGCCGGCCTGCCTTATATCGTCGTTCTGACCCATCCCACCACCGGAGGCGTTACGGCGTCCTACGCGATGCTCGGCGACGTGCATATTGCCGAGCCGAACGCCCTGATCTGTTTCGCTGGCCCCCGCGTGATCGAGCAGACGATCCGTGAAAAACTGCCCGACGGCTTCCAGCGCGCCGAATACCTGCTGGATCACGGCATGCTGGACCGCGTCACCAAACGGACCGAGTTGCGGGACGAGTTGATCACGATCATCCGGATGCTGATGGGTCTGCCCCCGGCGGTCAAAGGCGATCTGCCCGCCCCGAACGAGGACGCGGCCGAACAGCCTGACGCGCAGGCCAAGCCTGCCGAAGACATGCCCAAGAAATGACCGCACCCACATCCGACGTCATCCTCGACCGGATGATGGCGCTGCACCCCAAGATCATCGACCTGACCCTGGACCGTGTCTGGCGTCTGCTCAAGGCCCTGGACAACCCGCAGGACAAGCTGCCCCCGGTGATCCATATCGCCGGTACCAACGGCAAAGGCTCGACCCAGGCGATGATCCGCGCCGGGCTGGAAGGGGCCGGGCTGACGGCCCATGCATACACCTCGCCGCATCTGGCACGCTTTCACGAGCGCATCCGCCTGGCGGGCAAGCTGATCTCTGAACCCGACCTGACCGCCGTTCTGGATGAGTGCTACACCGCCAATGGCGGCGAGAACATCACCTATTTCGAGATCACCACCTGCGCGGCCCTGCTGGCCTTTTCCCGTGTACCCGCCGACTACACGCTGCTCGAAGTCGGACTTGGCGGGCGGCTCGACGCCACCAACGTGATCGCAAAGCCCGCGGTCACGGTCATCACTCCGGTCTCGATCGACCATGAACAGTTTCTGGGCAACACGTTGGCCAAGATCGCTGCCGAAAAGGCCGGCATCATCAAGCGCGGCGTGCCCTGCATCGTCGGCCCGCAACCGGACGAGGCGATGGAGGTCATCGAGGCCACCGCCGCACGCCTCGGCGCACCGCTGCTGGCTTACGGACAGCACTGGCACGTCCACGAGGAACATGGCCGCCTGATCTATCAGGACGAAACCGGGCTGCGCGACCTGCCGCTGCCAAACCTGCTGGGCGCCCACCAGATCCAGAACGCCGGCGCCGCACTGGCGGTCCTGCGCCACCTCGACCTGGGCGACGAGGCCTACGAGGCCGCAGTCACCCGTGCCGAATGGCCCGCCCGGATGCAGCGCCTGAAGACCGGCCCGCTCGTCGAACAGGCGCCTCAGGCCGAACTCTGGCTGGACGGCGGCCACAACGCCGCCGCCGGCGTCGCGCTGGCGGACGTCTTGGCCAAGCTGCCCCCGCGACCCACACACCTGATCTGCGGCATGCTCAACACCAAGGACGTGACTGGCTACCTCTCCCCGCTGGCCCAGCAAGCCGCCAGCCTGACCGCCGTTTCCATCCCGGGCGAGACCAACACGCTGAGCGCTGAAGAAACTGCCGCCGCCGCCAAATCAGTGAACCTGCCCGCGACGACCGCCAGCAGCGTGTCCCAAGCCCTCGACACCATCATCAAAGCCGACCCTCAGGTGCGCGTGCTGATCTGCGGCTCGCTCTACCTTGCTGGCAACATCCTGCGCGAAAACGGCTGACGATTCATTGAGCCACAGCTAAGGCAGAGGCAACGCTCGCTATTGTCCCCAGTCCTGCGCCTGCATCTCCCGCAGGCGCGAGGCTGTGCGCTCGAACTCGAAAACACCTTCCCCCTCGACATACAGCATCTCGGGCTCGGCGGCCGCTGAACAGATTAACCTCACCTTCGCCTCATACAGCGCATCGATCAACGTGACGAACCGCTTCGCCTCGTTGAAATTGTTGCGCGACAGGCGCGGTATGTCCTCGAGCACCAGCACTTTTACCGCATCAGCAATGGCAAGATAGTCCCCTGGCCCCAACATCCGGCCGCACAGATCATAGAACGAGGCCCGTGCCACACCATTGCGAAACGCGGGCAACACCACCTCGCGCCCCTTGACGTGCAGGGTCAGGGGTTCGGCCGGCCCACCTGACAGGTCGGCCCAAACGGCCCGGATCTTCTCTCGCGCCTCGGGTCCGATGGGCGTGAAATAGACCGGCGAGCCCTCGAGCCGGTTCTGCCGGTAATCCGTGGGCGAGGTCAGTTCCCACACTTCGAGCTGCTGCTTGATGTGGTGGATGAAGGGCAGGAACAGCTGCCGGTTCAGGCCATCCTTGTACAGATCGTCGGGATGACGGTTGGAGGTGGTCACAACGACGACGCCACCCGCATGCAGCATATCGAACAGCCGCCCGACGATCATCGCGTCGGTGATGTCGGTGATCTGCATCTCGTCAAAGGCCAGCAGGCGCACGGATTTCACGACCGAGGCCGCCACCGGCGCCAGTGCATCCTGCACGCCGGTTTCGCGCGCCTCATGCATGCCAGCGTGGATTTCCTGCATGAAGGCATGGAAATGGACGCGCCGGGCCGGAACTTCGCCCAGCGTTTCGACGAACATGTCCATCAACATGGATTTGCCGCGCCCCACGCCGCCCCACAGGTACAAGCCCTTGGGCGGCGGCGGTGCCTTGCGGAACAGCCCGCGTTTCACCGGCGCGGCCAGAGCCGCCCGGATACGCTCGAACTGGGGCAGAACGGCCTCTTGCGCGTCGTCGCGGTTCAGGGTGCCATCGGCAACGCGGGCCTCGTACAACGAGATCATGTCGGTCATGGCCCGAGCCATAGCGCCCGCCCGCGCCGTTGAAAAGAAGGCATCCTCCGGCACGCATCAATTTTGGTTAATCGTGACCGCAAAACTCCTGAATTGACGAGCGAGCCCAAGCGGATACTGTCGGCGGGCTGAACCCGGAGGCCCAATGACCCCAACCGCCCGTCTGCTCAACCCGGTGCTGATCGTCGGATGCGTGATCATCACGGTCAGCTTCGCCGTGCGCGCCTCGTTCGGCGTGTTCCAGATTCCGATCGCCGAGGAGTTCGGCTGGCTGCGCACTGATTTCTCGCTGGCCATCGCGATCCAGAACCTGGCCTGGGGCATCGGCCAGCCGATCTTTGCCGCCATCGCCGAAAAGATGGGCGACCGGCGGGCGATCATTCTTGGTGCGCTGACCTATGCGGCGGGGATGGTACTGTCGGCTTGGTCCGTTACGCCCTTCGGGCATCAGCTTTATGCCTGGCTGGTGGGCTTCGGTATCGCAGGCACGGGCTTTGGCGTCGTGCTGGCGGTGGTCGGGCGGGCCTCGACGGATCAGAACCGCTCGATGTCGCTGGCGATCGTAACGGCAGCGGGCAGCTTCGGGCAGGTGATCGGTGCGCCGACGGCTGAATGGATGCTGACCTTTCTGCCATGGCAGCAGGTGTTCATCATCTTCGCCATTGCCATTCTGGCCCTTGTGCTGACACTGCCCTTCATGCGCGCACCCGCGCAGGTCAGCAAGGCCGAATTGGAAGAAAGCATGGGCCAGATCCTGGGCCGGGCCTTCCGCGACCCGTCCTATGCGCTGATATTCTTGGGTTTTTTCAGCTGCGGCTATCAACTGGGCTTCGTCACCGCGCATTTCCCGGCCTTCGTGACCGAGATGTGCGGCCCGATCCAACCCGGCGGTGTCCTGCATGCGATGGGCATCACCACAACGTCTGCCTTGGGTGCCCTGGCGATCTCGTTGATCGGGCTCGCCAATATCGGAGGCACCCTTCTGGCCGGATGGGCGGGCAATCACTTCCCCAAGAAATACCTTCTGGCAGCAGTCTACACCGGGCGCACGATCGCGGCCGCGGCGTTCATCCTGTTTCCCATCACGCCTCTGACCGTGATCCTGTTCTCGCTGGTCATGGGGTCACTGTGGCTGGCGACGATCCCGTTGACCTCGGGCCTCGTCGCGCATCTTTACGGCCTGCGCTACATGGGCACGCTGTATGGCATCATCTTCTTCAGCCATCAGGTCGGCAGTTTCCTGGGCATCTGGCTGGGCGGCCGCATGTATGACCTTTATGGCGATTACACAGTTGTCTGGTGGATCGGCGTGGCCATCGGCGCCTTCAGCGCGATCGTGCACCTCCCAATCCGCGAGAATCGCCCCGCGCAGCCCGCTGCCGCCTAGGATCAGGCGGCCTCGTCCAAGGAGAGCAGACCTTCGGCCACCAGCCTTTCGGCCCAGCCCTTCGGGCCGTCGAAATGGTGGGTCTGCCATCCACGGCCACGGGCGGTTTCGATATTGTCGATCCGGTCGTCGGTGAACAGCAGCGTCTCGGGCGGCAGGCCGCAATCCTGTTCGACCATCTGGTAGATCGGGGCATGCGGTTTCACCATCTTCATCCGCCCCGAGACATAGTGCCGGTCGAACTCTTTCAGGAACGGATAGACGGTGGTGGCATAGTCGAAATTCTGCACCCCGAAATTGGTCAGCGCAAAGACTGGCACGCCCTTGGCCCGCAGCGCGCGCTGCAGCCGGACCGAATGCGGGATCTCGGGCGCGGCCAGTTCGATCCAGTTGTCGTGCCACATGCGGATTTCGTCGCGCCAATCGGGGTATTTCTCGGCCCAGGCATAGATCGTGTCGGTGAAGTGATGCCCCTGATCGACCAAGTCGTTCATGCCGTGCAGATCGACGGCCGAGAACATCTCGCGGCGCCTGTCCTCGCCGATCACACGGTCATAATACCGCTCGGGCTGCCATTCGATCAGAACGTTGCCGATGTCAAAAACAACCGCTTCTACGGGCATGGGGGTTCCTGTTCGCTTGTGTTGCGTTTGGGGCTGACTGAACCAACCCGCCGAGGGGGATGCAAGGCCAAACTCAGCCGCGCAGGGCGGCGCGCATCTCACGCTCGAGCGCGTCCAGAAACCGCGATCGGTCGGCCTTGGAAAACGGTTTGCCACCGCCCCCGGCGCCCAGCGGATTGGCGGCGCGCAGATCCGCCATCAGATCGCGCATCGCAAGTTGCTGGCCGATATTTGCGGCGGTGAAGGCTTCACCGTTGGGACGCAGCACGCGCGCGCCGGCCTCGACGCATTTGGCGGCCAACGGGATGTCCGAGGTGATGACGATGTCGCCCGCGCCGCACCGCTCGGCGATCCACTTGTCGGCTTCGTCAGCGCCTTGCGCCACGGTCACGATCTGAACCAGCGGGTTGGCCGACGGGCGCAGCCCGCCATTCGCCACCACCACCATCGGCACCTTGTGCCGCGTGGCGACGCGTTCGGCCTCGGCCTTCACCGGGCAGGCGTCGCCATCGACATACAGGGTCGTCACGCCTGCTTGGCCTTCTTGGGCGCCAACTTTGCTGGCTCGGGGGCATCGGATTTGCGCACCTTGAACTCGTCCGGGATCGGCATCCGGTTGAAGGCGTCGAGCCCGGCAATCTTGTAGGCCTCGGCCAGGGTCGGATAGTTGAAGGTGTTCTGCACGAAATAGTCCACCGTGCCCTTCAGGTTCAGCACCGCCTGGGCGATGTGGATCAACTCGGTCGCGCCTTCGCCGACGATCTGCACGCCCAGCACCCGGCGGGTTTTCAGCGAGAACAGCATCTTCAGCATCCCGTGCTCGAGCCCCATGATATGCCCGCGCGAGGTCTCGCGGAACCGGGCCACGCCCACCTCATAGGGAATGCCGCGTTCCTGCAGCTCTTCCTCGGACATGCCGCAGGTCGAGATCTCGGGCACCGAATAGATGCCATAGGGAAACCAAGGGCTTTCTGGCAGGGTAGGGGTCTCAAGCGCGTGGCAGGCCGCAACGCGTCCCTGCTGCATCGAGGTCGAGGCCAGCGACGGATGCCCGATCACGTCCCCGGTGGCATAGATATGCGGCACCGAGGTCTGATAGGTCTTGCGATCGACCGTGATGCGGTTGCGGTGGTCGGTTTCGATCCCAACCGCACCCAAATTCAGCGCCGAGGTGTTGCCCATACGGCCCGCCGCGAACAACAGCATCTCGGCCCGGACATGGCGGCCGTTTGACATGGTGATCTCGACATGCTTGCCGGCGTCCTCGATCTTTTCCACGGCCGAGCCCAAACGCAGGTCCACCCCGTTTTCACGGATCTGATGGGTGAATTCCTGGATCAGGGTCTTGTCGATGAAATCCAGAAAGGTCTCGCGCGGTTCGATCAGCGTCACCCGCACATCCAGCGCCGAGAACATCGTGGCATACTCGACCCCGATCACGCCCGCACCGATCACGCAGAGCGAGCGCGGGATCTCGGCCATTTCTAGGAACTCGTCGCCATCGACGATGGTCTTGCCGTTGAAGGGCACGTAATCGGGGCGATAGGTTTTGGTCCCGGTCGAGATCAGGAATTTCGCGGCCGTCAGGCGGGTGGTGTCGCCCGCATCGGCTGTGACCTCGATCTCGTGTGGGCCGACAAAACGGGCTACGCCGTCCATGGTTTCAACGTGGTTGCGGTTGAACTGGTGTTCCAGCACGTCAACCTCGTAATCCAGCGTCATGTGCAGCCGGGCCTTGAGGTCCTCGGCGCGGATCTGATCCTTGACCCGGTACGAACGGCCGTAAAAGCTGCGTTCACGCCAGCCGGACAGGTTCAGTACCGTTTCGCGCAGGGTCTTCGACGGGATCGTGCCCGTGTGCACCGATACGCCGCCCAACCGGTCACGGCGGTCAACCACCAGAACCTTGCGTTTCAGCTTGCCCGCCTGAATCGCCGCCGCGCGGCCCGATGGACCCGAGCCGATGATGATCAGGTCATAGTCGTATTTGCTCATCCCTCAGTCTCCGTACAGGGCTTCGGCGTGGAAGGTGACGTGGTCCTCCATGAAGGTGGACACGAAAAAGTAGGAATGGTCATAGCCGGGCTGCAACCGGTTCGTGGCCTGTTGACGGCGCTCGGCGATGGCCTGTGCCAAGGCCTCGGGGCGCAGCAGGTCGATGAACTGGTCGTTGGTGCCGGTGTCGACCAGGATCGGGCCGTCAAAGCCCTTTTCCTTCATCATCAGAGTCGCGTCATGTTTGGCCCAGGCGGTCGGGTCATCGCCCAGATAGGCACTCAGCTGCTTGCGGCCCCAGTCGCTGGCCGTCGGGTTCGAGATCGGCGCAAAGGCCGAGACCGAGCGGAACCGGCCCGGCAGGTTCATCGCCAGCGTCAGCGCCCCGTGGCCGCCCATCGAATGGCCGGTGATGGCCTGCCGGTCGCCATCGATGGCGAAGTTTTCGACCAGCAGCGCGGGCAGCTCGTCAGCCACATAGTCCCACATGTTGAAATGCGGCGCCCACGGCGATTGCGTGGCGTTGACGTAGAACCCGGCGCCCTGGCCCAGGTCGTAATCCTCATGATCGGCGACCCCTTCGCCGCGCGGCGAGGTGTCGGGAAAGACCAGTGCGATGCCTTGTTCGGCAGCCCAAGCCTGCGCGCCCGCCTTGACCATCGCGTTTTCATGGGTGCAGGTCAGGCCCGACAGATACCAAAGGACCGGAACCGGGCCGTCCTTGGCCTCGGCCGGCAGGAACAGGCCAAAGGTCATGTCGCACTGGCACGCCGCCGAGGCGTGGCGGTACACGCCCTGCACGCCACCGAAACAGGCGTTTTCGGAAAGGGTTTCCATCTGGCATCATCCTTACGTTGGGTTCGTGCCATGGCTAACGGGCGAAGGCCCCGGCGTAAAGTCCGGGCACCAATGTTCGCACGCTTTTTGAAGTCGCCGCGTCAGAATGCGGCAACCCACGCGATGACCACCGGCACGGTCAGAATGCTGACAATGGTCGACAGCAGAATGGCGGCAGATGCCCGGTGCGGCGCCACCCCATAGTGAGCCGCCAGCATATAGACATTGCCGGCCACTGGCAGGGCGGCGGCGGAGATCGCCACCGCCGCGGCAAAAGGATCAGTCGGCAGCAGCCACAGCAGCACCACGGCCACACAGGCCGGGTGCACGGCCAGTTTGCAAAAGCTGAGCCACAGCGCAATCTGAACCCGCTCGGCCGATTTGCTGGCCAGCGAGGCGCCGATGGCGAACAGCGCGCCCGGAGTGGCGGCGCCGCCCAGAATGGTCAGAAAATCGTTCAACGGGTCAGGCACCGGCATCTGCAGGGCCGACCAGATCAACCCGGCCGAGATCGAGACGATCATGGGGTTTTTCAGCAGCCCGACTCCGATGAGCCGCAGCGTCCCAACCGTCAGCTTTCCATCCCGCCCGCCGTTGATCAGGATCACGATCAGCGAGGAAAACACCACCAAATCGACCGTCAGAACCAGCATGACCGGCCCGATGGCGGCCTCGGAAAACAGCAGGGCCAACATTGGCAGACCCAGAAAGCCCACATTTCCGATGGCGGCGCATTGCGCCTCGACCGCGGCGGTGGGGATGTCGAGCCCGCGCAGATAGGCGACCAAGGTGGCCAGCGTGTATACGCCGGCGGTGCCGATCAGATAGCCCAGCATCAGCCGCGCGTTGAATATCTCGGCAAAGGGCAGCGTGGCGGCAAAGCGGAACAGCATCGCCGACAGCGCGAAATAGAACACGAACTTGGTCAGATAGGCCGTCGCGTCTTCGGTGAAGAACCGGCTGCGCCCGGCCCAGTATCCCAGGCCGATGATCGCAAAGAAGGGCAGGGTGCGCAGAAAGATATCGACCATGCGCAGATTGGTAACATAGAATTACCACATCGCAAGCCGGGTCATCACCCGCTGCCGATCAAAATCCCGGCTGCCAGCACCAGCGATCCGCCCAGAACGACCTGAAAAGCGGCACGGAAGAACGGAGTTTCCATATAGCGGTTCTGAATCCACGCGATCGCCCACAATTCGAAAAACACCACGATGAAGGCAATGATCGTGGCCGTCCAGAATTCCGGGATCAGATAGGGTAGGGCGTGGCCCAATCCGCCGACCGTGGTCATCACCCCGGACGCCAAACCCCGCTTGACCGGAGATCCACGGCCCGACAGCTCGCCATCGTCCGATGCCGCTTCGGTGAAGCCCATGGAAATGCCCGCGCCCACTGACGCTGCAAGGCCCACAAGAAAGGTCGTCCAAGGGTCGTGCGTCGCAAAGGCCGTCGCGAAGATCGGCGCCAAGGTCGACACCGACCCGTCCATCAGCCCGGCCAATCCCGGCTGGACCCAGGTCAAGATGAATTGCCGGTGCGAAATCACTTTTTCGGCTTCTTTTTCATCGTGATCCAGGTGAGCTTCTTCCAATTCGGCGGCCGCGGCTTGATGCCCTGCTTCGGCCGCAGCCAAGTCGCCCAGAAGTTTGCGTGTTGCTGCATCGGTCGTACGACCAGCAGCCGCCAGATAGAAGCGCTCCGCGTCGCGCTCCATCATCTCGGCTTCTTCGCGGATTCGCTCGATTCCGAGATTCTCGACCAGCCAGATCGGACGGCGGGCGTAGTAACCGGCGACATGCTCGCGCCGGATCAGAGGGATCACCGGGCCGAACCGATCCTCGTGCAGGGCGATCAGGCGACGGCGGTGCTCGTCTTCCTCGGCAGCCATGCCATCGAAGATTTTGGCCGTCGCCGGATAGTCGGGGCGCAGCATCTCGGCATATGACCTATAGATCCGCGCGTCATCTTCCTCGGACGAAATCGCAAGCGCGATAACTTCCTGCTCGGTCAGATCCCTGAAGTGTTTGCGCTGAGTGAAAAACCGCATAGCCACCCTCGTTTTAGAATTATTCTAATCTACGCCGCATAACGGAACTTTCAAGCCGAATTGAAAACCGTTGAAACTGAACTGACTGGTTTATAGATTTGTCGCAGCACTCAGCCAAGGAGACACCATGACCCAAGCCGCTACCATCGTGCGTACCGGACGGAAATTCGACCAGGTTCTGAACGGCGCCCGAGAGGTTTTCATGGCGGATGGGTTCGAAGGCGCCAGCGTCGATGATATCGCGCGCGCGGCGGGTGTGTCGAAGGCAACGCTCTACAGCTATTTCCCAGACAAACGACTTCTGTTCTCCGAAATGGCGCAGACCGAGTGCTGCCGCATGGCCGAAAACGTGTTGTCCATGATCGACGAAACCAAGCCAGTGCGCGAGGCGTTGATGATCACCGCCACGCATCTGACCCGGTTTCTGGTTTCGGATTTTGCGCAACAGGTGTTCCGCATCTGCGTGGCCGAGCGTGACAGGTTCCCGGAACTGGGCAAGGCGTTCTACGAAGCCGGCCCCGCCAACGGTCAGCGCCAGATGGCCGAGTATCTGGAAAAAGCCGTGGCCAAAGGTGAACTGGCGATTGACGACGTGCATTTTGCCGCCGAGCAGTTCTCGGAATTGTGCAAAGTGCGCCTGTGGACCCTCGCGGCTTTGGGGATCCAAACCCGGTTCTCGGACGAGGAAATCGACGAAGTGGCCACCAACGCCGTTGACATGTTCATGGCGCGTTACGGCACTTGACGGACCGGGTCAGCCCGACAGTCCAACCAGCGCCACGCCCCCCGCCATCAGGATGGCGGCCCCCAGCCTGCGCACCCAATAGCCTTCGTGCAGAAATACGAACCCGATCAGGGCCGCAAAAATCACCGAGGTTTCCCGCAACGCCGAGACTGCCCCCAGCGGCGCGAAATTCTTGGCATAGAGCACCAGCCCATAAGCCAGCATCGACACGAAACCGCCCAGGATGCCGATCGCCCAGGTGCGCGCCGGAAGCTGTGTCAGAACCTGCCGCCGTCGAAGACCCACGAAGCCGGCGATGAACAGGTGCAGAAACGCCCCCCAAGCCCAGTAGCTTAGCGTGTTTCCAGACAGCCGTACCCCGATGCCGTCCACAACCGAATAAACCGAGATGCAAAGTCCGGTACCCACCGCAAACCCCAGCGCCGCGCCGCCGACGCCTTGCCGGAGCGAGCTCCAACTGCTGAGTTGGATGCCGAACGCGATAAGGCCGATGCCGATCCAGGCTTGCATGGACAGAACCTCATCCAGCAACAGATAGGCCCAAAGCGCCACCAACGCCGGAACGATGCCTCGGGCGATCGGGTAGACCACGCTGAGGTCTCCATGCTGATAGGCTTTGCCCAGCATGAAGTAATATCCGAAATGCACCACGGTGGACAAAAGGATGTAGACAAAGCTGTCGCCGCCCGGAAAAGGCAGGACAAGGATCATGACGCTGGCCGGGATTACATGCCCAAAGGCCACAAGGCCCAGAGTCGTAGTCCGGTCGCCCGCGGTTTTGACTATGGCGTTCCAGACGGCGTGCAGGATGGCAGCCGACAGAATGATCGCGACGACGAATGGGCTCACCGGCGGTCCTCAGGTGATGGGGCGGCCCCAAGCAGGATCGGCCCGGCTGCAACTTTCTCGCACCGGGCTATCGCAAGGACAGCTTCGGTGGTCGAGTCCGGTTACATCGGATTACCCGGCAGGCGCAAGGTTCCAAATTCTGGAACCGGAAACCCCCAAAGTCGTGTTGTGGGTCCTACGCCGTTGCAAGCCGCCCGGCGTCGATGCCGGCGATCTTGTCCAACAGGTCGATGACTTCACTCGTTCCGCTACCGCTCCGCAGGTTGGTGAATACGAATGGCCGATCACCGCGCACCCGGGCCGCATCGCGCTGCATCACCGACAGGTCCGCTCCGACATGCGGGGCAAGGTCGATCTTGTTGATGATCAGGATGTCTGAACGGGTGATCGCGGGGCCACCCTTGCGGGGGATCTCTTCGCCCGCGGCCACGTCGATCACATAGATCGTCACATCCGCCAGTTCCGGGCTGAAGGTAGCCGACAGGTTGTCACCGCCGGATTCGATCAGAACGATCTCGACCTCGGGATGACGGCGCACCATCTCGGCCACGGCGGCCAGATTGATCGAGGCATCCTCTCGGATCGCCGTATGCGGGCAACCTCCGGTTTCCACGCCGATCACCCGGTCCTGCGGCAGGATCTGCATGCGCATCAGCGCCTCGGCGTCTTCCTGCGTGTAGATGTCATTGGTGATCACCCCGATCGAATGGGTGTCGCGCAGCGCGCGGGCGAGGGCGGCGGTCAGGCTGGTCTTGCCCGCACCGACCGGGCCGCCGATGCCCACCCGCAGAGGGCCGTTCATGCTGCTCATGTGCGGAAAATCCTTGGTTGTTGGGTTTCATGTTGCATGGCCGAAATCTCGGCCAGAAAGGCGGTGCCGGACAGGGCCGACAGATCGGCCTCCACTGCCGCGTGCGCCTGATGTGCGCACAAGGGGGCCATGTCTCGGACGACTCCTTGGGCAGCGGTCTGGCCCAGGGGCATCAGCCGCTGCGCGGCTGAAACAAGATTGCTGATGAACGCATGCAGATACAGTCGCGCGGTCGGCTCCACCTGCAAACCGGCGTGGCGCGCCGCGCAGCCGACAGCGACGGGATAGGCCAGATCCGTCAGTTCGATGCCCCAGACTGCAGCCGTCACACCGCAGAAGGCCGCGCCCTGTTGCGCGGTCTCGAATCTGCGCTCGAAGGGGCCGGCGAAGGCGCGGGCCATATCGTCAAGTTCGGCCACGGCCAACTCGGATTTAGCCCGCCAAGCGGCGGTCAGAAACAGGGCATCCGACCATCCGGCACCGTGTTCCAGCACATCATGCAGCCAGTCCCGCAGGCTGGCCGCATCGTGCACCGCGCCCGATTGGACCAAGCGTTCCAGCCCATGCGAATAGGCAAACGCCCCGACCGGGTAGGCGGGTGACAGCCATTGCGTCAGCGTCAGCAGATCAAGGTCAGTGGCTGTGGCCATGGGTCCGTCCGTGCCCATAGGCGCCGCCTTCGGGGCTGAAGGGTGCGCGGATGTCTTGCACCGTCGCACCAAGTTTCAGCAGCATGTCGCGGATCACATGGTCGCGGCGGATCATCAGGCGGGCGGGCTCGATCTGGCAGGGAGTGTGACGGTTGCCGATATGCCAGGCCAGCCGGGTCAGATCGGGGCCAGTGACGGCGAACAGATCCTCTTCGGCGGCGACCACCTCGATCAGGCGGCCATCGGCCAGTTCGAACGCATCCCCCCCGTCCAGCGAGGTCGTCTGCGACAGATCCACCAGGAACTCTTCATTCTGTGCGGTGCGCAGCATCCGGCGGCGCAGAAAGCGGTCTTCGTAGTTTAGCGTCACGGTGCCATGGGTTTCGTCCCACTGACCGTTGCGGCGGATTTTCTGTGATGTGGCAAGCATCGGGAACACCCCTTCTCAGAACAGGAAATAGCGTTGCGCCATGGGCAGGGTTTCGGCGGGCTGGCAGGTCAGCAATTCGCCGTCGGCGCGCACCTCGTAGGTTTCGGGGTTCACGTCGATCTCGGGCAGGGCATCGTTCAGTCGCAGATCACGCTTGCCGATTGCGCGTGTGTTGCGCACGGCGACGGTCTGCTTGGCCAGGCCCAGACGCGCCGCGATGCCGTCCTCCTGCGCGGCTTCCGATACGAAGGTCGCCGCGCTCTGTTCGACCGAGCGGCCATAGGCCCCCCACATCGGCCGGGAATAGACCGGCTGCGGCGTGGGGATCGAGGCGTTCGGGTCGCCCATCTGCGCACAGGCGATGGTGCCGCCCAACAGCACCATCTCGGGCTTCACGCCGAAAAAAGCGGGGCTCCACAGCACCAGATCGGCGCGTTTGCCCTCCTCGATGCTGCCGATATGGGTGCCAAGCCCGTGCGCAATGGCCGGGTTGATCGTGTATTTCGCGATATAACGGCGCACGCGGAAATTGTCGTTTTCGCCTGTTTCCTCCGGCAGGCGCCCGCGTTGTTTCTTCATCTTGTCGGCGGTCTGCCAGGTGCGGATCAGCACTTCTCCCACGCGGCCCATCGCCTGGCTGTCGGAGGCGATGATGCTGAAGGCGCCCATGTCGTGCAGAATGTCCTCGGCCGCGATGGTCTCGCGCCGGATGCGGCTTTCGGCAAAGGCCACGTCCTCGGGGATGGATTTGTCGAGATGATGGCAGACCATCAGCATGTCCAGATGCTCTTCGACCGTGTTCACGGTAAAAGGCCGGGTCGGGTTGGTCGAGGAGGGCAGCACATGCGCTTCGCCGCAGATCTTGATGATGTCGGGGGCGTGGCCGCCGCCCGCGCCTTCGGTGTGGAAGGCGTGGATCGTGCGGCCTTTCATGGCGGCCACGGTGTTTTCGACAAACCCGCTTTCGTTCAGCGTGTCGGTGTGGATCATCACCTGCACGTCCATCTCGTCGGCTACCGACAGGCAGCAATCGATGGCCGCCGGGGTGGTGCCCCAGTCCTCGTGCAGTTTAAGGGCGCAGGCCCCGGCCAGGACCTGTTCGCGCAGGGCCGCCGGTTGCGAGGCGTTGCCCTTGCCCGCAAAGGCCAGGTTCATCGGAAAGGCATCGGCCGCCTGCAGCATGCGCCCGATATGCCAGGGGCCGGGCGTGCAGGTGGTGGCCAGCGTGCCATGCGCCGGGCCGGTGCCGCCGCCCAGCATGGTGGTCAGGCCGGAATGCAGCGCATCCTCGATCTGTTGCGGGCAGATAAAATGGATGTGGCTGTCGAACCCGCCGGCGGTCAGAATGCGGCCCTCGCCGGCGACGGCCTCGGTACCGGGGCCGACTATGATATCCACGCCGGGCTGCGTGTCGGGGTTGCCCGCCTTGCCGATCTTGGCGATGCGCCCGTCCTTGAGGCCCACATCCGCCTTGTAGATGCCCGTCCAGTCGACGATCAGCGCATTGGTGATGACGGTGTCCACCGCCCCTTCAGCGCGGGCGGCCTGAGACTGGCCCATGCCGTCGCGGATCACCTTGCCGCCACCGAACTTGACCTCTTCGCCATAGATGGTCAGGTCGCGCTCGACCTCGATGATCAGGTCGGTATCGGCCAGCCGCACCTTGTCGCCCGTGGTTGGGCCGTACATGGCAGCATAGTCGGAACGTTTGATCCGGGCTGGCATCAGAGGTCTCCCATGACTGCGCCGTTGAACCCGAAGACGCGCCGCGCGCCGGCGATCGGGATCAGCTGCACCTCGCGCCTTTGGCCGGGTTCGAACCGCACGGCGGTGCCGGCGGCGATGTCCAGCCGCATGCCGTGGGCGGCGGCCCGGTCGAAATCCAGCGCCGGATTGGTTTCGGCGAAATGATAGTGCGAGCCCACCTGTACGGGGCGGTCACCGGTATTGGCCACCATCAGGGTGATTGCAGCCGCGCTCGCGTTCAGCGCGATCTCGCCGGGGGCGGTGATGACCTCTCCGGGGATCATTTGCGCGCCTTCAGCCAGAATGCGACACCGCCGATCGCCAGCAGCAGGACCAGCACCAGCCAGGTGCCCGAGTCATGCGGGTGCAAATGCGGCCCCTCATGCGCCAGCGCGGGCGCGGCCATCAGGGCGAAGGGCAGGGAAGCCAGGTTTCTCATCGTCATCTCCTTCAGCGGATGGGGTTGTGGACGGTGACCAGCTTGGTGCCGTCGGGGAACGTCGCCTCGACCTGCACCTCGTGGATCATCTCGGGGATGCCGTCCATGCACTGATCGCGGGTGATAACCTGCGCGCCGGCCTCCATCATGTCGGCGACCGAGCGGCCGTCGCGGGCACCCTCGACCACGGCATCGGTGATCAGCGCGATGGCCTCGGGGTAGTTCAGGCGCACACCCCGAGCCAGGCGCTTGCGCGCCACCTCGGCGGCCATGGCGATCAGCAGTTTGTCTTTTTCACGCGGCGAGAGTTGCATGTCAGATCATCCAGGGTCTTGGCAGGGAATTGCGGGTCAGCCGGTTCAGTAACGGCACAAGGGTCTGGCGCAGCGTGAAACCGTCGGGCGCCAGCAGGCGCATCAACAGCATGTCGTCACCCACAAGGCTGACGCCGCCGGTGTCGGGCAAGGCCGCGCGGATCGGGTCCAAATGCGCAGCGGCATTAGGGCGGATCAGTATCAGGCTGCTGAGCGCGCCTGCGCCGTCGCCAACGCCCGGCCGGGCCATTTCCGCCGCCAGATCACCGGTCAGACGCAGCGCGTCCAGATGGGCCAACCGGCCCGCGCGCCAGATTTCGATGCGGTCTTGGAAGTGGGCCGCAGTAATCAGCTCGCCCATTGCGGCGCGTCCGAAGATCAGCGATTCCACCAGCAGCACGCCGGCGTCGGGGGCCAGATCGACACGCAAGCGGCGATCGATCGCGCAACCATCAAACAGGATGGTCTCCTGAGGCAGCCAGTTCAACTGGCCGCCTGCCGCCACGGTCAGATCTGTCCGAATCCGGCCCGGAACTGCTCCGGACGCGCGATAGGCGCGCTCGGCCGCCTGCGTGGTCAGGGTCAGATGTGCATCTGCCTGAGCGGTGGCGGAAAGGTCAAAACTGTCTCCGCCGGTGACGCCGCCGGCGGTGTTGATCAGCACCGCTTGCATGTCCGCGCCATCACGCCGAGGAAACAGCAACTTCAGCGACCCCTGCTGGCGCAGTCCCTGCAACTCGGTCCGGCCCGCGCGGCCAACCACGGACACATTACCCCGCCCGACAGCACGGGGAGGCGCGGCGATCGCTTGCGCGGGAGTTATTGCGGACAAAGAGGTTATTGGAAGCTCCGGGCGAGAGGACTGTCGGATGCGAAAGCACCACAGCCTTTTCCTCGAGTCAGCGCAGCCCGGCTGAGGCAATTGAGTCAGAATACTTGTCCGCCCACTTTATGGGCATTATTACCCCTATCGCCCGAAAAATAGGCATCCCACCAATGCGTGTGATGATCCGGCTCTCGACTCCAAACCAAAAGAAAAGGGCGGCCAGTTTGGCCGCCCGATCCGATGTCTGTCGCCGGTCAGAGCGTGATGCGGAAGGCCGCGAAGCCGTCGGCCCCGTCGCCTGCATCTTCCAGCGCCAACCCTTTGACGTCGCTGATGTAATCACGCGCCTTGGGGCCGGTTTCGAATAGAACGGTGGTGTCGCCCAGCGGTGCGAAGGACCAGTTGCCGTCGGCCTTGGGGTCGATCGTGCCCTGTTCGACGATATAGCGCACGATCACGTCGCGGTTGGTGTCGGGGGCCTCGAAAACGATGGTGTCGCCCATCGCGCCCGGGAACGATCCGCCGCCCGAAGCGCGGTAGTTGTTGGTGGCGATGATGAACTCCATGTCGTCGGTCACCGGGGCACCGTTGAACTGCAGGTTCACGATGCGCGCCGCATCGGGGTTGATCTCTTCGCCCTTCGGGCCAAAACGCGAGGGCTGCGCGAGGTCGATCTGATAGGTTACGCCGTCGATCACGTCGAAATTGTAGGACGGGAATTCGGGATTCAGCAGCAGCGCATCCTCGGCGCCCGGCTCGATCTGGTTGAACATCCCGGCCGAACGCTCCAGCCAGCCGCGCAATTGCGCGCCGTTCACGCGAACCGCGCGCACGGTGTTGGGATAAAGATACAGGTCGGCCACGTTCTTGATCGCCACATCGCCCACCGGCACGTCGGTATAGTATTCGGGGCCGCCCCGGCCACCGGCCTTGAACGGCGCCGCGGCCGACAGGATCGGCAGGCCCTCATGCTCGGTGCCTTTCAGCATCTCTTCGACATACCATTTCTGCGCGATCGACACGATCTGGACCGACGGATCATCGGCCACCAGCGCGAAATAGCTGTGCAGCGGGGCCGAGGTCTTGCCCACCGCGCGGCGCACATAGGCCAGCGTTTCTTCGTGATCCTGCGCGACCGAGGCCAGCACCTTGGGGTCGTCCTCGACCAGTGCGTTGATCGAGCGGTCTTCGTTGCGCTTCGAGATCGGCCGCGCCTCGGAGGTGGTGGTGACCACGCGCCATTCGTTGCCGTCGCGTTCCAGCAGCAGGTCAAGCACGCCCAGATGCGACCCCCAGAACCCGCCCATGACGGCCGGCTTGCCCATCAGCGTACCCTTGTCCACGTCAACGCCCGCACGGTCGGCGAAGGTGGGCGAGGGGAAGACCAGGTGGTTGTGCCCGGTCACCAGCGCGTCGATGCCATCGACCCCGGCCAGCGGGACCGAGGCGTTCTCCATCCCGTCCGCGTGATCGGCCGCGCCGATGCCCGAATGCGACAGGGCCAGGATCAGATCGCAGCCTTGCTCTTTCATCTCGGGCACATAGGCCTTGGCGGTCTCGACGATGTCGCGGGCCTGCACGTTGCCTTCCAGGTGGCGGCGGTCCCAGTTCATGATCTGCGGCGGGGTGAAGCCGATGACGCCGATGCGGATCGGCTGCTTGCTGCCATCGCCCAGCTCGATCTCGCGGTCGAGAATGACATAGGGCTGCACCAGCGTCTTGTCCGCGCGCGGATTTGTACCCTGTTCCTTGGCGATATTGGCCAGAACGATCGGGAACTGCGCCCCGGCCAGCGATTTTTCCAGAAAGCTCAGGCCATAGTTGAACTCGTGGTTGCCCAGCGTCGCGGCATCATAGCCCAATGTGTTGAACGCATTGATGATCGGGTGGGTGTCGCCATCGTTCATGCCACGCTCGTAGGCGATGTAGTCGCCCATCGGGTTGCCCTGAAGAAAGTCGCCATTGTCGACCAGCATCGAGTTTGTGGCCTCGGCACGGATCTGGTTGATGATCGAGGCCGCGCGCGACAGGCCCACCGTATCGCGCGGCTTGTCGGCGTAGTAGTCGTAGGGAAAGACGTGAACGTGAATGTCGGTCGTTTCCATGATCCGCAGATGCGCTTGATTGTTTGCGGCAGCGGCGGAAAACGGGTGCAGGGAAACCATGGCGAAGCCGGCCGTGGTCGTGGCCATGAATTGACGCCGCGACATCGCGAATTTGCTGGATAGGGTCATGAGGCACCTCTCGAAATAAATTGGTCGACGCATCATCTGAACGTTTATGACGACAATGATGTGACAGCGCAATCCGAGGGGATCACCCGGCGCGCCGAAGGTTCAGACTGACCGCTTTTGACACCCGAGTAAAGCGTCCACGCGGCCATCGACCTGCGCTTGAGCCGTGCGGCGCCCAAGGTGCTGTGGCGCGGGCCCGGGCTGGCGCACCCGGGCCGAAGCCTCAGTCCTTTTTCACGTCACCGGCAAACCGCGCGGCGTTTTCCCGAGCAAAGGCGCTGGCATCAGCCGAAGCATCCCAGAACTGGGGATTGGCCTTGGGAATGGTCAGCGCCTTCTGCACTGCGGGGCGGGCATCAATGCGGTCGAACCATGCGTTCAGTTGCGGAAGGTCATCGACCTGAACCCGCGCCCAGACATAGGCCCGCGCCCAAGGGAACAGCATCATATCCGCGATCGTGTATTCGTCCGCCGCGATCCAGTCGCGCCCATTCAGGCGATCATTCATCACCTCCATCAGGCGGCGGCTTTCGTTCACGTAGCGGCGGATCGAGAACGGTTCGGGATGGCCATTGGGGGCAGCAATGTGCTGGAAATACATCGCCTGGCCCATCATCGGACCCACATGCCCAACCTGGAACAGCATCCACTGCATCACCTCGGACTGCTGCGCGGGGTCTGAGGGCAGAAACTGACCGTATTTCTGCGCGAGGTGCCACAGGATCGCGCCGCTTTCGAAAATCGCGCGGCCTTCGGCCCGGTCCTCGATCACTGGGATCTTGCCGTTGGGGTTCAGCGACAAGAAATCCGGCGTCTTTTGTTCCTGTTTGGAAAAGTCGATGGGGGTCAGGTCGTAGGGCACGCCTGCCTCTTCCAGGAAGATTACCGGTTTGTAGCCATTCATCGTGGCCGCGGTGTAGAGGTGAATGTCAGGCCGCGACATGCGCGATCTCCTCGAAATGCTCTTTCAGATGCGCGTCGAACCGCTGGAAATCCTGTTCGATTTGGGGGTTCTTCATCACGTCGAAAGCCGCGAAAGTAGGCAGGGGCTGCATCGCCAGAAACTTGGCGTTCAGGTGCATGGGCCACAGCAGGTCATCGACGCTGGCCCCGGCAAAGAACGGCTCGGTCGGGTTGTCGAACGCCTCGCGCGGAGCGTTGAAGGTGACCGACAGCATGTATTTCGTTCCATGCAGCAGGCCACCGGTGCCGTAATTGGCCTTGGGCGCCTCGGCGGTCCGGCCGTCGCCGGCCAGCAACCGGCCGTCCATGCCCGCGGTGTAGACCTCGTCGATGTATTTCTTGAACACCCACGGTACACCCATCCAGTTCACCGGAAACTGCATGATGACCACATCCGCCCAGACATGGGCGTCGATCTCGGCATTGATGTCGTACCCTTCAGCAACCGTGGTCACGCGCACCTCGTGGCCCATACCGGCCAGTGCGTCCTGCGCCCGTTGCACCAGCGACGCATTCAGGCGGCCAGGTGCGAATTCATAAGGCTGCGTACCGTTCACGATCAGGATCTTGTTCATGTCCATATCCTTGGTTTTGAAACTGCTTGCCCCTTGACTTCGGTTGGGGTGAAACCGAACTTGAGAACGGTAGTGATGAATTGCAACCAGTTTACTTTTTGTAACCTAAAACTGGACTGGAGTAGGCGATGCGTGCCCGTATCGAACAGGACGACCAAGGCAAGCGGCAAGCGGTGGATGCGTGCCGCGAACCATGCCCCATCGAGCGCGGCATGCGGATCATCGGTGGCAAGTGGACCGGGTCGATCCTATGGCACCTCAAAGACGAGCCAGTGCGATTCAATGACTTGGCGCGGATGATCGGCGGCGCCAGCAAAAAGATGATCGCCGAACGCCTGCGCCAATTGGAGCAACAGGGCCTGGTACTCCGCCAAGTGCTCGAAACCTCACCGGTTTCGGTGCAGTACTCCGTAACCGACCGTGGACGCACCGCGCTGGGTTTTCTGGACGAGCTGCGGAAGTGGAGCGAGACCTTGCCGGACACGCGCGCCTGATCCGTCAGCGGTCCTTCTGCAGCGGCCCCGTGGTTTCCCGTGCGATGAACCGAGCCGAAACTTCGGACACGATTACCGGCATGTCAGGGTCTTTTATCCTGTCCAGCAGAGTGCGCGCGAGCTTGCGGCCCAACCGCTTTGGCGAAACCGCCATGGTACTGAGCGCGGGAATTGCGACCGAGGCATCCTCGGTATCGTCAAATCCAACAATCGAAACATCCCGCCCCGGCTGCAACCCAGCCCGCATCAGACCGAAACACGCCCCCAAAGCGACCATGTCGCCATTGCAGACCACCGCCGTGACCTCCGGATGGGCGTCGTGCAATTTCAGCATCTCCTGCATACCGGCACGCTTGGTGTCAGGTGAGGGCCAGATGATCGGCGGCCCCAAAGACAAGTCCTGCAGCGTACGCTGGTACCCGGCTATGCGCTGCTTTCGAACGGGGTTCATGCCGATGCCGCCGAAGAATGCGATGTGCCTGTGTCCCAGATCCGCCAGGTGATTGGTCGCGGTCGCGGTCGCTTCGGAATTTCTGATGCCCACATGATCAAAATCAGGGCTGACATGGCGCAGAAAGGTAACCGTGGGCAAACCATGCGTGCGCAGCAGTTGAAGGGTTTCCGCCGTGGTCTCCAGCGCGGGGACCCACAGCAGGCCGCCGCGCCCGTTGCGGATGAAATCCCGCAATTGCTTGCCCTGCCGGTCCGCGTCGTCGCGCGTGTCCAAGATCGAAACCAGATACCCCTCGGCCTCCAGCAACTCGACCGCGCCGCTAACGACTTCGGCATTGAACGGGTTTGCGAACTGGTTCAGAACGAACCCGATTTCCCGGTTCTCGCCTGATCGCATCGACGCCGCCCGCGAGTCCGTGACATAGTGCAAGGCCTCGGCCGCCTGCAGCACTTTCTTACGGGTCTGCTCGGAAATCCGCCCGGTGCCGCGCATCACCTGGCTGACCGTCGGGATCGAGACTCCGGCGGCTTTGGCGACACTGGCGAGGGTGGGTTTGGCGGGCATTTCTCGGACTTCTGATATATCGTTGCATCATCAAAATGCCTAACTCACTAGGGCATTGCAACGAGCAATTCCCACAATTTACTAAAGTTCGGGCCAACCGATTGGAAAATATTCGTTGACGTAAGATATATCGTTATACCATGCTAATGACATCGCCTGGGGTGAGTCGTCGCACGACAAGCACAGCAAACCGACCCCACCGGGCAGAACGGGCAAAAGGCCCAATCGAAACTCTGGGAGGAGTCCATGTCAATTCAATCCAAGCTGGTCGGTGCCGCATCCGGCCTTGTTCTGGCCCTGGTCACAAACGTGGCGCAGGCCGAGGTTCTGTTCTGGTCGACACAGGCCAAGCCGGTCGAAGAGGCGCAGGCCATGCGCGAACAGGTCCTTTCGGGCTTCGAGGGTGGCGTGGACTACCAGCCCAATGACGGCGGTCCCTGGCTGACGCGTCTGCAAGCCGAATTGCAGGCCGGCTCGGGCACGATCGGCGTTCTGGGCGCGCTGCATGGTGATTTCTCGGCCATGAACCCCGATGACCTGGTCGACCTGGATGATCTGGGCATCGCCTCGGCCTCGGACACGTTCAACGAACTGGCGACGCTGGGAGCAGGCAGCCTGCAATACATCCCCTGGATGCAGGCCAGCTATATCATGGCGGCCAACAAAGAGGCGTTGCAGTACCTGCCCGAAGGCGCAGAAATCAATGCATTGACCTATGACCAGCTGATCGAATGGGCCGCCAACGCCCATGAGGCAGCGGGCGAGCCGAAATTCGGCTTTCCGGCCGGGCCCAAGGGCCTGAAGCACCGCTTCTTCCAGGGCTATCTGTATCCGTCCTATACGAACGGCGTGGTGCGGACCTTTGCCAGCGACGATGCCGTGACCGCGTGGGAAAAATTCCGCGAGCTGTGGACGCATACCAACCCGGCCTCGACCAACTTCTCGTTCATGCAGGAACAGCTGTTGTCGGGCGACGCCTGGATCGTTTTCGACCACACCTCGCGTCTGGCGCAGGCCTTCAACGAGCGGCCTGATGACTTCGTGGCCTTCCCGGCCCCGGCGGGCCCGACCGGGCGCGGCTTCATGCCGGTTCTGGCTGGAGTTGCGATCCCCAAAACCGCACCGGACATGGAAGCGTCCAAAGCTCTGGTTGCCTACATGATGAAGCCGGAAACCCAGATCGCCACGCTGCGCGCGACGAACTTCTTCCCGGTCGTCGCGGTTGACCTGCCCGACGACCTGCCGCCAGCCGTAAAAGCCGCAGGCGACGCGGTCACCAAGATGAGTGGCTCGGCCGATGCCAACCCCGGGCTGCTGCCCGCGGGACTGGGCGACAAGGGCGGTGACTTCAACCGCGTCTATACAGATGCGTTCGAGCGGATCGTACTGGGCGGTCAGGACATCCGTACCGTGCTGGACGATCAGAAAGGCGCATTGGAGGCGATCATGCAGGAAACCGGCGCGCCCTGCTGGGCTCCGGATGCGCCTTCGGACGGTCCGTGCCCCGTCGAATAAGGGTCTGACCTGATCCCGACACCGGGCTTGACGCAGGCCCGGTGTCCCCCGACCTCTCTGCCCGAAACCACCGGAACTTCCGCAAGGAAAGGAGCGATCTGATGAACGCTCGTGTGTTGCCCTATGTGCTGATCCTGCCCGTGACGGCGTTTCTGTGCCTGTTCTTTCTGTATCCTTTCGTCCTGGTCGCCAAGCAGGCTTTCAACACCGGCGACGGATTCACGCTGGACAATTTCCGGCAGGTGGTCGGGTACTGGAAATTCCCGATCTCGCTGCAGAATACGCTGCTGCTGGCGGCGGCGGTGGTTCCGGTGCAACTGGCGCTGGCGCTGCTGATGGCCACGATGGTCAACAGGATGCAGCGAGGGCGCCACCTGGTGCTGTATGTCTGGACCATCCCGCTGGGGATCTCGGATCTGGCCGCAGGCATCATCTGGCTGGCGATCTTCGAACAGTCGGGCTTCCTGAACTCCATGCTTTCTGGGCTGGGCGTGGTGGACCGGCCGGTGAATTTCCTCAGCTATCAGCACCCCGGCGTGGTGTTCCTGGCCATCGCCCTGGCCGAGATCTGGCGCGCCACGGCGATCATGCTGGTAATCCTGGTGGCCGGGATCGGCCTGATCCCCAAGGAATATTATGAGGCGGCCGAGGTCTTCGGCGCCTCGCCCTGGAAACGCTTCACCCGCATCACGCTGCCGCTGCTGCGCCCGTCGCTGCAGACGGCACTGGTGCTGCGCGTGATCCTGGCCTTCGAGGTCTTCGCCGTGGTGCTGGCCCTGGGCGGCACCCTGTTCCCCGTCCTCATGAGCGAAACCTACGCCTATCAGTTCGACCTGCTTGACAGCGGCGCGGCGGCGGCGATGGCGCTGATCATCCTCGCCATCTCGATCGGGTTCACCCTGATCATACTGCGCGCCCTGCGTGTCCCGAAAGGAGCCACGATATGACGACCGTCACGACCGATGTCGCCGCGCCCGATACGCGCCGGGCCGGACGCTATGTCTACATCGCCGCGGTGGTGCTGCTGTGCGCCTGGGTGCTGGTGCCGCTGTATTTCCTGCTGATCAACACGCTGTCTTCGCCGGAAACGGTGAACAGCTTTCCCAAGCCCTTCATCCCCGAATTCGACCTGGGGAGCCTGGGGTTCTTTGCAGGCTTCGCGGGCATCCTGACCGCGCTCAAAAACTCGATCCTGGTGGCCGGGCTGACGATGATCATGTCGATCCTGATCGGCGCGCCGGCAGGCTATGCCCTGTCGCGGTTCGACTTTCGCGGGAAGGAGGCGTTCCGCCTGCTGATCCTGCTGACCCGCGCCTTTCCGCTGCCGCTGCTGGCATTGCCCTTGGCGGTGATGTTCATCCAGACCGGGCTGGATGACACGGTATTCGGCCTGTCGCTGGTGCACACCACGTTGGCCATCCCGTTTGCGGTGCTGATCACGTTCTCGCTGTTTTCCGGCATCCCGCTGGAACTGGAAGAGGCCGCCTGGACGCTGGGCTGCACCCGGCTGACCGCCTTCACCAAGGTGGTGCTGCCGTTGATCCTGCCGGGGATCACGGCCTCGGCCATCTTCGCCTTCGTGATCTCGTGGAACGAGGTGTTCGCCGCCGCCGTCCTGACGATCGAGAACCGGACCCTGACGGCCTTTTTGCTGCAGAACCTCGACACCTCGCCGCTGCATCTGAAATTCGCGGGCGGTTTCATCCTTGTCGTTCCGGCACTGATCTTCATCTTCGCCGTGCGCAAATACCTGTTCGCCATGTGGGGCATCGCCAACCGCTGACAGCCCCAAGGAGTTGGAATAATGGCAGAAATTCAAATCAAGAATGTCGCGAAACGCTTTGGCAGCTATCAGGCGCTGCACGACATCAACCTGACCATCCAGGACCAGGAATTCATGGTTCTGCTGGGAGCCTCGGGCTGCGGCAAGACCACGCTGCTGCGGATCATCGCCGGGCTGGAAACCGCGACCGAGGGCGAGGTCTGGATCGGGGGGCGCCGGGTGGATCACCTGCCGCCCAAGGATAGGGGCATCGCCATGGTGTTCCAGAACTATGCGGTGTTCCCGCACCTGACCGTGTTCGAAAACATCGGGTTCGGCCTGCGGATGCAGAAACTGCCCAATGACGAGGTCAAGCGCCGGGTCGAGCGCACGGCGGGTCTGATGCATATCGACCAGCTGCTGGGGCGCTATTCGGGCGAGCTGTCCGGCGGTCAGCGCCAGCGCGTCGCCGTGGCCCGCGCCCTGGCGATGGAGCCCGACGTGATCCTGATGGACGAGCCCCTGTCGAACCTGGACGCGCTGCTGCGGATGGAGATGCGGGCCGAGCTCAAAGGCGTTCTGGTCGAAAGCAACACCACCGCCATCTATGTCACCCACGACCAGGTCGAAGCCATGAGCATGGCCGACCGGATCAGCGTGATGCATCAGGGCAAGATCGTTCAGGCGGCCTCGCCGATCGAGGTCTACCGCAACCCGGCGGCCGAGTTCGTGGCCGGATTCATCGGCAATCCGCCGATGAACTTCCTGCCCGCCACTCCGACCAGAGACGGCAAATGGACAGTCGCGGGCCAGATCCTCGACGGGCCGTCCCGGACCACGCCGCTGCATTTCGCCATCCGCCCCGAGGATCTGCGCCCGGCCGACACGGGCCTGGCCGCCACGGTCAAGGTGGTCGAACCGTTGGGCGCGCACCTTCTGGTCACCTGCAGCGTGGATGGCGCCTTGTTCCGCGCGGTTCTGGACAGCGATCTGACCGTCCGCCGCGGCGACACCCTGACCCTGGCCCCGCAGCCCGACCGGGTGCGCTGGTTCGACCCCGAAACAACCCTGGCCGTGGCCTGAGGAGCGCGCAATGAAACAGGATCTGATCGAACAGGCCCGCGCCGTTCTGGCCCGAAACGACCGGGGCGACTACACGGTGCCCACCCACGGCCTCTATCCGTTCCAGTGGAACTGGGACAGCGCGCTCAGCGCCCTTGGGTTCTCGCATTTCGACGAGGCCCGCGCCTGGCGCGAGATCGAGACCTTGTTCCGGCATCAGTGGGATGATGGCATGGTGCCGCATATCATCTTCCACGAGATGAATGACGGCTATTTCCCAGGGCCGGATGTCTGGGCCACGGGCCGCGCGGTTCCCACCTCGGGCATCACGCAGCCGGCGGTGGCCGGGTTCGCCGTGCGGCGGATCCATGCGCGGGCCAAAAACCGGGCGCTGGCCGATGCGCAGGCCCGCGCCCTGCTGCCCAAGATCCACGCCTGGCACCAATGGTTCTATACCAACCGCGACCCGCAGGGCACCGGTCTGGTCGCCATCATCCACCCGTGGGAATCGGGGCGCGACAACTCGGTCGATTGGGACGCAGCGCTGGCCCGGGTCCCGACCGAGGGCGTGGCCCCGTTCCAGCGTCGCGACGTGGCCCATGCCAACCCGGCGCACAGGCCGACCGATGAAGAATACCGCCGCTATATCTGGCTGGTGCAACATTTCCGCGACCTTGGCTGGGACAATTCCAAGCTACATGACGCCTCGCCGTTCCGGGTCGTGGACCCGGGATTCAACGCGATCCTGATCCGCTCGTGCCTTGACCTTGCTGCGCTGGCCGACGACTTGGGCGAGGCCGAGATCGCCAGCGCTTCGCGCGCCTTTGCCCAGGCGGGCATCGCGGCGATGGACGCCCTGTGGAGCGAGACCCGCAGGCAATATCTGTGCTTTGATCGGGCCACCGGGGCGCTGATCGACAGCCCCTCGATCGGCGGCTTGTTGGCGGCGTTCTGTCCCATCCCCGAGCACCGCGCGCAGGCCATCGCCCAGCGGTTGGACGCCATCGGAGCCGCAGTCCCGTATCTGGTGCCCAGCCACGACCCGGCGGCCCCTGAATTCGACGGACTAAGGTACTGGCGCGGGCCGGTCTGGCTGATCGTGAACTACATGATCGCCGATGGTCTGAAACGCGCGGGCCAGACCCGGATCGTGCAGCGGATCGTCGACGACAGCCTGCGCCTGATCGAGCAAAGCGGCTTTGCCGAGTATTACGACCCAGTCACTGCCGAACCCTGCGGCGGCAGCAGCTTTACCTGGACGGCCGCGATGGTGATCGAGATCCTGAACGCGGAAACCACCCCGGCATGAACGGCGCCGCACCGGTCCCCGCCCAATGGATACCGGACTGACCGATGGCGGGACCGTCCATTGTTTCCGCCCCCGGGCAAGCGGACTGGGTCGAGCAAGCCCTTCTTGCGGAATTGCGGGCCACTGCGCCCCAAGGGGTCAATGACAGCATCACGCTGATTGCGCAGGACGGCGAGGGCCGGGTTGGCGGCCTGCATGGCGCCACCTCCTATGGGTGGCTGCTGATCAAGACCTTATGGATCGACCCGGCCCATCGACGCCGCGGTTTGGGTCGGCAGTTGCTGGACCACGCCTTTGACGAGGCGCGCCGACGCGGGTGTCATTCTGCGTGGCTGGACACATCCAACCCGGCCGCCACACGGTTCTATCAGGCTTCGGGCTTCGAGCCCTTTGGTCGCCTGGCCAACACGCACACGCAAAACCCGCCCGGACATTGCCGCTGGTTCTTGTGGCGCCCCTTGCCGTAGCCGTGGCCACGCCGCCCTCACAACCGTTTGGCCGGGTCGAACACCTGCTGCCACCGCTGTGCATAGCGGGATCTATCAGCCTTGGGCGCCAGGACGGGAACCACCGGAGGCGTACCCGCCAGAACCGCCTCGATCGACTTGCGCCACGCCTTGGGATCGGACCCGCACGGGATCACGCCGCTTGCCCCGATCCGGTCACGCAGACCGTCGACCATGCTGACGATGACCGGACGCCGCGCCGCGCGCGCCTCATCCGCCACCAGCCCGTAGGCCTCCCATCGCGAGGGCATCGCCACCACGTCCACGACCCGATAGGCTTCGGCCGGGTCGTCGGCGTGGCCCCGAAACTCGATCCGTCGGTCGCCTGCGGCCAAGGCTGCAAGGCGGTCGCGCTGGCTGCCTTCGCCAAAGATCACAAGCCGTGCATCGGGGTTGGGGCACATGCGAAATCCTTCGATCAGCAGATCGAAGCCTTTCTGCGGCTCGAGCCGTCCGATCGCACCGATGACCCGGGCCGCCTCGACCGGCCCGGCTGCGGGGGCAACTGCGCTCAGATCAACCTGGGGCGATATCACGCTCAGCTTGGATGCGGGGGTCAACCGCCGGTCAGCCATCCAGCCGGCCTGCGCCTTGCTGACGGCGATGACCTGATCGAACAACGAATAGGTCACGCGCAGCATCGCAAAGAACCGCCGCTTGTGCGGCACGTTCAAGGCGGTGAAAGACCGGGTATAGCTGTGTTCGACATGAACCAACCGCGTGGTGGGATGCATCGCCCGCAAGGCCGAGAAGGCCGGCAGGCAGCGCCAGCCGGGGGCGATGTGGCATACGATGACATCGGCGTCGAAACTGCCCCAGCTGAAGGCGGTCCGCTTGACCGGGCGAACCTCTTGGTGGACTTCGTCGGCCAGTTCGGGCAGCTGCGCAAGATGGTCGAGCATACGCATGACCCCACCGGCCGTGGTGTCATCAACAAGGTGAAGAACGGTGATCTTGGACATTTGGAAACCTCGGTTCAGATGGAAGTCTGGCGGCGCATGAGGCGACCGGCTTGAACAACAGGCGCTGGCCCGACCGCGCGCAGGGCTGCGGCTGCGATGATGGTGGTCAACGTTTTGGCGGGTTCTTCGATCAGGGGCCGGGCGCTGGTTGAAACCGACCGCTGCGCAAGCTCCCAAGCCTTGTGCGGATCCAGATTGCTGACTGCGCGGCGCGCAAGATAGCGCAGCTGATAGGCGCGCGCCGCCGCTTCGTGCCGGGCAAAGAATTCGGGGTTCAGCGGACGCAGCTTGTCGACCATCCGCTCCCACGCCTGCAACTGCCGGTCCAAGGCCGCCGACAGGCCGGTCGCGTGGATCCGGTAGCGGGTCAGCAACCCAGGTACGCCTGCGATTTGCCAATCCGTCGTCAGCATCAGCCGCAGCCAGCATTCGATGTCCTCGGACTGGCGGAAGGTTTCGTCAAAGACCCAGTCGCGCTTGGACTCGAACGCCGGACGGTAGGCCAGATCCAGCAAGGCCGATTTGCGCATCACCGCTGCCGATCCATTGCCGATCGGGTTGCGTTTCAGGACATGTGCCGCCGTCACATCCCGCAGGCGCGGCGACTGGCGGACGCGCATCAGCCGACCACCCTCGTCAATCATGGCACTGCCGGAATAGCTGATCGCAAGGTCGGGTTCGGCCTGCAGGTGGCGCACATGGGTGGCCAGCTTTTCGGGCAGCCACAAGTCGTCGGCGTCGCAGAAGCCAACGAACTCTCCCCGCGCGGCCGCAATGCCGGTATTGCGCGCCCCGGCCAAGCCACGGTTTTCCTGCCGGATCACCCGCACTTTTGGGTCGGTCGCATGGGCGCGGGCAATGGCCCGGGTTTCGTCTTGCGAACCGTCATCCACGATGATGATCTCGAAATCGTCATGGGTCTGCGACAGAAGCGAGGCCAGAGTCTCGGCGAGGGTCGCGGCGGTGTTGTAGGCGGGAACGATAATGGATGCCTGGGGCATTTTGGGTCTCCTGGTTGGGATCAGCGGGCAAACAGCGCCTGACGGATCGGGCGGGGCAGGGCGGGGGCCAGTGCCGCGCCAAGTGCAGTGGGCACACCGCGCCGAATGGGGTTGAGAAAGCTGCGCGCATTCAGCGCCAGACCGGCGCGGGCATAGGCGCGGGCCATCGACGGTTCTGCCCCCAGACGCAGCGCGCGGCGGGCCAGATACCGCATGTAAATCGCCTCAGATGCAGGCGATGGTGAAACGCCATAGCGGGCCGCTGTTGCAACCGCCCTTGCGCGCCCGGCCCGCATCGCCTCGAGGTCCGAAGACAGACCGCTGCCGCTGGTCCGGTACCAGACCTGCAGGCGATCGACGCCGATGATCACGTGGCCTTCGCCTGCCAAGCGGATCAGCAGCTCGAGATCCTCGTTGTGGACCGCAGCCGGGTTCAGTCCGCCGACAGCAGCGAACACCTGGCGGCGCACTGCAAGGTTCGACATCGTGCACACCGCATTTTCCGCCAGCAGGTCTGGAATGGTCAGGGGATCGGTGGGAACCGTTGAGCGCGTCGGACAATCGCCGGGGGTTTCGGAAAAGAACCCGATCTGGCCAAAGGCCGCATCAATGCTGGTATCTGCAAACAACCGGTCCAGTTGGGCCAGCTTGTCGGTGACCCACAGGTCATCCGCGTCGCAGAACGCGAGGATGTCGCCGGTGGCCACTGCCGCACCATGGTTGCGCGCAGAGCTGGGGCCGCGATTGGGGTTGGCCTCAACCCGCACCCGGGCGTCGCGCGCGCAAAATTGCCGGACAACTTCGGTCGTCTGGCGCGAGGGCTTGTCGCCCACGCAGATGAGTTCGAAATCCGCAAAGCTCTGCCCCAGCAGGCTATTCAGGGTGGCGGCAATGGTTGCCGCGTCATTGTGGAAGGGAACGATGATGGAAAACCGGGTCATTGGGCGCGCGCCTCCTGAATGATAGCAGAACCCCGCGGCAGCAGCGCCCAGGAAGCGGCCAGCATGATGGCGCTGCAGGTGCAGACGTACCCGACGGCGACGGGCATCAGGCCGAGCGGCGCCATCAGGGTAGTGTTGGCGATCAGGCCCACGGCCAGAACCGTGCTGACCCGTAATTCGGTGACGGGGCGGTTTTCCGACCGCAGCCACCCAGCGACCGCCGACCAGATCACCGTCGGCAGGGCCGCAAGGCACAGAACCGATACCACCGGGGCGATTTCGGCCCAGCCCTGTCCCAGCAGCAGCGGCACATAGACCGGGGCCAGTGCCGCCTGCAGCAAAACCAGCGGCGTCAGGATCAGCAGCGACAGGCCCAGCCCGTGGCGCAGCGCCCCATGCTTGTCCTCGGCCGCGCACAGATGCGGGAACAGAACGACCGAGAAGGCTTGCGTGAACGAAGTGGCCAGCCCAAGCCCCGCATTGAAAGCCATGAAATAGATGCCAAGCGCCTCTGCGCCCATCATCGCGCCCACCACCAGCTTGTCTGCCTGCAGGCGCAGAACCTTGACCAGTTCGACGCCCAGAACGGCCCAGCCGTAGACCACGAAAGGTTTCAAGGCTGCAAACCCGGCCTGACGATCAGGCGACCACCGACGCAGGCGGCGCATCAGCACCAGCCAGACAGGTGCAGTCAGCAGGCGCGGAAGGACCAGCGCCAGGGGCGAAGCCCAGACCACCGCCAGCAGCGCCGTCAGGGCGTTGGCCCCCACGACTTGCCCGCCGGCGATCGCGGCGGTCTGCTGCAGCTTGCCCTCGCGCATTGCCAGTGCGGCCTGAACCAGGCCCGCTGGCATGAACAGGTATTCCCCGGCCAGCACCGCCAGCAGCATCGCCAGCATGGTGTGGCCCATGATGAACAGCGCCGCCGCGACCGCCAGTTGCAGCAAGCACAGCCCCGAGCACCAGACCCAGAAGATGCGGTGCGCCGTGTTGCACCGCCGCGCCAACTCCTCGGACGGAGCCTGAATGATACGCTGGTTCACCCCATTCTCGGTCAGCGCCTTGAGGATGTCGCCCGCCGCCAGAGCTGCTGCGGCCAGACCGATCGCTTCGGGGCTGAGGGTACGGGCAACGGCCACCACGACGACCAGGCGCGACGCCTTGGCCGCCACTTCGGAGGCGGTGTAGGCCAAAAGATGCTGTAGGAAGCCTGATCGTGCAAAGCTGTGCGTCATGACGCCGTTATCCCGAAAAACAGTTGTTGGTTCTGTTGTACGGGTGGCCAGGGTCTGTGTCCCGGACGCGGTCGGACGGGGCAGGGGACCGTTCGGAGAGGGACCTATCCGAATGGGACAAACCGCCATCCCGATGCCGGACTGACGCAGGGCGCGCGGCGCGGTTTATCTTCTGTGACAGATCAGGAGATGAAAATGACCATGAATTTCAAGACCTTCCTTATTACGGCCGTCAGCGCCTCAACCCTGCTGGGGTGCAGCAGCATGCAGACCCCGCGCAACATCGAAGCCGTATCGCGCGGCGAAAGTTATCAGGCGCAATATCGCGAACCCGGTCGTCGGCGGGGCGATACGCAATTGCTGCAGGCCGCCGCGATGAACGGCCAGACCTGCATGCCGCAGGCCGGCGATCACGGCGCAAATACCTATGCGAAATGGTCGCAACCGGCGCTCAGCCCCTTGCTGGGCGAGAAACTGTCGCGCAACGACATGGTCCAGATCACCATCGAAGGGGACGACCTGCTGAGCGACGCTTATGTCGTTTCGCGTGACGGAGACCTCAAGCTGCCCTACCTGCCGCCCGTGCGCGCCCAGGGCCGCACCACCGAACAGGTCGAACAAGAGGTGGCACGGGTTCTGGTTGCGGCCCAGTTCTATGACATCGAACCCCGCGTGACCGTACGGGTCAGCGATTTCGCCTCGGTGACAGTAGGTGTGCGCGGCGCGGTGTTCGAGCCGCACTCGGTCGAGATCGGCGGAGTTCCGGGCGACTCCCTTGACCGTCGGCGCCAGGGCGCACTGGGGGCCTCGACCGAGGGGCGCAACCTGTCGGTGGCGCTGCGGGCCGCGGGCGGGGTGCGGCCGGATGCCGATCTGTCAGCGGTCGAACTGCACCGCCAGGGGCGCATCTATCGCATGGATCTGCGCGGCGTGTTCGAAGGATCGGACCCGACCGACATCATGCTGCTGACCGGCGACCAGATCGTGGTCAACAGCCGCGGCTGCTTCCAGGACGCGCTGATGCGCCCCAGCCCGATCAGCCCGCCCGGCGTGACGCTATACATGTCGAACCTGACCCAACCGGCCGCGGGCAATGCAGAATCCGCCATCGGGCGCGACGTGCGTGAAGTGCCTTATGGCACCCGTTTCCTGCAGGCCGTGGTCGACAGCAACTGCGTCGGCGGGTCGAAGACGACAAACGCCAACCGCAGCGCAGTGTTGTTCACGCGCAACCCAGTGACCGGATCCTCGGTCGTGATCGAGCGCAATATCGAAAAGCTGCTGCGGCGCGGAGACCGTGACGACTTCGACCCCTATGTTCTGCCAGGTGATGCCGTGGCCTGTTACGACAGCAAGGTCACCGGAGTGACCGAAATCGCCCGGTCGCTGGGCATCGTCGGGGCCGCCGCGCTGCTCATCCCTTGATCGCACCGGGGGCGGGCAACACAGCCTTTGCCCGCTCCCAAACCTCGGGCAGACCGTCCAACAGAAGGGCGACCTGCTGACGTTCTGCTGATTTTGCGGCCATCTCGATCGCAATCAGCGCATCGCGGAACCCCATCGCACCAAAGGTCGCCGCACTTCCCGCCAGCCTGTGACACTCCTGCGCGACCTGGTCCAGATCGGCTTCACCGGCCTCCAACTGGGCAAGCTGAGCGACGACGGCATCCCCTTCGGACAGGTATTTGGCAAGCAACCGGTCAAAGACGTCGGCGCCGAGGCTGGCGCGCAGATCGCCGATATGATCCGTTTCGTCCTCGGACCGGGTCGAAGCTCCGGGGTTGGTGACCACCGACAAGGCTTTGCGCAAGGCATCCAGGGCAATCGGCTTGCCGACAAAGGCGGTCATACCGGCAGCGCGGAACGCGTCGACCGCATCAGGCAGCACGTTGGCCGAAACGGCAATGATCGGTATCTCCGCCGAAGGCCCGCCCCCGCTGCGGATGTGGCGCGTGGCCGTCGGACCGTCCATGACCGGCATGCTGATATCCATCAGGATCACGTCGAACCGATGCGTTGCCGCCGCGTCCACGCCCAGTTGGCCGTTCTCGGCAACCGTCACCCGGTGACCGTCCAGTTTCAGCATGTTGCAGATCACTTCGCGGTTGATCTCGTTGTCTTCGACCACCAGCACGTCCAACGGCTGGGCGTGCTGAACGTCTGGCTGGTCGCCGTCAACGTTGGCGTCCAATTCCGCGTCCTGCAGCGGCAGACGAACCCAGAACACGCTGCCCTCGCCGGGCGTGCTTTCAACGCCGATCTCGCCGCCCATGGCCCGAGCAAACCGACGTGCGATGCCCAGGCCCAGACCGGTGCCCCCGGTGGCCCGACCGATGCTTGGATCGCTGGTGTGAAAATCGTCAAAGATGACGTCGACCTCATCCGGGCCGATACCGATACCCGTGTCGATGATGCGGAATTCAAAGATGTTGACGCCGGCCGTGGGGCCAGGCTCGGTCACTTCGACCTCGATCGAGATCCGACCGTTTTCGGTGAACTTGATGGCATTGCCGACAAGGTTCAGAAGAATCTGCCGCAACCTTTGGGCGTCGGCGGCGACACAGGGGCGCGCCTCACCCACCCACTGCCAAGAGATGGAGTTCTCCCGCGAGGCGGCGTTGCCGCTTTGACCGTCCACAATCTCTTGCAGGATGTCGTTCAGGTTCGAGGGCTGCAACGTCACCGACAGTTTCCCGGCCTCAAACCGGGCGATGTCCAGAACGGTGTCGACGTGGCTCAGGAGGATCTGGCCCGAGATTTCCATGTTCTCGACGAACCGCGCCTGTTCGCGGGTGGTGCGGGTGTTTTTCAGCAGCGTGAGGTTGCCCAGCAACCCGTTCAGCGGCGTGCGGATCTCGTGGCTCATCACGGTCAGGAAATCGGCCTTGGCCTTCTCGCCGGCCAAGGCGCGGTCACGAGTGCTGATCAATTCCTGCTGGGCGGCAACCCGCTGCGAGATGTCACGGACAAAGCCGATGACGATTTCCTGATCGCCTGCCCGGGCCGATTGCAGCGCCAGTTCGACCGGAAACTGCTCGCCATCCGCGCGCATCGCCTCCAACTGGACACGGCCTTTGCCGACGACATGACGTTCTCCGCCAGACTGCATGCGCGCCATGCCGGCGCTATGTGCCTCACGCAGATGCGGCGGCACGATCAGGTCACCGATCGCGCGACCTCGGGCCTGATCCGCCGTATAGCCGAATATTGCCTCGGCAGCTGGGTTGAACTCGATCACGTCGCCCTTGGCATCGACCACGATCACTCCGTCCAACGAGGTTGAGAGGATCGTGTTCATCCGTTCATTCGCCTGCCGCAGCGCCCGGCCGCGGCGCGTGGCGCGCCGGTTGACCACCAGAAGATAGGCGCTGACGGCGCCCAGGGTCAGAAGCAAGGCCCCCGACAGAATCGCCAATCGCAGCAAGTTTGCCGCCGTCTGGATGCGCTGCTGGTCCGACTCGGTGGCAAAATACGAGATGCCCGAAACGGCCAACGTGCGGACATGCGGACCGATCTCGAGGGCGGCGCGTTTCAGATCGTCCAGTTTTTCGGACAGCTCCGCATCCGGCGCGTCGATCAAGGGGACCGCGGCGTTCAGGTGCCGGGTCACCCGCTCCAACGGCAGGCGGAACCGGTCATCCTGGCGCAAAGGCTGGAACACGCGGGATTGGGCCAGCGTATCGACACGGCTGTAAAACAGATCGAACCGCCGGCGCACCAGATCCAACGTGCCATTTTCCGCGTCCTGTGCCGCCGACGCGGTTTCCAGAGCATTCAGGTAGGACAGATAGTCGACCTCAACCTGCGACAGCGTCCATTGGACATTGTCCGAAGGTGCCGCTCGCCGGTCGTTGAAATCGGTAAACACCTGCGCCGACAGCCACGCCACCGTGACCAGACCCAACAAAACGCCGAAGCCGATGAGCCCGAAGACCCATCGGCGGCGCAAAACCTGCGTATCGGTATCGCTCAATCCGAGCCTCATCGATTGTTCACTGCGCTTTACTCATTACTTCACTCATTCCGGTTGCAAGCTATTTAACGACCTCGAGACGATCGAGTTGCCAGATGCTGCGCGAATAGGTCACCTCGGTCTGGTATTTCGGGTCGCTGTCATAGGGGTAGACGATCCACAGCGGGCCCTTCTGCCGGCGTGACATCTCGGCGCCGTTCATTTCATAGGCCACGATCGGGTCGCTTTCGGTGACCGAGTCCATCGGGATTTCAACCGCATAGTCGTTGATCGCCGTGGCGCGGATAATGCTGCCATCTGCACCGACTGCCTCCAGCACCACCGACAAGGGCACGCCGACAAAGGTGTTTTCACCTTCGGTCCAGATCGTCGAGGTCGCAAATGTCCGTGCGGGCAAGGCTTTCAACATGTCCATGTCGAACCGCGCTCCACCTTCGGCTCCGGGCTGGGTCAGGTTGCCGGTGATCGTCAGAACCACCTCTCCGGTGGGTTCGGCCAGATCCTGGGCCTGTGCCTGGCCCAAGGTCAGAACCATTGCCAAGGCTGCAAGTAAAATCCGCATGTCATTCTCCTCGTGTCCAATTGCACAAGATCAGAAAGCGTGACCGGGCAACAGACGGGCATCAGGATAAGCACCTATCCGAACGGATAGGTGCCCGCCGTTACGCGGCCGGGCGCAGGTGGCCCATGCGCTGTGCCATGATCCGCTCAAACCCTTCGCGCAGCTCTGACCGCTGCAGGGCAAAAACCGCGGTGGCCTCAAGGTACCCGGCGACTGAGCCGCAGTCGAAGCGTTCACCCGCGAAGGCGTAGCCCGAGCAGCCAGCGGTTTCGATATCCGCAGCGATGGCGTCGGTCAGCTGGATTTCATTTCCCGCACCCGGTGCCTGGCCGGCCAGACGATCAAAGATCGATGGCTGCAGGATATACCGCCCGACGATGCCGTAGTTCGATGGCGCCTGCTCGGGGCTGGGCTTTTCGACCAGGCCGCGCAGCTTTTGCACACGCCCGGCCTGCAGGGCGATATCGACCACCCCGTAGGACTCGATCCTGTCGGACGGCACGGATTGGGTCGCAACCATGTGGCCGCTTTGGTCACAATAGCTTTGGACCATCTGTGACAGGGCCGGGCGTCGGGCGCTGATGACGTCATCGGGCAGGATCACCGCAAACGGCTCATTGCCCACGCACTCGCGCGCCAGCGACACGGCATGGCCCAATCCACGGGGCGCATCCTGCCGGACAAAGCAGTATTTGCCATCCTCCAGATCGGCGCAGCGCAGGTTGTTCAAGAGCTCGGTCTTGCCACCATCCTTCAACTTGCGTTCAAGCGCCGTATTCCGCCCGAAATAGGCCTCGAGCGCGGTTTTCTCGGGTGACGTAATGAAGATGAATTCTTCGATACCGGCCGCGCGCGCTTCGTCGACGGCATATTGGATCAGAGGGCGGTCGATCAGGGGCAGCATTTCCTTGGCCACGGTCTTGGTTGCGGGCAGAAACCTTGTGCCCAGTCCGGCGACGGGAAAGACGGCTTTGCGAATCTTGGTCATAACAATTCTCCTTGGGTTTTCTCAGTAGGCGCCGCGGCCGGACACGACGGCCCGCACGGTCATGGCAATCAGCATCAGATCCAGAAGGGCCGAACGGGACCGCACGTAGGCCGTGTCCAGATCGATCATTCGGTCAAAGTCGATGGCGGCCCGGCCCGACACCTGCCAGAGGCCGGTGATCCCGGGGCGGACGGCCAGGCGTTCAAGCGCGCGGGGCGGGTATTTGGCGACCTCCTCGGGCAGGGCAGGCCGCGGTCCGACGATCGACATGTCGCCCTTCAACACGTTGAGGATCTGCGGCAGCTCATCCAGCGAAAAGCGGCGCAGAACCTTGCCCACCCGTGTGACACGCGGATCGTGACGGGCCTTGAAGCACACGCCTGCGCGGTCGGACTGCGCCAGGAGGCTTGCCCTTTGCGCTTCGGCGTCTGTGGTCATCGAGCGGAACTTGTAGACGGTGAAAGGCACCCCGTTCCTTCCCACCCGTGTCTGCCGGAACAGGGCCGGGCCGCGGCTGTCCAGCCGGACAAGGGCGGCAATGGCCAGCATCGGCAGGGCCAGAACCGTCATGGCCGCCAGCGCGACGGTCAGGTCAAGAATACGGCTGGGCGTCAGCCCGCCAAGAACCTGGGCGACGCACCGTCCCAGAAATTCCAAATTTCCGATCAGATAGCGGCGGGCCATGCGGCGTGGCTCCATCGCCAACCGCCACGCCCATTCCATCCGAACCCGCCGTACGATCCCGGGCGCCCGCCGGACGTTGCCCGCCAGAAAGTCGAACAACGCGCCGACACCCAGCACCAGGTTCGGGTTCAGCCGTGCGCGGTGCCGCGCAATCCACAGTTCTTGCAACGGAACGCCCATGGCCATCAGCAGGATGTCTGCGCCGGACTGGTTGATCTCGTCCAAGGCTTCGTCCGTCCGTTCGATGCCCCCAAACCCGTCGCGGCAACCGGCAATCCTCAGGCCGGGCGCCATGTCTTGCAGGCGCGCTGCCGCGGCCTGTGCGGTGCCGGGCGTTCCGCCCAGCAGATAGACCGTCTGGCCCAGCTTGGCCGCGCGCCGGACCAGGCGCGGGACAAAGTCGGTTCCGTTCAAGTTCTCGGCCAGGTGTTCGCCCTGCATCGCGGCGGCAAGCTCGACCCCGATCCCGTCGGGCAGGACGAGGTCGGCTTGCGTCAGGGCTGCTCGATATTGGTCATTCTTTGCCCGGACATTTGCGCAATGGGCGTTCAGGAAAAAGACGGTCCGGCGGTGACCATCCAAAAGCGTGGTGATGACCGGCCCGGATTCTGCATTCACCACCGGTTGCCCGAGGATTTCGGTGATCGGCAGCGCGGTGCCGGGCGTGGTGTGTGCGCCGTCGAAAAGGGCGTGAGCGGCTTGAAAGTGCATGGAACTCTCCGAACATGAACTGAACTGTTGCTCTGAACCTGCCCGCTGTGCCGGGACCGCAACAGACGAGCATCGGGAGAGCACGCGGAGAAATCGGCTGACTGACACGGCCCGGATGCGGCACCGCGTGGAAATCGGGCCAGTTGCTCCTATCCGATCGGGTATCGGCCTGTCCGTTCGGTAGGCTTCACCGCCAATCATCAATGGTTTATTAACCTTTTCAGGTCTGGGTGGAGGCACATGGAGTTCATTGATGAAAGTTCTTATCGCCGACGATCACGAACTGGTTCTGGACACGCTCGTCGCCTTCATCGAGGCCGCGGGCGGGATCGAACCCACCACCGCGCCGGATTTTGCGACGGCAAAAGCCAAGATCGAATCCGAAGGTCCATTTGATCTGGTTCTGCTGGATCTGAACATGCCCGGCATGAACGGGCTGAGCGGGTTGGAAACCTGCATTGGCATGGATCGCGCGCGGCATGTGGCGCTGTTCACCGGCGATGCCTCGCGCGATCTGGCTGAACGTGCGCTCGAGCTGGGGGCAGCCGGGTTCGTGCCCAAGACCCTGCCGGCCAAGTCTCTGGTAAACGCCATCCGTTTCATGGCCATGGGTGAGCAATATCTGCCCGTCGGTTTCATGAGCGCCGAGCAACCGAACGACACCCACCCGATGGCCAAGAAACTGACCGAGCGCGAGCGCCAGGTCCTCAAAGGTCTGACCGAGGGCAAGTCGAACAAGGAGATCGCCCGCGATCTGGACCTGTCCGAGCCCACGATCAAGCTGCATGTGAAAACGCTGTACCGCAAAGTGGGTGTCAGCAACCGTACTCAGGCCGCGATGGCCGCGCGCGAGGCGGGCCTGTTCTGACCCGCGCCCATCCTTTCGGATAGGGGGCCTGTCCCAACCCGCCCCGGCCTAACCCCTTGCGCAGCGGACAGCCCAAGCCGCCCCGGTATATCACTCCTGTAAGAGAGGATTTGATATGCCGAACCAGATTTCCGACAAGCATCAAACGCTTGCGCCAAACCGCCCTTGGGACTGGGCGCGCATCAGCCGCACGGACATCCGATCGCTGGGCTGGCGGCGCGTCCTCAAAGGCGGGCGGCTGACCGATGCGGGACGGCTGCCACGATATGTTGCGTTGTTTCTTCTTGGGTCCAGCTGCATCTGGGCCCCGATCAGCGGGTATCTGGCAACCGCGCCGGTCAAATATGCATCCCACGCCTCGTTGATCCTGCCGGGGTCGGGTGCGTCGGCCTCGGTCAATCTGGCCAATATCGGGCAGGCCTCGTCCTACGCCAATTCGGCCTTTGCCAACGGCTCGATCAGCCCCACCGAAACCTACAAACGGCTGTTGTCGGCCGATCGCATTCTGGATGCGGCCGCACGCGCCGTCGGGGCCGAGCGCGATGCGTTCGGCAAGCCGCGCATCCGCCTGGTCGACCAGACCAGCCTGATCCATATAGAAATGGAGGCCGCCAGCCCGGGGGACGCGCAACGCCACGGCGATGCCCTTGTTGCTGCGTTCTTCGCCGAGATCGACGCCCTGCGCGCGGACGAGATCGCCACGCGCGAAGCCAGCAACAGCGGCGCGATCGACGACTATCAGCGCTCGGTTCGTGAAACCCGCGCTGCGATCGAGCAGTTGCAGCGGCAGAGTAGGCTGCTCTCGGCCGCCCAATACCGTGAGCAGGTGGCCGCCAATGACCGCGCGCGCCAGACGCTGCGGGCCGAGGAAAGCACGCTGGCCCGCCAGGCCGAGCGGGTCGCGGCTCTTGAGGTCGCGCTGGATCTGCCGCCGGATGCCGCCGCGGTGACGCTGAAGCTGTACGCCGACGCGCAATACATGTCGCTGCTCAAGGATGTCTCGGCCGGCGCGGCCAAGCTGGCGCAGGCCGATGCCAATTACGGGCCGCGCCATCCGGTCTATCGCGCAGCGCGGGACGAATATGAAGGCGCACGGAAGGTTGCCGTCCTACGTGCGGCCGAGGTGACCGGGCTATCGGTCGATCAGCTCTCGGGGCTGGACCGCGCCCCCGAGGGAGAGCGCGCGCAGTTGCTCAGCGAGCTTGTCCGCGAAAACGCCCTGCGCGCGGGGCAGGAGAAGCATGTAAAAACCCTCGCCGCACAGGTCGCGGCCGAAACTGCGCGCCTGTCCGCGCTGGCGCCGGTGGCCGCTGAACTTGAGGACCGTCAAAGGGATTTTGCCGTGGCCGAAGCCGTCTTTGCCTCTGCCATCGCCCGGTCGGAATCAAAAAAGACCGATGTCTATGCCTCGTACCCGCTGATCCAGGTGCTGGAAAATCCGTCGCTGCCGGACCGGCCGTCTTCACCCAACAAGAAGCTGTCGATCGCGGCCGGGATTGCCGCCACGTTGATGCTTCTGATCGGATTGACGCTGGCATGGGTCCGCAACCCGCTGATCTCGCGGCTGCTGAAAGACGCAGGCGAGAACAAGGCATGAGCCAGGCCGCGCCGCAGAACCCGGCCGAGCGGCTTGTCTGGCGCGCGCTGGTCTGGACATGGCCGTTCTATGCCATCGGCGCGCTCTATGTCGTCGGGCCGGTACTGGGATGGTTCCTGGCGGGGTTGGCGGTGTTGGCTTTGTATCTGGGGCCGGCGATTCGTCCGGAGCTGCGGGCCACGGGGCCGGTTCCGGCGCTGGCTTGGCTGTGGATGGCCGGCATGTTGTTGATGCTGTTTGCACTGTGGGCCGGCCATCTGGATTGGGGGCTGGGGCTGGGCAAGACCATCAAGTCCTCGATCGGCTGGGCCAAGGGCTGGGCGCTTATTCCATTGTTCATTCTGGCCGGGGCCGTGCTGCCGATCCGGCGCGAGGTTCTGGTGCGAGGCCAGTGCAAGCTGGGGCTGTGGACCCTGTGCCTTGCGCCCCCGCTGTTGGCTGCACCTTATCTGGGCCTGCCCAGCCAGATCTTCACCTCACCGCTCAAGGCGGTCGGTGGGCCGGGCCCCGAGTATTTCTCGGTCTATCTCTACACAATCGACCCGGCCAGTTGGACGCCCCGGTGGCAGTTCTTCGCGCCGTGGTCACCATTTGCCGCCCTACTGGGGGTATGCATGGTCCTGTTCGCGCTCGAAGAACGGCACCGGGGATGGATGGCCGTCGGGCTGAGCGCGGGTATTCTCATGATCTTGGCGTCGAAATCCCGCATGGGGCTGGTCGGGCTGGTGGCCTGCACGCTGGGGCCACGCTTTTTGCCGCTGGTGGCGCGCAGCATCGGATGGTTTCTGGTGTCGGCCGTGGCGACGGCGTCCGCGGCGTGGGGGGCCGCCGCGATCGATCTTGGCAACCAGGCACTGCAGAATTTCAAATCGGCCCGCGCCGACAGCACCCGCGTGCGCGAAACCCTGCAACGCATCGCCTATGAGCGCTGGCAATCCGACGCGGTGCTGTTTGGTCACGGAACCGTTAAGCCCGGTGCGCATTTGGTCGAGTACATGCCCATCGGAAGCCACCACACCTGGTACGGGCTTCTGTTCGTCAAGGGCATCACCGGCTTCATGGCGTTTCTTGTCCCCTTCGCCGTGCATTTCGGCGTAGTGATCACCGACGCGGTCCGCTCGGCGCGTGGACGCTTGCCGCTGGGCCTGCTGATGACCCTGCTGCTGCTGACCTTCGGCGAAAACATCGAGATCGAGGCCTATCTGCTCTGGCCTGCGCTGCTGATGCTGGGGTGCCACCTGCGCGAAATGACAGGGACCGGTGCTCAGCCGAGCGCGTAACCGGCCCCGCGCACGGTGCGGATCGGGTCATCCCCCCCACGCACCGTCAAAGCTTTACGCAAACGCCCGATATGCACGTCGACGGTCCGGGTATCCACGTAGATATCGCGCCCCCAGACCCGGTCGAGCAATTGTTCGCGACTCCAGACCCGGCCTGGCTTTTCCATGAAGGTCGACAGCAGCCGAAACTCGGTCGGGCCCAGCTTGATGTCCTCGTCCGCGCGGGTCACGCGGTGCGTTTCGGCATCCAGGACGATGTCATCGTATTCCAACCGCTCGCCCACGGCTGCGGGGCGGGTCCGGCGGAACTGGGATTTGACTCGGGCCATCAGCTCGATCACCGAATAGGGCTTGGTGACATAGTCGTCGGCACCTGTCTCCAGCCCGCGCACCTTGTCGACCTCTTCGGATTTTGCCGAGAGCATGATCACCGGAATTGCACGGGTCGCGGCCGTCATCTTCAGTTGGCGGCAAATTTCGATCCCGGAAACGCCGGGCAGCATCCAGTCCAGCAGGATCAGATCGGGCGGCACTTCCTTGATCTGCAACAGCGCCTCGTCACCGGTTTCGGCCTGGCGCACGTCAAAGCCTTCGGCCTCGAGGTTGTAGCAGATGATCTCGCGCTGCGCGGGCTCGTCTTCGACGACAAGGATCGATGGCGTTGGCATCACAGGACCTCGGTGGTTTCCGTTGGTGTCTTGTCGAGGCGCGGTCGGTCATCATCAGGCAACTGCCCACTGACAAGGTAGATGGTCTGCTCCGCGATCCCGGTAGCATGATCACCGATCCGCTCGAGGTTTTTGGCCACGAAATGCAGATGCATGCCCGGGGTGATATTGCCCGGGTTCTCCATCATATGGGTCAGCAGAGCGCGAAACACGTTATTGTACATCGCATCCACATCAGCGTCACGTTCACGGATGGCCTGGGCCTTGTCCGCGTCCCGCTGGATGAAGCAATCCAGGGCATCCGCAATCATGCTCTGCACCAGCTGGGCCTGACGCGCTATGGCCGATTTGACTTCGTCCAAACTCGCCGAGTCCGCCAGGGTCACGGCACGCTTGGCGATGTTTTTTGCATGGTCCCCACTGCGCTCGAGCTGGTTGGCGATGGTGAAGGTCGCCAGGACCACGCGCAGGTCGATGGCCGTAGGCGCGCGCCGCGCGATGATGTTGGCGCTGTCGTTCTTGACCATCTCTTCCAACTCGTCGATGGCGCGATCGGCCTTGACGGTGCGCGCGGCGAGTTCGACATCCTTGTCGCACAGTGCCCGGATCGCGTCCGACAGGCAGTTCTCGACCAACCCACCCATGCGCATCAGATGCGCCTGAACAGACTCGAGTTCCTGATCAAAAGATCGGACGATGTGCTTGTCCTTCATGGCGTCCTGGGTCATCCGATTCTCCCGGTGATGTAGGATTCCGTGCGCGGGTCTTCGGGATTGGTGAAGATGTGCCCCGTGTCCCCGTATTCCACCAAGCTGCCGAGGTGGAAGAACGCCGTTTTCTGGCTGACCCGAGCCGCCTGCTGCATCGAGTGCGTGACGATCACCACCGAGAAGTTCAGCTTCAACTCGTCAATCAGTTCCTCGACCTGGGCGGTTGCGATTGGATCCAAAGCCGAGCACGGCTCGTCCATCAACAGGACCTCGGGTTCAGTGGCAACCGCGCGCGCAATGCAAAGGCGCTGCTGCTGACCGCCGGACAAGCCGGTGCCGGGCTCGTGCAGGCGATCCTTCACCTCATCCCAGATGGCGCCACGGCGCAGGGATTTCTCAACGATCTCATCCAGATCGGCTTTGGTTCTGGCCAGTCCGTGGATCCGGGGACCATAGGCTACGTTGTCGTAGATCGACTTGGGGAACGGGTTCGGCTTCTGGAACACCATACCCACCTTGGCACGCAGCTGCACCGGGTCGATCCGTTTGTCGTAGATGTCTTCGTCGTCGATCCGGATGTCACCTTCGACCCGGCAGACGTCAATCGTGTCGTTCATCCGGTTCAGGCAGCGCAGGAACGTGGACTTACCGCATCCGGACGGGCCGATGAAAGCGGTTACCGTCTTGTCGAGAATGTCGACCGATACGTCCTTGATTGCCTGGTTGTCGCCGTAAAAAACCTGGACGCCCTTCGCCTGAATCTTGATGGCGTCGACGGCGGTACTCGGCTCGATCTTGCTCATGTCGTTCATCATGATGACCCCTTTGCGCTTACCAGCTGCGCTCGAATTTGTTGCGAAGATAGATCGCGATTGCATTCATCGTGACCAGGAACCCCAGCAGCACCAGGATCGCGGCCGAGGTCCGGCTGACGAAGCCGCGCTCGGGGCTGTCAGCCCAGATGAAGATCTGCGTGGGTAGGGCGGTGGCACTGTCGAACGGGCCAGCCGGGGCCGAGGTGATGAACGCGTTCATCCCGATCAGCAGCAACGGAGCAGTTTCCCCCAAGGCCTGCGCCAGCCCGATGATCGTACCGGTCAGGATGCCGGGCATCGCCAGCGGCAGCACATGACCGAACACCACCTGGTGCTTGGACGCACCGATGCCCAGGGCCGCCTCGCGGATCGACGGCGGCACGGCCTTCAGCGCCGCGCGGGTGGCGATGATGATCGTCGGCATGGTCATCAGCGCCAGCGTCATGCCACCCACGAACGGGGCCGAGCGCGGTAGCCCGAACCAGCCGATGAACACCGCCAGCGCCAACAGGCCGAAAACGACCGACGGCACCGCGGCCAGGTTGTTGATGTTGACCTCGATGAAGTCACTGACCTTGTTCTTGGGCGCGAATTCCTCAAGGTAGATCGCCGCGCCGATGCCCAGCGGGAAGGAAATCACGAAACACACGAACAGCGCCCAGAACGACCCGATCAGCGCGCCCTTCAGGCCCGCCAATTCGGGGAACCGGCTGTCGGCATTGGTGACCAGGCCGGTGTTCAGCGGCTTGCTGATCACGCCTTCGGCCTTGAGCTGATCGAACCACGCAATCTCGGCATCGTTCAAGCGGCGGTTCTGTTCGGGCGTGTCGCGGTCGATGGTGCCCTTGTTCAGCTGGTCATATGGGTCAGATACCGGCACGGTCATCGTGATGGTCTGCCCGATCAGCGCTGGGTCGGCCACCACCCGGTCGCGCAGATCAAACTGCGCTCCGTTGGACAGAATGCCCGACAGGGCCTTTCGGGTAGCCCGATCGCTGGTGTCCACCTCGGGCAGCAACTCGGACAGCGAGGCTTGCAACACGTCCTTGAAACCGCCCCGCGGCAGTTTTTCGGGCTCGATCTCCTCGGGGTCGACATAGACCTCGAGCGTGATCTTGGTCTGGGTGAACGCCTGATATCCGGATGACACAAGCGAGGCCACCAGGATGAACAGCATCAGAAATGCAAATCCGATGGCGCCCAGGCCAAGGCCCTGGAGTATTTTCTGCTTGCGGTTGCGGCGGGCCAAGCTGGCGCGCACGGCGTCGGCGGTGTCTCCGCCTTTGGGCGAATTGTTTTGTCCTACGGTCAGGTCAGCCATGATTCTTGGCCTCAGTCATAGGCTTCGCGGTACTTGCGCACGATGCGCAGCGCGAAGACGTTGATGATCAGGGTGACGACGAACAGCATCATGCCCAAGGCAAAGGCTGCCAGCGTCTTGGGGTTGTCGAACGAGGTGTCGCCGATCAGAAGCGTGACGATCTGCACGGTCACCGTGGTCACGCTGTCCAGCGGGTTGATGGTCAGAGAGGCGATCAGGCCCGCCGCCATCACAACAATCATGGTTTCCCCGATCGCGCGGCTGACGGCCAACAGGATGCCACCGACGATGCCGGGAATGGCGGCGGGGAACAGCACGTTCAGAACCGTCTCGGCCCGTGTCGCACCCAGCGCCAGTGCTCCGTCACGCAGAGATTTCGGCACGGCTGACAGGGCGTCGTCGGTAAAGGACGAGATGAACGGGATCAGCATGATGCCCATCACGCTGCCTGCGGCCAGCGCCGTGTTGGGTGACACGGGAATGCCCAGCGAGGCTCCGAAACTGCGCATGGCCGGGGCCACGACCAGGATCGCGAAAAAGCCATAGACCACGGTCGGCACGCCGGCCAGAATCTCCAGCACTGGCTTGGCCACCGCCCGCAAGCGGTCGGGCGCGAATTCGTTCAGGTAGATGGCCGACAACAGGCCCACCGGCACCGCCAGGAACAACGCGACCACGGTAATGACGATCGTGCCGAGGATGACCGGAAGCCAGCCAAAGGCACCTTCGGCCGCAATCTGGTCCTCGCGCAGAGGAATCTGCGGTTCCCAGTTCAGCCCGAAGAAGAACTCGGTGATCGGCACCATCTCGAAAAAGCGGATGGATTCGAACAGCAGCGCGGCAATGATGCCGACGGTCGTAAAGATGGCGACGGTCGAGCAGAAAATCATTAGGCCGGAAACGATGCGTTCCACACTGTGGCGGGCGCGGAATTCGACGCCGACACGCGACCGGGCAAATGCCACGATGGCCAGTGACAGAATGACAACGATCGACAGCAGAACCCATCCCGACATCTGATGCAGTTCAAGATACCGCTGGGCCGCGTCCATCTTCCACTGTTCCGGCTCGCCGAAGATCTGCCCGCGCGAGATCGACTTGATCTCGGCCAGCACCAGCTGGCGCCCGCCAGTGTCCAATCCGTCAAGGCTGCCGGCAGGCAGGCCCGACATGACCACATGGTCGATCACCGGCCCCTGCAAGATCAGCCAAAGTACGATCAGCACAAAGACTGGAACCAGCGTGGACAGAAAAGAAAACAGCCCGTGATAGCCGGGCAGGGAGTGCAGGGACGTCCCATCTGCGCGCAGACCGGCCGCAGCCCGTCTGTTCAGCAAATATCCAAGGATACTGACGCCCAACAGCGCCGCAAACACGAAAGTAGTCATCTGCCCCCCAGGCACAAAAATGGGCTGCCCGGTTTCGCGGCCGGACAGCCCTGTGAATTGCAAATCTTACGACTTGGGTTCCATGTTCTGGCCGTCCAGAATTGCGTCCTGCAGCTCTTCACGGCGCTCGTCGGACAGGCCAACCAGACCACGTTCGGCCAGGTAGCCGTCGGACGCCAAAGCATCATCCGACATGTATTCCTCGAGGAACTCGTCCAGGTTCGGGATCACGCCGCGATGCGCGTTCTTCACATAGAAGTACAGCGGGCGGGACACCGGATAGGATTTGTCGGCGATGGTGTCGGCATTCGGCTCGACGCCTTCGATCGTGACCGGCTTCAGTTTGTCCAGGTTCTCGTACAGGAACGAGTAGCCGAAGATGCCCACGGCGTTCGGATCCGCCTCGAGGCGCTGAACGATCAGGTTGTCATTCTCGCCCGCTTCGACGAAGGGTCCGTCAGTGCGCATGCGCGAGCAGTTTTCCTTGACCCATTTCTTGTCGAAGTCACCGCTCTTGACGAAGTCCAGCTCTTTGCAGCCTTCATGCATGGCCAGCTCGACGAACGCGTCGCGGGTGCCCGAGGTCGGCGGCGGTCCATAAGCCAGGATTTCCACGGCCGGCAGGTCGGGGTTGATTTCATTCCAGGTCTTGTACGGGTTGTCCTTCCACTCGCCATCAACCGGCACCTGGGCGCCGAGAGCCATGTAGATGTCGGCCAGCGACAGGTCCCAATCCTGTTCATTGCTGCGCGAGATGGCGATCGACAGGCCGTCGAAACCGATCAGAGCTTCAGAGATGTCGGTCACGCCGTTCTTTTGGCACAGCTCGTATTCCGAGGCCTTCATGGCACGCGATGCGCCGGTGATGTCGGCAGTGTTTTCGCCGATGCCTTCGCAGAAGATTTTCATGCCGCCGCCGGTACCGGTCGATTCGACGATGGGCGAAGCAGCGCCCGTGTTGTTGGCGAACTGCTCGGCCACGGCTTGGGTGTACGGGAATACGGTCGACGATCCGACGATACGGATGGCGTCGCGCGCCGAGGCAGCGGACGCGGCGATCGCGGTGATTGCCAGAACCGAAGCGGTCAGTTTGATGGTGGTCATGGTCACTCCTGAGAATCAGCTTTGGCCGCCCCCTGCGGCCTTGTTGAGTGCAGTAGTCCGGGCGTGCGAAGCTTATGTAACGCTTTCGTAACAGTTTTATGACAACCCACCCGGGGCGGTTCAAAAACTCGTCTGATCCAGATGCGCGGCTTTCGGCAGCCGTTTGTGCACGACCTCAAAACACCAGTTGCGACAAGGTTTTGCGTCAAACGAACAAGTGAATGGACTCGGGGTCTGTTTCAGGGAATCGTTTAGTCCGATCTTTTTTCTTGCTGCCACGGCAAGGCGACTGGAGGTGCAGACATGCTGACCAGAAGACATTTTGTTGCGACTTCGCTTGCTGTTTTCTCGCAACCGATTCTTGGCGCGACATCGGCCGAAGCGTCGACCGCATCTCAATGGGCGGCTTGGGACAGGCAGGTGACGCCGGCCAACTATGACCCGGCCACCTCGAACCCTTGGGGGTTGAATCCCCGGTTTCTGCCGCAACGGGTCGAAACCAATCGGTCGCTGGTGCCCGGTGACATTCACGTGGATGCGGTCGCGCGCTACCTGTATTTCATCGAAGAGGGCGGAACCGCGATGCGATACGGCGTGGCGATCGCCCGTGGCAATCTCTACGAACCCGGGACCTACACGATCCGGCGCAAAGCCAAATGGCCGCGTTGGACCCCGACCGCAGACATGATCAAACGCGATCCGCAGGACTATGCGCAGTTTGCCGACGGAATGCCCGGCGGACCCAACAACCCCTTGGGCGCACGCGCTTTCTACCTGTTTCAGGGCAATCGCGACACATATCTGCGCATCCACGGAACACCCTATTCCCGGTCTATCGGCGGGCGAGCAAGCTCAGGGTGTGTGCGCATGGTCATGGCCCATATCATAGGCCTGTATGACCGGGTGCAGCCGGGTGCGACGGCTCATCTATACCCACCCGAAAGATTTGCGACTGCCAGCAGCTGATCCGTTACGCCCGGGCGCAGATCGGGCGGCCATCGGCGGTTCTCAGCGGTAGGTATGTCGTTTCGACCGGACCCACGTACCGGTACCAGTAACAACCGTCTTCGGGCATGATCCGAACGGCGGTCAGGTCCTGCCCCGGCGCGGCGATTTCGACCACGCCCTCGGGCACTTTGGCAAGGTCACCGGGGGCTTTGTCGCCGGACATCGACGTGGTCTCGGTACAGGCGGCAATCAGGGACAGCGCGCACAGCCCAATCAATGCTTTCCTCGTTGTCATGCCGCACCTTTCCGATTCACAAGTGATTCTATTTGCGTGATACCCTCGCATCCAAGCGATCCTGCTTCAATTGACCAAGAATCCGTCGCCATCCATCGTTGCCCTGTTGCCGCCGGAGCACAGCCGCAAACTGCTCTTGCCCGGACGCGATGGTTTGCTTGGTGTGCAGGGATATCCCGCAGAGGGCCTTGACCTTCCACTTGCTGGAACCCTTATGTACAGGGTCGACCGAATAATCGTGGTGACGACATGGCCAATATTTCACATGCCAAATTTCAGGTTCAGGGGATGAGTTGCGCGTCTTGCGTGGCCCGGGTTGAGCGTGCGCTCAGCGCGGTTCCGGGCGTCGACTTGGCTGCAGTAAACCTGGCGAATGAGAGCGTCCAGGTGGATTTCCATGCTCCGGCTGATGTCAAATCCATCGCACAGGCGATGGAGGCGGCGGGCTATCCAGCCGTGACCGAGACCGTCACGCTCGACATCCAGAGCATGAGCTGTGCTTCATGCGTCGGCCGGGTCGAGAGGGCTTTGCTTGCCGGGCAGGGGGTGCTGGCGGCGTCGGTCAACCTCGCCTCGGAAAGCGCGACCGTCCAGTTTGCAGCGGGCGCCACGACACCCGAAGCGATTGCTGCATTGGCCAACGCGGCCGGGTACCCGGCGACGCCGCGCAACTCGGCTCAGGCAGCGGCGCAGGATCGCAAAGCTGACGAAATCCGCAAACTGGCACTGCGAACAGGGTTTGCGGCAATCCTGGCCTTGCCGGTTTTCATCCTTGAAATGGGCGCGCATGTCATTCCCGGCATGCATCACCTGATTGCAAGCACCATCGGCCTGCAAGCCAGCCACTACATTCAGTTCGTCTTGACGACACTGGTGCTGTTCGGGCCCGGTTTTCAATTCTACACCAAGGGCTTTCCAGCACTTGCCAAGGGCGCACCAGACATGAATTCGCTGGTCGCTTTGGGCACGTCGGCGGCCTATGGGTTCTCGCTGATCTCGACCTTTGCGCCCGAAATTCTTCCGACCGGCACGGCCAATGTCTATTACGAGGCGGCCGCGGTCATCGTGGTTCTGATCCTGCTGGGCCGCTTCCTTGAGGCACGCGCCAAAGGCCGCACCGGCGAGGCGATCCGCAAGCTGGTCGGCCTGCAGGCCAAAACCGCGCGGGTCGAACGCGAGAACCGCATCGTCGAACTGCCTATTGATCAGATCGCAGTGGGCGATCTGGTTCACGTGCGGCCCGGCGAAAAGATCCCGGTCGATGGCTCGGTGCTGAGCGGCAGTTCGTATGTTGACGAAAGCATGATCACGGGTGAGCCCGTTCCGGTCGAGAAATCCTCTGACGCAACCGTCGTAGGCGGCACCGTGAACGGTACCGGAGCGTTGACCGTCCGTGCCGAAAAGATCGGAGCGGATACGATGCTGGCGCAGATCATTCAGATGGTCGAACAGGCTCAGGGCGCGAAGCTGCCCATTCAGGGCTTGGTTGACCGTATCACCCTTTGGTTTGTTCCCGCGGTGATCGCGGTGGCGGTCGTGACAGTCCTTGTTTGGTTGCTGTTCGGACCGGACCCGGCACTCAGCATGGCTCTGGTTGCCGGGGTCGCGGTGCTTATCATTGCCTGCCCCTGCGCAATGGGTCTGGCTACGCCGACATCGATCATGGTGGGCACGGGGCGCGCTGCGGAGATGGGCGTTCTGTTCCGCAAGGGCGACGCGCTGCAGATGTTGCAGGAAACCACTGTTGTAGCGGTGGACAAGACCGGCACCCTGACGGAAGGCCGCCCGGAACTGACTGATCTTGTGGTTGCCCAAGGGCTGGATGAGGACACCGTCCTGCGGCTGGTCGCAGCCGTCGAGGCCACTTCGGAACATCCGATCGCCACCGCCATCGTGCGCGCGGCCGAGACACGCGGCCTGAATCTGCCGAAGCCCGAGGATTTCAAGTCGATCACCGGCTATGGGGTTCAAGCGGTCGTCGAAGGGCACAGCATCCTCATCGGCGCCGATCGTCTAATGGAGCGCGAAGGCATCGACATCAGTGCGCTGTCAGATCACGGCGCGTCGCTGGCCGCCAAAGGCAGAACACCGCTCTACGCCGCAATCGACGGAACCGCTGCCGCCGCAATCGCGGTGGCCGACCCGATCAAGCCCAGCACACCGGAGGCCATCGAAGCCTTGCACGCGCTGGGGCTCAAAGTGGCGATGATCACGGGCGACAACAGGGCGACGGCCGATGCCATCGCAGCACAGCTTGGGATCGACACAGTCGTCGCCGAAGTCCTGCCCGAAGGCAAAGTCGCTGCACTGGAAAACCTGCGCGTGAACGGCGGCAAGTTGGCTTTTGTCGGTGATGGGATCAACGACGCTCCGGCGCTGGCGGCCGCGGATGTCGGCATTGCCATCGGCACCGGGACCGATGTTGCGATCGAGGCCGCAGACGTGGTGCTGATGTCGGGCGATCTGATCGGCGTGGTCAACGCCTTCGATATCAGCCAGCGCACCATGCGCAATATCCGGCAGAACCTGTTCTGGGCCTTTGGCTACAACACGCTGCTGATCCCGGTGGCCGCGGGAGTTCTCTATCCCTTTGGCGGACCCTTGCTGTCCCCGGTTTTGGCGGCTGGCGCCATGGCGCTGTCCAGCGTGTTCGTCTTGTCAAACGCATTGCGGCTGCGTTGGGTCAAGGCGGCCCGGCCGCCGAGCGGATCCGACCGCAAACCGCAGACCATTGCACACGCACCCACACCCGCCGAATAGGAAAGGAGCCGCCATGAACATCGGGGACGTCGCCGAACGCTCGGGTTTGCCGGCCAAGACCATCCGGTATTATGAGGATATCGGTTTCATCAAACCCAGACGCTCGACCAATGGATACCGCCATTTCGACGAGAAAGAACTGCACAAGCTGGCGTTCATCGGGCGCGCGCGGTCGCTGGGGTTCACCATCGAAGACTGCCGCTCGCTTCTGGCGCTGTACGAGGACAAGCACCGCGCCAGCGCGGACGTCAAGCGGATCGCCAAACAGAACCTCGAAGAGATCGATGCCAAGATCGAAGATTTGAAAGCCATGCGCGAAACACTGTCGCACCTGATCCAGGAATGCGCCGGAGATGACCGCCCGGATTGTCCGATCCTCAAGGATCTGGGTCGCGACTGACAGGATAGACCCGAGGCACCTTCGGGCGCTTTCCCTTGATCGCGACCACGGTTCTGTCCTAGGCCATGCGGCAGGTGCACAGGACGCGTTGTTACGAACGTATCGTCTAGGCCGGGCGAAAGACGGCAGAACCGTAATGATCTACGAGGGCTTTGGGCCACCCATGCAAGCAGCCACATGACAATCACTGACTGGACCCAGCGGTTCCACGGAACCAGCCACCTGCCCGATGCGGTACGCGCCCGGTTGCGCGCGGCCGCGCGGATCGTGAAGTTCCCGAACGGGGCCCAGGTGTTCGGGCCCGACAATGTGCCGGACAGCCTCATGTTTCTGTACGAAGGCCGGATCCGCGTTTCACAAAGCTCGCATACGGGGCGCGAAATCGTCTTGTATCGGGTCGAAGCCGGCGAAAGCTGCGTGCTGACCACGGCATGTATGCTGGCCGAAGAGGCCTATAACGCCGAAGGCATTGCTGAAACAGATGTCACCGCGATCGTCCTGCCCAAGCTTGCCTTCGACCGCCTAGCTGCGGAAGAGGACGCGTTCCGCGATTTCGTGTTCCAAGCCTATTCCCGCCGATTGATCGACCTTCTGCGTGTGGTCGATGACGTCGCCTTCGGCCGGATCGATGTCCGGCTGGCGGAACGTCTGCTTGCATTGGCCGATGCCGCGAACGAGGTGCAGGCCACACATCAACAACTGGCCAGCGAACTGGGAACTGCGCGTGAAGTTGTCTCGCGGGTGCTCCACGACTTCCAGAAACGCGAGTTGGTTTCGCAATCCCGGGGCAAGATAACGCTCACCGACACAACGGCTTTGCAGGCTTTGGCCCACAGCACCTGATTTTTCGGGAATCTTCTCGGCTTTCGTGACATTGTCACTGAAGAGACGCTCCTGGCGTCATATATGCCATTCAGAAACCTGAATATGGAGGGCGATATGACCAACAACGTCGGAACGATCGACCGCACGCTGCGCGCAGCTCTTGGGTTGGTCCTGCTGTACCTGGTACTCTTCAGCGGGCTGGCCCTGTTCGCCGCACCCCTTTTCAAATATGGCGCTGTGATCGTCGGCATCATCATGCTGTTGACCGCGACCATGAAATTCTGCCCGGTGTACACGCTTTTGGGCATCAAAACCTGCAGGACCAGATAATATGGAAACCGTATTCACGCCTTTTGCATCCTTTGGCGGCGGCCTGCTGATAGGCTTGGGCGCCGTGTTGTTGATGCTGGGCCTCGGCCGCATCATGGGCGCCACCGGTATCATGTCCGGTCTGGTCTTTCCTGACAGCGGGTCCGAGTTTTCCTGGCGTCTGGCGCTTGTTGCCGGAATGATCGTTGCACCGGGTCTGATCTACGTGCTGACCGGCTCCATGCCGGCCATCGAGGTGCCGATCAGCCCGCTGATGATCGTGGTCGGCGGAGTCATCGTCGGTCTGGGCGCCAGCCTCGGCTCGGGGTGCACCTCGGGTCACGGAGTATGCGGCCTGTCGCGGTTGTCGACCCGGTCCCTGGTCGCCGTTCCGACCTTCATGGCAACTGCCGCCATCACGGTTTTCGTGATCCGCCACGTATTCGGAGGGTGAGGCAATGAAACTGTTCCATACGTTCCTGACCGGCCTTGTCTTCGGCACAGGCATCGCGATCTCGGGCATGATGAACCCGGCCAAGGTGTTGAACTTCTTCGATCTGGCCGGAACCTGGGACCCCAGCCTTGCCTTCGTAATGGGCGGTGCGCTGGTGGTGACATTCATCGGCTATCGCCTGATATGGCGACGCGCCGCGCCGCTTTTTGCGGACCGGTTCCAGATTCCGGGCGCAAAGCACATCGACATGAAGCTTGTCGGCGGCTCAGCCTTGTTTGGCGTGGGCTGGGGCATCGCAGGATTCTGCCCGGGCGCGGCAATTCCGGCCCTGGGCACCGGACGGTGGGAGGTTCTGCTGTTTCTGGGCGCGGTCGCCGCCGGGCTGGCCCTGGCGCGCATTCTGCAAGGGCAACCATTGAATACACGTTCGGCCAAGGCCTGAGCGTCAAAGAGGAGGCACGATCATGACCGACCAAAAGGCAATCGACACCCACAACCAGAAAATGGCTGACGCAATCGCGACACCAATTTCCGCATATCCGGTGGATCTGAGCGTCAAACCCAAGGTTCAGGGCTTCTACGACAAGGCCACGGCGACGATCAGCTACATCGTTTCGGACCCGACATCCAATGCCTGCGCGATCATCGACAGCGTGATGGACATCGACTATGCCGCTGGCCGGATCACCTTCGAACATGCCGACCTGCTGATCGCCGAGATCGAAAAGCAGGGCCTGAAACTGGAGTGGATCATCGAGACCCACGCCCATGCCGACCACCTGTCGGCGGCGCCCTACATCCAGCAGAAGCTGGGCGGCAAGATCGGCATCGGCGAGAACATCAAGATCGTGCAGGAAGTCTTCGGCAAGATCTTCAACGAAGGCACCGAGTTCCAGCGTGACGGAAGTCAGTTCGATGCGCTGTTCACCGATGGCATGACCTACAACATCGGCAACATGACCGCCTTCACCATGCACACACCGGGCCATACACCGGCCTGCATGGTGCATGTGATGGGCGATGCGGCCTTTGTGGGTGACACGCTGTTCATGCCCGATGGTGGTTCGGCCCGAGCCGACTTTCCGGGCGGAGATGCGGGAACGCTTTATGACTCGATCCAGAAGGTGCTGAGCCTGCCGGACGAAACCCGCCTGTTCATGTGCCACGATTACGGCCCCAACGGCCGCGACATTCGCTGGGAAACCACGGTGGCCGAGGAAAAGGCGCACAACATTCACGTGGGCGGCGGCAAGTCGCGGGACGAGTTCATCAAGATGCGCACCGAGCGTGACGCGACGCTGGCGATGCCGACCCTGATCATCCCGTCGATCCAGGTCAATATCCGGGCGGGTGACATCCCGACCGACAAGGACGGCAACCAGATGCTCAAGGTTCCGGTCAACAAGATCTGACCGCAGGAGACAACAATGGAAATCCGAAAGATTTCGGGCGCACTCTCGGTGTCGCCACAGGTAACGCTTGCCGATATCCAAGCGATCAAGGCCGCGGGCTTCCGCGCCATCATCTGCAATCGCCCTGACGGTGAAGGGTCCGACCAGCCGACATTCGAGGAAATCGAGGCCGCTGCAGAAAAGCTTGGCATCGAAGCCCGGTACGTTCCCGTCCAGACTGGCCTGGTTCGGGATGAGGACGCGCAGGCCTTCGGTCAAGCCCTGACCGAACTGCCAGGTCCGATCCTGGCCTATTGCCGGACGGGCACGCGCTCGGCCACGCTTTGGTCGCTGCACGAGGCCGCGCAGGGCCGAGTCTTGCCTGACATCCTGACCTCAACCAAGGCTGCCGGATATGACATGAGCGGCGTGGCCCGCCGCATCGCCAATGGCGGCAAGACGCCCACCGACACCGGCGACGCGTCCTTTGACGTGGTGATCGTGGGCGGCGGGGCAGGGGGCATCGCCACCGCCGCCAGCCTGCATGCGCGTAAATCCGACCTGTCGATTGCCATCATCGACCCGTCCGACGTGCACTATTATCAACCCGGCTGGACCCTGGTGGGCGGCGGCGTGTTCACGCCGGAACAGACGGCCAAGACTATGGGCGCGCTGATCCCGCGCGGGGTCAAATGGATCAAGGCCGCCGTGGCCGCGTTCGAGCCACAGAACAACGCCGTCATTCTGGATGGTTGCCGAGTGGTCAAATACGACCGTCTGGTGGTGACTCCGGGGCTCAAGCTGGACTGGGGTGCGGTCGAAGGGCTGGAGGAAACGCTGGGCCGCAACGGCGTGACCTCGAACTATCGCTATGACCTGGCGCCCTATACCTGGCAGTTGGTCGAAGGGCTGAAGGTGGGACGGGCGCTGTTCACCCAGCCGCCGATGCCGATCAAATGTGCGGGCGCGCCGCAAAAGGCGATGTACCTGTCGGGCGATGCGTGGGTCCGACGCGGGGTTCTGAAGGATATCGACATCCAGTTCATGAATGCGGGCGGGGTGCTGTTCGGGGTCAAGGACTATGTCCCGGCGCTGATGGAGTATGTCAGGAAATACGACGCCACGCTGAACTTCTTCCACAATCTGGTGGCGGTGGACGGGGCGGCGAAAACCGCCACGTTCAAGGTCGCCAAGCACGACGAGCAGCCCGAGCAGGTGACGGTCGAGTTCGACATAATGCATGTCTGCCCGCCGCAGGTGGCGCCGGACTTCATCCGGGTATCGCCGCTGGCAGATGCGGCGGGTTGGGTCGATGTGGATCAGTCCACGCTGCGCCACAAGAGCTTTGACAACATCTGGTCGCTGGGCGACGTGATGAACGCGCCGAACGCGAAAACCGCGGCCGCTGCCCGCAAGCAGGCGCCGGTGGTGGCCGACAACATCGTGGCCGATATCGAGGGCCGCGGCCCGGTGGCGGCCTACGACGGTTACGGCTCGTGCCCGCTGACGGTGGAACGCGGCAAGATCGTGCTGGCCGAGTTCGGCTATGGCGGTGTCCTGAAGCCCAGCTTCCCTAAGTTCCTGATCGACGGCACCAAACCCAGCCGCGCGGCCTGGGTCCTCAAGGAAAAGCTGCTGCCGCCGGTCTATTGGTCGGCGATGCTGAAGGGCAAGGAATGGATGGCCAAGCCCGAGCCGCTGAACGTGGCGACCGAATAGGTCGCTAGGGCTTCTTGCCCTGCGCCATCCAACACCCGCCCTGTGCCCTCTTGAACGTGGAACCGATGCACAACCTGTTGCGATACTTGCCAATTCTGGATTGGGGCCGCCGGTATGACCGGGCGGCGCTGTCCAATGACCTGATCGCCGCGGTGATCGTGACGATCATGCTGATCCCACAATCGCTGGCCTATGCGCTGCTGGCGGGGCTGCCGCCCGAGGCGGGTATCTATGCCTCGATCGTGCCGATCATCCTCTATGCGATCTTCGGCACCAGCCGGGCGCTGGCGGTGGGTCCGGTGGCGGTGGTGTCGCTGCTGACCGCATCCGCCGTGGGGCAGGTGGCTGAACAAGGCACCGCCGGCTATGCGGTGGCGGCGCTGACACTGGCCTTTCTGTCGGGCGGGTTCCTGGTGTTGCTGGGTGTGTTCCGGCTGGGCTTTCTGGCCAACTTCCTGTCTCATCCGGTGATCGCGGGTTTCATCACCGCCTCGGGCATTCTGATCGCCACCAGCCAGTTGAAACACATCCTGGGGGTCAGCGCGCATGGCCATACCCTGCCCGAGATGCTGGGCTCTATCTTGGCGCATCTGGACCAGACCAGCGGGATTACGGTGGTGATCGGCGCACTGGCCACGGCCTTCCTGTTCTGGGTGCGCAAGAACCTCAAACCCGCGCTGCGGCGCATGGGCGTACCGCCGCTTTTGGCCGATGTGCTGACCAAGGCCGGGCCTGTGGTGGCGGTGGTGGCAACCACGATGGCGGTCTGGGCCTTCGGGCTGGACGCGCGCGGCGTCAAGATCGTGGGCGAGGTGCCCCAAAGCCTGCCTCCGCTGACCCTGCCGGGGCTGTCCTCGGATCTGATCAGCGCGCTGCTGGTGCCGGCGATCCTGATCTCGATCATCGGCTTTGTCGAAAGCATCTCGGTCGCGCAGACGCTTGCGGCCAAGAAACGTCAGCGCGTCGATCCCGACCAGGAACTGATCGGACTCGGCGCGGCCAATCTGGGCGCCGCGTTCACCGGGGGCTTTCCGGTCACCGGCGGGTTCTCGCGTTCGGTCGTTAACTTCGACGCGGGCGCCGAGACCCCGGCGGCCGGTGCCTTCACCGCCATTGGGCTGGCGATTGCTGCGCTGTTTCTAACACCGCTGGTCTATTTCTTGCCCAAGGCGACGCTGGCCGCGACGATCATCGTGGCGGTGCTCAGCCTGGTGGATTTTTCAATCCTCAAAAAGACTTGGGGCTATTCACGGGCTGATTTCACCGCCGTCGCCGCCACAATCGTCCTGACCCTGATGGCCGGTGTCGAAGCGGGTGTTGCCAGCGGCGTGGCAATCTCGATCCTTCTGCATCTGTACAAGACTTCACGTCCTCATGTGGCCGAACTGGGGCTGGTGCCGGGCACTCAGCACTTCCGCAACATCCTGCGCCACAAGGTCCAGACCGACCCCACGCTGGTCACGTTGCGGGTGGATGAAAGCCTGTACTTCGTGAACGCCCGCTTCCTCGAGGATCTGATCCAGTCGCGCGTGACCGAGGGCTGCGAGATCCGCAACGTGGTGCTGATGTTCTCGGCGGTGAACGAGGTCGACTACTCGGCGCTCGAAAGCCTTGAGGCGATCAATCACCGACTTCGCGACATGGGCGTCGGCTTGCATCTGAGCGAGGTCAAGGGCCCGGTCATGGATCGCCTGAAACAGTCGCACTTCCTGGATGAGCTGAACGGCCAGGTGTTCCTGTCGCAATATGACGCTTGGCAAAGACTGACCGCGCCTGACCGGATCACGTGGGCCGCGGAATGAGTTCTGATCTCTGTTGCAACCAAGTAGAAATGTCACTCGGCCTGCAAAGTAGAAATGTCCCATCTGGGCGCTGATGGGAGCAAAGCCTGACAGGGCGGAGACCTCAGATATCGCAGCCCTGGCTGGCTTTGCGGATGCTGGGTGCGATAGCTACCTGTTCTGTTTTTTTCGTGCAGCCTCGCGGCGTTTTTCCTTGCTGCCGCGCGGGACATGTTCGCGTTGCGCGAGGATCGCCTTGACCTCGGAATACGCCGTCTTCCACCTATCGGTGTTCTTGAATGCGATAAGACCAGCCGCTTCGACGGCATCTCTTTCTTCAGGTAGCCAATCGCTTTCCTCGAATTTTTCCTGGAGGCTGCGCAAGAGTTCGAGCCGCTTTAGCAAGCTGCCAGTGTGTAGCTCCAATAGGAGGGCTTCTGGTATTGGTTCGGCGGTCCGCAGGTTGCTGATGTTAACGGTCATTCATTCAGCTCTTTGACGTTTGAAATCGATCTACACCATAACAGAGCTAATGTCTTTGCAGTAGCTTCAGCCGCCCGTTCAGCCCGCCGCCGTTCATAGTACGCTTCCATCTTTGAAGGTCGACCCGGCGGGCGGCGACCTGTCTTCTTGTAGCCATTCTTTGCGCTGACAGGTTTTACCTTTGGCGGTGGAGCCGCCTTTTCCTGCTCTTCCTTGATGTGGGCCAGTACAGCGCCGAGGCGTTTGTTCTCGGTGATTGCGGCGTGAGTAACGCGTTGCTGGTGCGGTTCGAAGACGGCGCAGGGCAGGGCGACACCTTTTGTGCGCACCTGGATACGGCCATCCGCGAACTCATAGGTATCGACATATTTGCCGACGAGGCCGCGTGTCAGATCGTTGACTTCCAGCCGAATGCGCTTGCGGTCATACTTGAGTGTCAAGTCCTTGGTGACATAGCGTTTGTCGCGCAGACAGAAGACTTCGGCGAGGCGATCTGGCTCGATGTTCAAGGCCCGGTGCAGGTTGTCCTGTTTGGCCGGAGCCTTTGCAAACTTGGCATTGTAGCGCTCGATGAAGCCCGCAAGGAAGGCGTTGCCGTCTTCCATATTGGAGATACCCGCGATGCGCAGCTCTTTAACCAGGCCGGTCTTGCAGCGTACGGTTGGCGCGTTCGACGCGGCCCTTGGCCTGGGAAGAATTGGCGCAGATGATCTCGATGTTCAGCTCAGCCAAGGCACGCCCGAATTGGGTCATGCCCGTCATGTGTTCATTGGGCTTTGGAACACGGAAAACGGTGTGCTTGTCGCTGTAGAACGCGACCGGGCGGCCATGCTTCAGCAGATAGCTTTCCAAGGCCTCGAAATAGCTGAAGGTGCTTTCTGACTTCACGAAGCGCAGCTCCATCAGCGTGCTGGTCGCGTCGTCGATGAAGACGAGCAGGGTGCACGGATCGCCTCGATCCTCGAACCATCTGTGATCTGATCCGTCGATCTGGATCAGCTCGCCGAAGCACTCGCGGGGCAGACGCGGTTGGTGGAATGTCCGACGCTGCTTGCGGGACAACCAGATACCGTCTTCCTGCATCCACTTGCGCACCGTCTCGCGCGAGACTTTTAAGCCATGATGTTCGGCCAGCATCTCAGCCGCCAATGTCGGGCCAAAATCTGGATAGCTTTCCTTGATGATGCTGAGCGCATAGTCACGCTTGGCATGATGAATGCGATTGTTCGGAGGTTTACCGCGCGCTTTGTGCCGGATCGCAGATGCACCGTCCTGGCGATAACGCTTCAACAGCCGGAAAATCTGCCTGCGCGTCAGGTCCAGCATGTTCGCTGCGTTGTTGACACTCAGCCGACCATCATCGACCTGCGCCAGAACCTCCACGCGCTTCAACTCGCGCTCGCTCATAACCACCCATCCCATGTCTGCTCACCCTCATTGATTTTTGAGGGCAGAGTGACATTCCTGAATTGCTCACGGGTGACATTTTAGCTTTGCGGCTACAAATCTCGTTTTCGCGTAATCATGATTATGTAAAGTTTATTCCTCACGCTTGATTGACGAATTGCAACCACGCATGATCCGTCAATGGGGTTCACGGTCAAAACATGGCTGAACGATCTTGGTCTGGGCCAATACGCAGAGACCTTTGCGGAGAATGACGTTGATGCACGCGTATTGCCTCTGCTGACCAATGACGATCTCCGAGAGCTTGGAGTCAGCCTCGGGCACCGCAAGGTCATTCTGGCTGCCGCCCGCGTCCTGTCTGATGAACAAACGCCCGAGCAACCAACATCTGACATCGCAGCAGCCGCAGCCGAAATACGGCCCGACACGGATGGGCAACCGTCGTGCGCTCCGGCCGAGCGGCGCCATCTGACGGTCTTTTTTGCCGATCTTGTCGGCTCGACCGAATTGACCAACCGGATCGACCCTGAAGACATGCGGATCCTGTTGCAGCGATACCAGGATTCCGTCGCAGGTGCTGTCAGCCGATATGGAGGATATGTCGCAAAATACCTTGGCGACGGGCTGTTGGTCTTTTTCGGGTGGCCCCGCGCCTATGAGGATCACGCCATTCGGGCCGTCAAAGCTGGTCTCGAAGCCGTTCGAAGGGTCCGGCAGATGACGACGCCCGACGGAACCCCGCTCGCCGTGCGCATCGGCATCGCCAGCGGCGACGTGGTTGTCGGTGACGCGATCGGTGAAAACTCGTTCGAAGAAGGCGCCATGACCGGACCGGTGTTGAACTTGGCCGCCAGGTTGCAGGAAAAAGCCCCGGCAAACGCCGTCGTCATGCCCCGTACAGACCTGACAGGGTCGTTGGATGGCGTGTTCGAGGTTTCATCCTTGGGCAGTGTGCCCCTGAAAGGCTTCGATGCCGCGCACGACCTGGTTCAGGTCTTGGCTGAGCGCAGCGCCGAAAGCCGGTTTCACGCGGTTCGCGGGGACGGTGCCCACGGGTTCCTGATCGGCCGCAGTTTTGAAAAGGGCATCCTTCTGCAATCCTGGAAACACGCGCAGGACGGCAAAGGCGAAGTGGTCCTGCTGTCAGGCGAAGCGGGAATCGGCAAGTCGCGCCTGATCGAGGAGTTTCTGCAGGACGAAAGTGTGGTCCAAAAGGCCGACATCATCAGACTGAACTGCTCACCCTATCTGACCAGCAGCCCGTTTCACCCGGTTGCCGAACGGATTTCTCAGGATGCGGGCGTCGACCCGGATTTTGACGACGACAGGGTGCAGGAGAGTGTTCACGACATGCTGGCCCAGCGGCAAGGACTGGATCTGGACCTTGTTCTTCCTGCCTTCGCCGCTTTGGTCGCCCCGCGCAGCACCTTGGCCCAGCAGGTCCTGCAACTGTCGCCCCAGGAACAGCGCGACCTGACGATCCAAGCGCTGATCACCACGGTAAAGGCCCGGGCCGTCCAACGTCCGGTCATCCTGTTTGTCGAGGATGCCCATTGGATCGACGCCTCGACCCACGCGTTGCTGGATCGTTTCAAAGCGTTGTGCGTCGACCTTCCCCTTCTGATCGTGATCACGCATCGCCCCGGCTGGGAAATGCAGAAGACCGAAGGGGACAGCCATGTGCAAACCCTGCACCTAGGGCGACTTGATGCCGAGCAGGTCGCCCATCTGGTGCAACGTGTCTCGGGACGCGATCCGGATCCGGAATTGGTCGACCTGATTGTCGACAAAACCGACGGCGTGCCGCTTTTTGTCGAGGAACTGACCCGCGCCATACACGAAACCGGCGGGGTCGGTGTGAACGTGCCCGCGTCCCTCAGCGGAGCGTTGATGGCCCGGTTGGACGCCGTATCGCCCGACGCCAAACAAACGGCTCTTGCCGCGTCGGTTATCGGGCGCGAGTTCGAACCGGCTCTGCTTGCCGCGTCGATGCCGGAAGCCCCGGCAGAGCTCGACACTTGTCTGGCTGAGCTGTGTCGCGCTGGACTGGTCTTTGAAAGCGGGCACCACAAAGGGCACTATGTATTCCGCCATGCATTGATCAGGGACACCGCCTATCAGTCCATGCTCAGCAGCACGCGCAAGGCCCAACACGCCAATGTCGCCCGCGCGCTGATGCAGTTGCGGTCGGCCGAGATTGAACGACGCCCCGAGTTGGCCGCCCGGCACCTGACCGAGGCCGAAGACTGGGCTGCCGCCTATGACCGGTGGCGCGCGGCGACAGAAATGGCCCTGTCACGGTCGGCCAGTCAGGAAGCCCTGGTCAATGCGACGGAAACCCTGAAGGCCGCGCAAAAACTCGGCGCCGAAAAAAGCCCTCAGACGATCGTTGGAAACCTGCTGCTTGGGCGCAGCTACGACAGCGCAGGCAGGTTGCCGGAAGGAATCGCCAAACTGAAGGAAGCCTCGGACGCCGCCCGGCACTCAGGCCGGACGGACCTTGCTGCCGACGCGGCGCATCACTTCGCCGATTCATGCATGATGGCCGGTCAACGGCACGGCCAGGCGATCAGCCTGTGCTTCGAGGCATTGGACAGCCTGCCGCCGACAGATAAGGTTCGGCGGTGTCGTCTGATGGCCCAGATCGCCCGCGCCTACATGTTCATCGGCGACTTTGCCGAGGGCACTAAATATGGCCAGCAATGCATGGAACTGGCCGCCCGGCTGGGCGATCACAAATCCCGGTTCGCCGTCATGATGACCCGCTTCGGCGCTCCCTTCGTGGCGCGCCAGGGCGAAGATCGGCTGAACTGGCGCAAGAACCTCGAATCCATGCACGAAGTGGCGGAAAAGCTTGGAAACATCGATCAGGGTCGCGACCGCACCCTGAGCCTGTTTGTCGGTGCCGAAATGGCGGACCGCCAGTTGGTCGACACCTCGTTGAAACTGCTGACCGAGATCTCGGACAAGGACAACCACCGACAGCTGTACTGGGTCCAGATCCATGCCCGTGCAATGGTGGCCATTCTGGATGGCGATTTTGAACGCGCCGAGACCTATGCGAGCGAAGCCGTCAAAATCGGGCGGCAGACACACGGCGCCCATGTCGAGGGTGTCTACGGCGTTCAGATGTTCACCATCCGGCGCGAGCAGGCCCGGTTGCATGAAGTGGCCCCTGTGATCAAGCGGCTCATGTCCGACAGCCCCGGCGAAACCAGCTGGAAACCCGGATTCGGCCTGATAGCCGCCGAACTGGGGTTTCGCGAGCCCGCCGAGCGTATTCTCAATGAGATCGCGGACACCGGTTTTGACCTGCCTCAGGACGCGATGTACTCGACCACCCTGTCCTATCTGGCGGATATCTGCGTCGCGGTCGAGAACACGCACCATGCCCAAACGCTGATCGACAAGCTGCTGCCCTACCGGGACCTGACGATCACGGCCGGCGCGACAACCGTCTGCACCGGATCCGCGGCCCGGCGGCTGGGAGCTCTGTCCGCCGTGTTGGGTGATTGGGACACCGCCGACGAGCTGTTCGAAACCGCGATCCAAGTGGACACAGCGATGGCCGCGCCGCCGTGGATCGCCCACAGCCAAGCCGCGCGCGCCTGGGCTCTTCGCCGTCGCGGTCGCGCTCAGGATCTGCGCTCGGCCCTGTCGCTTGAGGCCGAAGCGTTGGCAACTGCCCGGGAATTGGGTATGGTTTCCCTTAGGTCAAAACTTGAAGGATCCGCGTCTTAGACTCCGAGCACATGCGCAGGGGGGTGCATAATGCCAAGGTACATCATCGAACGGAACTTCGCCGAACAGCTTGAGCTTGGCGACGATGACAAGGTAAAGATCAAGGAAATCAACGACGAAGAAGGAATCGAGTGGATTTTCTCGTTCCTGAGCGCGGACAAGCGAAAAACCTATTGTCTATACGAGGCGCCGGACGCGGAAAGCCTGCGCAAGGCGGCAAAGCGTCTGAACATTCCGGCTGACGTCATCACGCCTGTTGATCGGATCGATCCCGGCATCTTCGCCTGACACGACCAAATTTGCATTGCGCGCCCTTCGCTCGAATGGGCCGCACAACCCATTGCCCGAGGCAGCACCGCAGGAAGCCTGTCCACCTGATCTGGAGGACTGATCATGTTTGACCTGATAACGCTGAACGGCAGCACCAAAACCGTGGACCAAGAAGCGCTGGACGCTTTGGACGCGTCGCTGCGTGGATCCGTCTTTCTTCCCGGCAGCCCCGAATACGATAGTGCCCGCACCACCTGGAACAGCATCGTCGACCGCAAACCCGGCTTTGTGATCCGGGCGCTCGGGGCCAGCGATGTGCAAAAGGCCGTGAATTTCGTGCGCGAGGCAGGGCTGATCATGTCCGTCCGATCGGGCGGTCACCAGATCGCCGGACATGCGGTAGCCGATGATGCGGTGATGCTGGACCTGTCACGGATGAAATCGGTTCATGTCGACCCGAAGGCGCGCACCGCGCGTGTGGCGCCGGGCGCGGTTCTGGGTGACGTTGACAGAGAGACGCAGGCGCACGGGTTGGTGATTCCGACGGGCATCAACTCGACCACCGGGATCGCCGGGCTGACACTGGGCGGCGGCTTTGGCTGGACCACACGCAAGTTCGGCATGACCATCGACAACCTGATCTCGGCCGAGGTGGTGCTGGCCGATGGCTCGATCGTGACCGCGTCGGAAAGCAGCCACCCGGACCTGTTCTGGGCCATTCGCGGCGGTGGCGGCAATTTCGGCGTGGTCACCTCGTTCGAGTTCCGCCTGCACCCGCTGGGGCCGCAGGTGCTGTCCGGCCTTGTGGTGCATCCGATCGAGCAGGGCCCCACCCTGCTGCCCGAATACGCGCGGATCGCTGACACTGCGCCTGACGAGCTGACGGTCTGGACGGTGATGCGCAAGGCCCCTCCCCTGCCCTTCCTTCCCGAAGACTGGCACGGGCGCGAGGTGCTGATCTTTGCCGCCTGCTATGCAGGTCCCATCGAAAACGGCGAAGCCGCGATGGAGCCGCTGCGCGCCCTCGGGGACCCGATCGTGGACGTGATCTCGCCGCACGCTTTCGTCGACTGGCAAGCCGCTTTTGACCCCCTGCTGACCCCCGGCGCGCGAAACTATTGGAAAAGCCACGATTTTGATGCCCTGCCCGCGGATGCAATCGCAGGGCTTCTGGACAGTATCTCGACCCTTCCGGATCCGTCCTGCGAGGTGTTCATTGCCCATGTCGGCGGTGCGATGGCCCGGGTCGAGGCTGCGGCGACAGCCTATCCCCAACGCTCGGCCCATTTCATCATGAACGTGCACACCCGTTGGGAAGATCCGGCCAAGGATGACACCTGCATCGCTTGGGCGCGCGCGCTCTATGACCGCATGACGCCGCATGCAACCGGCAGTGCCTATGTCAATTTCATGCCAGCGGACGAGGCCGATCACCTGTCCGGCGCCTACGGGGCAAATGCCACGCAGCTGTCGCGCATCAAGGGGCGGTACGATCCCGGCAACCTGTTCCGGGTGAACCACAACATTCCACCCGCGTGACGGCTTGAACTTCTTGCGGTGTCTGGCATAGACCGCGACCAACTGGACAGGGTCGGCGGTCAACACTACCGTGGGCCCGACATTCCCAACAGGAGACCCAGACTCATGTCCAAGATGCTTTCGATCGCGGCCGCAACCCTTGCGTTCACCGCAACTTCGGCCCTTGCGGACGGGCATTGCGCCGCGGGCAGTACCCTGACCGAGGGGAAGTTCACCGTGGCCACCGGAAACCCGGCCTATTACCCGTGGGTGATGGACGACGCGCCCGAGTCCGGCCAGGGCTTTGAAGCGGCCGTCGCCTATGCCATAGCCGAGGAGATGGGCTTCGCCGCGGATGACGTGGTCTGGGTCCGGTCGTCCTTTGACGAGGCGATCCAGCCCGGCGCCAAGAATTTCGACGTGAACATCCAGCAATACTCGATCACGCCCGAGCGCGATCAGGTAGTTGATTTCTCGGCCCCCTACTACACCGCGCCGATGGCGGTTTTGGTCAGCGCAAATGCCGTAGACACCCCGCCCACGCTCGAGGCGCTGAAGGGCCTGCAATGGGGCGCGGTCGGGTCGACCACCGCCGTGCCGAAACTGGCCAGCGTGATCCAGCCGGATGCGGACCCGCTGCTCTATGGCGACAATGCCGATGTGAACGCGGCCATGACCGCCAACCAGATCGACGCCGCGCTGTTCGACCTGCCTACCGCCCTGTTCCTGAGCGCGGTGATGATCGAAGGGTCCAAGGTGATTGGCCAGTTCCCTGCCGATCAAGGCGACAACCCCGACCAGTTCGGCATGTTGATGGAGGAAGGCAACCCGCTGAAATCCTGCGTGGATGCGGCCATCGCCGCGCTGACCGAAAGCGGCAAGCTGGCCGAGATCGAGGCCAAATGGCTGCAGGACACGACGGGCGTTCCGCTGATCAAGTGACATGACACAGAACAGAACGGCGGGCCCGACCCGCCGCGAACTTTTTGAGGCGCAGCAGCGGCGGCGGTCGATCCGGATCGCCGCGACCAGCACCGTTCTGGTCGTCGTGGCGCTGATCGTGCTGGTACCGCTGGCGCCGGGCTGGGCCAAGGTCCAGCAGAGCTTTTTTAATGGCCAGGTCCTGGTCAAGACCTTCCCGAAACTGCTCGAGGCCTTCAAGATCAACGTGATGATCTTTGCCTGGTCGGCGCCCGCGATCGCGGTGCTGGGGCTGCTGATCGCGCTGGCCCGCGACACCAAATCGCCCGCGCTGTTCCCGTTGCGCATCTTCGGCGCGGCTTTCACCGACATCTTCCGTGGCGTGCCCGTGATCCTGACCGTCTATCTGATCGGCTTCGGCATTCCCGGCTTGGGCCTGACCCGGCCATGGAACTCGCCCTATATCTGGGGATCGCTGGCGCTGATCCTGACCTATTCGGCCTATGTGGCCGAGATTTTCCGCTCGGGCATCGACAGCGTACACCACAGTCAGCGCGCCGCCGCCCTGTCGCTGGGCCTGACCGAAGGCCAGGTTATGCGCGATGTGGTACTGCCGCAGGCCGTCCGCAACGTCGTGCCGTCGCAGATGAACATGCTGATCGCGCTGCAAAAGGACGTGTCGCTGCTCAGTTTCATCGGCCCGGTCGAGATCTTCCGCCAGGCGGGCGTGTTCAAATCGCTGCTGGCCAATTTCACGCCTTACGTGGGCGCGGCGATCATCTTCCTGATCGTGACCATCCCGGCGACGCGCTACGCCGACCACCTTATGGCCAAGCAAATGCGAGAGCGGCGCTGATGTCGAAACTGAACCTGCGCAACGTCATCAAACGCTTTGGCGACCGCACCGTGTGCGACGGCATCGACCTGACCGTGGACGAGGGGCAGATGGTCTGCCTGATCGGCGCCTCGGGGGCGGGCAAATCCACCGTTCTGCGCTGTATCAACCTGCTCGAACCGATCGAGGATGGCGAGATCCTGTTGGACGGGGTCGACATTTCGGTGCCGGGTCTGGATCCGCAATCGGTGCGCGCGCGCATCGGCATCGTGTTCCAGAGCTTCAACCTGTTCCCGCACATGACGGCGCTGGACAACGTGATGCTGGCGCCGCGCCGCGTGCGCGGCCGCACGCGCACCGAACTGCTGCCCCAGATCGAAGAGATGTTCGAACGCTTCGGGCTGGCCGACCGGATGCACAATTATCCTGACCAGCTGTCAGGCGGACAGCAGCAGCGCGTCGCCATCGTGCGGGCATTGGCTATGCAGCCCGAGGTGATGCTGTTCGACGAGATCACCTCGGCCCTGGATCCGCAACTGGTGGGCGAGGTTCTGGACGTGCTGCTGATGCTCAAACAGCAGGGCATGACGATGGTGATGGCCACCCACGAGATGGGCTTTGCCCGGCAGGCCGCAGACAAGGTGTGTTTCCTGCAGAACGGCCGCATCGTCGAGGAAGGCCCCCCCGAGCAGCTGTTCGACCACCCGCAGCAAGACACCACACGGCAATTCCTCGCGCGCGCGCTCAAGTAAACGCCGGCGCGCCGTTTCGACAACTGAATATTGCACGGGCCAGACGCGGACTTCGTGCTAGACTCCATCGCATTGCCATATGCTGCTGGAGGTTCGGAATGCGTCTTTCATCCCTGTCTGCCGTGAGCGTTGCTGCCAGTCTGACCTTCGGCAACATGGCTTTTGCCCAACAGGTCGCGGACACGATCTATACCGGTGGTCCGATTCTGACGATCGATGACGCCCGGCCCACGGTACAGGCGGTCGCGGTCAGGGATGGGCGGATCATCGCAATAGGTGAACTGGCCGAGATGCGCAGTCATCAGGGCGACGATACGACGATCTTTGACCTGGACGGGCGCGCAATGCTGCCCGGCTTTGTCGACAGCCACGGCCACGTGGTCATGGGTGGTTTGCAAGCCCTGTCGGCGAACTTGCTGGCACCACCGGATGGCAAGGTCACCGACATTGCCAGCCTGCAGGCGGCGTTGTCCGCGTGGGCCGAGGCCAATAGCGACACGGTCGAAGCGATGGGGATGATCATCGGCTTTGGCTATGACAACGCGCAACTGGCCGAGCTGCGCCACCCTACCCGTTCCGAACTAGACGCGGTCTCGAGCGACGTTCCGATCATGATCATCCACCAATCGGGCCATCTGGGGGTGGGCAATTCCAAGGCGCTTGAATTGGCCGGGATCACCGCAGAAACCGAGAACCCGCTCGGAGGCGTGATCCGAAAGGACGAGGCCGGCCAGCCGAACGGCGTGCTGGAGGAATACGCATTCTTCGGTGCCTTGGTGCCCCTGCTCGGCAGTGTCGGCGAAGACGGGCTGCAGACTTTCGCGCGCGCCGGCAGCCGGATGTGGGCGCGCTTTGGCTACACCACCGCGCAAGAGGGGCGCACCTCGGGCGCGGCGGTTCAAGCCCTGCGCAGGGTGGCCGCGGACGGCGACCTTCCCATCGACGTCGTGGCCTTTCCCGACGTTCTGGAATCGCGCGACTTCATCGAGTCGGACGCCTCGCGCACCTATGCCGACGGGGTGCGAGTCGGCGGGTGCAAGCTGACAATCGACGGTTCGCCGCAAGGGTTTACCGCGTTGCGGGATCGGCCCTACTACGATCCGGTCGGGGATTACCCGCCCGGCTATGCCGGATACGCCGCCATCACGCGCGAACAGTTGCAGGATGCGGTGAACTGGTGTTTCGAGAACGGCCACCAGATCCTGACCCATTCCAATGGCGAGGGGGCCACGGACATGCTGATCGCCGCCATCGACGAGGCGCGGCTGACCTATGGCGATCCGGGCAACCGGCCGGTTCTGGTGCATGGTCAGTTCCTGCGCGAGGATCAGGTGGCCAGCCTCAAACGATTGGGCGTGTTCCCGTCGCTGTTTCCGATGCACACCTTTTACTGGGGCGATTGGCACCGCGACCACACGGTCGGTCCGGTCAATGCCGACAACATCTCGCCCACCGGCTGGGTGACGGAACGCGGCATGATGTTCGGTACGCATCACGACGCGCCCGTGGCGTTTCCCGACAGCATGCGGGTTCTGGCCGCAACGGTCACCCGGCGCACCCGATCAGGCGACATCTTGGGCCCGCACCAGCGGGTCGACGTGATGACGGCCCTCAAGGCGATGACGATCTGGCCGGCATGGCAGCATTTCGAGGAAGACCAGAAGGGCTCGATCGAGGTGGGCAAACTGGCCGATTTCGTGATCCTTTCGGACGACCCGACCGCGGTCGACCCCGAAACGCTTGCCCAGCTTCGTGTGGTGACCACCATCAAAGAGGATGCGGTGATCTTCGACGCCGATACGGCGGTCAAGGAGGGGCGACTGGACCGACGCCCCCTTGCCCCTGATCCGGTGACGGCACATCTGCTGCTGCATGCACTGTATCAGGGCATGGATGTCGAACGGCCTTGGCTGGCGCACTTCACGCAGCGAACGACCGAATGAATCGGCTTTCCGAGGTGGGGCAATAGAGATACCGTCGCCACATGGTGCTTTTTCTGACCCTTGTTGCGACAATCGCCGGTCTGGTGGCCTGGTATTTCTGGTCGAAGTCCAGGGCCAGGGCCGCGCTGCTGCAAACACCGCTGAGCGATGACGAGCGGCGGACCATCCATGCGATGGTGCCGATCCTCGAGCGGCTGCCTGCCAAGCTGCGTGCCACTTTGGAAGGCAAGATCAACCTGTTCCTGAATCAGGTCGATTTCATCGGCTGCGACGGGCTGGAGGTCACGGACGATATGCGTCTGTCGATCGCAGCACAAGCCTGCCTTCTGGTCGTCAACTCGGACCAATGGTACGACAATCTGACGACGGTCCTGATTTACCCAAACGCCTTCAAGTCCCGCCAACAGCGGCACAGTGGCTATGTCGTGACCGAACAAGAGATCATCCGTACCGGCGAAAGCTGGGATCGGGGGCCGGTGATCCTGTCCTGGGCGCACAGCCGGCAGGGCGCGGCAAACGATCATGACGGGCACAACGTCGTGTTTCATGAATTCGCGCATCAGTTGGATGATCTGTCCGGCGGCACCAACGGCGTGCCCGTACTGGCCAAGGGTCAAAGCTATGCCGAGTGGGAACGTGTTTTTCTGGCCGCGTATGACGCGCATCTGCACGCGGTCGAGACAGGCCGGCGCACGGTGATCGACCCCTATGGCGCCACCGGACACGAAGAGTTCTTTGCCGTCACGGTCGAGCTGTTCTTCGAACGCCCCGAGGCCCTCAGGGATACCGCGCCCGAATTCTACGGACAGCTGTCCAAATACTTCCGTCTGGATCCAATCGAATGGCCGAAACCGTCGTGATCCGTGGTCAGAAATCCAGACCCAGATCGACTGTCCGATAGGAATGGGTCAGCGCCCCGGACGAGATATAGTCAACCCCGGTGGCCGCGATCTCGGCCACCGTGTCCACGGTGACATTGCCCGACGCCTCGGTCACCAGACGTCCGCCCACCATCGCCACGGCCTCGGCCAGCATGTCCGGAATCATGTTATCCAGCAACACGACATCGGCGCCGCCGGTTTCCAGAACCTCGGCCAGCTGGTCCAGCCGGTCCACTTCGATCTCGACCTTCATCATGTGCGACGCACGCGCCTTGACCGCCTCCAGCACCGCGCGCACCCCGCCGGCGGCGGCGATGTGGTTGTCCTTGATCAGGATCGCATCGGACAGCGAATGGCGGTGATTGAACCCGCCGCCATGCAGCACCGCAAGTTTCTCGACGATCCGCAGGCCCGGTGTGGTCTTGCGGGTGCAGGTGATGCGCGCCTTGGTCCCGGCGGTCTGCGCCACCAGTTCGGCGGTCAGGGTCGCCACCCCGGTCAGACGACCGGCAAAGTTAAGCGCCACGCGTTCCCCCGACAGGATCGAAGCCGCGCTGCCGGTGATCTCCATCAGGGTCTGGCCCTTGGTGCAGCAGTCCCCGTCGGCCACAAGCGGCGTGATCTTCAACGTCGGGTCCACCAGCCGGAACGCCAGGGCCGCCACCTGCATGCCCGACACCACCGCATCCTCGCGCGCGTTCAGCCGCGCGGCATAGGTCACGTCCGCCGGTATTACGGTGCGGGTGGTGATGTCGCCGCAGGTGCCCAGATCCTCGGTCAGCGCGGCGCGGACCATCGGCTCGAGGATCAGGTCGGGGACATTGGCATAATGCATGTTGCGGTTTCCTTGATGATTTTCGACCGCAGCGCCACGGCCTCGTCCAGTGTCAGATCAGACCGTCGCCCCGGCCCTTCGGCCGCATCCGCACAATCGGATCGGTAGTGCGCGCCGCGGCTTTCGGTGCGCATCAGCGCAGCCGCCGCGATCAGCGTGGCGGTTGCGGTCATGTTACGGAACAGGTGCGACTGACCGTGCAGCGACTCCAACACGGCGATCCGGCCCAAGGCGCGGCGCAGCCGGTCCGCGTCGCGCACCACGCCCACGCAATCGGTCATGACCTGGCGCAGTTCGGTCACTGCCTGCGGGTCGGGCTCGGTACCGCCCGATGGCAGGCGCAGCCGCACCTCGGGTGCGTCGGCCACCGTCAGGGTGCCGGCGATGTCACGGGCGCAGGCGCGGGCAAAGACCAGCGCCTCGAGCAGACCGTTCGACGCCAGCCGGTTCGCCCCGTGCAACCCGGTCGAGGCCGCCTCGCCACATGCCCAGAGCCCGGTCAGAGAGCTGCGGCCGTTCAGGTCGGTTGCCACGCCGCCCATGTGGTAATGCGCCGCCGCCGCCACCGGGATCGGTTGGGTCACGGGGTCGACACCGTTGCGCAGGCAGGCCTCGGTCACCGCCGGGAACTGACTGCGGATCGCCGCGCCGATCGCTGCGCGCGTATCCAGCGCGGGCCGGTTGCCGGCCTTGGTTTCCAAATAGACGGCGCGCGCCACGACATCACGCGGGGCCAGCTCGGCATCCGGGTGGATGCCTTGCATGAACCGTTTGCCGTGGCGGTTGATCAGTACGGCGCCCTCGCCACGCAAGGCCTCGGTGGCCAGAGGCATCGGGTCTTCGCCCACGTCGATCGCGGTGGGGTGAAACTGGATGAACTCGGCGTCGGCGATCCGGGCCCCGGCCCGCGCGGCCATGCCGATCCCCTGCCCGCGGATGCGCGCCGGGTTGGTGGTGCGGGCAAAAAGCCCCGCCGACCCGCCCGTGGCCAGCACATGCGCCGCCCCGCGCAGCAGCACCGGTTCGGCCCCCGGCGCATCGGTCGGCGCCAGATATACGCCCGAGACCTTGGCCCCGTCGCTTTCCAGCCCCACCGCCAAGGCCCCTTCGATCACCTGGACCGAAGCACGCCGCCGCAGCTCGGCGATCAGGGCGCGCATGATCTCGGCACCGGCTTGGTCGCCCTTGACGCGCACCACGCGGGCCATCGAATGAGCCGCCTCCTGCGACTGGATGAACCCGCCATCGGCGTCCCGGTCGAACCCGGTGCCCAGATCGGACAGGTCCAGAATGTGATCCCGCGCCGCACGGGTGACGAACTCGGCCACCTCCTGCAGGACCGACCCCGCGCCGGCGCGCATCGTGTCGCGGGCATGGGCTTCGGGGCTGTCGGACGGGTCCATCGCGGCCGCCACCCCGCCCTGTGCCCAGGCCGAACTGGCACCCGAGCCCAGCGGCTCGGGCGAGATCATCACTACCGGATGCGGAGCAAGCTTGAGCGCGGTATAGACCGCCGCCAGTCCGCCGCCGATGATGACCACCCGAGGGGTCGAGACCGTCTGCATCGCCCCAATCAAATTCCCAGTTTGCGCGACAGGTCGATCATCCTCTGCACCGAATGGCGCGCTTTTTCCGCCACGTCGGAGTCAACTTCGACCTGCCCGGTCATGGTATCGAGCGCATACAGCACCTTTTCCAGCGTGATCTTCTTCATGTAGGGGCACATGTTGCAGGGCCCGACGAAATCGACCTGCGGCAGCGCGTCGGCGATGTTCGACGCCATCGAACACTCGGTGATCAGCATCGCCTTTTCAGGCTTTTCGTCGGTGACGTATTTGATGATGCCGCTGGTCGAACCCGAGAAATCGGCTTCGGCCACAACGTCAGGCGGGCATTCGGGATGCGCGATCAGGCGGGTGCCCGGGTTCCATTCGCGGAACTCGCGCAGGTCCTGCGCCGTGTATTGTTCGTGCACGATGCACGAGCCTTCCCACCAGACCACGTTCTTCTGCGGCACGTCGCGGGCCACGTTCTGCGCCAGGTACTGGTCGGGGGTCATGATGACCGTGTCGCTGTCCATCGCCGCCACGATCTGCGCCGCGTTGGACGAGGTGCAGCAGATGTCGGATGCCGCCTTCACCTCGGCCGTGGTGTTCACATAGGTCACGACCGGCGCGCCGGGATAGCGGCGGCGCATCTCGGCAATGCCTTCGGCGGTGATCGACTCGGCCAGCGAACAGCCGGCCTCCATGTCTGGCATCAGAACCGTCTTTTCGGGGCTGAGGATCTTCGAGGTCTCGGCCATGAAATGCACACCGCATTGCACGATCACGTCGGCCTCGACCTCGGTCGCCTTGATGGCCAGCTGCAGGCTGTCGCCGACGAAGTCCGAAATGCCGTGATAGATTTCGGGCGTCATGTAGTTGTGGCCCAGGATCACCGCGTTGCGTTCGGCTTTCAGATCGTTGATCGCCTTGACATAGGGCGCGTAGATCGCCCAATCCGCTGGCGTGACGACACGCGACATGCGGTCGTAGATATCGCTCATGCTGGCGGCCAGCTCGGGCGACGGGGTCAGGTCGAATTTCTCGGCAAGATGCGCGCGCTGCGCGGGGAGGTCAAACACTGGACTGGTTTTCCGCCTGTTGAATAGGTGGCCTCGTTCTTATGGGGTTTCCAAACCGTTTTCCACAGTCGAACCGCGAAAAAACGCCCCGAAATTCTTCGGGACGTTGGGCCACGTGACCAAATATCGCGGACAGGCCGGAGTCACACGGCGTCAGGCACCTCAACCGTGCACCAGACACAGTCATGATCCGAGAGCGGCTTGGCGTCAGCGGTCAGCGACGAAAGCAGACCCCGGTCGCGGCAGATCATCCCCTTGCCGGCGAACCAGTCCAGCTTCATCACCCGGTCCGGGTGCGGCGTGATCAGGCTGGGCCGGGTGGTGTGGCCTTCGGTCGTGAACTCCCAGGAAAAGCCGCGCTGCTCCGCCAAAGCAAACAGGGTTTCCCGGCGCCAGTCGAAATCCGGTGGCAGGTGGTTGCCGGTATTCAGATCGCCACCGATCAGCACCGGCACCCCGGGCGCAAACTCATCGAGCGCATCCAGCAGAAGCTGAAACTGCGCATGGCGATGCGCGGCCGCGGCGTTGCTTTCCAGATGGGTGGAGACCACGCATACAGGCCCGTTCTCGGTCGCGACTTCTGCTGCAATCGCCATTCGGCCACCCAGCCGCGGTTGTTGCGGATCCGACGCCCCGGACTCGGACGCAAACCAGTGGCCATGGTCGTCAAGACGGATCATGGCCACGCGTTTGAACGGAACCGAGGACAGAATCGCGTTCCCATGCCACCCGAGGGTGTTGAAATCATCCTTGCAAAAGGCGCGCTCGGTCGGACCGCCCAGATCCAGTTCGTGGAACTCAACTCCAAAGGCGTAGACCATACCCAGCTTGTCGGCCATTTCTGCCGTCGTGTGACTTTGACCGGTACGGGACATACCGTGGTCCACCTCGGACAGCAGAACGATGTCCGGGGTCACAGCCGCCAGGTGGGCTGCGCTTTCTTCGGGGAAAAGGCAGCGTTCCACATTCCAAGCCGCAGCCGAGAAACGCGCACCCAGAACGTCCCGGGTTGCGTTTCCGCCCAATTGCACCGCGTTCATCGCCGGTGTCTGCGCCATCAGGGCGCGGTGCGCCTCGGCCGTTCGCGGCGCCGCCAATATGCGGTCTCGGACATCATCCGAGACCGGTGGCAAAGACGACACGATGTTCGTGATCACAGGGCTTTTCCGGTTTCCGGGTGGAACAGGCTGATCGCGTCGGGCTTGAGTGAGATCCGCGTTTCTCCGGGCGCGGCTTCGACATCCTTGCCCACGTGGATCGTGAACTCCTGATCCGCCAGACGCCCGTGCAACAGGCGGTGCGCGCCAAGCTCTTCGATGATGTCGACGTGAAAGGCGATCGAGCCCTCCGCCCCGATCAGTACATCTTCGGGCCGCACACCTACAGTCACCGCGCCGGACCCTTCGGCCGTGGCAAGCACCGTGTCGCCGTTGATCATCACGCGGCCGCCCTCCAGACGTGCGCCGATCAGATTCATCGGCGGAGCACCCATGAAGCTGGCCACGAAGGTCGAGGCCGGGCGGTGATAGATCTCGGCCGGGGTGCCGATCTGTTCGATCCGGCCCGCGTTCATCACAATGATGCGGTCAGCCATGGTCATCGCCTCGACCTGGTCATGGGTGACGTAGATCGAGGTCACGCCCAGACGCCGCTGCAACGCCTTGATCTCGATCCGCATCTGGTTGCGCAGCTTGGCATCGAGGTTCGACAGCGGTTCGTCGAACAGGAACAGCGCCGGATCACGCACGATGGCCCGCCCCATGGCAACCCGTTGGCGTTGACCGCCCGACAGTTGCGAGGGCTTTCGATCCAGAAACTCGTTCAGGTTCAGCATCGAAGCGGCTTCGGCCACCTTGCGGTCGATTTCGTCCTTGGGCGTCTTTCGATTTTTCAGACCATAGGCGATGTTCTTGCGCACGCTCATATGCGGGTACAGCGCATAGTTCTGGAACACCATGGCGATGTCGCGATCGGCCGGATCAACGTCATTCATGACGCGGCCATTGATCGCCAGTTCGCCTTCGGTGATTTCTTCAAGGCCGGCCACCATGCGCAGCAGTGTGGACTTGCCGCAGCCCGACGGGCCGACAAGAACCACGAATTCGCCATCACCGATGTCGAAACTGGACGGGGTCAGCGCCTCGGCGCCGTTGGGATAGATTTTTCGGATGTTCTTCAGGGATACCTGAGCCATTGATTCTGCCTTACTTGTCGGATTCCGTCAGGCCCTTGACGAACCAGCTTTGGAAAAAGATGACGACCATGACCGGGGGGATGATGGCGATGATCGCCAGCAGGTTGGCCCGGCCGTATTCGGGAATGCGGTTGCCCTCCAGCACCTGCGTGATCTGCTTGATCCCGCGCACCAGGGTGAACATGTCCTCTTCGGTGGTGATCATGGTGGGCCACAGATACTGGTTCCACCCGAACACGAACATGATGATGAACATCGCCGCAATCATCGTACGCGACAGCGGCACCAGGATGTCGATGAAGAATTTCACCGGGCCGGCGCCATCGATCCGCGCGGCCTCGACCAACTCTTCTGGAACCGAGCGGAAGAACTGCCGGAAGAAGAACGTGGCGGTCGCCGAGGCGATCAGCGGGATGATGAGGCCCTGATAGGTGTTCAGCATGCCCAGTTTCTGCACCACTTCGTACGAGGGCAGAATGCGCACCTCGAGCGGCAGCAACAACGTGGTGAAGATCACCCAGAAAGCCAGCGTGGCGAAGCGCAGCCGGAAATAGACGATCGCATAGGCCGCCATCATGCCGATGATGATCTTTCCGAGCGCAAAACCGATGCCCAGGATGAACGAGTTTTTGAGCATGTTCATGCCCGTGTTCTGGCCGGAAAAGCCCGAGGCCTCGAACATTGCTTTCTGGAAGTTGGGGCCAAGTTCGTCCCCGATCGTCAGGCTGGGTCCGGTCTTGATCACCTCGACATCCGGAACGGTCGTCATCTGGAAGATCATCAACAGCGGCAGCATCATGAACAACGATCCGACGATCAGAATCGTGTGATCCAGGATCGTGGACAGTCGGATGCCGCGCTTTCGCGTTTGGGTGGATGAAGTGGCGGACGCCATCGCAGGGGTATGTGCTTCGGTCATTGTCTGCCCTCCTTACGTGTAGTGGATGCGGCGCTCGACCAGCCGGAACTGGAACACCGTCAGGGCCAGAACCAGCACCATCAGAACAACCGACTGCGCCGAGCTGCCACCCAGGTCGTTGCCGCGGAAGCCGTCCACATAGACCTTGTAGACCAACGTCATCGGGTTGTTGCCCGGCTCACCCTTCACCATCGTGTCGATCACACCGAAAGTATCAAACAATGCGTAGGTGATATTGATGATCAGCAGGAAAAACCCGGTCGGCGCCAGCAGGGGGAAAGTCACGTCCCAGAACCGGCCCGTGGATGAGCGGTTGTCGATCAAAGCCGCCTCACGCACCGATCGCGGGATCGATTGCAGGCCAGACAGAAAGAAGATGAAGTTCACCGGAACCTGTTTCCAGACCGAAACGATAACCATCGCGGTGGCGGTGTCATTGAAATTCACGCCCAGTTTGAAATCCCACCCGATCGAGCGCGCCAGTTCGGTCAATGGCCCCCAGCTCTGGTTGAACAGGATCAGGCCGATGAAACCCGCCACCGGCGGCGCCACAGCATAGACCCACATCAGCAGCGTGCGATAGGTCTTGGCGCCGCGCAGCACATTGTCGGCCTTCACGGCCAGCAATAACGCGATCGAAAGCGAAAAGAACGTCACCAGAACGGTGAAGATCACCGTGAACCAGGCAATGCTGAGATACTCGGAATTCCCGGCAAGGTCGCTGTAGTTGTCCAGCCCGACGAAGGTCGACCCAAACCCGAACGGATCCTGAAGGAAGAACGAAGACTGCACCGCGTGAGCGGCAGGCCAGTAGAAAAAGACCGCGATGATCAACAGCTGCGGCAACAGCAGAAGAACCGGCAGCCAGCGAGTGGAAAAACCAGCGCGTTTCATGAAAACTCCGAAAAAGGGAGGACGGTCGCACTTCTGCGACCGCCCGTTTCTTGGCGAGTGGGATCAGCTCTGGGTTTTTGCGAAACGCTCGAGCAGACCGTTGGCTTCGTCCTCGATTGCCTTGAAGGCGTCCTCGACCGAGGTTTCACCCGTCAGGATCCGGCCATATTCGCGGTTCATCACGTCGCGGATCTGGACGTAGAAGCCCATGCGATAGCCCTTGGTGTTTTCACCAGCAGGCAGCGACAGCTGCTTGATGCCGACTTCGGCGGCCGGAGCACGGTCATAGTGACCATCGCCCTTCGCCATTTCATAGGCGGCGGTGGTGATCGGAACATAGCCGGTCTCGCGGTGCCACATGTACTGGGTTTCGGGCTTGGTCAGGAACTCGAAGAATGCCGCGGTGGCCTTGTTTTCCTCGTCGCTCTTGCCGGCCATCGCGAACAGGGCCGCGCCACCGATGAAGGTCTGCTTGGGTTCTTTGGTCACAGCTTCCCAATAGGGCAGGAAGGTGGCCGAAAACTCAAACGGCAGGTCCTTCTTGGACAGGCCGCCGAACGAACCGGACGAGCCCAGCCAGATGGCAACCTTGCCTTCTTCGAACGGGGTCTGGTTGTCGCTCCAGCCGGTGCCGTACCATTCGAAGAACCCGTTGTCCTTCCAGTCTTTGACGGCTGTGAAGTGTGCCTTGATCGCGTCGTTGTTGACAAGAATCTTGGTGCCGTCAGCGCCTTCATAGCCGTTGTCGTTGGTGGCGAACGGCAGGTCGTGGCGCGAATGGAAGTTCTCGGTGAAGATCCAGGGCAGATGCGACTGCGACAGGCCGATATAGCCGGCCTCTTTCAGCGCCGGCGCCGTCACGGTCTGGAACTCTTCCCAGGTTTTCGGCGGTGTCACACCCGCTTTTTCCAGCGCATCGACGTTGTAATACATGATGGGCGAGGACGAGTTGAACGGCATCCCGATCATCTTGCCGTCGCTGTCGGCATAGAAGTAGCGAACGCCGGAGATATAGTCCTCGATGTCGAACGCAACGCCATTCTGCTCCAGCAGGTCCTGAACCGGAACGGTCGCACCCTTTGCGCCAATCACGGTGGCGGCGCCGGCGTCGAATACCTGCAGGACGTTTGGCTGTTCACCCGCACGGAATGCGGCGATGCCGGCGGTCAGGGTCTCTTCATACGTGCCCTTGAAAACCGGCGTGATCTTGTAGTCGTCCTGGGACGCGTTGAAATCCTCGGCAATCTGGTTGACGGTGTCACCCAGGGCTCCTCCCATGGCGTGCCACCACGTAATCTCGACTTCGGCCGAGACCGTATTCGCCATCATCGCGAACGCGGCAGCAGCAGCACCTGTTTTGACGTTTATCATGTAGTTCCTCCGATTCATGTTGCGCCCCTACGGGCGGGCCAAAGCCCTGGAAACTATGGGGTATTTTCCCGATGACATATTTCACATCCAGAAAAAGGCTGACACCTTTCGCAAAATGTGCACACGTGTTCACTAGCTTCCAACCGTGACAGTTTGATGAAAGATTCGATTCATTGCAAGAATGTTGAAACCCTCTGAACAGGCGAAACGCAAACCGCATGTGTAGCGAGAGAAACAAGGACGCAAAACGCCCCCGGCGCGCAACGGCCCAGACCGTTGCGGACCTTGCGGGCGTCTCGCGTTCAGCTGTTTCGCGCGCTTTCACGCCCGGTGCCTATGTCGATTCCGAGAAGCGCCGACGGATCCTCAAGATCGCAGCCGATACCGGGTATCAGCCGAATGCCCTGGCCGCTGGCCTCAAGGCCGGGCAATCAAATTTGGTCGCCGTCTTCGTCGGCAACATGCGCAGCCCCTACGACTCGGCCTTTGTCGGTGAACTGGCCCAGGCCCTGAGCGGGTTGAAGAAATGGCCCATTCTGATCGACCGAACCGGCGCCAACACGGATCAGGCGCTGCGAGAGCTGCTGCGCTATCCGTTGGACGCATTGATTCTGCGCGGCGGCAGCATGTCCGAAGAGATCGTCGACAGATGTGCGCGGTTCGGCATCCCGATGATCTCGTCAGGCCGTCCCGTTCAAGGGCCCCGTGTCGACAATGTCTGCTGCCGCAATGCCGATGGCATGACCATGATCACCGACTTGCTGATCAGCCGGGGGCGGCGCCGGTTCGGGTTTCTCAGCGGACCCGAGGAGTTCTATTCGTCTTCACGGCGACGCGCCGGGGTCCTCCAGGCGCTGGATCGGGCGGGGCTTGACCTCGTGGCCGAACACCCGACTGACTACTCGGTCGACAGCGGATACGGCGCCGCGCGCAGTCTGTTGTCCCGCGCCTCTCTGGATGCGCTTGTCTGCGCCAATGACGCCACGGCGATCGGGGCGCTATCGGCTGCGCGCGATCTGTCTCTGAACGTACCCGGCGATTTGGCGATTGTTGGTTTCGACGACATCGCCATGGCGAAATGGCCAACATTCCGCCTGACGACAGTCCGGAACCCCATCGACGCCGCCGTTGACGCGATCATCGCGTTGCTGGAGCGTAGGCTCGTCGATCCCGGACGTCCCGAAGAGAGTATCTTTTTGGACCCCAGCGTCATCGAACGCGAGACGCATTGAACAGCCGCGTCGATCGAGAAGCCTAGGCAGGGCCACCGGCGAACTGCTTGAGCTCAACCCCGCTCTTCTGCAGGGCATGGCGGACACCGGCCGCAATCGACACCGCCGTGGGCGTGTCTCCATGCAGGCAGATCGTGTCGATGCGGGTCGGGATATGCTTGCCGCTTTCGGTGATGATCGCCCCGGCCTTGACCATCTCGACCATGCGGGTGGCGGCGCGGTCGGGGTCGTGGATCACCGCGCCGGGCAGGCTGCGGTCGACCAGCGTGGCGTCGTCGTTGTAGGCGCGATCGGCAAAGATCTCGCAGGCCACCGGACAGCCCAGGTCGCGCGCGGCGCGTTGCTGGGCGGTTCCGGCCAGAACCATGATGATCAGATCCGGAGCCACCGACAACGCGGCCTCGTAGCAGGCACGTGCCATCGCCTGATCCTCGGATGCCATGTTAGCCAGCGCACCGTGCAGTTTCAGATGACGCACCTGCCCGCCGGTTGCCCGTGCCATCGCCTGCGCCGCGCCGACCTGATAGCGGATCAGGTTCTGCAGCGACGGCAGGGGATAGTGCATCCGCTGACGCCCAAAGCCGTGCAGATCGGCAAAGCCGGGATGCGCGCCGATGCCCACGCCGTTTTCGACCGCCTGCGCCATCGTCGTGGCCATCACGTCCCAGTCGCCCGCATGAAACCCGCAGGCCACGTTGGCCGACGTCACGATCTTCAGCAGCGCCGCGTCATCGCCCATTTTCCAGGGGCCAAAGCTTTCGCCCATATCGGCGTTCAGATCGACTTGATGTGCCATGGCACAGGCTCCTTTTCTACAAAACGTCCTCTTCGCGGGCGATGGCGCCGCTGATCAGTTGATAGGATAGCAGGTCGGACATGCTGCGCGGATCGCGGATCAGCGGGCGTAGCGCCCGGGGTAGCGCGGCGCGGGCTTGCGCCGCAGCGCGCTCGGCAGTCACCGCTTCGTCCAGCGACACGAAACGGAACCGCAGGTCGGCCCCGGCCGGGGCCTGCGCCACCTTGGGCAGGTCGCAGGGCAGAACGGTGCCGATGCGGGGATAACCGCCGGTGGTCTGGCACTCGGCCAACAGCACGAAGGGCGTGCCGTCGCCGGTGACCTGGATGTCACCCGGCACGATGGTTTCCGACAGCACGCTGCGCCCGCCAGAGACATGAAAGCCTGGTCCGTCGCTTTCCAGCCGCACGCCCATGCGGTTGGCGCGCGCGTCCCGGCGAAACGCGGTGTTTTGCAGCCGCTCCAGAACGTCGGCGGCGAACAGGTCGGTCTGGAAACTTGCCACGATGTGGATTTCACCGCCCGAGAACCGGTCCTCGGGGTCGAAGGTCATGCCGGTTGCACCGCCCGCGTCCAGGCCGATCGCCAGCCGGTCCCCCGCCTTCAGCACGGCTCCGATCCCCGCCGTCAGATGCGCCGAACGGGCGCCAAGAACCGGGTCGCCCTGCACCCCGCCGCCGATGCTGAGGTATCCATAGCTGCCGGCTACGGCCGGCCCAATGCTGAGCCGGGCGCCCGCAGGCAGGAGGTGCGAGGCGTTCCAGACTGCGGTCGCGCCGTCGATCTGCGCCCGCATCCGCGCGCCAGTCAGGGCGATGCGCAGGTCCTGATCAGCCTGAAATTCGCCGCCCATACCGGCCATTTCCAGGGCGGCAAGACTGTCGGCCTGTCCCAGCAGCGCTGCGCCTTCGGCCAATGCAAGCCGGTCCACCGCACCACCGCGCGACAGGCCCATGTCCAGATACCCGGGTCGCCCCATGTCCTGCACCGTCAGGCCGGGCCCCGCGCGCAATATGGTCAGATGCGCGCTCATGCCAACGGCTCGCAACTGGCGCCGCCGCGCGGATCGCTGCGCATCCGCGCCAGCGTTTCCGGGTCGGCGGGGGTGAACTGCACCTCATCCCCGGGGCGCAGCAGGAAGGGTTGGGGCATATCAGGCTGGAACAAACGGATGGCGGTCTGGCCCACATGTTGCCATCCGGTCGGCGTGGTGACCGAGAACAGCACAAGCTGCCGCAGCGCCACCACCAGCGCGCCTTCGGGTACGCGCGGGGTCAACTCCTTTTGCCGGGGGATGTCCCAGGCGGGCGGCAACTCACCCAGATATGGCTGACCGGGAGCAAAGCCGATGGTCTGCACCCGTACCCGCGCCTCGGACAGCGACCGGACCGCCTCGGCCTCGGACAGGCCCGCCGCCTGCGCCGCCTGCCCCAGCTGCGGCGCCAGATCCGTGCCAAAGACGGTGGGCACCCGCCAGAACCTGTGCCCGCCGGGCAGGTCGGCAGCGTACCAGTCGCGCTGGTCCAACAGCGTCTGCACCTGCCGGTGCAACGTGGCGTGTGTCAGGCGCAGCGGATCGAACCGGACGAAGGCCGAGACCAGCGAGGACGAGGTTTCCTCGACCCCCGCCCAGCCCTCCGCCTCGAGCGCGGCGCGAAAGGCGAGCGCTGCGCGGTTGGCCGGTTCGCTGAGTGCGGCGGCAAAGCTGATCAACAGCCCGTCCACGCCGGCGGTACGTATGATTGGAAAATCCTGCATCGCCCCCGTCACATCTGGTTCGGCAGATAGGTCACGATGCCGGGAAAAGCCACGATGATCACCAGCGCCACGATCATCAAGAAGAAGAACGGCAGCGCCGCATGGGCCACCCGCAGGATGTCGCGCCCGGTCAGCGATTGCAGCACGAACAGGTTGAAGCCCACGGGCGGAGTAATCTGCGACATCTCGACCACGATCACCAGGAAGATGCCGAACCACAGCGGGTCGATCCCCGCCTGCATCACCATCGGCATGATGACCGAAGCCGTAAGCACCACAACCGAGATCCCGTCCAGAAAGCATCCCATGATCACGAAGAACACGGTCAGTGCCGCCAGCAGCGTGAAGGTGGACAGGCCCAGCGACCCGATCCATTCTGCCAACACGCGCGGAATGCCGGTGAAGCCCATCGCCACGGTCAGGAACGAGGCCCCTGCAAGGATGAAGGCAATCATGCACGAGGTCACGGTGGCCCCCATCAGCCCGTCGACGAAGCTGGCGCGGGTCAACGTGCCCTCGCGCCAGGACAGCAGCAGCGCCAGCACCACGCCCACGGCGGCCGCATCGGTGGGCGAGGCTATCCCGGCATAGATCGAGCCGATCACACCGACGATCAGCAGTATCACCGGCACCAGTCGGCGCGAGCGACGCAGTTTTTCCGCGAAACTCGCCCGGATGTCCTCGGTGGGCAGGTTGGCGCGGTTGATCAGCGCCCAGATTGCGACATAGCCCACGAACAGCCCCACCAGAAGCAGTCCCGGCAGAACTCCGGCCACGAACAGGCGGGCGATGGATTGCTCGGTCGCCACGCCATAGACGATCAGGATGATTGACGGCGGGATCAGCAGGCCCAGCGTGGCCGAGCCGGCCAGCGTGCCGATGATCATCTTCTCGGGATAGCCGCGGCGCGAGAGTTCCGGGATCGACAGCTTGCCGATCGTGGCCGCCGTGGCCGCCGACGACCCGGACACAGCCGCAAAGATCCCGCAGGCAAAGACGTTCACATGCAGCAACTGCCCCGGCAGCCGGTTCATCCAGGGCGACAGGCCGGTGAACATGTCCTCGGACAGGCGCGAGCGGAACAGGATCTCGCCCATCCAGATGAACAGCGGCAGCGCTGCCAGCGCCCAGGAATTGCTGTGCCCCCACAAGGTGGTCGCCATGACCAGCCCCAGCGGCGCATCGGAGAACAGCGCCATCGCCGCGATCCCGACCCCCAGCAGCGAAAACGCCACCCACAAGCCCGACCCCAGAAAGGCGAACAACAGAACAAGAAGAATGATGGAAAGCGTGGCAATCGACATCTGCTGGCCCTATTCGCTCAGAAGGTTTTCGCCCTTGCCGTCCCAGCTGGGCGCGTGGCCCGCCAGCAGACCGACAAGTTCGTCGAACAGGGCAAGAGTCAGGATGGCCAGCCCCAGCAGGACCGGCATCTGCACGATCCACAACGGCACCGAGACCATGCCCGGGCTGCGGTCGCCATATTCCAGAGATTCCAGCACCAGCAAGCCCAGATACCAGGTGGCATAGGCGCTCATGGCCAGGGCAATTGTCACCACGCAGATCTCGGTCAGGCGGCGCGGCCCCTTGGGCATTCGCCCGATCAGCAGCGTCACCCGGATATGCCCGCCGGCGCGCAGCGTATAGGCCAGCGCCAGAAAGCTGGATGCGGCCAGAAAGAATCCGGTGAAATCGGCATAGGACGGGATGGTCAGACCCACGCCCCGCCCGGTCAGCGCGGCCCAGATCTTGTCGGCCAGGTTCAGCCCGACCTGCGCAAAGACCAGCACGACGATGGCCAGAATGAACAGCGCCGCCAATCCGCCGGCCGCACGATAGATGAAATCAAGACTGCGCCGCAGCATCGCCATCCCCTCCCCTTGTTGTCGAACCCGGCCGGGCGTTTGGCGCCCGGCCGGTTCGGGTCGTTTACTGCTGATAGGCCTGCAGCAACGCGGCACCGTCCTCGCCGGCGTTGGCCTTCCAGTTTTCGAGCATCTGCGCGCCGATTTCACGCAGGCCAGCCATCAACTCTTCGGATGGCTGTACCACGGTGATGCCGTTTTCCTGCAGAACTGCGGTCTGCTTGGCGGTCTCGGCCTGGCTCATTTCCCAGCCGCGGGCTTCGGCGGCGGCGGCAGCCTCGAGAACGGCGGCCTGGGTCGCGTCATCCAGACGGCGGAAGGCGCGCTTGTTCACCACGACCACGTTTTTGGGAATCCAGGCCTGGATGTCGGTGTAGTGGGTCAGAAAGTCCCACGCCTTCGAGTTCACCCCGGTCGAGGGCGAAGTGATCATCGCTTCGACCCGGCCGGTGCTGAAGGCCTGTGGAATGTCCGGAACCTCGACCTGTGTGGGCGCAGCGCCCGCCAGGTTGGCGAATTCTTCCAGCGTGGCGTTGTAGGTGCGGAACTTCAGGCCCGCCAGGTCATCCACGCTGTTGATTTCCTTGGTCGTGTACAGACCCTGCGGCGGCCACGGCACGGCGTACAGCACCATCATGCCCTGTTCGTCCAACAGACCGTTGATCACGTCCTTCTGTGCCGCCCACAGTTTTCGGGCATCGTCATAGTTGGTGGCTAGAAACGGCAGCGAGTCCGCTCCGAAGGCCGGGTTGTCATTGGCCAGCAACGACAGGAAAAACTCTCCGACGGGCACCTGGCCGCTGCGAACTGCCTTGCTGATCTCGGGGTGCTTGAACAGCGACCCGGCGGAATGGACCTTGATTTCAAGGGCGCCGTCGGTGGCCGCAGCCACGTCCTTGGCGAAGTCGTGGATGTTCACGGTATGGAAGGTGGCGTCCGGATAGGGCGTCGGCATGTCCCAGGTCTCGGCCTGCACCTGCATGGCCAACCCGGCCAGCGCGGCAACCGCGCCACCGGCAATTTTCATCATTTTCATTTTGGCTCTCCCTGCTTGAGTACTGGCGCAGAAGCTGACTCAACGTTTGCGATTTGTCAACGTTTTGTTATCGTTTTAACCAAGACGCTGAAAACTTCAAAGGTCAACACGTTGAAAACATACGCGCTCCATGCCAAAACACTGATAATTTCTCAGCGTTTTGCAGATCAAAAGGCCGCAATATGACCGATTCTTCCCCCGACACACGCCGCATCGTTTCCTCTCGCCACCTGGCCGAGGGCGAAGGCTGGGAACTTTCCGAACTCGAATTCGGCCTGATCATTGTCTACAATGCGTTCTCACGCTGGATGACCCGATGCATGGCCGCAGCCGGGCAGGCCGATCTGGGACCGCTCGACATCCTGATCCTGCACAATGTCAATCACCGCGGACGCGACAAGCGCCTGACCGACATCTGCTTTCTTCTGAACATCGAGGACAGCCACACCGTGAACTACGCCCTGCGGAAACTGCTGAAGGCTGGGCTTCTGACGTCGGAAAAGCGTGGGAAAGAGGTGTTCTACCGCACCTCGCCCGAGGGAGTGGAGCTATGCGATGCCTACCGGAAAGTCCGCCAGCAATGCCTGCTGGAGGGGCTGTCAGCCACCGACCTGTCGGGCCCGGATCTGAGGGACCTGGCCCGCGACCTGCGGGCCCTGTCCGGCCACTATGACCAAGCCAGCCGCGCGGCGGCATCTTTGTAGCGCCTCAGCATCCGCCCACGCAGCATGATCGGTAAGAAAGAAAATGGTGCGGGTGGAGGGACTTGAACCCCCACGCCTTGCGGCGCCAGAACCTAAATCTGGTGCGTCTACCAATTTCGCCACACCCGCAACACGGCGCCGACGCGCCGAATGGAAGGGCTGATAACAAACCTTTTGGACAAGCGCGAGAGGAAATCTTGCCGTCTGCGACGGAATATTGACCCCCGTTCGGAAACAATGGAAATGACCTAGGCGAGGGGGAGATCGACCCGCGCAACGGCGCCAGAATGTGTGGCATCCGGCTTCCCGGTTTATTTTTATCGCCAAATGGAATTCTTAAGGCTGAAACCCGTCGTTTTCGGAACGAAACAAAACGCCATAATTGTTCTGTTTTTGGACACATTCCCAATTTTTCAAAAAATACAAAATTCTCGCTGACGTTGTGGGTCGCATGGGGACGTCTCGACCACCCTCATCAACCCCACACTGAACCCATAGCAATTCGGTCCCTCCGCCTTCTGCCGTGGCGTGCACTCAACCTCTGATCTGGTTTTCTATTTTTCATCTATTTTACAAAACACTAGCTATCTGTCGAATTCATCACGACTAACCCAATCGCACGCCGAAACACACCCCTGATCCAAGCCCGGCAGTCTTGCCTGTTTTGGTTTATACATCCTGAAGTTGCGGCATTGTCATGCAACGGCCACCATAATTGCGCCACATTTCAAACGCCAAAATATCTCAATCACGTCAAAATAACACCGCGATGAAGGTAATTCTGTCTACCAAGGAGTTAATGAGTCTTTTTCGCCTTTTCGGCACCGTACGAGTTTTTTGCTCAACTCCAGTACAAGGGTCTCAGTCGTGACCGAACAGATCAACTCCGCTGCCACCGAGCAAGACGTCGTCTTTCTTGCAAGAGAAAGCTTTGTCGGCGAGCTCAAAAACCTCAACCAGCAATTCCCGAACACGGGTTTCGGCATTGCCCTGAAGACGCATGAGGGCAACGAATACCTGTTGGCAAATGCGCGAATGCCCCTTCCATCGGCCAAATCCAATGGGTTTCCGACCGGACGACGGGTCGCGCGCCTGGACAATGGAACCCGGTTCAGCTCGATCGAAGTGCTGGCCGATTCGCGCGCCTTCGATACCATCTCGCCCGGAACCGAGGCCGAGATGCTGGGCAACGCTCTCGAACTGATCGCCCGGATCGACAGCTTTTCAGGCATGGCGCCTGCCAGTTTGACGGAATCCGGGCATACCCAAATCGCTGCAACCGGAACCGGAGGCTGAACATGGCCCGCAACGACCACCTTTTGTCTGTAGGAAACGAGGCATTGGCGCCGATGTCGGAAGCCATGTCCGCACTGACGACACAGATCGACCAACTGACAGAGGTGGCGGATGCGCGCTCGACTGCGCGGCTGGCCACGCTCAAGACCCGTATGGAAAACTTCACCGCCAGCGTCACTTTCGTCGGCCAGGTGAAGGCGGGCAAATCTTCGATCGTCAACATTCTCGCCGGTCGGCCCGGTCTGCTGCCGTCGGATGTGAACCCGTGGACCTCGGTCGTGACCACGCTGAACATCAACACCCGCATGCCCGGTGAATACAGATCCAAGTTCACCTTCTTCGAGCAGGAAGAATGGGACAATCTTATGGTCGGCGGTGGCCGTTTGGGCGAACTGGCCAATCGCGCAGGCGCCGACGACGAGATGGAGGACATCCGCCGTCAGATCGCGCAGATGAAGGCCAAGTCCGAGGAACGCCTGGGCAAGCACTTCGACCTGATCCTGGGCCAAAGCCACCAGTATGACTATTTCGACGAAGAGCTGATCCAGCGCTATGTCTGCCTGGGTGACGAAGACGATCCGGACATCAATCCGAAAACGGGCCGGTTCGCCGACGTGACCAAAGCCGCGGAATTGTATATGGACATTCCGCAGTACCCGATCGCGCTGAAACTGTGCGACACGCCGGGCGTCAACGACACGTTCATGGTGCGCGAACAGATCACTCTGCGCAGCCTGCGCGGATCGGAAGTCTGCGTCGTGGTCTTGGCGGCAAGCCAGGCGCTGACCACGATGGACATGGCGCTGATGCGGATCATCGCGCAGTTCGAGAACCGGCAGATCGTCCTGTTCGTCAACCGGATCGACGAACTGACCGACCCGGTCAAGCAAGTCCCCGAAATTCGCGACCGCATTCAGGACACGCTCAAGCAGAATGGCATCGACACAAGCACCAGTGTCGTTTTCGGAAGTGCGTTGTGGGCCGAGGCTGCACTGACCGGCAACCCCGATATTCTCACCGACGATTCCCGCCAGGCCCTCAACACGTTCTATCTGGCCGCCGGTTTTGGTGATCAGGCCGCATCGCTGGACAAGATCTGGGCCCTTTCTGGTCTGCCTGACCTGCTGTTGGCCATGAACGAACGGATCGCACAAGGCGCAGGCACGCGCCTTCTGGACCGTGTCCGTCACCGCGCCCGCAACATCGCAAGTCAGATTCGCGCCACCTCGGTCGCAAAGAGCCTGTCGGGCGGAGACGGCGTTGTTCGCGATCTTGACGGCGTGTCACCCGAAGATGCGATCGCCACCGTCGCGGCCGAATATGACAAGAAAGCTGCCGCCCTCACGACGTCCCTGCGCGACAAGGTGTTGGAACGTCTGGCTTCGGCCGAGGCAAACTTCGTCAAACGTGCAACGGACTCGTTGATCGCGCATCTCGAGCAGAACGGCGAACAGGGCACCTGGCAATACGACCCGGCCGGGCTTCGTACCCTGCAGAAGGCCGCCTATTTCAGCTTTGCCCGCGCAATGCGCAAGGACGCCGGCGCGCTGTATTCCGCAGCCGCCGCGGATGTCGAGGCCCTGTATCAGAAGCTTCTGGGTAACCACTTGGGCGAATTCAGCATCGAGGCGCCCATTGTGCCGCGCGTACCGCCTCCATTGGGCATTGGCCGAACGATCGCCCTGGACCTTCAAAGCACATGGTGGCGACGCTGGTGGCAACGCCGCAAAGGGTTTGAAGCCTATGCGGCGGACTACACCCGCCTTATCGCATCAGAAGCCAATTCGATCACCAAGGACCTTGAAGAAACCCAGATCGCAGCCGTTCTGGAAAATGTTCGGGCCGTCCTGTCGGATTTCATGCGCGAGCAGCAGGAAACCCTTCTGAGCATCTCGCAATCGGCCGAGAAGGCACCGGGCACCTCCCCGGACCTGATGGCCGGGCTCGAGCCGAAGAAATCTCGTGACGAAATCCTCGGCGATATCCTCAAAGACCTCAGCAACGAAGCAGCGTAAGAAAGCCATGGCAAAAGATTCACAAATCCGCTTCGTCTCTCCTCGGGCATGGGAACGCATCGAGCAGTGGTCCCGCCGCAAACCAGTTTTTGCGCTGATGGGAGAGTTCAGCGCAGGCAAGTCCACGCTCATGAACTTCCTGCTGCGCAAGCAGGCCCTACCGACGCAGGTGACGGCCACCCAGCTGCCGCCGGTCTGGTTCAGTTGGGGCAATAAACCCGCTTACGTCCAGCGCCATGACGGGACCACTTCTCCGATTGGTTTGGGCGAATTGGACAAGGTGGGCGTCAACGACGCGCAGTTCATCCGCATCTATCTTGAAGCGGACATTCTCGAGGCCGTCGACCTGATCGACACGCCCGGCATTTCAGACCCCAAAATCCAGGCCGATGTCTGGCGCCGTGCGGTGGGTCAGGCCAACGGGGTGCTGTGGTGTACCCACTCGACCCAAGCCTGGCGTGAGACCGAACGCGCCACGTGGGTTTCGTTGCCGGAACGGCTTCAGCACAACTCGCTTCTGTTGGTCACGCGCGCGGACGCACTGGATCTGAAAGACCGCCAGAAAGTGCTCCGCCGCATCAACCGCGAAGCTGGACACCTGTTCAATCGGACAATCCTGTTTTCCGCCCGTGACGCGATCATCGCGCGTGACAAAACGGGCGACGCCGAGCTGTGGTCGCGCAGCGGCGGCGGCAAGATGATCGACAGCTTTCTCGAGATCACCGAGCAGATCATGGACAGCCGTGCGGAAAAGCTCGCCCGCTACCAGATAGACAAGAGCCTCGCCGGCACGCCCCCGGTCCAACCGGTGCGGCCCGAACGATCCGATCGCCAGACCGCAGCGGAAGAGCCCGCGCCTTTCAAGTTGACCAACCCGCTGGATCAGGATGATGGATTCGAAGCGGTCCGGAACTCGGACGATGTGATCGCAACCTTCCCGGTTCGACCGGCCCGGGTGGAGCGCCGCGGCGAGTCGACCGAACGTGAGCGGATCAACCCGGATGACGCCGACCGTTTGCGCGCCGAAATGTCGCCGGTGCCCGATGACGATTTGCGGGCCTTGTTCCGGGACGAGGATGAGGATCGGCTCAGCGTCGCCGCAACTTCGATTGCGGTGACTCAGCTGGACGACGAAGACTTTGACGAGGTCGATGACGATACGCTCGATTTCGAGGACGACGAAATGCTGGTCGCAGACGCCGATGACCAGACCAACGATCAGGGTGCCCAGGACGAAGACCTGCTGGCCACGCTGTCAGAACGTTTGGTTGGCGAGTCCCCCGCGCCGGCAGCAGACGAACAGGACGAGACCTCGGCACCCAGTGTCGAAGACTCGGTCTCGTCCATTGCTTCGCTGTTGTCCCAGCAACAGGGTGACGATGCCACGACCTATGAACCTGAGCCGGAATCGAACGGCTTGATTTCGGCCCAGACCCCTGAAGACCAGGAACCCGAAGTGCCTTGTGAGCAGGTCGGCGAAGGCGAAACCTCGCTGGAACACCTTTTGAGCGTGCCGGCAGGAGCTCCGCTCAGCGCGGCGGCGATGTGGCGGGAAATCGCGGCCAGTGAAGATATCCCCCAAGACGTGGACGGGCTGCACGCCGTGTTCCAGGCCTTTCTTGAGGAGTTCGACAAGATCGCTCACGAGCACACCGGGCGCGACGAACAGGACAGGATTCAACCGGTGCCAAATCCGAAAGACAGGGCGGAGTGGCATGTGTTGTAACCGGGCCTCATGGGACACGTTGGAAACGGTAAACCGTTTCCCATCCCGAACGGCAATGCTACTCAGCGGCGCGACGGTTTCGAACCGCTGCGCCTTTGGGCTTAATAAGGGATAACAGAGCTTTAGATGACGATTGACGCCGCATTGACCACCGCCATGGAGACCATTCCCGACTGCATCGCAGCGGGATATGTCGACATGGAAACGGGCATGCTTCTGGGCATGTCGGCAACCGGGACCGAGGATGGTGCAGCCTTGGAAACCCTCGCCATTGCGGTGGCAAATCTGTTTCAGGGCCGGGGCGTTCAAGCATTCGAAGCGCTGTTGGCCTCGGCCGGACTACAAGATCCGGAGAACCCGGGATTTGGGGAAATCTCGGTGTTTTCGAACGACCGGCTACACATCTTCATGCGGACCCGGGCCTATCCGGAACACGTGGTCTGCTACATCTGCCGCGACAGCGCGAATATCGGGCTGACGCTTACGAAATCACATCTCAGCCTGGGGCCGGTAGCGGCCGCAGTTTAGACGGGACCAGAGGGGGTCACGGCATGATGGCGACAGACATAATCGACATGCTCGAAAACATCGGGCGGTCTGCGACGCCCCGTTTGTCGCCGGCCGTTCGGTTAACCGGGGACACGGCCGAGGCCCGGCGGGCCAGCATACTGAACCTGATCCGAGGAACGGTTCTTCCAAGACGCTTGGAGTTCAACGCCCAGAACGGAACGATCCTGGCGATCGAGGTGAACAGCTCTCGGATCACGGATGTTTATTCCGCAAGCACCGGCGCCCTTCCGGATTTCGAAACCGAACCGCGCGAAGCGCTGATCGAAAAGCTGGCGCGGCTCGTGTCCGACCTGGCAGCGATCGCCCCTCCGATCGAAGTGGTGTCGCTGAAACCGGACGGGCCGCTGGAGGCGGATGACGTCGGCATCACTTTCAGCGAGATGCAGAAAGCCTGTGCCGAGCTCGTTCTGCCGTCAGAGCCGCGGGTTTCGGTTGTCCCGGATCCCGTCGAGGACACGAAAGAGCAGGACAGCGCTGAAAGTGCAGAACTCAGTGTAGCCGCGGCTTTCTTCGACGGCGCCGAGCGGTTCGCCATGGGACGTCTGCTGACAAGTGCCGAGGGGGCGACCCACCAGTTCGATGGCCTGTGCGCCGATGGCCAGCCTCTTCACCCTTCGGATGATCTGTTGACCCGGTTCGCACAGGACCTGGCGGGATGGGATGCGGACAATGCCGGGCTGCTCGAACAGCCGCAACTGATCGTCATGCGGCCGTCAGGTGGCAAGGGCGCGGGTGTCGCTCTGGTCCGGGATGGTCGCAATACAGCCGCCGCCGTACATGACGCGCGCAAGCTGGGTGCCGTCGTCAACCTGTGGAAATCTCTGCGGGAGTCGGTCTGATGACACCGCTTTCGCGACAGTTGAAGTTAAGTTTGAAGCAAATCTTGGGTACCAGTTTTTAGGGTAGTGTTATGAGTGAAACCAACCGCCGGGAATTGATCCGGATCGCCAGCGAAATGAAAGAGGTGAGCAATGACGAGACCTGTCAGTTCATCTCTCGCATCGTTGACGATCTCAGCGGCCTGAAACCATCGATTGCATTCGTCGGGCAGATCAAGGCCGGGAAGTCCCGCCTGATCAACGGCTTTACGGGACAGGCAGAATTTCTGCCGTCGGACGTGAACCCGTGGACGACCGTGATCACCGACATGCATTTCGGTCATCCCTCCGGGCGCACATCGGGGGCCGAATTCCATTTCTTCGACAACCGCCAATGGCAGGCGCTGATCGCCGAAGGCGAAGAACTGCGCAACATGTTCCCCGACGATGAGGACAGCTATAAGCGCGAGATGATCGAGGAGCAGGTCGAGGCGATGAAAAACCGCGCTCGTCTGCGCCTGGGTGACAGTTTCGAACAGCTGATGGGCCAGCATCACGACCTCGAAGAACTGACGTCTGATGACCTTGCCCGCTATGTCTGCGCCGGGGATGATCCGACCGACGAAGCCGAACATGATCCGGGATCGGACCGGGGTTTGTACAGCGACATCACCCGCAAGGCCGAGGTGTATTTTGATCTTGGACACTTCCCGTTCCCGCTGACCGTGACCGACACGCCCGGCGTCAATGATCCGCTGTTGATCCGCGAAGAGATCTCGCGCCAGTACCTCAAGGAATCCGACTTTTTCGTCGTGGTTCTGTCCGCGCACCAGGCCCTTTCGCGCGCCGATTTGAAACTGTTCCGGCTGATGCAGGCGCTTGAGCTGGGTCAGATCGTGGTTTTCATCAACAGGGTCGACGAATTGGGCGGCGGTGCGGAAGACGCGGCGAAAGTGCGCGCCGACGTTTTGGACGGGTTGGAAAAGGCGCTGGGGAAGTCCAGCATCGACGTTCTGATGGGCAGCGCTCAGTGGGCGCATTACGCACTGACCGGGGACGAAACCGGCGTCAACCACGATCACATCCTCGCCTGGCTGCGGGCGCATCCCGAACAGATGAAGCAGTACCTTGCCGGCGTCGAAGAGATCAAACGCGGCCCCGGCCCCATAAGCCGCGAGGCGGTTCTGCGGTATGCCGCGATGATCGCCTCGGGCTTGCCCGATCTGCGCCGGCATGTCACCACCGCGCTGACTGACGGCCCGCGCAACGAACAACTGCGTATGGCGTGGCAACACCTGAACGGCTTTGCTCAGGGCGAGCTGGAACGCAGCAAGGCCCGACTCCGCGCGCTGGAAGAAGATGGCCAACCTTCGGACGATGCGGCTGGCGAGAATGACAAGACCCTCGCCGAGTTGCGCAAGCTGGTATCGGACAAAACCGCAGAAATCACCCGCGACATGGATGATGTTCTGGCAAACTTGCGTGGTGTGATGGATGACACCGTGGCCGAAGCCGTCGTATCGGTTGTGCGCGGACCCGACGGGCAATCCCCGTTGCTTGCCAAAGGTGGCGCAACCGAACTGAACTTTACACCGTTGCGCGAACGCATGCGCGAACTGGTGCAGGGTGCGACTCAGGTCATTCGGCAGCGGATGCTCAGCGAACTCTATGCCATCGACATGCAGGCCAACGCGTCTCTGCGGTCCCTGCCGGGCTGGCAGGAGCCGACCGACAGCCGTATGAACACCAGTGCCGTGCGCTGGTTCCGTCCGGATACCACCGCATTGACCCGAGGGATTACGGTCGAGTTGCGGGTGAACTGGTTGTCGCGTCTGATTTCGCGGAAATCCGTCGTCTCTCGCGCCGAGCGCATGATCGTGCAGGAATTCGAGATGATTGGAGACGATCTGATCGATACCGCGCGTGAGAACCTGCTGGAGCGCCTGAATACCGCTCTGGACCATTTCCTGGCCCTGCTCGCCGGGCATCTTGAAAACCGCACCGCGACGGGCGAGACATGTGAGCGCACCCAGGCGCAGGTCGATTTCGACCGCGCACGCCGGATCGCGGACGAATTGCAATCGACCTTTGGCGCTGAACACAGCGACGAACGACAAGCGGAGGCCGCCGAGTGATTGAATTTCCCGGAACCGAGACGGAAGTGCGTCAGCTTGACCGTTTTCTGACCGCAACCGAACGCCTTCCGTCCACGCCCGAGTTGGACGGCATGCGCGCGCGGGCACAGTCCCACGCCGAGCGGTTGTCAAACGCGGTCTCAATCGGTTTTGCAGGGGAATTCGGCGCCGGGAAGTCCAGTCTTGCCAACATGCTCGCCGGAGCTGACATCCTGCCCACGGGTCCGCAACATCTGAAATTGCCTCTGGTGATTGTCACCTATGCGGACACGCCTGAAACGACCGTTGGGTGGTGGGACCGCGAGCCAAAGGTTTATTCCGGCATCGCCCTGGAAAAGGCCGCGGCCGACAATCCTGATTTTATCTCGGTGGGGCTGAACACCCCTGCCCTGCGCGAAATCTCGTTGTTCGACCTGCCCGGCTCCGGTGCGCTGGACGACACTTACAAACAAACGCTTGATTTGTTGAAATTCGTCGATTGCGCCATCTGGTGCACGAACGGAACCAACGCTTGGCGCGAGACCGAGCGCCATTTGTGGGCACAAGTCCCGCAAAACCTGCGCGACAACAGCTTGCTAGCCGTCACTCACACGGACCTGCCCCCTGTCCGCGACGCCCTCGATCGCGTTCTGTCGCGGTTGGAGAAGGAGAAGTCGGGCATGTTCCGCGCGATCGTACCGATCGGGACACCAGTTGCCGTTCGCGCCATGGCGCAAGAGCCGGAACCGGACTTCGCCTTGTGGGAAACCTGCGGCGGCCAGCACCTTGCGGAGAAGGTGCTTGAAATTGCATCGCATCGCCGCCGAACGGATCTGGAGGCCGCGCGGCAGGACCTTGCCGCTGACTTCCTGCCGTTCTTGGAGACATTGACCGGCGCGGGCGAAGCCGCAGCCTCGGACACCAGAACGGTACAGCCCAGTCTGGAATCTGCGCTGCCGCCGCTGGACAACCCGATCCTCGAAGACTGGCTGGCGGCGATCGCCAGCATTTACGAAGACCTGCGCGACAGTTCGGACATCGAACCGGCCGCCTTCCTGCAAAGCTGTCAGGAAATTGTCGAGGATTTTGCGGAACGGCTGGAAAACGGGTCCGAGATCGATCCCGAAGCCGACTGGATTCCGGGCGAGTTCGAAAAGGCCACCGACCTGCTTCTGCTGCTTCAATTCGAGAGCGGCGAAGGGCCACTCAAGGATGCGATCAGCATACTGGCGCAGCTCAGCGACAACCTGGCGTGGGCCGGCAGCACGGTCGCTTCGGCCCCTCCGAAGACCGGAACCTGAGTCATTCCCGCAAAGATTGAGCCGCGGCGCGGCGAATCGTTAACACTGGAATCATGATTCCATTGTTTCGAATCCGTGGACCATGGGTCGTCTGGCGCCCGGACTGAATCCTTTTTGTTCGCCGGGAGACACTACATATATGTACTCTATCAGCTTCTAGATCAATATATTGATCTGCGCCCGAAACCGTTCTTAGTGAAGCCACGAGGCGGCCCCATTAAAGTCAAATTTGAAACGTCTAACCGTTCTCAAGTGTCCTGCGGTTGTGTTGGTTGTGTGTTCGCGGGCTGATTGCCCGGTTATTTTGGCCGCAAGTTTTTGGAATGATGGGCGGGAAGAAATGAACCACAACCAGGCTGTCGGTGCATCGCACGACGAACCTCAAATTCAAGGTCTGCAACCGGGCGCGAAACTGCTCCGCGGCCAGTACGAAATTCTTCGCTTCCTCAGCAATGGCGGGTTCGGCATCACGTATTTGGCGCGTGACAGCCTGGAACGCGATGTGGTCATCAAGGAATGCTATCCGGGTGCCTTGTGCCGCCGCAACGGTGACCTGGTCGAACCCAATGATCCGGCCTTCAAGGACGACCTGCGCGCGATCATCGACCTGTTCATTCAGGAAGCCCGCAACCATGCTCGCCTGGTCCACCCCAATATCGTCGACGTGCACCAGGTCTTTGAAGACAACGATACTGCATATATCGCGATGGACCTGATCCGCGGATGCGATCTGCTGGATTACATCGAGGACCCCAAGACCGAAACCGGCCCGGACTTTATCGTCCAAGTCACCGAAAAGATGCTGTCCGCGGTGTCGTTCATCCACCAAAGCGGGATGCTGCATCGGGACATTTCGCCCGACAACATCCTGATCGACGAAAACGGCGAACCAATCTTGATCGACTTTGGCGCCGCACGCGAGCAGGCCGCCAACCAATCGGCGGCCCTGTTGACGCTTCGAGTGATTAAAGACGGGTACTCGCCGCACGAGTTCTACGTGCGCGGCTCGGAGCAGGGTCCCAGCAGCGACTTGTATGTGTTGGCGGCAACGCTCTACCACGCGATCAGCGGCGAGCGCCCGATCGACGGCCAATCGCGCCTGAATGCCTTCAACAACGGCCAGAAAGATCCCTATCAGCCGCTGACCGGTCGCTTCCAGGGTTACCCGGATGGCTTCCTTGAGGCGATCGACAAGGCCATGGAGGTCCACGCGACCGACCGCCTTCAATCCGCACTGGACTGGTTGCGGATGTTCCGCGGCCCCGGTGTCGAATTCGACAGCTTTGCCTATCGCCCCGTTTCGGTAATTGTCGCCTTGGACCGCAAGGACGAAGAGGCCGAAAAGGCCCGTATCAAGGCGGAAAGCGAAAATGCCGAAGCGGTGGTAACAGCCCTGCTGGCCGGCAATTCCGATCTGGCTCTTGGGCATGGCGAAAAGAACGACGACGGCCCGGCAAGTTTTGCCCAGAAGGACGAGCCTGCAACGGCAGTGGACACGGTCGTCCAAAAAGGATCGGGCGGCAACGGCAAGTTGATCGCGGGTGTCGCCGCAATCGCGATTTTGGCCGCTGGTGGATTCTTCGTGATGTCCGGCGGCTCGACCGAGACGGACCCGACACCGATCCAGACCGCGACGCCCACCGAGACGGCCGAACCTGCCGAAACGCAGACGGCCGAACCAGTGATCGCACCCGAAACGACCAAGGTAGAAGAAACCGCAGCAGCAACCGAAACAGAACAGCAGGTGGCAGAAGACCAGCCTGTCGAGCAGGCCGCAGCGGCTGTCACACCGCCGGCGGTGGAAACACAGGAAGAAGTGGCTCAGCCCGAAGAACCTATCGAAGTGGCGGCGGTTGCACCGAGCGCTCCGGTCAATCTGGCCGAGACCCAAGTCAGCTATGCCCATTGGGATGTCAAAATCCCGTTCTCGACTTCGCAGCGGCGCGCTTCGACCGGAAACATCATCGCCATCACCGGTGTGGATGCCGACCAGGACATGTCCACGATCGGTGAATGGGTTCAGCGAGGCGCAGCGATCTATACCCTGAACGGCAGCCCTGTGCGCGCCGGAACGACGCTTGCCGCACAGGTTCTGGACAACCTTCAGGTTGACCCGGACGGCTATATCCGTGTCGCGGCGCGGTATCGCCCCATCGGACAGACCCGCGCGCAGAACGGCCTGCTGGCCCTGCCCGCAATCCGCGAGTTCGGGCTGGCCAACGGTTACTCGTTCGAAGCCCGCGGCGCCGATTTGCCCGAATGGCAGACGGTTGTTGCCGGAGCACCGGCCGCAACGGCAGGTGGCCTGCAGACCGGCGACATTCTTGTCAGCGAGACTGTCTCGGGAACTGAGATGATTGCTGCCGACAGTCTGGATACCGCGCTGAACGCGTTGGTTTCCGAAAACAAGCCCGAAGCACGTTTGGTTGTGCTTAGAAGCGGGGCGGAAACAACCGCCGTGATGCCTTTGGCGCAGGAGTGATCAGACCGGTACGTATTTGATCCGCCAGTTTGTGTTTGCTGAGGGGGATGCCGCGTTTTGGCCCTCCTGGTGGGGACCGGCCCACCGCGGAAGGTAAGAGTGTTTCAGGTTTCCAACTTCATCAGTGCCGCTGCGCCATGCGCAGAGGTTCGTAGCAGCCCCACGGGTCACCTAAGCCCGTGCAAGTAGTCAAAAGGTGTCGACACCATGTTCAAATACAAAAGCCCACTCAGCCGGCTTCTCGAGGGTGCCGGCAAAGCCAAAGAAGCCGAAGGGTCGGAACCCGAAGTCGAAACGACCGACAAGGCCGAGCCGATTGCGGACTTCAATGCACTGCGCCAGGCTCTGGCTGGTGGAAACCTGAGCACGGACAGCTACGAGGAAACCGACGAGCTGATCCCTGAAGAGAAGATGCCCGATTTCGCCGAGACCGAACAGACGGTGGAAGAGGCAACAGAAAGCGAAGAAACAGCCGAAGCCGCGCCTGAAGCGCCGGAAGAAGCCGAACAGGTCGTGACGCTGCACGTTGCGGCAACCGAAGAAGAAGAGACCATCCAGTCGGTCATGGCCGAAACTGCCGAACCCGATCTGGAGGAAGTCCAAGAGGAAGAGGCCTCGGCGCCGACCCCGTTCGAGTTGCCGGAACCCATTGCAATCGAAACTGCCCCGGACGAAGCAGCGGCAGATGCCGAACCTGTGGCCACCGAGCCCGAAGAACCCGAAGCCGCCCCGGAAGCCGCCGAAGCGCCGGCCTCGGATCGTCGGTCGCGCGTCAAGACCACCTTCCTCGGGTTCGAGCGCCCTGACACACATGTGCAGGAACTGATCGAAACAGCCGAGCCGGTGGCCAAGACCGAAACCGCAGGCGCGACATTCCCGGTCGGTTGGCTGGCAGTAACCAGTGGCCCCGGGCGGGGGTCCAGCATCACGCTGACCGAAGGGCTTATGCAGATTGGCCGCAACGATGACCAGGCGATCCAATTGGATTTTGGCGACACCGGGATTTCACGGTCGAACCACGCCGTCATTGCTTATGACCCCGAAGACCGCAAATGCTATCTGGGCCATGGCGGCAAGGCAAACCTTGTGCGCCTGAACGGCAAACCCGTCCTCAGCACCGTGCCGCTGTCCAGCGGCGACCTGATCCGCATCAGCGAAACATCGCTGCGGTTCGTGGCCTTCTGTGACGAAAACTTCGACTGGCGGGACGCATAACGGATGCTGGCTACTCCGGCATATGACATTGCACTGATCCTGGATCAGGGTCAGCGCGACACGCAGGAAGACGCGGTTGCCTCGCGGGTCTTTGATGCCGCCAACGCCGGTTATGTCGTGGTGGCAGACGGGATGGGCGGTCACGCCGCGGGCGAAGTGGCCTCGGATCTGGTGGTCAAGTCTTGGTGCGAAGTGCTCGACGCAGTTCTAGAGACTCCGGAATTGACCGAGAATACGCTGCTGGATGCGCTGCCCATGGCCGCAATGCAAGCCAACGCGGCCGTAGCAGGATATGGCGACGACCAGCAACAAGGCTTCAACATGGGCTCGACCCTGCTGGGAGTTCTGCTGCTGGGCAACAAAGTGTTCTGGATCTCGATCGGCGACAGCCCTTTGTACCTGTTCCGCGACGGCGTGCTGTCCCAGATCAACGAAGATCACTCGATGGCGCCCGTCATCGACGCACAGGTGACCCGAGGGGAGCTGTCCGAAGCCGAAGCGCAGTCCCATCCCGACCGCAACCAGCTGACCTCGGTCATCATGGGCGCGGCGATCCCCAAGGTCGACTGCCCCGAAGACGCGCTGGAACTGACGACCGATGACATCCTCATCCTCGGCAGTGACGGGCTGCAGTATCTGGGCAACCACGACATCCAGTCCATCCTTCAGGACAACGCTTCGGCCCTCTCCCAGGACATCGCGGACAGCCTCCTCAAGGCACTGATCGCCAAGGGTGATCCGGATCAGGACAACATTTCAATCGCCGTCATCAAAACGGCCCGACAATAACAAAAGCAAAGCAACAGGACCCATGAGAACACACCTGATCATATCCAGCATTGCCCTGGCGGCAGCCACGGGGGCAGCCTCGGCGCAAGAGGCATGCTCGACCTACGAGATCCAGCGCGGCGACAGCCTGCGTGAACTGGCCATCAAGGTCTATGCGACCGAAGACTATCGCATCATCTACGACGCCAACCGCGACACGATCGGGTCCAACCCCAACATCATCCGCGTCGGCGACGTTCTGACCTTCCCCTGCCTCGAGGATGTCGGCCGCGCCGCGCCTGAACCGGAAACCGAGGCCGAGCGCATGGCCGCCGAGATGGCAGCCGAACTGGTCAAGGCCGCGGAAGAACGTGCCGCCAAGGCCATCGCCGAGGCCGAAGCCCGCGTTGCGGAGGCCCAGCAGGCCAGCGACAAGGCCGTCATCGAAGCCAAGGCAGCCGCGAAGAAGGAAATCGAGGCCGCCCGCGCGGAAGGTGCCGCGTTGATCCGCAACGCCGGTGACGGCACCCGCCCTGAGATCCGCGACCGGCAGTTGCTGCTGATCACCGGGGGCAACTACGCGCCGTTTACCGACGAAGCCCTGCCCAATCGCGGTCTGTACACGAACCTAGTCGAAACCGCGATGCTGCGGGCGGCGCCGGAACAGGCCTACAAGATCCAGTTCGTGAACGACTGGTCGTCGCATCTGGACCTACTGATGCCCACCCTGGCCTTTGATGCCACGTTCCCTTGGTCGCGCCCAAACTGCGAAGAAGCCGAGGCACTTTCGGAAAGCGACCGGAACCGGTGCGAGACCTACAACTTCTCGAACCCGTTCTATGAAGTGGTCGATACGTTCTTCGCGAAGGATGGCTCAGGCTACGAAACCTCGCTCAGCTACGCGGAATTCGTCGGCACCACGATCTGCCGCCCCGAGGGCTGGTCAACCTCGCATATGGACGCTGTGGGTCTTTACGAGCCTGCGATCACCATCTTGCGCCCCGTCGATCCGGACGAGTGTTTCCACGCAGTCATGGACGGGCGGGCTGACCTTGTCGCCATCGAAGCGCATCTGGCCGTCGAGGCCATCGGTCGGCTGGGCTACGAACACAAGATCATCGAAAACCCCAACCTGGCGGCGATCAAGTCGCTCAACGTCATGACCCACAAGGACAATCCGGATGGGGAAGCGATCCTCGAGACGCTCAATCAGGGTCTGGCGATCATGCAGCAATCGGGCGAATGGCGCGACATCGTCTCGACCGCCCTGCGGTACCAAATGGAAAACGGATAAGGGCCGGCAAGGTCTGACAAAACAAAAGTCTGGAGGAAGTGGACATGTTTGAAATCAATCTGAAGAAACTGGTGGCGGCAGCCACCGCAGCAACCGCCCTCAGCGCCGGCGCCGCCGCCGCTCAGGAGGCCTGTACCAACTATACGGTTCAGGACGGTGACACGATGGCAACCATCGCCATCGCGGCCTACGGCACATCGAACTACCAGCCGATCTTCAACGCAAACCGCAACGTCATCACCAACCCGAACTCGCTTGAGCCGGGCATCGTTCTGGCCCTGCCCTGTGAAGACGGCAGCCTGCCGAATGGCCGCAGCGCGCAGGAAATCATCGCCGCGGAAGAACAGCGCGCTGCAAGCGTGAAACGCTCGAGCGTCTATGAGCCGCCGATCAAACTGGTCACCGGTAACGGCTGGGCGCCCTTCGCAGATGAATCGCTGAATGGCGGTGGCATCATCCCGCGTCTGGCAACCACCTCGTTGCAGCGGGGCGGCAACGCCCGCGACTATTCGGTTAGCTTTGTTGACGACTGGAATTCGCACCTGGAAACCCTGCTGCCGCTGGGCGCGTTCGACGTGTCGATGGCATGGAACATGCCGGACTGCACCAACCGCAGCTACGAATGGTCCTGGGAAACCGAGGTGCGCTGCACGCAGTTCGACTCGTCGGTCCCAGTCTATGACATCGTGGTCGGTTTCTACACCCTGCCCGAAAGCCAGTTTGCCAACGCGACCACCTTTGACGAGCTGAAAGGGTCGACCATCTGCCGCATGGACGGCTGGTTCATCCACGATCTGGAACAGCAAGGTCTGATCAATGGCGACACCATCACCTTGATGCAGCCGATCACCGCGCGGGAATGTCTGGATGCCGTGCTGACCGGCACTGCAGATGTTGCAACCTTCGAGGTCCAGCTGTTCTCGGACACCATGGTTGAAATGGGCCTGAACCAGAACGACCTGATCGAGAACCCCTTCGTGACCTCGCTGTCGTCGCTGCGTTTCATCGCGCACCGTTCGAACCCGTTCGGCAAGCAGTACCTGGCCATGCTGAACAAGGGCCTGAACGAAATGCGTGAATCCGGCGAATGGTACGCGATCGTTTCGGACTCGCTGCGCGAGCACAACGACAAACTGATGGCCGCGTCGAACTGATCCCTCGGTTCCGCGAATGACTGGGGCTGGTCGACTGACCGGCCCCTTTTTTATTCTCCGGCCAAGTGATCCAGCCGACCCGCAAGGCCGCCTGCGGGGATCAAACCCTCGACCTTGCGCAAAAGTCGCGCGCCGCCAAAGTTCAGCCACTGAGACTGCCGCAACGCCCAGTAAGCGGCTTTGGCAGTTCCCAAGGCCACGAGTTGGTCCCGTGAAACCATGAATGACCGAGGTTCCACGATCTCGTAGGGATGCAGATAGACTTGCGGCGGGATGCCGGCCTGTTCAGACCGTTCGATCAATGTCCCCGCCAGATCCGAAGTCATGAACTTTAGATAGCTGCCTCCCAGACGCACCATGGGCCCCCTGCCCGCCAATGGCGTCATGAACAACGGCAAGATCCGGAGCGTGGTCAGCCCCATTTCCTGCGAAAACCGATCACATTCCTGCTCCGAGGCGAAGAATGATGAACAGTCGTAGTCGAAATGACGTTCAATCAGGCGGTACTGTTCAGGCGTTGCGCGGTTCAATCGAAAGCGCGGGGCGCGAAACCCTCGAACAGGGGTGTTCCCGGCCTCTTCCAAAGCTTGCCGCGCCTGACCCAGCATACGGTCTATGGTCTCCGCAGACTGCAGGTCCATGCTGTCATGAAAATAGTAGTGGCAAGCAACCTCGTGGCCCCGCTTTGCGATTTCGGCCACCAGATCAGGCGCGTCGCGTGCCACGACCCCCGTGCAGAAGAACGTTGCGGCGCAACCCGTCGATCCGCCATGTGAGCGAAGAAAGCCATCAATGGTTTCGAAGCTTTGCCACAGCTCTTCAACTCTGAGGGGTCCGGTTTCCCAGACCCCCAGAAGGCGTTTCAGATCATGCGCAAAGTCTTCGAAATCGACGCTGATAAACAGTCGGGTCACGCGACAGCTTGGGCCCGGGCGCTGTCATCCTTCAGCGCTTCGCGCAGTACGACGTAGTCACCGATCACCAACGCATCCACTCCCGATGCCGCAAATGTCGCGCAAGCATCCAGAGGCGAATAGATGATGGGCTCCTGGATATTGAACGAGGTATTCAACAACACGGGCACTCCGGTCTTTTCACCGAACCGGGTCAACAAGGCGTGGTACAGCGGGTTCGCCGATTGCGACACCGTATGTACGCGTGCCGTCTGGTCAGTATGGGTGATTGCCGGGATGTCTGCCGCCCGATCGTCACGCACACGAGCAACGATGTTCATGTAGGGGCTGGTCTGATCAATCTCGAAAAAGGTCGAGGCCGCCTCCTCCGCAACGCTGGGCGCAAAGGGCCGGAAATGCTCGCGTTTCTTGATCTTGACGTTCAGATCGTCGCGAATGCTGTCCTTGCGTGGGTCTGCAAGGAAGGATCGGGCACCCAGAGCACGCGGGCCAAACTCTGCCCGCCCCTGGAACCAGGCGATGATCTTGCCTTCGGCCAGCAGGTCGGACACACGGTCCAGGAACTGGTCGACAGGCAGGGCCTGCTGCGGTTCCGCACAATACTGATCCAAGGCAGCGGTGATGTCGGCATCTGCCCAATCGGCACCCTGATATGGGCTGCGGACCGAGGGCAGATCGACCTGCTCGCTCGGAATGCAGGCCAGCGCTGCGCCAACTGCACAGCCAGCATCATGTGGGGCCGGTGGAATGATGACCTCGTCAAACGTGCCGTCCGCGATCAGTGTTCCATTCGCCGTGACATTCAACGCGCAGCCGCCGGAAATTACCAATTTGCGCAGGTCCGGATTGGCTTTGCGGACCGGCTCCAGAATATGGTGCAGGGCTGCCTCGAACGCGGCTTGCACGGATGCCGCCAGGTCCACGTGGCGTTCGTTCGGCGCGGTGCCAGGCTCGCGCCGGGTGCCGAACAGTTCTTCCATACGTGGATGGAACTCGCCGCGCAGGGCTGAGTGATAGTCGCACAGCGCGGTGTTCACGCGGTAGCCGCCGTCATCGTCCAGGATCAGAATTTCGCGCAGGATGGCGTCGCGATAGATGGGTTTGCCGTACGGCGCCAAGCCCATCATCTTGTATTCACCTTCGAGCATCTTGAAGCCAAGAAAACCGGTGAAGGTCGAGTAGAAATGACCCAGCGAGTTGGGCCAGCGATGATCCGCAAGACCTTCCCGCTTGCCGTTCCGCACAACTGACACGATGGTCGAGCTTTCCTCGCCGCCACCGTCATAGGACAGCGAAACGAAGCTGTCCCAGTCACGCATCGCTTCGGCGTACAATTGATGGGTCAGATGGTGGTTGATGTAGTGCAACTTGAAATCGGCCGGACCATGCTCGGCCGTCAGGATCTTGCGGATGCGGAACAGGTCCATCCAGCCGCTGTCCTGTGACTCTTCCGACGAGGCATCTGACACGAACAGTGCCCCGATCCGCGCCGTTACGCTTTTGGCGGCCGAGGGTCGCTGCAAAATCTTGCGCATCGTGCCCATTCCACGGCCGACCATACGCCAGGGCTGCCAATAGACCGCAACCTCATCGATGTCCGAGAACTTCAGCCCGGCAATGCGCAGAACTTCGGCGATCGCCTGATGGGGAAATGCCCCGTCATTCTTGACCCGCGTCAGCCGCTCTTCTTCGATTGCGGCAACCAGCTTGCCGTCCTTGAACAGCGCGGCAGCGCTGTTGCTCATTGTAGCCAAACCCAAAATTACTGACATAACCTAAAACACCCTTGGCCAAAAAACTTGCCTGATAACGCGGCCACGTTAACGGTCAGAGGCTGGTAGGTGCAACCCGGATGAAGGTGCCGCTCGATCAATTTTCAGCCTTTCCCGGCCAACCGGAAGCCATGCAAGTGTGATTCACCGGACTTGTCAGCCTGTTGCACAGGTCTGGTGCCGGGCACTGCGCAGGGTACGCAACACCCACCCAGTGAACAATCGCGCCAAAAGTGCCCTTTCGTTCACGAATAGCCACTGCGTTAAGCCCGACGGCAGCCGGTTGCGAACTTGGGTTCCCCCAAACACCGAGCTTCTGCTAGGCTTAATCGTGGCATTTGTTTTGGTATTCGTGGAATGGATTTGCGGTTAATTCGATCCGTCAGCGCCCCGGCATTTTTGACCCGACGGACTGTCACATCTGTTTGCGAGGCACCTGGTCTTTGGACCGTGACTTGTCGAGGGAAGGGCTATTCATGAAAATCCTGTCTTTCAAATCCGGACATGACGGCACAGTTGCGGGTGTCGACAGCACCGACGGGCGTCTGCTGTTTTCCTACGAGGCGGAAAAGAACAGTTTCCCAAGGTATACGCCCGTTACGCCCGACACGTTCATTGACGCGGGTCTATGGTTCAAGGATTTGCCGGACGTCCTGGCCCTCAGCGGGTGGTCAAGCAACGGGGCCGACCACGTTACAACTTCGGGGGCCGGATACTTCGGCATCGGCGCGGGGTCCGAAACAGTTGGCAAACGAACCTTTTTTGGAAAGTCGGTCGATTATTACTCATCAACTCACGAACGGGCGCATATCTGGTGCAGCTATGCCATGTCCCCCTTTCGTCAGGGCGAACCCTGTTCTGTGCTTCTGTGGGAAGGCGCATTGGGAGATTTCTACGAGATCGACAGCGACCTGACAATTTATCACCGAGGGCAGGTGATGACGGCACCGGGCTCGCGCTTTGCGTTTCTCAATTCCCTCGCCGACCCCGACTTTCCGGTCACGGGCAAATCACCCCGGCCACAGGATCCCGGCCGCCTGATGGCAGCCTGCGCATTTGGCGAAGACGGTCCACCAGATGCGGACGAGACGGAACTGATCAACCGGTTGCTTTCCTCGGACCAGGGCGGCGACGCACTTCGCAAAAGCGATTTTGTAACCTCACCTTTCTTCAACATTGGAACGGATAGCCAAAAGTTGAAGAACATGGCCACCAAGCTGTCCAAAGCGATATTCCAGAAGTTTCGCGATTATGCGGAACAGAACCTGCCTGAAAAGCATCCGCTGCTGATCGCCGGCGGGTGTGGCCTGAATGGACACTGGAACACCGCGTGGAAGCAAAGCGGGCTGTTCCGCGAGGTCTTCGTTCCGCCGACGACCGGCGACTCGGGATGTGCTATCGGAACCGCCGTGGACGCGATGCGCCACTATACCGGCCAAGCCAAACTGGAATGGTCGGTCTATTCCGGCCAGTCCTTCTGCGACGACCGCATCGATACGCAGGGCATGACCGCAACTGAACTGAACCTCAACAGGATCGCCAAAGACCTGCTGGACGGAAAGATCATTGGCTGGACCCGCGGTAATTGCGAGATTGGGCCGCGCGCTTTGGGAAACCGGTCGATCCTGGCCGCGCCATTTTCCCCGGAGACACGTACGCGACTGAACCGGATCAAGGGACGGGCCAGCAACAGTCCAGTGGCGCCGTCTTGCCTGGAAGAGGATGCAGCACTGCACTTCGACATCAGCGCGCCCTCGCCATACATGATGGGTTTTTACCGCGTTACCAATCCGGACCTGGCCGCAGTAACCCATGTCGACGGTTCGGCGCGGGTACAGACAGTCAACCGCAACCAAAACCCCTATTTTTACGACCTTCTGGCCGCGTTCAAGGCGGTGTCGGGGGTGGGCGTGCTTTGCAACACCTCGCTCAATTTCAAGAACTCCGGCTTCATTAATACAACCCGGGATCTGGCACATTACGCCCGCCAGGTCGGGTTGGATGGATTCGTCGCGGGCAATACTTATTACACTTTCGACAACCCGGGTTGTTGACCGAACAAGCTATCAAGCCAGCAACCGATCATAGATCTCGCAAACCCCGTGCACATGAATATCCAATCCGAAATTTGCACGGGCATAATTCTTTGACGCTTGTGAAATCTTCTCGAACAACGCTCTGTCCTGATGCAACTTGCGCACGGGTTCCACGAATGCCTGAGGGTCGTCGGGGTCGACCAGCACACCGGTTTCCCAGTCCGTGATCGCTTCGATGTTGCCGCCGTGACGGGTCGCGATGACTGGAGTTCCCAAATACATCGCTTCGATCAACGTACGGCCAAACGGTTCGTCCAGAGCGGTCACCAGATTGGCATCCATTGCAGCCATGTACCCATCGATCGGCTGTCGGAAACCCATCATATGGATATGCTCGCTGGTCCCCGCCTCATTTGCGATGCGAAGGCAGGTCTGGCGCAACGGTTCGTCCCGCTCGGCCGCGCTGCCGAACAGAAGACCATGCACCGGAGTGTCGGGCATCGCATTTTGCACAGCCGCGATGACCCTTACAAAATGGTCGGGACGCTTGCGCGTGACGAAGTTTCCGAAATACCCGAGAAGCAGCGCGTCATCGGGCAATCCCATCTCGGCGATTACGGCTGCTCGGGCTTCGGACCTATCCGGTGGGTCAGGGTTGAAATCAAATGGGCTGCGGATCACGGTGAACTTCTTGTCGACCGACCGCACCGGGTTGCTGGGCTTCGAAAAATGCGAAACGCTGATGATGTGGTCGGAAAATAGCGGCGCCAGCTTGTTGATCCCGAACGCGGTCGGATCCTGCCGGTGGTGCCAGATGTGTTTCCTGCCCGCCAGGCGGGCCGGCAACACCCAGTTGGCATGCATGCGACCTTCGTTTGTGTGAACGATGTCGGCATCGATGCGCTTTAGGACACTTGCCAGCCTCCATGCGCTGGAAGTCAGGTATCGCCCCGGACCACAGTCGCGCGGATAGCTGAGCCCGCCCGGAGACATCAGGCTGGGATCGTGCAGGATTTCGACGTCAAGTCCCAGCGATCGGGCATACTCCGCCGCCGGGCCGGCCTCGTAGTGGACGAGGATGTGGGGCACATATTTCGACCGGTCCAACGCCGCCGCAAGTTTCAAGGCTGACACGTGACTGCCGCCAATAACGGTGTCACCTTCGAAGGGAAATAGAATACGTCTTGGCATAGATGGTCTCAAAATACTCGTTACTTAAGGGATTAAGGGACAGGGCAGGAAGAACACCAACCCATCATGTTTCGTGTTTTCTGGCCAGATAAGACCGGATGGCGAATATGCAGCCCACCGTCCAGACCAGATTGAACAACAAATGGGCCAAGGCAATGCCTTCGATCCCCATCCAATATAGCAACGGCAGAAATGAGGCCGTAAAGATCACCGTCGCAACAATCGTCGTGCGCACAAGCGCGCTGTCCAGCCCCATGCTCAGCAAGGCGGGGTTCAACACCAAGCCCCCCAGATACACGATCGCGGCATACATCAAGATCGTCATGACGGGCGCTGCGCCACGGAACTCTGGCCCGAACAGCAGAATGGCCAACTCTGGCATCTTCAGCGCCAACGGAATGGAGACCAGGATCGACACCCCGCAAACCGAGAGCGACACCAGCCGTACAAGACGCCAGAACCGGCCGAAATCGCCGACGGCCCATAGGCGGGTCATCTCGGGGTACAGGACTTGCCTGACGGGGCCGCCAATCCGAACAACATTGGCCATGATGCGCTTGCCCACCTGATAGAAGCCCACCGATGTCACGTCCAGCAGGGCGCCGACGACAAGTATGTCCAGCCGCTGAGTGGATTGTCGCAGGATTACGTTGAAATTCGAATTCCAAAGGAACCGCAGATACCCGGGGTTATGGGCAAAAGCCCGCCGCAGCGGCTGGGACAAAAACCTGTGCAAGTTGCGTTTTTTCAATTCGGTCAGTGCCAGAAAGAACGCAACCAGCCCGGTCAGGATCTGATGCATCAGCAACAGAGCCACAAATGCCCAGATCCCCAAGTCCAGCAGAAAGGCGATGATGACTCCGACAAGCCGAAGGCCGGCGATTACCATGTCCGAGATCGCCAGCACGTCGAACCGGTCGAAAATTCGAAGAACTCCAATGCCGGTTGGTCGGAGCGATAGAAACAACCCAAAGGCAACAAGCGTGATATAGGACGCGCCTTCAGGTTCAGACAGCCCGATGAACGGAGCAAGCTTTGGCGCCAGCATTATCGCCACCGAACCAGCCAGCAGCCCGCCAAGGCAATCGGTCACCACAGACATCTTGATCAATTGTCGGAATCTGTTCGGATCCTCTTCGATCAGAGCCTCGCTGCCGTACTTGATGGTTGCCTGCCATGGCTCGAGCCGGAACAACCTGTCCATCACCTGAATGTACGCGTCCACCAGCGCCAGAATCCCAACCGCAGCCGGCCCGATTGCGCGAGCCGTAAAGATGAGGCTGGCCAAACCGAACAGACCAACCAAAATCTGCGACAAGAACATCCATGACATGTTCTTGGCCAGCCGCTTCAACAGCGGCTTCGAGCTTGGCTCACTCATCGGTTCACGCGAAACCACGCGGCACTATCCACGCGGCGTTCAGGAAGCGGGTCATCAATTCACCCATGCACTCGGTACAATTCAATACGTTTCCAAAATTTGTGGCGGGTTAAGTCATGTTTCCGGTTGTTTCCGTTTCTATCATTTAGTTGTCTTGGATTATATCGTTTTACGAAAGCGCAGTTTGCCGATTGAATCCAGTACTGATTGTTGAAAGGGCTTTTGAAGTTGCGACAGAAACCAATTCTTGTTCGGAGCACCTGTCGGGGTGCCAACCGGTCCGGGTCGGATGCCGACCGCGCCCGGAGCCAGACTGAAAATACCCGGTCCGAAGGTTGAATACCCCGTCATGACCCGTGCACCCGTTCTTGTCCATATCGGCTATCACAAAACCGCTACGTCGTCCCTGCAACAGCAGCTGTTCTCGGCGCCGGACGCACCGTTCGCGACTCCGCATGGCGATCGCAAATACATTCTTTCAAACCGGATCGTACTGCCGCAGCCGATGACCTATGATCCCGCAGAAACTCGCGAGATGTACGAGAGTTTCCTGAAAAAATCGCAGGATAGCGGGCAGGTTCCGGTGTTCTCTCACGAGAGATTCTCTGGTTACCCGGCCAGCGGCGGGTTCGACAGCACCATCATTGCCGACCGTCTGCAACGCACGTTTCCCGACGCCTACATCTTGGTCGTATTCCGCGAGCAGTTGTCGTCGATCCTGTCGATGTACAGCCAGTACATCACCGATGGCGGCCACGGATCGCTCAAGACATATCTGTCCGAACCTGAACCGAACCTGCGACGTGCGCCGATGTTCTCGGAGGAGTTCTACCGGTACCACCGCTTGTTCAAGTTCTACCAGGACAAGTTCGGCAAGGATCGTGTGCTTGGATTGGCCTACGAACAGTTCATTTCCGAGCCGGATTCTTTTGTGGAAACCCTGTGCAATTTCGTCGGCGTCGAGCACAAGAAGCGCGAATTTGAAGTCACTAACGAGAAGAGATCGGAGTGTTTTCAGATTCTGCAGCGATTTGTTAATTTCACACTCAGCGACAACCAACTGAGCAAGGGCGCATTGTTGCCATTTCCGAATGCAACGCGCAGATTCGGAAAATTGAGCCGACCGATCGGACGCATCTTTCCCGGCAAGTTGGATCAGATGCTCAAAGACCGGCTGGTCGGCAGAATTCAGTCCCGATTTGACGGTGCCTTTGCTGAGTCAAACGCCGAACTCCAATCCTTGACTGGCCTCGATCTAGGTCAGTTCGGGTATCAGCTGCCTTCGACCACAAGCACAGACTGAACTGCGCTTTTCTGCCCCCAAAATACAAAATGACCAGCACCCCATATGCTGGTCATTTGTCGAGTGAGTGGTCGGGCCAACGGCCCCACCGGTCGAATTTCGTTGTTGAAATAAGGTTAGCCAGTCTCAGGCGGCCTGGGAATTAGGGGTTTCCCGTAGTTTCTGCGAATTCTTTCAAATATTCCCGTTTATCATTAAATAACAAATGCTTGGCAGAGCCGCCACCCCTCAATTTGCCTTGTCCTCTCGGGTACTGGCCGAAAATCCCATCTTGCCGAGAAGGATCGAATTGATCCGACGCACATCGAACGAATCCTCGGCACGTTTCCGCGATGCCTGACCCATTCGGGCCACCAGATCAGGATTCTCGACGAACGAGGCCATGGCGCGGCTCAGCGCCTCGGGGTTCCGGACTGGCACGACGTAGCCAGTCTCGCCGTTGATGATCGGATCAGCGCAACCCGGCGCATCCGACGTGATGACAGCCCGCCCCGCGGACATCGCCTCGAGAATCGTGCGCGGTATCCCCTCGCGGTAGGCCGACGGCAGCACGAAGACCGAACACGCTGCCAAATAGGGCCGGACGTCCGAAGTTTCTCCCAAGTATTCGATCACGCCTTCGCGCGTCCATTCGTCGATCTCGCGTTGGCCGATGGAATCCGGGTTGGCGTCCATCGGACCAAGCAATTGGCATCTTGCTTGGGGGTGCGTTTCTTTCAGTAAACGGGCAGCCTGAACGAAATCAAACACGCCCTTCTCGCGCAGCAGGCGCGAGATCATCAGAAATACGGGCGGCCCAGCTGGCGGATCGGTAAATCCGTAGCGATCCAGATTTACACCAGACCCGGGCACGATGCTGAGCTTGGCATCTGGTGCAACAAGGCGCCTTTCTCGGAACTCTTCGGCATCTGCGCGGTTGTAGACCAGCACCTCGTCCACACCTTTCAGCGCAATACGATACAGAACCGATGACACAGCGCGAACCGCACGCCTCCGAAAAGTCAGGCCATGGGTGCTGTAGACATAGCCCAACCCGGTGTTCATGGCATAGATCCGGTCCACTCCCGCCCATTTTGCAGCCAGGCAACCATAGATGATTGGCTTCATGGTGTAGGCAAAGACAATGTCGGGTTTGAATTCCTTGAAAACGTGCACAAGAGCACGCAGCGTGCGCATGTCCTCAACCGGGTTCATCCCGGCACGTGACAGCGGAAACTGCACGAACTCCACACCGATTTCTGCGAGCGCAGTTTCCGTCGCTTCATGGCGCTCGGGACCGCAGGCGACGACCTCAGCCCGCTCCGACAACTCCTTCAGCAGGTCATAGCGAAAATTCAGCAAAGACGCAGTCAGATTGGCGACAACCACGATCCGTGGTCGCGCCCGCATGGGGAGGGAGACCTGCGGTTTCAACTTTTGCAACAATGCCAACTCCTGATGGCAGAGCAGGCGCTGCGGCCCGCCTGGTTTGGTTCAACTCTCCCGGCGGCAGCTGCTATGGCCATGTTCGACCCCCGCTCCAACCCTGCGATGAGCGGCATCGGCAATGATCCGGTCCCATTTCTCAAGAATACTGCCGGGAGCCAGCCAGTCCCTGTTGTGTTGGTATCCTTGACGCATCTTGTCCAGCAATTCCGGATCGTCGCTCAGCTGCAGCACTGCGCGGGCCAGTTCCTCCGTGTCTTCAGGCGCAACAAGCAATCCATTCTCACCGTGTCGGATCAATTCTCGTGGTCCGTAGGGGCAATCAAAAGACACAACCGGCAAGCCTGCGACGGTCGCCTCTGCCACCACATTGGGAAACCCCTCGAAGCGGGAGGAAAACACCAGTATGTCTGCGCCATCCATCCACGCTCCGGGTGTGTCGCTCGCGCCCGGCAGGGAGATGACGTCCTGCAGACCCAACCGGTCCCTCTGCGCCTCGAGCGCGGCACGTTCCGGGCCTTCCCCGAAAATCGTCAGGCGCGCGTCCGGGTTATTCTGGATGATTTCCGACATTGCGTCGATCAACAGATCGAACCCCTTTTGCGGATCCAACCGCCCCACCGCGACCAGCCGATTGCCACCCGAGCCAAGGAGCGTGGCTGCACCATCGATTGGCGCACAGGGATTTGGAATGACCCGCGCCTTGCTCCGCAATGATGGCGGCAGGTCCTGGCGCACCCGCTCAGTCTGCATGACCACGGTGCTGGCTCGATGTCCAAGGATGTTTTGAGCGTGGCGCCAGACAGGGTTGGCGTTTTGCACGATCGGGTTGTTCCGCTCTGAAACGATCACCGGAACATCCCGCCCCAGAGCTGCAGCGAGCGTCAGGACATTGATTTTAGTCAGAAAGGATACCACCACGTCGGGGTTCTCGTCCCGGATGAAGCGACGAATCCGGCGCAGGCGGGCCAGCTGTTTCAGCCCCCTTAACCCGTCGTTTCCGCCTTCGGCTACCAGCAGGCTGACGCCGTCAGGGAAAGAAAAATACGACCCGTCCTCGGGCATGGTCATGCCCGCAACCGAGACCTGGTCGCCAAGGCCGATCCGATGGGCTGCAAGAACCGAGACAATCTTTTCGGCACCGCCAGCTCCGAACCCACCCTGAACGATCAGTATCTTCACTGCGCCCGCTCCACCATTTGCGTGCTGTCGGCACGGTTCTGTTTCCCAGACGTGTTCAATTGTTCCACCGGGCCATTCAACTCGGTTTCGACCACGGGCTGGTTAAGGTTTTTGGCCTGCAGAAAAATCCGGCCGACATATTCCCCAAGGATGCCAAGGAACATCGCATTCAGGGTCATCGACAAGAGCAGCAGGATTGTCGTGGTTGCAAAACCTGCGGGCCAATCCTGGCCAAAGAACAGCTTGCCGACAAGGTAGCCGATCATCAACAGGAACATCGACAGCCCTACTGTAAGGCTGATCAGCGAAGCCAGGCGCAGCGGGAGCAGGGAATGGTTGATCAACCCGTCCACAGCCAGCGCCAACATCGCCCGGACCGGAAACTTGGATTCACCCGCTGTCCGGGCCGCGCGATCATATTCGAATCCGACCTGCGAAAACCCCATGCCGCTGATCAGTCCACGAACATAGGGCGAGCGGTCATCAACCCGGCGCAATTCGTCCAATATCCGCCTGTCAGTCAGACGAAACTCACCCGCGTTTCGCGGCAGATTATCGTTGCTGATCAAGTCGATCAGTGCATAGAACCCCCGCCGTGCAGCGGCAACGACAGGGCCATCGGGCAGGCTGCGGCGAATACCATAGACGACATGATTCCCCTGCCGCCACAGATCCAACATCTGAGGGATCAACTCGGGCGGGTCCTGCATATCGCAATCGAGCTGCACCGCGCAGGCCCCGGTCGCCGACCTGTATGCTGTCAGAACCGAAGCCTGGTACCCCATGTTCCGCGCAAAGCGGATCACACGGACCCGAGGATCCTCCCCCGCGATTTCGGACAGGATTTCAAACGTCCGATCCTCGGAATGGTTGTCGGTGAAGATGATTTCAGGCTCGTACCCATCCAGTTTGTCGAACACCGCCAGCACGCGCTCATAGGCCATACGGACGTTGTCTTCCTCGTTGTAGGCGGGGATCAGAATGGAAATGACCGTCATGCGTTTTGTCCTGCCATGTTCTTCCGCGCATCCAAAGAGATGGCCCAATCGACTGTATCCCGCAGGCCGTCCTCCAACCCGATCCGCGCGGTCCAGGGATAAAGGGAATGGATAAGTCCGGGATCGTTGACCAGGTGCATCGGCTCACTTGGCGGGTCGGCATAGTCGAGCTGACCGGGTCCGGAACCGGTCAGCTCAGCCAGGATCGCGGCCGCGTCACGGACTCGAGTAGCCACTCCGGTACTGACATTCACCAGCGGAACGTCAACCCGCGGTGCATCGGCCAACATCAGAAGGGCACGCACGGCATCGCCGACATGCAGAAAATCCCGGATATCATCGGGGCGTCCGATGCGCGCGGCATCCCCGTTCAGCAACGTGCGGATCAGATACGGGACCAACTGGGGCCCGGTCTGACCCGGACCATAAGTCAGCGAAAGCCGTGCCGTCATAGCCGTGAATGGCAGGCGCGGCCGAAGCATGGTCAAGTACTTGGTCCCTGCCAGCATAGATGCCCCATAGCTGTCGCGCGGCATTTCGCATTGGGTTTCAGTGTAGGGAGAAGGAACCTCACCGTATTCGGCAATGGTTCCAAGACGGATGAATACATCCGGCGGTGCGTCGCAGGTCGCAGCGGCGCCCAACACAGCCATCAATGGCACAAGATTGTCGCTCACGCTGGCTTCGGCATCTTTGAGGCCGGGCCGCGCTACAGCCCGGGTGTTTGCCGCCGCATGAAACACAACCTCTGGCCGGGACGTGTCAAACACGCGGCGCAAAGCATCCCTGTCGCTCAGGTCGACACGCTGCAATTCCACATCGGGCATTCCATCAGAGAGGAATCCGGGTCGGACCACGGCCACGACCTGATCCCCTCTGTCCATACAGGCTCGGAGCAGATGCTGTCCGATGAACCCTCCGGCCCCGGTGATCAGAACGCGCCTCGTCATGACAAACCGCCGCCGGCCATGTTCTGGGCCGGATTGGTGAAAACCGCGCTTTGCGGGTCACCCGTATCATGATCAGTTGTCATCAGTTTCATTCCTGCGCCCTGGCCGGTCCCTTCGATACTATGGAATTTGGGACCATTGGGATAGTTGCGCCAACACCGATCACTCCGCACCCACCACCCGCAGACGGAAAGCGACCACTGGAAGACCTCGGATCAAGATGCCTTGCGCGGCATCCCGGTCAAATACGGCTTGAGGAATTCCTGCGTCTTTTCATGCATATAGTCGATATGAGCCTGAGTCAGCCCGTGATGGCATGCCAACAGAATGCCCCCGCGCATCACGGCATCGGACACAGGATAACCTGCGGCATCCGCGCGATACTCAACATCTTTCATGGCCGGTTGGCGCATAATGTTGCCGGTAAAGACCGGCCGGGTCTGGATGTCCGCCTTCTCCAGGAAAATCTGCATCTCGCGACGGGTAAACGGAGCACCTTCTCGCAGAGTCAGCGGAAACGCCAGCCAACCGGTGCGTGCGCCCGGCAGCTGTTCGGGCAGAATGAACCATTCCTCATACTGCGCAAAGAACGCGCGATGCGCAGCAAAGGCTTCCTCGCGGACCCGAATGTTGTTCTCAAGCTTGCCCAACTGCACCAGGCCGAAAGCAGCGCTGATCTCGGACGGTTCAAGATTGTAGCCGAGCGCCTCAAACAGGAACTTGGCATCATATTCGATCCCATCCAGCTGAACGTTGAAGCGGTTCTCGATGGCCTCGGATTCGACGAACAGAGACGAGCTACGCCCCCACGACCGCATCAGCAATGCCTTGCGTGCCAACTCATCATCATTGACGCACAGCATTCCGCCATTTCCTGCGCCGTTGATGACATGGCTGCCGTAGAAGCTGGTGGTCGAAACATCCGACCAGACGCCCGTGCTGGTACCGTCGATCGTGGCACCCAATGTGTCAGCGCTGTCTTCGATGACCTTCAGGCCATGTGCGTCGGCCAGTTCCCGGATCCGACGCCAGTCCGGGAGGTTGCCAATCAACGAGGGGATCATCATCGCCGAGGTTTTGGGCGATATCATCCGCTCGATCTGTTCGACATCTATGTTGTAGGTTCCCTCGGCCGCATCAACGAATGCAGGTACAAGCCCTTGCCGCACCAGCGGAGCGACCGTGGTAGCAAACGTCAAAGCCGGGGTGATCACCTCGGATCCTTTGGGAAGATCCAGGATTTCGACGGCCAGATAGTTCGCCGAGGACCCGGAATTGACCATGATCCCATGTGCCTTCGAAAACAGTGCAGCGACTTTCTGCTGCATCTCCCGGACTTTGGGTCCCATTTGGGTGGATGTTTTCAGAACCTCGACGACGGCGTCGATCTCTTCCTGGCCGTGGACTGTCTGTCCGTAATTCACTCTCATCAAATAATCTCCTGAAAATCTACTGTGCGGCCAGCCCGGTTTGGTCGCAACCCGTGCCGGACATGAGGTCTTGGTACGCGGCGATCTGCGATTGAGTGACCTTACCCATGTCGTCACCCGCCGCGTGTGCCTTGTACCAGTCGGTTGTCAGTTCAACGGCTTGAGACAGTTCAAGCCGAGGCCGCCAGCCCAAACAGGTCTGCGCCTTGGTGCTGTCCAACCGAAGTATGCCAGCTTCGTGGGGCGCCGTTGCGGACTCATCCGGGAACCGGAACCCGGGCGCGCCTGCCCCCCAGGCGCGCCACATCATATCCGCCAGATCCCGGACATTGACGGTGCCCGAAACGTCTGGCCCGAAATTCCATGCCCCGGTAAAACGCTGTCCGTCGCTCAGAATCTTCTGGGCCAGCAGCAAATACCCTGCGACCGGCTCCAGCACATGCTGCCATGGCCGAACGCTATCCGGGTTTCTGATGGTCACCGGCTGGCCATCATGCCAGGCTCGAATGATGTCCGGTATCAACCGGTCTTCGCCCCAGTCTCCTCCGCCAAAGACATTGCCCGCCCGAACCGTCGAAAGCTGAGGGCCATTCGCGTCAGAAAAGAAAGAATGCGCATAGGACTGAGCCACAAGCTCGGTTGCCGCCTTGGAGGCACTGTACGGATCCTTGCCGCCCAAAGGGTCGTTTTCGCGATAACCCCACAGCCATTCCCGATTGTCATAACACTTGTCGCTGGTGATCACGACCGCGGCCTTCAGCGATGGCATTCGACGCACGGCCTCCAGAACGTTGACCGTACCTTGGACATTGGTCGCAAATGTCTCGGCCGGTTCGCGGTAGGATTTGCGCACCAGAGGTTGCGCAGCCATGTGAAACACCACTTCGGGATCCAGACCCTCGGTCGCCCGTGCCAAGGCCGCCGGATCGCGGATATCGGCAAAGCGGCTGTCCATGGTCCGATCAAGTCCGCACGCCTGATAGAAGGAAGGCCCGGGCTCGGGCGGCAAGGCAATGCCTGTGACCTGCGCACCCAGCCGGTTCAGCCAGGTCGAAATCCACCCGCCCTTGAACCCGCTATGCCCTGTCACAAGCACCCGGCGGCCGGTGAATTGACCGCCGAAGATCTGATCGGACTGACCAGTCATTGGTTCCTCAGATCGCTATGGCGGGGTAATCAGAGGAGGGCTTGGCATCAAATTGCAGCCAAGGCGGCGTATCATCCTCGCAAAGGGCCTCCAACGCGTTGCGGTCACGGATCGTATCCATCGGATGCCAGAAACCCTCGTGGCGATAGGCCATCAGTTCACCGTCGCGGGCCATCTGAGACAGCGGTGACTGTTCCAGCGGCTCCATATCGTCGACCATGTAATCCATGACCCCCGGCTCGAATACGAAATACCCACCGTTGATCCAGGTTTCGCGGCGGCGCACCTTTTCGGTGAACGCATCCACGCGGTCGCCCTTTAACTCGATGTTGCCGAAACGCGCTGGCGGCTGAACCGCCGTAACCGTTGCCAGCTTGCCGTGCGACTTGTGAAAATCGATCAGCGCGTTGATGTCGATATTCCCCAGACCATCAGAATAAGTGCACATGAAGGTCTCGCCCGGATCCAGCCATTCCTTCAGACGCCGGATGCGCCCGCTTGTCATGGTATGAGCCCCGGTATCGACCACCGATACGTTCCAACCGCCGGGCGCCGAAGGCACCAGCTTGAGCTCGCCCGTATCCAGAGCGACCGAGATATTGTTGGCGATGAGGTGGTAATTCGCGAAGAACTGCTTGAGCAAAAGCGCCTTGTATCCGGCGGCTACGACGAAATCGCGGTGCCCGAAATGGCTGTAGATATCCATGACGCGCGCGATGATCGGCCGGCCGCCGATTTCGACCATCGGCTTGGGGATCGAGACTGTTTCCTCGGCCAGCCGAGACCCCAGACCGCCAGCAAGCAGTATCGTTTTCATTCGTGCCACTCCCTCAAAATACTTGTTACTAAAATCTGCATGTCTGCGTGGGCCTCACACCGGCCGCTTGACGAACCGACCACCAGAGACCGCGGATCGAATTGGGCTCATTCCGTTGCTCCCGATGGCTTCAAGTATACCACACCTTGCCCGTAGCGGTTGCCCAATCCCGAAATTTCCACGGGCTGGTAGCCGTTTGTTTCCGCATAGCGCAACAATGGCTGCTCAAGAGCCGGATCATATCCCAGCAGGAAAGCGGAGGGAGGATTGGAATCAAACACTGCCTGCAACCCGGCCGCATCCGCCATCACGTATTTCGAGGCCAAGTCAGGTTCCGTGTAAGGCGCGATCCGATAGGCAAAGGGGCCAGTAGACAGTTCGGGATAGACCGGCAGTTGCGCTTCAAGCGGATAGATCGGCATGATCGTCGCTACGGGTCCGTCCGGATGGGCACTCTCGGCAAGTGCGGTCTTCAAAGCCTCGGCACCCTGCGCCACTCGGGTGGTCGTGAAGCCGCTGGGATCGCTCAGCGCTGCCAGACCAGGAACGAGGCGCGGCGCGCCCAGCACTGCCAGGAGAACGAAACCGGCGGCAAGGACCGGGGTGACCTGCGAACGCTGCTCTGACCCGACCTTTCGGAAGACCAATGCGCCCAGCAGAGGGATCATGACCAAGGGCTGAATGTAGTACTGCGGAAACCCAGGCGACGGTACAAAGCTGAACGCGGCTGTCACGGCGATCAGAACCAAAACCAACAGAACCGCGCCGAGCTCGGAGAGCAGCATGCCGCCCGATCTGGCCAAAACTGTCAGATAGGCAACGACGAACAGGCAAACCAGCGCCGCTCCACCCAACCAGACCGAATAGGCCAACTGCACTTTGCCCCCAATGCCCAGAGCCAGATCGGGTTCAGAGGCGGCGTTGGCCTGCCAGTAGGCCACGTGCGGACCCGTATGGAACTTGAGGACATGCGCGATGAAAACCGCGGGATCAACGGCCATGTACCAGAACAGCGGCAAGGCACCCAGCAGCCCACCCACCAGCATCGGCAGGGTCACCCGTCGAACACGTTCTGCAAACGCCATATATCCCGGCATCAGAAAAGTGGCAATCGCGACGGGCGGAATGAAAACCACCGCGCTGACTTTCATCCCCGCTGCGATCGACAGGCAGACTCCAATCAGTACAAAAACAACTGGCCGCGGATGGTCGCGCTGGGTTTCAAGCAGAAAACCCCCGACACCCCATACGACGAAGGGTAACGGCAGCAGGTTGTTGCTTGCGGCCATTCCGGCCTGGGCCAGAAGTGTTCCGTCAACCATCAAGACCGTGATGAAGAATGCCGCAAGCAGAGCCGATCCGGACAGGCGCCAGGTCACCCAACCGGTACCGCCGATCAACGCAATCCAGCCAAGAAACACACCAAGGCGTGCTGAGCCCAGCAGACCCTCCTGACCTGTGATCAAATAGAGACCGCGGAAATACCACGCCGAATCCGGAACGTGATTGTAGAAGAAGTCCTGGTACAGGCGCCATTGGCCCAACAATTCTGCCGGTGCCACGAACATCAGTTCGTCCCGACGCAAACCAAACGACATGATCCGGCCGAACAGAGCCGCCAACATCACGGCCAGCAGCCCCCCAAACAAGAGCCACAGCACCGCGCGACGACGACCAGACCCGGCCTGAGAAACGGCCCGGTCACGCATATGTTCGGCCTCAGCCGTCATATCCCTCTCGCTTTGCCCGTTCGGACGGGCCCGCCAAAATCTGCAGGTTGCCGTAAACCGCCAAGGTCGCAAATAAACATCAACGATATGCTCCGAAGAGCCCTCTTGAAATCGTAACCCGCGGCTGAAAATGCCGCTCACTTAAATGTACTTTTGACAAAATTTTAGCGACCGGCGTTAATCGTCTCCAGGTTTTTCTGCAGTGCGAAGTTTGCAATCCGCTTGGGCGTCGGCACAGGTTTGATCTGCGACTTGCCGGTACGCGCGGCCAGCTCTTTGCCATCGATCGGGCGCAGACCGTTTGCACCGTAACCCGGCACCAGATCCTTGAGCAGCTTTTTGACCCCAAGATCATTGCCGTCCTGAGCAGCCTGTTCCAGCTTGAGGATCAGCGCCCGCAAACGCGCGGCAGAGACGCCTTCGGGAATTGCCGAGGAAACGCCAGGAATACCGCTTTCGCGACGCTCTTCGGTCACGTCGAACAGCTCTTCGTACAGCTTTTCACCCTGACGGATACCGATGAATTTGATGTCGATGTCCTGATAGGGCTCGAGGCCGGCCAGACGGATCATGCGCTCGGCCAGGTCCACGATCTTGACCGGCCGACCCATATCCAGAACGAAAATCTCGCCGTGGCTGTCTTCAAGGTTCAGACCCCGCGCGGCGGCAACCAGCGTCAGCTGCACGGCTTCACGGATGGTCATGAAGTACCGCTCCATTTTCGGATCAGTCACCGTCAGCGGGCCACCTTCCGAGATCTGGCGCTGGAACAGCGGGATCAGCGAACCGGACGACCCCAGCACGTTACCGAACCGAACCGAGAAGAAGCGGGTCTTCTCGTCGGTTTCGTTGGTCACACGGTCCTGAGCCTGAACGTAGAACTCGGCCACGCGCTTGGTGGCGCCCATGACGCTGGTGCTGTTCACCGCCTTGTCCGTCGAGACCTGAACCATGGCGATTGCCCCCACATTGCGGGCCGCGTCCGCCACATTCCGGGTTCCGATCACGTTGGTCAGAACGCCTTCGCAAGGGTTCAGCTCAACCATCGGCACATGCTTCAGTGCGGCAGCATTGAAGACCAACTCGGGGCGGTGACGTTCAAAGATCGCGTTCACGCGGGACGCGTTGCGAATGTCGGCCACGTAGATGCGGCGTGCGACATCCGGGAAGTTTTGCCCCAGATCCATATCGATGGAATAGGCGTTATATTCCGTGTTCTCGATCATCACCAGCTCGGCCGGCTCGAACGAGGCGATCTGGCGTGTCAGCTCGCTACCGATCGACCCTCCGGCGCCGGTGATCAGGACACGGCGGCCCTTGAACATCTCGCGCAGCATCGAGCGTTCGACCGCTTTCTGCGGACGGTCCAGGATGTCTTCGGGATTGACGGTCCGGATGCCATTGCTCTCGGTGCCAAGTTCTTCGAGTCCCGCCAGACGCGATACCGGAATGCTGTTGGCCTCAGCCCAACGGGTCAGCTTGCGAATGCCATCGCTTTCAAAATGGGTTACGGGCTCGGTCAACAAAACGCGCTGCGGCAGTTGGTCATAATACTTCAGACGTTCGATGACGGCGTCAGCATCCAACAGCGACCCGATGATCTTCACATCGTGGAAATACAGGCCCTGCGTGTTCCGCGCATCGTCGATGATCCCGACAGGTTCATACTTGGATTCCTGATTGTGCAGCGACCGCACGAACAGGTCGCAGCTGGCGCCGGTTCCGACCAGAATAACCGGGATTTTCCCGTTAGACGCATCCGGGCAACGGCGCGCCGGATCGCTCGTCAGCTCGGTGCTGCGCGCCAGGACGCGCAGAGTACCAAAGGCGGGAACCAGCAGCAGGAACTGAATGACATAGACCGCCAGCGGCACCTGCGCGGTAACGGGAAGGGCAGCACCCAGCAATGCCAACAAAACAACCGACAGCCCTGCAGCACGCACGATCAGCGTCACATCGCGCAGCGAAGTCGACCGTGTGTGCCGTTTGTAGATACCGGAAAGCGGCAAAACCGCCAGCGCCACCAGGCAAGTCATCACCACCAACGGCAAAAGAACGGACCCGAACTGTTCAGGAACGATGCCACCATTAGCCAGAACGACGGCCGCGGCCACAGCTCCGGCGGATGCGAATACATCTCCGATCAGCAGGCGCCGGTTGGCGCTCAATTCGGTCAGCTTCTGTCGCAGCTTCGACTGGATGTCTCCGAAGGCGCGATCCTGTTCGATCGTGCTATCTGCATCCGGTCCACTCTTGAGCTTAACCAACTCTTGCTCGTACATACTCATAAGAACCCCCGGCAAAAATTGCCACTTACCACTCGACTGAAATGAGACGGGCCAAACACACCCGCTCCACCACTAAAAAGCCTCAATTCCCGATCGACACCACATGGCGCCGGCCGGCAAACACATTGCTTCGCTAAAAGTCCCCCACGTGAATCCGGGCGCCTAGAAACCTCCGCCCTGAACCAAACCCCCTTTTAACTCGTCAACTCGTTACACTACACGTGGTCTGGCCCATCACACGGTCCCGACCACGAACCCACGACTTCAACGCTACCACACCAACATTGGTATCAAAATCCCCTTTCCACCACTTGGACACCATAAAATCACAGAAATGCCATTTTTTGCAGCAGGTGACCGCCGTCGCAGTTTCATTTGTTGTATCCTCACGGCCCGATATTCCCGGTTCATCGTGCACGCACAAAGCCCTAAGGCGCTTTTGTTTCCTGAATGGAAACCAAATTCTGGCTTCGATCATGACATGGCCTGCGATTCGCTTCTGTGAATTGCATCCGAAACCGTCCAATTCAGGCAGAGTCCCGGATTGCGGCGGGCAAGCCATTCCACGTCGGTCGCATAGAACTCGGTCATCTTCGCCTCCAGCTCGGGCGACAGGGCCGGGTAGGTCACCTTTCGAGCGACAGCGTTTCGGATGGACCGCACCGGCCAGGTGTGACGTACAGGGTCCAGAACAGCTCGAACCGGCTTTAGCACACGACGCAGCGACAGTGGCACCATGGGTGTATTCTTATCTTTGACTTTCTGCTGCACAGGCGGCTCCAGCTGTCCGTCATATCCAATATGGCCGGCCACCTTCTTCAGGTTCCCATGAGGGTTCACGCGGACATCCTCATAGGCCAACAGCAGGATCTGGTCCTCTGGGAACAAGTCGTAGAACCGCTTCAGATGGTGGCCATATCGCCCATCGGACAGAAAACGCTGGTCGGCCGCGACCGCCGGATCCAGATAATCTTCGATCCTTCCCGAGACCTCGCCGCGGCGGAACAACATGCAATAGTCGGAATAGGCGCGCTGAACCGGGTCCCGCATCTGCAGGATCAACCGAGTTTCAGGGAAATGCTCCCGAATGCGTTGCGCAGCCGGGGGTTCAGTCAGGTACGAATTCGATTTTTCACCAATCAGATCTGCGCCATCGCAGTCTCCGAACTGGTCACGATACCAGTCCAGTCCGTTTGCATAATACCGAGAAAAGAAATGCAACTCGGGACCCGGCATATGGATGGCCGGCGTCTGCATCAGCGACTTTTGCAACCAGGTGGTTGCACATTTCGCGGCACCGAAAATCAGAAAGTCGACTGGACGACCGTCAGGGAGAGACATAGGAATACTCGTGACCTTGCGAACAGACTAAAAAAACAAACCCGGCAAACCCCGCGCCGGAACACTCAATTCGACGTGACAATGGTTCTTCGTACGACTTCTATGGTATCCCCGGGCTGAACCGCCTCGGTCCCTTCCATCTTGCGTGGCGCCGTGCCACCCGCCCGTGTGACGATGTAGTCAATTACAACTTCACTGGCGATATCATCGTCGCTGAGCAAACCAGCGGCAGCCAGTTCTCCGTGCAGGCTTGCCGCGGTATCAAGACGCGTCCGAAGCGAGGCCAACTCGCGTTCGACCGCATTCAACTGGACCAGAGCATCCGAGCGCGCCTTGTCATCCAGTTCCAACTCGTCGCGCTCGGCACGGTTCAGCTCCTGACGAGCCAGCATCAGCGCAACCTCCTGATCCAGACGCTTGGATTCCAGATCGTTCAGAAGATTGGTCATGGTCGTCACCCGGTTCGATACGGTCAGACCTTTCTCCTTGAGCTGGTTCAGGTTTTCCAACTCCCGGCTGACATTCTCGATCTGGGTTTTGCGAAGCTCCAACTGGATGGTCAGGCTCGAGATCTGCTCTTTGAGCATCTCCTGCAGATCCCGAATTCGTTCACCCAAACCCTCGCGGGCGTTCATTGTCGCCTCGAGGATTTCACCCTCGAGCCCTCCGGGAGCGTCAGGCGCCGCGTCGGTGCCGGTCTCAATCCCTTCTTCCTGGAGGCTCGCAAGGTCAGCTTTCAGCCTCTGCCTCTCGTCTTCCAACTCATCGATCTGAGTGGAGAGCAGCCGCATTTCGCCGCCCATCCGCATGATCTGAAAATCATTGTTTGCCCCAAACTGGATCGGAGGACGGATCGGACCACCTGCAAGGGCCAGAACCTGCTGGGCAGTCATCCCGGGATGGTAGGCATAAGCGCCCGGCGAATTGACGTCTCCAAGAACAAAGACCGGAAGATGGCTGATCACTTCAAGCGCGACCTTGGGCGGCTCGGCCATGCCGGTCTGGCTGCTGAGCTCAAGCTCCAACATCTGCGACAGTTCCAGCGTGGTCAGCCCGGCCGCCTCAACCTGTCCCACCAGCGGAAACATCAGCGTTCCATCACCGGCCAGAGCGAACTCGCCGGACACGCCATCCCAAATCATGTAACTTGCGGACAATGGGTCCCAACGCATGGCACGAACCGACAGGCGATCCTGCGGCAGCAGGCGATAGCTTTCGGCCAGGGCCGGCAGAGCGGCCAGCGCAAACAACAGCGTCGCCAGAATTACTCGAAAGAAGCTGCGCAAAACCTTGCCTCCCAACTCTTAAACACCAACAAGCCGGGCGTGGGTGCCGGGCACGATACTCAAATCTCGAAAACACAAACCGCACCCACAGCGCAAGTCGGTCGTCAAAAGCAATTTCGGTCATCGGCGGGACAGAAACGATCCCGCTCGGCAAATCATAGGCGCTTGGCCTCAGGCTGACAAGCAAAGCCAATGGCGCGTCGCCTTTGGCGCTGGCTTTCCTGTCGACACTGACCTGTCAGCGCCTGGGCCGCCGCCTCCGCCGCGTTCACAACCCCCTGTGAATGCAGCCCGAAGGCTGGGTGTTTTACGCGAAACACCCGATCAGAACACCCCGCCTTGTTTCGCGGCAATCACGGCGCGGCTTGGGCTCCTGCTTTTCCTGACTGGCAACAATTCACGGCATTAGTTCGAATCGTTGACGCAATACAGCAGCCAAATCAGCATCAGCGTCTAGTCAGCCCTGCATTCTCAGCCCCCGCATCCCGCGGCGGCATCGACGGCTTGCAAACAGAATCCGTTTCGACCAATCTTGCTGTATCGCCGCTTGTCGACCCGGGTTGTCGGTATTTCAGTCGCGGTTGCTCGGGTGGCGTGTCGCGTCCCTTTGTATTGGTTGATTTTTTGTGTGTCGCGGGACCCCGCGTGTTGCGAGTTGGATTTGATTTGTGAACCGGTTGCTTGAAATCCTGATCTGCCTGCTGCTGGGCCTGCTCGCGCTTCCCTTCTTTGTCATTGCGTGCGTCGTGGTGCTTTTGTCCATCGGCCGTCCCTTGATGTTTTCGCAGATCCGAGCCGGACGACAGGGTCGCAATTTCCGGCTCTACAAACTGCGCAGCATGAAAGAGACACGCGCGGCGGATGGATCGTTGCACCCCGATGCGGATCGCCAGACGCGCGCCACGGCAATGATCCGGCGCCTGCGCCTCGACGAGATCCCGCAACTTGTCCTGATCCTGCAGAACAAAATGGCCCTGGTTGGGCCACGCCCCTTGCTGCCTGAGACGATCGAAGACTTCGGACCCGCCGGGCAATACCGATGTTCCGTTCGGCCTGGGCTGACCGGGTGGGCGCAGGTCAGCGGCAACACCAACCTCAGCAACAGTGAAAAGCTGAGCCTTGATCTATGGTACGTGGCGCATCGGTCACTGGCGCTGGACCTGCAGATTTTGGGCGAAACAGTCGGAGCGGCCCTACACAACGAACCCCGCCGCGACGACCGGATCGAGGCGGCGCGGAAATGGATGGACTCGAATGGCTCGCTAGCCCAGGACATGCAGGAGATGAACGCGTGAATATCGTACTTGTCGGCGCCGTCGAGACCACGCTTGCAGCTCTGATGTCGATGTGCGGCGCCGGGCATGTGCCGGCCCTTCTGGTAACCCTGTCGCCGCGCCTGTCCGCGCGGCATTCGGATTTCGTCGACCTGTCACCGACGGCCGAGAAGTATGGCGTCCCGGTTCTGCATATCGAAAAAACCAACGACCCCGAGACCCTTGAACAGATTGCCAAGGTCAAACCCGACCTGATCCTTGTGCTCGGTTGGTCACAGATCTGCGGCCCCGAGTTCCGGGCATTGGCGCGGATTGGCTGCATCGGGTTTCATCCGTCGGCCCTGCCCCGCCTGCGGGGGCGCGGTGTCATCCCCTGGACGATCCTGTTGCAGGAACGAAACGTCGGGTCCTCGCTTTTCTGGTTGGGCGAAGGCGCAGATGACGGCCCTATTGCCGCTCAGGCCATCTATGCGGTCGATCCCGAAACCGTCACCGCACGCGAGTTGTACAATCGAGCCTTGCGTGCCGTCTCAGGACTGCTGCCGCCTCTGTTGAACCAGATCTCCAATGGCGACATCCCGGCCGAACCGCAACGCACCGACGGAATCAGCCTGTGCGCCCGCCGCCGCCCCGAAGACGGCCTGATTGACTGGACCAATCCTGCCGCGGACATCCACCGCCTGATCCGTGCATCGGGTCCGCCCTACCCCGGCGCCTACACCTTTGGCCCCGATGGCGTGAAACTGGTTCTGACAGGGGTCAGGTATACCGAGCCGGAGGGCTACTTCATCGGCTTGCCCGGCCAGATCCAGGCCATCGGCAACGGCGGCTTTACGGTGGCCTGCGGCGACGGGCGTTGTCTGGACATAACTGAATGGTCAGGGGCCGTCACACCCCCTGCCCTTCACGCGAAACTGAGGACACGTCCATGATCGCTTCCGACCTGACCACTGGCCACGCCGGCCCCGCGCTGATCGTCGCTCCGCATCCCGATGATGAGGTTCTGGGCGCCGGCGGCACGATGGCCCGCATGGCCGATGCTGGGCGCGAAGTGCATGTGGTTGTCGTCACTCGTGGCAAACCCCCGAAGTTTACCGATGAACAGGTCGCAACCACACGGCGCGAGGCACTCAATGCGCATCATCTGCTGGGCGTCACCGAAACACATTGGATGGACTTCAATGCGGCGGAGTTGTCAGAACATGCCCATTCGGACCTGAACGGCGCGCTGGGAAAGCTGGTCCGCGACATCGCCCCCAGCCTGATCCTGGCTCCGCATCCAGGCGACATCCATATGGATCACCAGCTGAGTTTTCTGTCCACGCTGGTGGCAAGCCGCCCGCATCAACATGACTATCCGGCCAATATTCTGGCCTACGAAACCCTTTCCGAAACAAATTGGAACGCCCCCTATCTGACCCCGGCCTTCGTGCCAAACGTGTTTGTCGACATCTCGGACACGATCGAGCGGAAGCTGGAGGCGTTCGGCAAGTTCGAAAGCCAGGTCAAACAGGCGCCGCACGAACGATCGGTCGACAGCTTGCGCGCACTGGCCACCCTGCGCGGCGCGACGGTGCACCGGTCGGCGGCTGAAGGCTTTGTTCTGGTCCGATCGGTGATTTGACAGGAGGTGCGAAATGCAGATGTGGCCCATCTATGATCAGGAACAGATCGACGCCGTAGCGCAAGTTCTGGCCTCTGGCAAAGTCAACGCCTGGACCGGCCCAGATGTTCGCGCATTCGAGGCCGAATACTGCGCATATACCGGAGCCAAACACGCGATCGCCATGGCCAACGGGACAGTAACGCTGGACGCCGCGATGCTCGGGCTAGGCCTGCAACCAGGTGATGAGGTCATTGTAACGCCGCGCAGCTTCATCGCCTCGGCCAGCTCGGTGATGCTGGCGGGCGGAGTTCCGGTCTTTGTCGATGTCGATCCCGACACCCAGAATATCACGCCCGAAACCATCGCCCCGGCGATCACGCCGCGCACCCGGGGGATCATACCTGTGCATCTGGGTGGTTGGCCCTGTGACATGGACGGCATCATGGATCTGGCCCGCGCCCACGACCTTTGGGTCATCGAAGACTGCGCCCAGGCCCACGGTGCGATGATTGGCGACCGCCATGTCGGAACCATCGGGACCTTGGGCTCGTTTTCCTTCTGCCAGGACAAGATCATGACCACAGGCGGCGAAGGCGGACTGCTGCTGACCGACGACTCTGATCTCTGGAGCCGCATCTGGAGCTACAAGGATCACGGCAAAGGTTATAACACCGTGTTCAACACCGAACACCCGCCCGGCTTTCGCTGGCTGCACGACTCGGGACCCGGCACCAATCTGCGGATGAACGGCCCTTCGGCGGCACTTGGTCGAATACAGCTGAAACGCCTGGACGCATGGCGCGCGCACCGGACGGCAAATGCGGATATCCTGCACAACGCCCTTGCGACCTGCCCGGCCTTTCGCGTGCCAATGCCACCCGACGGCGTTACCCACGCATTTTATCGGTTCTACGCATTTGTGCGGCCGGAAACACTTGCGCCCGGCTGGAGCCGGGACCGCATCATCGCCGAGATCGCCGAGGCCGGCTTTCCCGCCTTTTCCGGCAGCTGCTCTGAGATTTACCTCGAGAAAACCTTCACCAGCCGAGGCCTGGGACCCAAGGAACCGTTGCCCGTGGCGCGCGAGCTGGGCGAAACCAGCCTTGCCTTCCTGGTCGACCCGGCCTGGTCCGCCGAGAACGTCGCTCGTCTGGCGCAGGTCATCGTTGATGTGGGCCAAAAGGCAACGGCCCGCCACATGGCGCAGGGCTGAGCGCGAACTGGTGATGTGTGGCCGATCAACATACAGCTTGAATCGAACACCCGCCGGTGAGCTGCGGAGGGTGACCCGATGATCTTGCATGTCACCACTGATTTCTCGGGCCAAGGTGGCGCACAAGCCATGTTGGCCCGACTTTTGGCCCATTCGGGCGAACGGGCCTGCGTCGTCGCCCTGACCGAGGTTTCGGAGCGCTGCCGCGCGATGGCGGCGAATGACAAGGTCGAATACGTTTCGCTGCGTGCCAGATCGCCATTGGCCCTGTTACGCGCGGTTTGGCAGATCCGACGTTTGATCCGGACCCATCAGCCTGATGTGGTTCTGTGCTGGATGTACCATGCAATGGTACTCGGCCTGATTTCCGGCAAACTTGCCGGGCGGCGCGTTCCCGTCGTTTGGACCGTGCGGCAAGCGCTGGACGACCCGGCTGCCTTCACCCGCAGCACCCGCGCTGCGGTGGCGCTGTCTAAGGTGCTTTCCCGATTCTGTCAGGGGATCCTCTACAACTCGACCCGCGCTCAAACTCAGCACGAGAAATACGGCTTTGCCGGGGACCATTCCACGGTGATTCCAAACGGGTTTATCCTTCCGCCCAATCCAACGGCGCGGCCGGGGCCCGCCCGCGTGCTTGGAGTGGCGGCAAGGTTTCACCCGCAGAAAGACTTCGAAACCTTCTTCCGCGCCTTCTCGGTTGCGCGCCAGTCCGTCCCGGACCTGCACGCCCGTCTGGCCGGAGACGGCGTGACGCTGGAGAACCCCGAGATCCGCGCGATGCTGGCCGACAACGATCTGCCCGAAGACAGTGTGACATTGTGCGGCGACCTGCACGATATGTCCGAGTTCTATGCGAGTATTGACCTGCTGGTTCTGGCCTCGCGCACCGAAGGCTTTCCGAATGTGATCGCCGAAGCCATGAGCCACGGCCGCCCGGTCGTGACGACTCATGTCGGCGACAGCGCCAGAGTGGTGGACTCGTGCGGCTATGTCGTGCCGCCACGTGATCCGCAGGCATTGGCGAAGGCCCTCGTCCAAGCTTCCAACTGGCCGCCCGAAACCTACAAATCCCATAGCAATGCTGCCCGCGACCGCATCGCCACACATTACTCCCTCGACGCGATTGCCCGCGCCTATGATCAGGCCCTGAACCAAGCTGCCAACCCTGCGCCACCCACAGCGCCCCAAGTCGAATAAAGGACCTGACCCATGTGCGGTATCGCCGGATTTCTGACTTTTCAGCCGATGGGCTCCGACTCGGGCCGCGCCACGCTGCAGGCCATGTGCGACGCTATTCAGCACCGGGGTCCCGATGCCGACGGGTTGTTTGTCGATCCAGACGCCGGCGTGGCTCTGGGCCACCGCCGCCTTTCGATCGTCGACCTGTCGGAGACCGGGGGGCAGCCAATGACCTCGCCCAGCGGCCGGTTCACCATCGTCTACAATGGGGAAATCTACGGCTTTCTGGCCCTGCGGCAGACGTTGCTGAACAAGGGCGTCACGTTTCGCGGCACATCCGATACCGAGGTGCTACTGGCGGCGATGGACCGCTGGGGCATCCGCAAGACACTGGAACAGGCGCACGGCATGTTCGCCTTCGCGGTCTTGGATCGCAAGCTGAACCGGGTGGTTTTTGCACGCGACCGGCTGGGCAAGAAACCCCTGTATCTAGGCCTCAAGTCCGGCCAGCTTTTGTTTGGTTCCGAACTCAAGGCGCTGCGCGCGAACCCCGCATTTGGCTCGCCGGAAGCCGACCGGCGGGCCCAGGCGCAATACGCCCGCTACGGATATGTGCCGGCACCACTTTCGATCTATCGCGAAGTTATGAAGTTGCCCGCCGGATCAATGGTCGAAGTCCGCTTGGACCAGCCGCCCGCGACGGCTCAGGACCTGGTAGATGCCATCCGGACGTTCTGGGACCTTCGCGACTGCGCGAAACGGGGACTTGCCGCACCGATCCACGACGAAGAACGGGCGCTGGCTCGTATTGAAGAGGAACTGCAGCGTGCCGTGCAGGAGCGCATGGTCGCGGACGTCTCGGTGGGGTCCTTCCTGTCCGGCGGGATAGATTCAACCCTGATCACTGCCATGATGCAGGAACAAACCAACGGCAAGGTAACAAGCTTTACAGTCCGTTTCGAGGAAGAAGGCCTGAACGAAGCAGACCATGCCGCCGCAATCGCTGCACATCTGGGCACGGACCATCACGAGGTCACTGCAACACCATCCATGGCGTTCGAATTGCTCGATGACCTACCACACGTTTATGACGAACCTTTTGCCGACCCGTCCGGCGTTCCAACCCTGCTGGTTTCCAAACTGGCCCGCGACCAACTGACCGTCGTGCTGTCGGGTGATGGCGGCGACGAGTCCTTTGGCGGGTACGAACGCTATGCCCGAATGATGGCGATGGAACGCCTGGGCCGAAAGCTTCCTCGGCCGGCTGCGTCGATTTTGACAGCATCGCCTGATGCCCTGCGTGCAGCCGTTGCGCCGATCCTGCGTAAATTCGTTTCAGGCACTATGCGCGACCAGATCACAGCCGACAGGATCTCCAAAGTCGCCTCGGTCATCGCGCAGCCTGATTTCAGAAGCCGATACAATACCCTGTTCAGTCTTTGGGACCCGGCAGCAGCGCTGAAGGACGTGAATGACGGCGGGGTCTATCAAACACTCGGATTGCCCAACGGCCTTGATGAAATCGACACGATGCTGCTGCTGGATTCCTGCCTGTATTTGCCCGAAGGCATTCTTGTGAAAGTCGACCGAGCATCGATGGCCGTCGGTCTTGAGGCGCGTGCGCCCTTGTTGGATGACCGCGTCGTCGCCGCCGCTTGGCAGGCGCCCCGATCCCTGCGTTTCGACGGCAAACAGGGCAAGGTGGCCCTAAGGCGCCTCGTGGACAAGCGCGTACCAAAGGCCTTGTATGATCGCCCAAAACAAGGGTTCGGAATTCCCGTCAACGACTGGCTGCGTGGCCCGCTGAAGCCTGTGGCAAACGAGGTTTTTTCAACAGGACAAGGGGTCGAGGACGTATTCGACACAGCCACCTTGGCGCGACGATGGCGCGAGCATCTCAGCGGGCGTCGCAATTGGGGGCCCCATCTGTGGACGGTTCTGATGTATCATTTCTGGCAGAAAAAATGGCTGGTCTGATCCTCGAAGCGCGGACTTCTGTTCACCAAATTCGCACAAAAGGACGCAATTCAGCCGATTATCATGCGAAACAGACGTGCACGCCCCTATTGTTTGTCACGCGCCGTACCGACGTGCCTAAGTCTGTTCATGGCTGAACTGATTGCATCCTGCTCGGGCCTTTGGCGCGATATCCGGTCCGAATTTCGGTCTTCACACTCTTCTTCAACGAGACGGCGGGCGGGCCTGGCGCTACTGCTTCTGTTTGGCGTGGTCTTTGCATTTTTCTATTTCCGGCTGGAATTCGCGCGGCAGTTTCTGGACATGCCCGCACCGCCGGGCAAACCGTTTTACAACGACGACTGCATCCTTGCCTCGGACCCTGGCCGTTACTCGCATGGCTTGTTTCAGGGGCACTACCTGGCTTTCCACCTTGCGCGCCACCCACTGGTCGTGATGCTGAACGCCGCCATCGCCGAGCCGTTGACTTGGTTGGGCATCCGGCAGCCTGTCGCGATTTCGATCAGCCTCGCATTCTGGGCTGCCATGTCGTCTGTCACGATTGCACTATTCCTGCTGCGCCAACACCTGTCGCTCTCCGTTTCCATTCTGGCGACGCTTGCTGTTCTCCTGACCTTCGGAACCGTCACCACGCTCAGCGTTGTCGAGACCTACAGCGTCTCACTCTGGGCGATCGCCATGTCATTGTTGATCATGGCCGAGATGGCCAGACACTGCGGCAAATACCCGGCCCTTACCAGCGTGATCGCTGGCCTGGCTTGCGGTGTGCTGGCCGGATGGTCCCATTTGCCGGCGGCTGCATTCTCACTGGTTTATGCTGGATTTGCATGGGCGTCTCTCAACGGAGGTGTCGGGCGGAAACTAACTTTCGGACTGGTGGTTCCGTCGGTGATCGCCGTAATCTGCATGATGGCTCCGGTCGTTTTTCTGGGCATCGTTCTGGACGGTGATCCTTTCATGGAACCGACCGAGATGGTTGGCCGGTACGCGGACGCTGCGAACTTCACCAACCCGGAAATCTTCAAAGACTATGCCGCCGGCTTCTTCCTGTTTTCCTGGGTCTCGCCGGCCGAAACCGTTCAGTGCCGCTTTTTGCTGGATCGGCTATGGGAGATTCTCCGCGATCCAAGCCGCTTGGCCCTGACAATTCTGGCGACAATCCTGGTCGGATGGGCAATTGTTTCCGGCACCAGAACACCTGGCCGCGCCCCGCTTGTGCTGGCCGTGTGGACGTTGGTGGGCACGTTCTTTGTGTTCTACCTGTTTTTCAACCCACTCGAAGTGTTGCTTTACAGCTCTCACTGGACCACGGCCATTATCTTGGGTTCGGTCGTTCTGCTGAGGGAAAAGCCGGGACTTGTCTTGCTGTTTAGTGGAATTGTGGCGCTCAGCCTGTATGTGAATGTATCGCCTCTTGCGGATCCGGCTTCATTCGATCCGGCGCAATGCTGTCCGCACGGAGGTCGAAACTAGGCCGGTCTGGGCGGCGGCTGTGGGTAAACTTGACAACAAAAGTGACCCTACTTAGCGTTCTGGGTCATCGTCTCCGCCGGTGAAAATTTAGGACACGCCGAATTCGCAAACGGTTACTTGCGCCATTCGGCAATGTTTCACGCTGTTGGTTGTAAAAGTGTTTTTGGGTTGAATTCATGCGGCAGTCCACCGAACTGAAGGTATTTTTCTTTTTCCTCGTTGCCTGTGCGGCCGGGCTTTTTGCCGCCGGCACATGGCACGGAATCGGAATGCGTCCGGATTCTATGGCCTATCTGGGGCTGTCCCCCGACCGGTTTCAACAGGCGCCAACCTATACCGCGCTTATTGATCTGCTGGCCGGAATGGGTGTCCAGCCCGTGCTTGCGGCCACCGTACTGAATATCCTCAGCCTGATCCTGAACATCACTTTGATGTTCTTGATCCTGAACGACTGCAAGGTTCGGCCACGGATGATCTTTCTGGCAGCACTGATCATGGTCCTGAGCCCCCAGTTCATGTACGCGCATGTCACGATCCTGTCGGAACCGCTCACGACAAACTGCTTGCTGGGCACCTATTTCTTCATGTCCCGTTACCTGCGCGGCGACAACGTGTCCGCCTTTGTGTTGGCAAGCTGTCTGGCCGCCCTGTGCGTGCTGACCCGGTTCGCATTGGTCCCACTGATCGCGGCCTGCTCGCTGACAATCCTTGTTTATGGGCACGGTGATCTGCGCCGTCGACTGGTTTCGGCGATTGTGTTTGGCCTGATCGCATCCGCAATCATCATCGGGTGGTACTTGTACAATCAAACCTCCGGTGGGACCGGCATCGGGCGTCAAGCAGCGTTCCTTGGGGATCCCGACACCGAGACCTTCCGCGCGGCACTGACCACGCTATCAGCCTACGTGCTGCCAAGCTCTCTGCCGCCGATTATCACGTTGACCGCTTTGGTTGTGGTTTTGGGATTCGTCATTGCTCTGATCGGCACAGCTTTGAAGGTTCAGACCAACCCTGATGACCTTCCCGGTCTGCCAGTTGCGCGTACGATCTCATTCTTTTTGCTGGTCTACGTTCCTTTCCTTGTTCTGGCCCTGTTTATCGAGGCCAATCTGACCATCCATGCCAGGTACCTGTTGCCAGTGTTCATTTCGACTCTGGTTCTGGGGTTTGCTCTCGTTGGCGGTCAGCCCGGAACGGATATGATGAACCGGCTGCGTCCCGCAGCTCTCATACTTGCGCTGGCGTTGACCGGAACCTATGCCGTACGTACGGCAGCGATGACCCGCACCCACATGACGGAGGGGAATTTCTATGCCTCACCGGTCTGGAAGAACTCTCCGACTTTGGCGCATCTGGACAATCTGCGGGACGGTGTCGTGGTTTACTCAAACGGCTATGATGTCATTCGGCTGGTCAAGGGTGTGGATGCGCTCAAGTCCCCTGAGTTGTTCGAGCGCAGAACCGGCAGGCCGGACCCTGGTACGTCGCCAGAAAAAGAAATTCAGGAGGTCCGCAAACGCGTGGCCGACCAAAACGCGGTTGTCGCCATCCTGAACGAGATCGACTGGCGGTTCTATCTGGTCGATGAGGAACGGCTGATCCGCGAAGCTGATCTGACCCTACTCTATGAGGAGGCCGACGGGCGGATCTATGGATCTCCCGCCAGTTTCAAACCGACCGAATGAAGGATCGTATGTCATGAAGCTTGTTCCAACACTCGGGGCCGAACAATGATAGGATCGATGATATTCAATCGGGTGGCTCTGCATTCACGCCCTGAAGGATTGATTGATGAAGTTTGAAGACCTCAAACACGTCTCGGTTCTGGTCGGTCGCTATTTCGTGACCGGGTGCACGGCCGTCGTCATCCATTTCTCGGCGATGGCGTTCTCGGTCGAGGTCTTGGGCATCTACGAAACGATCGCTTCGGCAATCGGGTTCCTGATGGGGGCCACATTCAATTACTGCATCCAAAGACTATGGGTGTTTCGGTCCAGCGTTCCACATCGCAGTGCCCTGCAGAGGTTCATTTTGGTCACGGCGACGACGTCGGCGATAAACGTGGCGCTGTTCTCTCTTCTCTTTGCGTTGTTGCCTTTCCACTACTTGATCATTCAGGCGTTCGTGACCGGGTGCATATTCCTTCTGAATTTTACCCTGAACTGGAAAATCACCTTTCGCGAGCCTGCTGCTGAACCACCGGAAGCCCGGGCGCAGGACGCCCGAAGGTAGGTATGCCGGACCAAACCCACTGTGTCGTATTCGGAAACAACGCCGACAACCAAGCGATTTGTTCACGATTTTAAGACCTCGAAAAGGCAGCTCTTCGCCCGACGCCAGAATGGCCAAAAACTCTCTGCTCTCGGATTTGCATCGCTTTTTTTGCCCGCCAAACGCACAGGGACGGCCTTTTGGCCTGATATGGCTAGATAAATCTATCGAGCCGATCAAAGTACAGGTAAAACAATATGATAAATAACAGTTCGATTCTGACGCCGATTTTAAGCCGTATTCACGGTCCGAAAAAAATGGAGAACACTCGTGCAATCCGGTGACGACGTAATTGCCAACCAGCATGAAACCAACGATTTCATCAATATCTGGTTGCTACTGCGCCGGAACCTTCTGGTCATCTTTCTGTTGGTCGTCGGTGCGGTCTCGGCAACAGCCTTCTACATGTCGACCATCCCCGACCAGTATCGGTCGGACGCACAGATGGTTTTGGCTCTCACGGAAACACGATTCAGCGAGTCGACCGGACAGCTGGAAACCTATGAACTGAACCGGTCGAGCGTGGAAACCGAGTTGGCCCGACTGCGGTCTCGCGACTTTGCCGAGCAGGTGGCAGACCGCCTGGGTCTGTTCGACGACCCCAGCTTTGTGCGCCGTGCGCCCGGCGCGGACAGCGAGGCGGATGAAGAGATTCACCGCGCTGCGGTCACCGACAAGGTTCTGGCCTCTTATTCCGTCTCCCGCGCGGGAGAAAGCCTCGCCATCAGCATCGAAGGCCGATCCACATCGCCGGTGCTGGCTGCAGCCCTGCCCAATACCGTCATTGCCGTCTATATCGCGAACGAGCGCGACGCACGGGTCAATCGCTTGATGACATCGATCGACAATCTCAAACGCCGGGTCGGTATCCTCGGCGAAGAATTGACCCAGGCGGAATCGAATTTGGCCGAGTTCATCCGTGAGGACAATCTGGATGACGAACAGGTCGTGACCCGGCTGCGGGCCGAGGTTGAGCGGCGCAAGGCCCAGCTGCGCATCGGCATCGAACGCAACCTGCCGGAAGACGAAATTCTGGCCCTCCAGGAACAGCTGGTCACATCCGAGCAGGAGCTGGAGGCCCGCACCCGTCTGGAGCTGTCGTTGCTGCGCCGGGAACGCGAAGTCGAACTACTGCGAACCCGCTATCAAACCACGATCGACAACCTGACCTTGCTGGAAACTCGCATCGGCCAGCTTGAGGACGGCACGATTCAGGTTTCCAAAGCACGAATTCCGGTTGAACCCTATGCCCCCAGCAGGTCATTGATCACGGTGCTGGCCGGCCTGTTCGCAATGATCGTTGGCTTCATCATCGCGCTTGTGCGCGAGGGCCTGGACAGAACGGTGCGCAGCGAAAACCAGATCTTCCGAATGACCGGCCTCAGCAACCTAGGATATATCGCCCGGCAGCGACGCAGCAAAATGTTCGCCGGTGAAAACAAGGCGATCGAAAACCTGTTGCAGAGCCAGAAATCACCCCTGGCCGAAGCCGCCCGGGGCATCTTGACCAATTGTATCAAGTTCCAGCATTCCAAGGTGATCCTGATCACCTCAGGCCTGCCGAACGAGGGCAAATCCTTCGTCAGCAGCGTTCTGGCGACCTCGGCGGCGGTCGACGGACTTAACGCTCTGCTGATTGATCTGGACACGCACCGTCGCGGCGCGACGAAGACGTTCATTCCGGACATGGATGAGGTGCAACTTTCGGAAATCTATTCTGACAGTGTCACCCTGCAACATGCTCTGACCACCGAAACCAAAGGGTCACTGGATCTGATCACCGCAGCCTCGCCTACGCACGAGCTGTCTGATGCCGCGTCAAACAAACTCAAGCAACTCAAAGAAACGCTGCTGGATCAATACGATATCATTATCGTGGACACACCCCCGGCACTGGTGATGGATGAAGTGTACCGCAACGACATCCTCGCCGACGCCGTTCTGCTGGTCGCGCGCTGGGGAAAAACGCCACAGCATGCGTTGCAAGCCGCGGCAAAACGGCTTCAGTCATCCGGCTTCAATGTACTGGGTACGATTCTGAATGACGTCGACCCCAAGAAATACCGCTGGACCACCTACGAAGGGTATTACGGTACTTACGACGACTACTAGAAAATCCGGCGACCGCGCCGTTCCGGCCACCGGGGATGTCTGGTGGCCGAGTCTGTGCTACCATGCAGGCACCGAATGCTGCGCGCGGGTACTGACCGACGTGCGGCGCGGTCGGAATACCTGACTTTGCTTGGAGTGGGTTTTGGGGAAAGCTTCTTCAAGGGCAGATGAAAACGGGGGGCTCATAATCATCGCGCTGGCACTGGTCCAGGCGGTGATTCAGACGGCTTTTCCCTTGGTTGACGTGAACTTCTCCAGTGACTCGGCGGACTACGTTCAAGCCGCCGCTTATCGCGGCTTTGCATATCCTTTTTTTCTGGACCTTTTCGACGGGTTCGCGGACCCGCTGCGCGCCGCTGTTGTAGGCCAGATCTGGGTATTCTCGGCTGCTGCATGTCTGTTGTCGGTCACGCTGGCCCGGGCCACTGGCCACTCCGGTGCCGGTCTGGTCCTGCTTGGAATTCTGATCATCAACCCGATGACGATCTACTTCAACTACAGCATCCTGTCCGAGTCTCTGTTCCAGAGCGCGACATGCGTCTATCTTGCCTGTCTGGTGCAAGCGATCCACGGCCCCAAGCCCTGGCACTTTGCAGCCCTGGGCATGACAGTCGGCGCCATGATCGCGATCCGCCCAGTTGGTTTTGCTCTTTTGCCCATCCTTATCGTGGTGGTTCTTTGCGCGAGCTATATCAATGGCAGGCGCCCGTGGGCTGGGCTGGCTCTGGCAGTTCTGGGCGTCACCTTCGTGCTGCTTGCAGACCGCGCCGCTTACGATCTTCGCCACGATGAACCTCGCGAAAGCGTGCTGGGGAACGTCTTATTCGCAAAAAGCGCCATGTTCGCTGCAGGCCCAAGTCCCTATGCCCCCGATGACCCACGAACCGAAGTCTGGATTATTCTTGAAGAAGAGGGTCCGGCAGACGCACGCGAGGCGATTTCCCGGGCCCCATTTGGACCGGTCTCCTTCTTTCTGATGCACAGCTACGAAGCCAGTTTGATGTTTCTGTACGAGAAGGACCGGTTGCAGTCCATTGCCGACCAAATTGGCATTCCAAAGACTGAACTCATGGCCGAAATCGGTTCAAGACGAATTCTGGCGAACCCGACGGGGTTTCTGCGGTTGCCGCTACAGCACTATGTCGCCCTCTGGCAGCCCTTCTACCATGCCGTGACCGCGAACGACATCACCGCCTACATCGCGCAGAATGGGCCGTTCCCGGTCGACAATGCGCTCGGCTATATCACCCGCGATGTATTTGATCCGCCGTATGCACGTCTTATCCATTCCGCGCTTGCGATAGGTTGGCTGGCTTCGATCTTGATCCTGGCGGCCTCAATCCTTTGGCTGCGCCGAAACTGGGCCGGACGTCAGATGCTGACCCTGGCCGGGTTGGGGGTGCTGAGCCTGCATGCGCTATTGTTTCTGTCTGCAACACTATCCATTGCGTCGGTAAGGTATCTTGCAGCACTTTGGCCTATCGTCGCGGTGGTCATATGTGCTAGTTTCCTTGTGGTTTTGAAGCTTTATGATCGCCGGAAGAAGCACGCAAGGCGCAGTCTGGAAATCTGACATGCCGCCCGTACTGTTCTGTTTCCCGCCTTTTCGGGTCCGGCAAATGTTGTTGTGTCGGTGAAAGTGGTTGCAATGGTAAAAGCCGGATTCAAAGACTATCTGTCCATTGCGCGCATCGACCATTGGTTCAAGAACATCTTCATTCTGCCGGGTGCCGTTCTTGCGGTCATAATGGGTGCCGAGTTCACCGGTCGGTCGGTAATCGACCTCGCCGTCGGGATCTTTTCGATCTGTCTGATCGCATCGGCCAACTATACCATCAACGAGTGGTTGGACCGTGAATTCGACCGACACCACCCGAAGAAGAAAGAGCGTGCCTCGGTCGTGACCGAGATCGACGGCCGGATCGTCTGGTTGCAATGGCTGGGTCTGGCCATCGTTGGTCTGGGACTCGCGCTGCTGATCAATACGCCGTTCTTCCTGACGGCGCTGTCCCTGCTGATCATGGGGATCATCTACAACGTCAAACCAATCCGATCCAAGGACCGCGCCTATTTGGACGTTCTGAGCGAGGCCATCAACAACCCCATTCGGTTCTTTGCGGGCTGGTTCATTATGGTTCCGCCGATTGTTGCACCATCCAGCGTGTTGATCTCGTACTGGTTCGGAGGCGCGTATCTGATGGCGATCAAGCGCTTTGCCGAATATCGTACCATTGACGACCCGGCGCTTGCCGCGCGGTACCGCGCATCTTTCAAAGACTACGACGAGTCGAAGCTACTGGTTTCGGCGCTGGTCTACGCAATCTTGTCCACCGCTTTCCTGGGCGTTTTCCTGACCAAGTACAAAATCGAGCTTCTTCTGTCTCTGCCCTTCGTGGCGATGTTGTTCGGGCGCTATCTTGCCGTCGGGCTGGCGCGGGACTCGATCGCACAGGCCCCCGAAAATCTGTACAAACAACGCGGCCTTGTTTTTCAGGTTATTCTGCTGGTGGTGGTCATGTTCGTTCTGCTCGAGATCAAGCTTCCGTTCTTTGAACAGTTGCTTGAAATCCGGCCAGTCGGGTCATAGGTGCCGGGCAACGGACCGGCTTGCTGCCAGACTGGAGGTGATGCGCGCATGGTGAACCAGCCTTCAGATGATGTTGTTTCCGCACCGGCCCGGCGATGCTGGTTGTGCGGCACCGGCGGCCTCAGGAGGATAAAGGAAAGCACCCTGCGCGGGGATCCGACGTCGCGGAACTTTGAAATCTCGAATGCCGACTACGGTACAACCGCCGCGATCGACCAATGCGTCCGCTGCGGTTTTTGCCAATGCACGGATATGGTCGATGTCCTTAAATTCTACGAAGATCTCGAAGACCCGGCCTATGAGATGACGCGCCCCCAAAGAGCGCGACAGAAGCGGGTGCTGCTGAACAGATTGCCAAGACCCACTGCCGGCGCGAACCGGCTGCTGGATGTGGGGGCCGGAACCGGTATTCTGGTCGAGGAGGCCATCGCCTGTGGTTACGACGCGATCGGGGTTGAGCCGTCGCGACGGTTTTGCGCACGCGCAAAACACCATGGCCTGCCAGTGGTCCAAGGCGTTCTTCCACATCCCGATCTGACCGGCCCCTACGATGTAGTCACTCTGGTAGACGTGGTCGAACATGTTCCGGATCCGCTGGACCTGATCACTCAGGCTGCGCGGTTGCTGGCCGATGATGGAGTACTGGTCGTCGTTACGCCTGACCGCTCGTCCCTGTTGGCGCGTATCATGGGAGACCAATGGTGGCACTATCGTGTTGCGCATATCGGCTATTTCGACCCTGAAACACTGCGCTTTGCCTTGGCCAAAGCTGGCTTGCAACAAACCGAATTTCATCGGCCAACGTGGTATTTTCCGTTAGGATATCTGGTTGAAAGAGTGCATCGTTATCTACCCGGATGGGCGCGCTTCAAGGTTCCGGCACGGCTGTCTGACCTGGTGATCCCAGTGCACCTGCGGGATTCAATGATGGTCTGCGCGACCAAAGCCCAAACCCGGGGCACTGCGCCCTAGACCAAAGGCAGAAGAATTTTGACAACAGCCAAGGTTTTTAGAATGCCCATTGCAAAAAGGCCAAGACTGCTCGCCGTATTACATGGTTCGCTATTTGCGACTGTTCTGGCGATTAGCTGCAGCCCCGGTACGCTGTTGGCCGAGAACGCGAACCGGTCACTTTCGGCGCAATTGCCAGATGGCTCCCAAAGAGCATTTCCCAGCGCCGAAGGGCATGGCGCCGCGGCCAAAGGTGGGCGCGGCGGGCGCGTGATTTATGTGACGACTACCGAAGAATTCGGGCCCGGCTCCCTGCGAGCATGCATCGACGCCAAAGGTCCTCGAACCTGCATCTTTCGGGTCAGCGGAACGATTACACTGGAAAAGGCGTCTCTGATCGCAAACAGTCCTTTTTTGACCATCGCCGGAGAAACCGCTCCGGGCGGTGGGATTGCGATCCGAAACGGCCCACGTCAATTGCGCCCATCACTGGAAATCCGGACGCATGATGTCATCGTGCGCCATGTTCGGTTCCGGCCCGGGCCGCACGAAGTAGAATCCTGCTGTTCAGGGGCCATTGGCGTCTACACCAAAGCCGCGCGTGACGTGATCTTCGACCACATTTCCGCCAGTTGGGGCAGCGACGAGACCATTGACTCAGAAAACGCCGAACGGCTGACCTTTCAGTGGAGCATCGTCAGCGAGCCCCTCTTGCATGGCGGACCAGGCAAAAGCAACCGGGCCCGCAACATGCTGCTGACAAAGGGCGGCAACTTCAGCATCCATCACAACCTGTTCTCTCACGGGATGTTCAGAAACCCGCAAATTGCGCCACAGACCCCGGGGACCACGACCGAGATCGTAAACAACCTGATGTACTCACCGATCTGGCAATATGTCGTTTCGCTGGACAATCGCTGGACCGAGCTGGACGCCAATATCATTGGCAACCTGAAGCTGTCCGGTGAAAGCATCGATTCCAATCTACTGGTGCACCTGTTCGACGGCTTCAAGAACGGCTACCGGTTGTACCTTCGGGACAATCTTGATGAAGACAACCGCAACAGCCTGGACCTTCCCGAGGAACTCGTCCTTGCCCCCGAGCATCGTGTCTATGTGGTTGATGAGCCGGTCACCCCACCTTTGATCCAGGCCGATCCGGTTTCGACAGTGTTCGAAACGGTCCTGCAAAACGCTGGAGCGACACGCCCGTCTCGCGACGCGGTGGATCAGAGGGTTGTTCAGGAGGTCCGAGATCGATCCGGCAAAATCCTAAAGAAGAACCCTGAAAAGGTCGGCGGTTGGCCCGAGCTTGAAAGCGCCCTGCCCTATGCAGACAGCGATGTCGACGGGATGTCTGATGAATGGGAAACGCAATGGGACCTGAATCCCACGGACCCGACGGATGCAATTGCGGATTCGGACGAAGATGGCTGGACCAACCTCGAGGAGTTCCTGCACGAATTGGCTGGCGACGGGAACGGCATGGGACAAAGCAACCCGTGACGTGAAACGCTAGCGGCGCCGGTACCGATCGGACGCAGCCAACAGCCCCAATGCCACGATCCACGGGATCAGCATACCGCGCTGGTAAACATGGGTGTAGTTCATGGACAGCGCCGCAAAGGTCAGCGTGACCGTCACCACGGTCGCGCGCCCGTACACCCTGTTCGGCACATTATGCCGGGCCATTACGGCGTAGACGATGGCGGACCCCAAAACGAAGCACAATCCCAGTAAGGCCAGAATGCCCCCTTCGTTGGCCAGCAACAGGTACAGGTTGTGAACGGGAATGCCTTGACTGCTCAGTTCGCGATACTGTCCCGCGCCCATACCCACCAGAAAGTAATCCGGCAGAAACCGCCAGGCCTCGATCATGAGATCGGCGCGGTCTTCAAATGTACCCGCATGACTCAGGTCCCCCTCGAGCAGAGGTGACAATACCCGGTTGCGGAACGTCGGCGGAAAGATGAACTCGGCCCATTGGATACTGATCCAAGCCATCGTCGTCACAGCTGTTCCCCAGATCATCAGCACGCGCTGATTTCCGACCAGCAGCAGGAACAGAGCACCGCAGATGACCGCACCGGCAAGGCTGGAATTCGAACTTGCGTAGATCAAAGTGATGGCGAGCAGCCCGAAGAGGGCCAAGAATGGCAGTTTTCTTAGCGCACCCGTCAGCCCAAGATACCACAATACCGGGAACCAAAGCACGATCAGTCCAGCCAACCCGTTTGGATTATCCACCAGCCCCGCAACGCGGTAGTTGCCGCTGACCAGCATGAAATACCGGGATTCGCCACCGGAATAGCCCACGCCATAGGCGATCATCCCGACAAGACAGTTCAAGGCAATCGAGATCACGCCGACCTTTGCAAGAGTAACCGCCTCTTCATACGCGCGGCCCAGGATCGCCAGAGGCAGAAGGACAAACGAAAAGAAATACTGCACGATGACGACGAAGGCCGACACCGGATCGCCGTGCGCGATAGAGCCGATCGACAGTCCCGCCACCATCATCAGCATGCCGATGAACCAGACCGAGGACGCGGAATGCAACGGAAACAGCGGCAGGCTGCGGTTGCACCGCAGGATCACGGCAATCGTCAGAAACATGTCGCTGGCCGTGAACAGAACCGCCGGATGGCGAAAGGCAGTGAACGTGCTGAACAGCAACGCAGTCATCAGACACGCGAATTCGATCTGCTCCAAAATCGGCTTAGGCCGGCTGATACTGTTGACTGGCACCATATTCTACAATCCAAACGGCGGTGGGTTACCTGGCCCGCAGACTGGTACCCGGAATACAAGGGTAACACCCAAGATACCTTCAAAAAACATGTTTCCGGCTCCCATCGCCCGGCTGCCGGACCGGGTCATGCCGCTGCCGGCAGCAATTGGCCCCTCAACGTCATTTCCAGACCCGTTGCAATGTCCACAACCGGCGCATAGCCGAATGCTGCCCGGGCTGCGTCCGAGGACAGATCGAAGCGGGTGAATGGCGGACTGTCTCCGGGTCGGGTTTCGATCACACCCCGGCCACCTGCGACGGACATGATCTCCTGCGCCAAATCCGCCAAGGAAACCGGACCTCCGCCGGAGATATTGAATACACCGTAAGCTTCGGCATGGGCCGATTGCAAAATCGCCCGGCTCAGGTCATGCGCATGCACGAAATCAATGCTGTTCTTTGGACCTGTTACTGTGATGTTTTGCCCCGCGGCCGCATCATTAAGCATCCGCACAAGAAACTTGTCATCAGGCAGCCCATGACCATAGAGCGCCGAAGGTCTGAGCACGGTCACTCGCGCTCCAGAAGACTGGGCAAGCTCAGCCAGCCCCGCTTCGGCCAAACGCTTGGTTGTAGCGTAATCACCCCCAAGCGGCCCCGGGGCGGTTTCCGCGCTTTCGTCGATTCCGCGGGCATGAGGATCGCGATAAACTGACCCGCTGGACACAAAGATGAAGTGCACGTCACGATCTGCCGCCCAACGCGCCGCATTCAACGTGGCTCGCACATTGCTGTCAAACAGCACCTGCCAAGCCGAGCCGTCATCCGCAGGCCCGGCAAGGTCAATCCGGGCCGCGCAGTGCACAAATACATCCGCACCTTGCGCCAGTTGATCCAGCCTGACATGGGTGATCGCGTCCTGCAGATCCCAGTTCGACCGGTCGATCCGCGCAACAGGAATGTCACGTCGGCTTAGCCAGGCCACAAGATGGCGACCCAGCAGGCCGGTCGCCCCTGTCAGGGCAACTTTCATGGCGTCCCGCCATAGAGGCTGAACTGGGCCGGGATCTGAGGTTCCAACTGGCCGGCCTGATCCAATGTGTCTGTCATTGAACGCGGAACGACCAGCTCGCTCCAGTACCGCAGAACCATGCTGTCCCAAGCGATTTCCGGCTCATAGGGAAGGCCGCGATCGGTCTTGAGGTAACATTCGACCGGATTGAAACCCAGTTGAGCACAAAACGGTGTAGTGCCCGAGAACCGGGCATTGATTTCGAACACCTTGGGTACTCCGTCGTCGCCAAGGCGCAGCTGAAAATTGCAGGCCCCTTCGACGTCCAGCTTGCGCGCGATAGCTGTGACATAGTCTTCGATCACCGGGTTCCGCTCGGGAATGGCCCGATATGTATCGCCCGACCGAAGCACTCGGCGCAGTGCCAGAACCGGCGACAGGCTCCCCTTCGCCCCGACGATCGTGCACGTAAACTCGCGCGCGTCATCGCCGATCAGTTCCTGTACGATGGTTGCCGCTAGATCACCAGGGTAGTTGGCCAGCTCTTCCCGAGAATTCACCCGCTCGACCCCGATGGACCGAAACCCGACCGCCGGTTTGGCAATAACCGGGTAGACCAGATCATCCATTTCCAAAGCCTCGGCCATAGGCCAAGTGCGCGGATGGGGCAGCCCGTTATTCGCCAAAAAAGCCGAGGTCAGTCCCTTGTCATCGGCAATTCGCACCGTCTCTGGACTGTTGACCACGACCTTTGTCCCGAAATGTTCCGCAATGCGATCCCGGTTTTCGGCACACAATGCCAGTTCGATATCCGTTCCGGGGAAATAGTAGTCCACGGACTCTGACTGAAATATCCGCGCCAGTGAGTCGAGATATCCCGGCGAGCGGCACCCTTCGACCAGAAAGGCTTTGTCGCAAGCATAAAGGCCGGCAGATAGGGCGGACATGTCGGCTCCAAGAATACGCAGCGGCAAATCAGAAATCAGCCTGAGCGACTTGATGATGCCCTGGCCCACTCCGCCACCCGCACCTGTAACCAAAACCGTGATCAATTCATTTCTCCATGAATGAAATAAGCCGTTCCTTTGTCCCCTGACTGAGGTCAGTGGCCTGAATATCCGCGCGGATATGTTCCAGATCGAAGCTGATCGACGGGATGTCGATTCTAACCCGGTCGCCATCCAGCTCGAGGGTCAGATAAGACAGGCCCGTGCCCCGCCCCTGCCCGACCGCTCCGGGATTCAGCAGTAGCACAGACCCTTTCGGAATCCTTATCCACTTGCGTTGATCCGCAGGTGTCGGTCTTCCGGCTTCGTCGATCATGACGGCAAAGGCCCGGTGCGAATGCCCAAAGACCCCGACCGTCTTTCCCATGTGTCGCAAGGCCGCTGCCGCTGGCGCCCATTGTTCCGGTTTCGAGACATAGGACCAGTCCCCATAATCGTAAGGGTTGGCATGTGAGAACAGGATCGGCCCCATGCTATGGCGGTCGGCCCATGGGTATCGGTCAGCCAACGGTGGGTCGCCCCGGACCTCACCATGCGTCCATTCGACGGACTCCAACACAAATCCTGCAATGTTGTCGTAGAAGGACGGGTTACCTTTATCCAGATCGAAATAGAACTGGTCGTGGTTGCCGCGGATGAACACGCAGTTTTGGCGAGCCATCAGTTGGTCGGTCAGTTCCAACACCTGCCGAGGGCGCACACCATATGTCAGCAGATCGCCCAACATGACGACGACATCCGGCACAAAAGCTTCGGCCTTTTGGATCGCGGTCGCATACGCCGTGGCGTTTCCATGTATGTCGGACAGTACCGCGATCTTCAGCGTACTCATGACCACTCTCCGCCGACCGTGTCCGGCAATCCAAATCCAGCGCCAGCCCTGGTTCCAATTTCTGGGAACACAGGAGCTCTGAAACACCCATTAACAAATCAACTGCACTGTCCGGCCGAACCGTTCGACGGTGCAAACTTTCTGGGATGATACCGGCTGAGAACCGTGCCGCAACTCCCTTTGTCCAACCCAGGTCGTGCTGGAACTGTTCAGGTCCGGCCAATCAAGCAAAAGCAAACAATAGCTCGGAAAAAAAATAACTGTCGCCTGATCCGACGAAAAAAAGGCCGGGCTCATTCGCCCGGCCTTCTGAATTCAGCCAATGATCGCGTTCAGTGTCGCGCTGGGGCGCATCACCGCCGCAGTTTTGGTGCGATCGCCGTGGTAGTAGCCGCCCAGATCTGCAGGTTTGCCTTGAGCGGCCAGCAGTTCGGACAGGATCTGCTCTTCCTTCTCCGCCAGTTCTTTGGCGATCGGAGCAAAATGCGCGGCCAGTTCAGCATCATCCGACTGCGCGGCCAGTGCCTCGGCCCAGTAGCGGGCGAACCAATAGTGGCTGTCGCGGTTGTCCGGCTCGCCAACCTTGCGGCTGGGCGAGCGGTCATGGTCCAGGATCCCCTGCGTCGCGGCCTCGGCTGCAGCGCCCAAAACGGCGGCCTTGGCGTTTCCGCGGCTGTCGGCCAGGAAGTTCAGCGATTCACCCAGTGCGCAGAATTCGCCCATCGAGTCCCAACGCAGGTGGTTTTCCTCGACCAGCTGCTGCACGTGCTTGGGCGCCGAGCCACCTGCACCGGTTTCGAACAGGCCGCCGCCATTCATCAGCTTGACGATCGACAGCATCTTGGCCGAGGTGCCCAGTTCGAGGATCGGGAACAGGTCGGTCAGATAGTCGCGCAGCACGTTGCCGGTGATGGCGATGCTGTCCTTGCCGGCGGTGATGGTTCCCAGCGACTTGCGGGTCGCCTCACGCGGCGCCAGGATCAGGAACTTGTCGGCTACGCCCGCAGCCTCGAGCGCCGGCTTGACGTATTTGATCAGCTCGGCGTCATGGGCGCGGTTCGCATCCAGCCAGAAGATCGCCTCGGAGCCGGTCAGACGCTGACGGTCCATCGCCAGTTGGATCCAGTTCTCAATCGGGGCTTTCTTGGCGGTGCAAGCGCGCCAGATGTCACCCTTTTCGACCTCATGCGAATGCAGGGTTTCGCCATTGGCCAGAACGATGCGAATCGTGCCGTCGGCGGGCGCCTCAAATGTGGTCGGGTGGCTGCCGTATTCCTCGGCCTTCTGGGCCATCAGGCCCACGTTGGCCACCGAACCGGCGGTCGCCGGGTTCAGCGCACCGTTGGCTTTGAAGAAATTGATGGTCTCGTCATAGACCGGCGCATAGCAGCGGTCGGGGATCACGCAGTTGGTGTCGCCCTTCTTGCCGCTCTCGTCCCAGCCCTTGCCGCCCGCGCGGATCACGGCCGGCATCGAGGCGTCGATGATCACGTCCGACGGCACGTGCAAGTTGGTGATGCCCTTGTCGCTGTCCACCATGTACATTGAGGGACGGTCTGCCTTGACCGCTTCGATCGCGGCCATGATCTCGGCATCGTCCTTGACGCGGTTCAGAAGATCGCCCAGGCCGGAGTTCGGGTTGACGCCCAGCTGAGCCATGCGGTCGCCGAATTTTTCGAACACCGGCGCCAGCCACGACTTGACGGCATAGCCGAAAATGATTGGGTCACTGACCTTCATCATCGTCGCCTTCATGTGCAGCGAGAACATCGTGCCGTCTTTCTTGGTGTCCTCGATCGCGGCATCCAGGAACTCCGACAGCGCCTTGACCGACATGAAAGTGGCGTCCGCAACGGTGCCCTCTTCCAGCGTCCAGCCTTCTTTCAGGACGGTAACACCACCGTCCTTGCCCACGAATTCGATCCGCGCATCACCGGCCTGGTCTGCGGTGATGGTGGCCGATTTCTCGTTGGCATAGAAATCATTGCCCGGCATCGACGACACCTTGGTCTTGCTGTCGGCCGACCATTCGCCCATCGAATGCGGGTGCTGTTGCGCATAGCGCTTGACCGCCTTGGCGGCGCGGCGGTCGCTGTTGCCCTCGCGCAGAACCGGGTTCACGGCCGAGCCCTTGATCGCGTCATAGCGGGCGCGGATCTCTTTTTCGGCGTCGGTCTTGGGGTCCTCGGGATAGTTGGGTATGTCGTAGCCCTGCCCCTGCAGTTCCTTGATGGCCGCGACCAGCTGCGGCAACGAGGCCGAGATGTTGGGCAGCTTGATCACGTTGGCCTCGGGGGTTTTCACCAGCTCACCCAAGGCGGCCAGATCGTCGGGCTGACGCTGCTCTTCGGTCAGGTTTTCGGGGAAGGCCGCGATGATGCGCCCGGCCAGCGAAATATCCTTGGTTCCAACGCTGACGCCCGCGGCCGAGGCGAATTTGCGGATGATGGGCAGGAACGAGGCACTGGCCAGCTCCGGCGCTTCGTCTACGATGGTATACAATATGTCGAAGTTCGATTTTTCTGCCATGTTCCCTTACCTTTTTTAAGCCTTTCAGGGGCGTGCGATCCGAGAGTTGTGCCGCGTGCGGCGCGGCGTGCGAGGAGCGTGAATGCTGTTCCGCTCCGGGGTGACTCTGATTTGACAGGGCTTCCCTTAAATCACCCGGGGCCCGGGATCAATCGCAACTGAATGCGCATTTTGACCCAGTTTGCGCAAAACCGCGCATATGCCCGTATTTTCAGCCCGCCGACGATACGCAACGCCTTTCCCTTGGCGCGGGCGCTGGCTAAGACGGTTCTCTAACCCGAGATCAAGGAGGCCCCGTTGGACCGTATCGCCCGCACCATCGCCACGGAAATCAATGCCCGCCCCGAACAGGTGGACGCGGCGGTCAAGCTGCTGGACGAAGGCGCCACCGTGCCCTTCGTGGCGCGCTACCGCAAAGAGGTGACGGGCGGGCTGGATGACAGCCAGCTGCGCACCCTGTTCGACCGGCTGGCCTATCTGCGCGAGCTTGAGGCGCGGCGCGAGACGATCCTGAACTCGATCAAGGATCAAGGGAAGCTGACCGACGATCTGGCCAAATCCATTGCCCGCGCCGAAACCAAGGCACAGCTGGAAGACATCTACCTGCCCTACAAACCCAAGCGTCGCACCAAGGCGATGATCGCGCGGGAAAACGGGCTGGAGCCGCTGGCCGACGCGATCCTGGCCGACCGCAGCGCCGACCCCGAAGTTCTGGCCCAGGCCTATGTGACCGAGGCCGTGCCCACCACCAAGGACGCGCTGAATGGCGCGCGCGACATCATCACCGAGCGTCTGACCGAAAACGCCGCACTTCTGGGCGAGCTGCGCAGCTTCATGCAGGCCGAGGCGCTGCTGACCTCGAAGGTGATCGAGGGCAAGGAACAGGAAGGCGCCAAGTTCAGCGACTATTTCGACCATGCCGAGCCCTGGGCCAAGGTGCCTTCGCACCGGGCGCTGGCGATGCTGCGCGCCTCGAAAGAGGGGATCGTGACGCTGGACATCGCCCCCGACCCGGAAACCGGCGCCGCCCGGGCCGAGGCGATCGTGGCCGCCCATCTGCAGACGCGCAGCGACGGGCCGGGCGATGCCTGGCTGCGCAAGGCCGCGGGCTGGACTTGGCGGGTAAAGCTGTCGCTGTCGATGATGGTCGAACTTATGGCCGATCTGCGCAGCCGCGCGCAGGAGGAGGCCATTCTGGTTTTTGCACGCAATCTCAAGGACTTGCTGTTTGCCGCCCCGGCGGGCCCCCGCCCCACCCTGGGGTTGGACCCGGGCATCCGCACCGGCGTCAAGGCCGCGGTGGTGGACGCGACGGGCAAGCTGGTGGCGACCGACACGCTGTATCCGTTCCAACCCAAGAACGATCTGCGTGGCGCACAGGCCACCATTCTGAACCTGATCGCAACGCACAAGGTCGAACTGATCGCCATCGGCAACGGCACCGCCAGCCGCGAGACCGAACGACTGGTGACCGACACGCTGAAACTGCTGCCCAAGGGGGTGCAGGCGCCCACCAAGGTCGTGGTGTCCGAGGCCGGGGCCTCGGTCTATTCCGCCTCGGAACTGGCGACGCGCGAGTTTCCCGATCTGGATGTCTCGCTGCGTGGCGCGGTGTCGATCGCCCGCCGCCTGCAGGACCCGCTGGCCGAGCTGGTCAAGATCGAACCCAAGAGCATCGGCGTCGGCCAGTATCAGCATGACGTCGATCAACACCGGCTGAGCCAGTCTCTGGAAGCGGTGATCGAGGACGTGGTGAACGCCGTGGGCGTCGATCTGAACACCGCCTCGGCGCCGCTGCTGGCCCATGTCTCGGGCCTGGGCCCCGGTCTGGCCGAAGCCATCGTGGCGCATCGCGACCTCAATGGCGCGTTCCGGTCGCGGCAGGATCTGCTGAAGGCCGCGCGCCTCGGCCCCCGCGCCTTTGAACAATGCGCGGGCTTTCTGCGCATCCGCGACGGGGATGAGCCGTTGGACGCCTCGGCCGTCCACCCCGAGGCCTATGACGTGGCCCGCCGCATCGTGCAGGCCTGCGGCCGAGACATCCGTCAGATCATGGGCAATGACGGAGCACTGCGCGGCCTGCGCGCCGAACAGTTCGTGGATGACCGGTTCGGCCTGCCCACGGTGCGCGACATCTTTGCCGAGTTGGAAAAGCCCGGCCGCGACCCGCGCCCCAGCTTCGTGACCGCCAGTTTCAAGGAAGGTGTCGAGGAGATCACCGACCTCAAACCCGGCATGGTGCTGGAAGGCACCGTGACCAACGTCGCTGCCTTTGGCGCCTTCGTCGATATCGGCGTACATCAGGACGGGCTGGTGCATGTCAGCCAGCTGGCCGACCGTTTCGTCAAGGATCCACATGAGGTGGTCAAGGCCGGTCAGGTCGTGCGCGTCCGGGTCGTTGAGGTGGACGTGCCGCGCAAGCGGATCGGGTTGAGCATGCGCAAGGATGGCGGAGCTTCTGCCCGGCAAGATCGCGACGTCAAAGGCCAGAACGCGCGTGAAAAGAATAAAGGCATCCCGAAATCACAACGCGCAAAATCTGCCCATAATGCGCAGCACAGCGCGATTGGGGATGCGCTGCAAAATGCACTGAAAAATCAATAAGCCCCCTACCCCGCCTGAGCCTCAGGCGGGGGTTTCCGTCTGGAACGCATCGGGCTCCAACTCTTCCCAAAAGGCAAAAATGGCGTTGGCGTTCAAACCTGATCGCCATCCGTGTTGCCGGAAGTTCTCTCGGTCTAGCTCGTCCGACAAAGTCGACATGAACAAGCGTTTGTCGGCATCCCGTTGAGTGGGGTTTCGCCGCGAAACCAGGTCTTCGACGATGGCCAGCTTGCGGGCACGCTCAGCACGTTCTGCCACCCGCGCGGCATAGGCTTGATCTTCGCGTGCCTTCTCTTCCTCCCGCTGCTTGGCTGCGGCCAGCGCCTCGGGACTAGGCGGTTTCACTGTCTTTGCCGCAGGGGCCTTGTAGTCATCGCGCAGGGCGGCCGAAAGATACCCCAGCGTTGATTTCACGTCCCCCTGCCCGGCTACATAGTCCAGCTTCTGCTGCACATAATCCTCACCATGCTCAGAGATCCACTGACGCGCCAGCCGATCGGACACCCCTTGTTTGCGCAAGGTCTTGTAGACCGCCAGGTTCCGCACCCCATCGCTGTCGTCGATCTCGAACATTGCCTTCTGCGGGTTCGCCTTGATCAGGAACCGAATGTCGGTGACGCTGCGGCCCTTCTTGCGGAACTCGGGTTCGATCAGAATATCGGAGCTTTTGTTCACCTCAGCCACTGCGGGTTTGATGATCTTGGCATTCAGGTGTTTGAAGCTCGTGTAATAGTCACTGCCGTCCACACCCATCAATTTGCGGAACACCTCGAGCGCCCACCACCCGGTCGACCCGGTGCGCACGAATCGATAACAGTTTTCATACAAGGCCAACCCGTGCCCCGAGCTGAAATTGCGCTGGATATGCACATTGATCAACGCATAGATCTTCGGATCGTACAGCTTCTGCGCCAAGGCCGGGGAATAGGCGTATTCGCAGATCCCGCCCTTGAGCTTGGCGAAACTCAGCAACGACGACACGCCCCACTCTTGCCGCCCTTTTTCATCGAGCATGTCCCATTCGGCCACTGTCTCGGCAAGCGCTCTCAGGCTGGCGCGCAAAGTGTCGAAGTCGTTCGAGTTGTAGCCCACCATCATCGCCAGGGTGCGGGCATCAATCGTATGGGTCTGCGCCGTGGTCAGAGAGTCGTAGGCATTGAGAAGCAACACGTTGGACAGCTTGCGCTGCAACAGCGTCAGCTTGCCGCTGATATGGATCGCGGCCACATTCTTTTTCACCGTTTCCCGACGCAAAGCGCCTGAAAGGTGATCCGTGTCCAGTTGTGTATCCGGCATGATTCTGCCCGGCTGCTCGTTTCCCAAGTTTGTGACACAAAAGGTACCCGTGGATCAACCAAATTTGGGTCCCCATATGCAGGATGGAGTGAATCCCGTAGACAGGTACCTATCCGAATCGGCGACCCAGTTATCCACAGAAGCGGGCGCCAATTGGTTCAAACTTGGAGTCGTGACCCGCGTAGGCGGCGATCAACGCACTCGGATTAGACCCTAAATAGTCCACGATAGAGCCGAACCGCGAATCGGTGCCCTTCTCCCCGGATTCGGGACCCTTTGATCCTGTATACAGGTCCCTTTTAACCCGAAGCCAGGAACCCTTGGTCCTGTATCCGGGTGCCGATGCGACCACAAATATATGATTTATTTATGTTTTCTGTCGTCAAAGAACCTAAAACCCTTAAAGAAAATAAACTCTTTGGTGTGCCCTTTTCTGAGAATAAATGCCGGTTTCGTCGCGAAACCGAACTCTTCGGCATTCTTCTGTGGAAAACTGCTCTTTCGAGGATAGCGCAGAAGGAAAATGTTCGGTACATTTCCTGATATACGCCGGAAAGGCGAACATTATTCGAGGCATCGACAGTGACAAAATCTAAACAACCTGCTCTACCGCCGTACTTCAACCTGGATCCGGCCAAGGCTGCATCAAAGTTACCCGATCCTATCGGGACATCACGATTCGCAAAAGCTGCAACCTTCTGTGCCAAAGGGCGCGAAGATCTAGCCCGCCGCGGGTATGCGCCCGATGGCGAAAAGCGCCTCCGCCGGTTTTCGATTTGGGAGATTACCAAATACCTGATCCCGGTGGCTCCGGCCCACCTGCGCCGCGTCCTCAAGGCAAATCCTGACCTCCCGCAAGGCGAAGGCGAAGCAGGATCGAAATGGTTCACCCTCGAAGAAGTTCTGACCTTGAGGCGCCATTTCGCGGCCGAAGGTGTAAGCACCAAGGAATACCTGCCCTACCGGCCGGAAGATCTGCCGGCAAAAGTTGTTGCCGTTGCCAATTTCAAAGGTGGCGTGGGCAAGACGTCCACCGCTGCTCATCTGGCAATGTCGGCCGCGTTGGACGGTTATAAAGTGCTGGTGATTGATCTTGATAGCCAGGGATCCATGACGTCCATCCTGGGTGGTCGCGTCGCGGATGAATGGCAGACGGTCTTCCCCTTGATCGCAAAAGACTATGCGCGCGCGGTCCAGGAAGAGAACAGGGTCCGCGCCGCTGCCGGTCAACCCGAAATTCCGTTGGACGAAACTCTGCAAGAGGCATTGAGGACCCAACCTCAGGATGTCATTCAGAAGACCCACTGGCCCAACATTGATCTCATTGGCGCTCAACTGAACCTGTATTGGGCCGAATTTCAGATCCCGGTCTGGCGGATGGGCCTTCGCAGCTGGCCGCTGTGGGACGGGCTCACCAACTTCTTGCAGGACGAGGCCGTATTGAATGACTACGACATCGTGTTCCTCGATACTCCTCCTGCACTTGGGTACCTAACGATCAATGCGCTGGCCGCAGCGGACATTTTGCTGGTGCCGCTCGGAGCCTCATTCCTCGAGTTTGACTCCACAGGGCGCTTCTTCGACATGCTCTACACCACGTTCGCCAGCATCGAGGATGGCGAGAACGCGGCACAAAGGGCGGCTGGGTTGCCCGAACTGAAGTTCGAGTGGGATGTCGTGCGCGCAATCATCACCCGGTTCGACGCCAGCCAGCAGACGGACATGGCCAACGTGATACAGGCGTATTTCGGTGACTTCATGAACGCCTATCGGCAGGATTACACCGCCTTGGTCGGTCAGGCCGGAGAACAGGTGAACGGAATCTATGAAGCGGACTACCGTGACTTTAACCGCGACACCTATGTCCGAGGGCGAGAAACCTTCGATCGGACCTACGCGGAGTTCAAAGAAGTACTGATCGGGTGTTGGTGGCGCGACGCCCAGATGGGAGGACAGGCAGATGGCTAAACGCAGAAGACTGACGGCGCCGGATGCGGCGGAACTTGAACAACTCGAGGCTGGTTTCGCCGCGAAACCCTCGATCAGCCCGTTCGAGGCCAACCCGACAACTCCGCCAATCGCGCAGGTCGCGGCCGAGGCCGCAACGCTGAATGGCATGGCAGCAGTGACCGACCGCGCAACCCTTGCAAAAGACCAGGGCGACGCTGCGCGTTGGCGGGATGCCCAGGACGCGGGCTTGGTCGCAGAGATGTTACCCATCGACCAGATCGACGCCGATTTCTTGCGGCGCGACCGCATGGTCGATGACGAAGAGGCAATGTCCGAGCTGCTGGAATCTTTGCGCTCCAATGGACTGAGGACGCCGATCGAGGTGACCAAAACCGAGGATGGTTATGGCCTGATTTCGGGCTATCGCCGGTTGGAAGCCTTCCGCCGCTTGGCTGGCGGTGACCCGAAATTCGCCCAAATTCCCGCGTTCGTGCGCCAGGCTGGCGCAGGGCAGGGCGCCTATGTTTCGATGGTCGAGGAGAACGAACTTCGATCAAACCTCAGCCCGTATGAACGTGGGCGCATCGCAGTCCTCGCCGTGGGGCAGGGTGTCTTCCCGTCAACCGAAGCCGCCGTGGATGTTCTGTTCGCCGCAGCCTCCAAGGCCAAAAGGTCCAAGGTCCGCAGCTTTGCGGTGGTTCACGAGGCCTTGGGCGACTTACTGCAGTACCCGGTTGCGTTGTCGGAAAAGGCAGGTCTCAGGATTGCCGCGGCTATCCGGGATGGCGCGCAGGCCAAGCTGAGGGAGGCCTTGTCCCGGGGTGAGGCCACGGACCCGAAATCGGAACTGACCGTGATAGAGGCTGCGTTGAAAGACGCGCCTGCACCGACTCAGGAAAAGCCGCGTGGGGGCCGCCCGAAACAGATTCAACGGCTGCCTATTCAGACGCTGCCCAAAGGCGGAGAATTGCGAGCAGAGGTATCAGCGGGCGAATTGCGGATACATCTTCGCGGCCGGACTCTGAGCGTAGACGAAGCCGCGCGGTTGTTGGAACGGCTAGTTGAGCATTTGGGCTGACCATTTTTAACCATTGGTTTGGCCTGTGCTTCCACCGGCCAAACCTTCCTGTAAACAGGTACCTTTCCGCCACTTCCCCTGTAGTATGCAAAAAGGCATGATTATGATCATTATGACGGACGCTCGGTTTGTTTCCAATACGCCGGCGTTTGACCATTTTGACGCCGAACCGCCACCGCTATGAGTAGCGGAGAGACAGACTGAAACTTGGGTAGTGTGAACGTCGGCTGGGCCAATTCTGGCTGGATGCGTTCTTGATTGAATCCCGCTTGGCCCGAAGGTGCATTTTGCCAGCCAGTAGACGCAAATTCCGACTTGGGATAAGTTCGTGTTGGGGCAACAATGCGGGCGTTCCGCCTTGCATTGGCAATTAATACGCAACGCGCTGACTATAAGGGCCGGCATACGGTCGGACATATTTTAGCTTCGTCAGAAACCAGGTCTCTCTGACTGACGCCGATTGGACAAAAGGCAAAGCACATTGAAGTAATTTCGACCGAGGACTGAAGATGGCTGACATCAAGGCGTGGTTGGAGAGGTATTCCCTTGAGAAGTACCATGATGTGTTCGCCTCGAACGCGATCGAATTGGATGTTCTTGCCACCCTCACTGAAAATGACCTTGTCGAGCTTGGACTGAACCTCGGGGATCGCAAACGCATGATGCGGGCGATCGAGGCGCTTCGCTCGGATCAAGGTGGCGTTTCACATTCCGAGAATGCTCTCACGTCATCGCAAACTGGGCCTCACGCGCCTCAACCCACGGCATTGGAAGGTGTCCCCGAACGCAGGTATCTGACTTTGGTCTTTGTCGATCTCGTTGGATCGACTGAATTGTCCAGTCATCTGGATCTTGAGGAGTACCGCTCCGTTCTGCACGACTATCAAGCCCTTTGTTTTGATGTCGTGACCCGGCACCAGGGGCACATTGCCCAATTCATCGGAGATGGAGTGGTTGCTTATTTCGGTTATCCGACGGTCGAAGAGAACGATGCGGAAAGGGCTGTTGCCGCCGGACTGGAAATCTGCGGCTCCATTGGTCGTATCAAACACGGCAAGGGTGAGGTCATCGGGGTTCGGGTCGGGATTTCTTCCGGGGAAGCCGTGGTTGACAATCACTCGACTTTGGGAGGTCTGGTGGTCGGTGAGGTGCCGAATTTGGCGGCCCGTATCCAGGAACTGGCGGACCCTGGGACGGTCGCCATCAGCGAGCACACCAAGCTGCTGATCGGGAGCAACTTTCGCTGCGAGTGGAAGGGGAAGCAAAGCCTCAAGGGGTTTGAGAACCCGATCGGCATCTGGAAAGTTCTGAGTGCGGAAGAGCCGATGCTGCGGTTTCAGGCGCGTCCCGGGGTTCAAGGCTCGCCCTTCGTCAACCGGGTCGATGAGATCGCGACGATCAAGAAGCATTGGCAGGCCACACTGAACGGGGCAGGGCAGGCGGTTATGGTTTCCGGTGAGGCCGGCATCGGAAAATCGCGTCTTGTCGAAGAAGCGACCCGCGGATTCGAAGAGAAACAATATCTGCGGCTTGGCTTCCAATGCTCGCCCAACCACGAGCGAAGTGCCCATTTCCCGGTGCTCAGCTGGATCAGCCACATGGCCGATTTCCGCAGAACCGACACCGACCAGCGGAAGCTACGCAAACTCAGGCAACTGTTTCAGGAGTGGTCGGAGGTTCCGGAAGACTACCTTCCTCTGTTTGCCTATGCCATGTCCTTGCCGGTGGAGGCCGAGGAAGACCTGCTGAAACTGCCCTTTGACCGGCTCAAGCAACAGTTTCAGGATGCCATGGTGCAGACCGTTGCTGCGCTGGCGCGGCATCGACCGGTTCTGTTGCTGTTTGAAGACCTGCATTGGATCGATCCGTCGACAGAGGAAATCATCGCTTTGTTGATCGAGCGCTTCAGGTCCATGCCCGTCATGATCATGTGCACGTTCCGCCCGTCCTACCATCCACCGTGGGAAGGCCGGGATGGAGTGGTCCCACTGACTATTTCCCGCCTTGACCGGGACCACGTCCACCAGATGCTGGATGCGCTTTTGCAGTCCAAACAAGTGACACAGACCATGAAGGACCGGATCGCGAACAGGACGGATGGCGTCCCTCTGTTTGCGGAAGAGATGGCACGAATGATCCAAGGTGGGTTCTTTGACCAGACCGACGCGTCCGCAATGCAGATGCAACAGGCACTGCCATCGACGCTCAAGGAACTCTTCTGGGCAATGTTTGACCGGCTGAGCACGGCCCGCGATATAGTGCCGGTCTGCGCCGCGATTGATCGCAACATCCTGCCTGCGATGGTCAGTTCGGTCAGCGGTCATTCGTACGAGGCGACTCTGCGCATGTTGGACGAGTTGGTCGAGGCGCAAATATTGGTGCGCCGCGGGGTCAGTATGAGAGGCACCCATGCGTTCCGCCACGCTTTGATACGTGACGCGGCCTATGACCTGATGTTGCCCAGTCGGGCGCGGGCGGTCCACAGCCGGATCGCCGAGGTGCTGGACACTTCGTTCAGTGATCTGGTGGGTCAGAACCCGGAATTGCTGGCGCAGCATTATGCCCGCGCGGACATGCCCAAACAGGCTCGGGACGCGTGGCGCCGGGCGGCAGTCATCTCGGGCGAGCGATTTGCCAACGAAGAGACCATCCACCATCTTGATGAAGCCTTGACGGAGAACGACAAAATCGCCCCAAGCCCCGAACGGGATCGAGAAGAGATTTCGCTGCGCAAGATGCTGAACGTGGCCCTCAGTACCAGGGCGTTCGGGTCGAAAGAGGTTTTGGCCAATCTGGACCGGTTCCGCCACCTGCTTGACCGTTCTTCAGCCAGTGTGACGGATGCGTTTCTGGCCGTGCATGTGCAGTTCGGTGCTCAGTTGACCCTGGGCGATCCGATGGGCGCGTTGGCTTTGTGTGACTATCTGGAGGAGGTCGCACGGCGCGCGGAAAACCCAACGATGGAGGCGCTCGCGGCGCACAATATCGGCATGAGCAACTTCATGCTTGGGCGTCTCGAAGTCGCAATCTCTGCTTTCGATCGTGCGATTGTGTTGCGCGGGGCAACCGGCCCGGACGATCTGCTGAATTATCACGAGGCAGACATATACTTGGTTGATCAGGCGATGCGGTGCTGGGCAATGGCGCTGCAAAGCGAAGACGGCGGAACGTTTCGCGCCGAGCTGGCGGAACTGGCTGGGCGGATCGGTCGTGAACCGCACGATTTCACCCGGTGCTACGGGCTGAACATCCTGGCGACCATCTATCAGATTTTTGGCGACACGGGTGCATTGCTGAATATGGTCAACCGGGCTCTCGAGATCAGTGGGCAACGGGAGTTCCACTACTGGGATGCCTGGGGCCGAATCCTGCACGGCTGGGCGCAGGCATCAGAAGGCCACCATGCCGAGGGGATCGCCGAGATCGCGGCCGGGATCGACGCCTATGTTGAAACAGGTTCAACTCAGATCGTTCTCTACGCTCAGACGTTGCTCGCAGACGCGCACTTGATGGCCGGAGAGATCGCTGAAGGCTTGAAGGTGATCGAATTTGTGCGAGCGGGTGAGAAATCCTGGAGTGTCCGGTACCAGCTCCCATTCACCGACCGGGTCGAGGCGGCCTTGCGCAATGCGCAGTCCGAAGTCGCAATGAAGTGAACCACCCGGTTCGACGCAGTTTTTACGCCAGGTTTTTGGTCTGGACATAACTTCAGCAGGGCCGCCGAAAGGTGCAATTATTGAAACATATACGAAAATTTGATAGTGTTTGATGGCATTGTTTCGATTTTTAGATCAAAAAACTGGGGATAATCATGTTCAGACTTAAGGCTTTAGGCGTTTCAATTCTTGGCGCAGCAATGGCGCTTGCAATCCACGGACCAGCAACGGCACAGGAGATTTTGTCCGAAGACGGAACCGTAAAATTTGAAGATGGGATACCGCAGTACTCCGGCGGCACCGAGTTGTTTACTTTTCAGTATCATCAAGTCGTCGACGAAAATGATCCTGAGAACCTGTTGTTTTCGGCGGACCGTCAGTTGGTTTCCTTGGATCCCGTCGAACTTTTCCGGGAATACGGAGACTCCACACGGGTTTTAGAAGCCCCCGGAATGTCGGCGCTTATGGCGCAGTCCCTGGAAGGCGGTTTTGCATCGTCCTTTTCGGACATGGTTCTGACAGAACTTGCGGTGCTGCAGAAGAATTGTGTCGTCAACGGTGCTCCGATCCAAAGTGCAACCATCAAGCCGGTTTACAGCGTTCTGAGGCTTCACACGAACCCGATTAGAACAAACGCCGTGCTGAACATTTTTTCGTACAAGTTGCTGGAATGCAGTGAAGACGGAGTTGATATTTCCATCCCGCTCAAGCGCCGGTGGGTTATCTCGATTGGTTCTGGGTTGGAACAGGGGCCGATCGACAAGACAATCGGTGGGGTCCAGATGAACTACAAGATGTTCGCGCAGGGTAAATCGATCAAGCTGATGGCATATTATTCCAATCTGACACTGCATGGCGAAAGATGGGGACCGGATATGCGTCTAATTTCCGGGTTTGACCAACTCGGCAATGTCGACCCCAGAAACAAGTACTACACTCCGAAGGCCGCAAGTTGCCTTGATATCGACTTCAAGAACAAGCCGCCGAATGATGTTGACGTTTGGTCTGTTGCGCCCAGCGACATGAGGTTCTGCGCCCGTGGGTGCATTCCCGGAGATGTCAGCGCCACCAAGTAAGGCTGTTTCTGTTCAGGTTTGACCAAACCGCAGACCCTGCGCCCGCGACATTTGTCGACTGATCAAGGCGCAGGGTTTTCAAAGGATTAACCGTGTCCGCGATAGGGCGCACGCGCTGATCGGAGATCCAGACATTTTCGGGCATCGCGCATGTCTGCATGAACACGTCGATAGGGATGCCGCCACGTGGATACCAATACCCACCAATCCGCAACCATCGCTGCGTCAAAAACCTGACCCGGCGCCGTGCAATGGAACCGGTGCAGTCCTCTTGGAAGGCGCCGTGGTTTCGGATCGATCCCAGAAACAGTTTCAGCGACTTCGACCTGACAAGCCGGTCCCCCGGAATGTAATCGATCGCCAGATGGGCAAAGTCAGACTGTCGCTTCATCGGGCAGAGCGAAGTGAACGCGGGCGCGGTGAAGCGCACGCATTACTTGAAATCGGCTTGTGGATTCTGAATCCCTGTTTGCAACCTGGGTAGGCTGCAACCGGGTTGCGCAGTGTTTAAAGGTGGGCAATCTACTGCCAAGCCGAAACGTTTTGTAGTCTCGAACGTCTCTGAGTTTTCTGCTGAATATTGCGCATTTTCCGGTGTCCAGCGGGTCACCGCATGACAAAAGGATCAGGAATAGGGTCGTCGCTGGTGCGCAGCCAAACGGACTTGATTTTTGTGTAGTCCAGGGCAGCCTGCAACCCGCCCTCGCGCCCATGCCCCGACAATCCATGCCCCCCAAACGGAGCGATCGGACTGACTGCGCGATAGGTGTTGACCCAGACAATGCCGGCTCGGATTGACCGAACCATCCGATGGGCCCGCGTGAGATTTTGCGTGAACACGCCCGAGGCCAGGCCAAACCGGGTATCGTTTGCGATCGCGATGGCCTCATCCTCTGTTTCGAAAGAAACAACCGACAGGACGGGGCCGAAGAATTCGTGCGTCAGGCAATCAGCATCGCGCGCCCGACTGCAATCCAGAATGGTCGGTGGAAAGTAGAATCCCGCGCGATCAAGTGGCTGGCCGCCAGTAATCAATTGCGCGCCTTGGGCCTGCGACCGGGTGACAAGTTCGGCGGCCCAATTCTGCTGTCGCTGCGTGCACAGAGGTCCGACTTCGGTTGCCATCTCATCCGGTGCGCCGATCACGACCGATTCGGCCTTTTGCCGCAGACGGTCCAGGACCGCGTCCTTGATCGATGCCTGAACCACAAGCCGCGACCCGGCAACGCAGCTTTGACCCGACGCTGCGAAAATTCCGGAGACCTGAGCGTTGACCGCACTGTCCAGATCCGCATCCTCGAACACGATGAAGGGCGACTTTCCACCCAACTCCAAAGAGGTAGAGGCCAGGTTTTCTGCCGAGTTTCGCACAATATGCCGAGCCGTTTCCGGCCCGCCGGTAAAGGCGACATGGGCAATTCTTTCGTGCCGGGTCAAGGCAGCGCCGACATCGGGCCCGCCCGTCAGGACATTCAGAACGCCTTCGGGAAATCCGGCCTTGTGAAAAATCCGCGCGAATTCCAGCATTGGGGCAGGGGCCTCTTCCGAAGCCTTCAGCACCACAGTGCAACCGGCGGCCAGGGCCGGGCCGATCTTGACCGCCGACAGGAACAATTGCGAGTTCCAAGGCACGATCGCCGCGACAACCCCCACGGGTTCTCGCCGCAGCCAAACTTCCATATCTGGCTTGTCGATGGGCAAATGGGCGCCTTCGATCTTGTCCGCGAGGCCCGCGTAGTAACGATAGTAATCCGCGACATAGGCAATCTGCGCCGAGGTTTCGCGGATGATTTTGCCTGTATCGCGGGTTTCCAGCTCGGCCAGTCTGGGCGCGTTTTCGGCGACCAGATCTGCCAATCGATATAGCAGCTTGCCCCGCGCCGTTGCGGTCAATGACGCCCATTCCGGGGAATTGAAGGCCTGGTCCGCTGCCATCACGGCCTGGTCCACATCGGCTTGGCTGGCGGCGGGCATCTGCGCCCAAGCCTCACCTGTAGATGGGTCGACACTTTCGAACCAAGTGTCGCCATCGCGGAAAGTGCCGCCGATATAGTTCTGAAACCGTTGCATCCAGAATTCCCCTATTGAAAGGCCGGCATCACATCCTTGATGAAACGCTCCAACGAGGCCTTTTTGCGTTCAAACGGCATGCTGGAGTCGATCCAGAATGAATACTCGTTATACCCCAGTTCCTCGCATCTCCGAAGCCGGTCGATCACGGTATCGGCTGTTCCGATGACAAGGTCCCGCTCCATGTTCTGGGGCGAATAGAACGGATGCTTGGCGATTTCGGCATCACTCAGCGGGGCGATCAGGCCCTGTGTGACGTCACGCTTGTTCATGAACCATGCACCGAAATAGCAGTAGAACCGGTTCAACTCGATGGCGGCCTGTTTCACGTCGTTCTGATCTTCGGCCACGTAAGTGTGGCGCAGCAACATGATCTTGGGGCGCGGCATGTCAGGAAACTTTGCGCAGGCGGCATTGAACTTGGCCATCAGGTCGATGACCTCGTCGTCGCCGTTCCACAATGGCGTGACCTGTACGTTGCACCCTGAGCGTACGGCGAATTCGTGGCTGTTGGGGTCGCGTGCCGCCACCCAGATGGGCGGCCCACCAGGTTGCAGGGGCAGGGGCGACGAGGTGGTCTTGGGAAATTGGTGGAATTCGCCGTCATGGGCGTAATCTCCCTGCCAGAGCTGTTTCACGGCAGGGATGAGTTCGCGCATGCGCTGCCCGGCTTCCCAGGCATCCATTCCAGGCATCATGCGTTCGTATTCGTAACTGTAGGCACCGCGGGCAATGCCCAGATCCAGCCGACCGTCGGTTATGATGTCCGTCATCGCGGCCTCGCCTGCCAAACGGATCGGATGCCAGAACGGCGCGATCACGGTCCCGGTGCCCAGCCGGACATTCCGGGTGTGCCGAGCCACGTCAATCAGGCTGAGAAACGGGTTGGGCGCTATGGTAAAGTTCATCCCGTGGTGCTCGCCCGTCCAGACGGCATGCATCCCGCCGTCGTCGGCGATTTTGCACAGTTGGATGAACTCGTCATACAACTGCTTCTGGTCCTGCTCTGGCGAAATCCGCTCCATATGCGCAAACAGCGAGAACTTCATTTCAACTCCCCCGAACCAACGGTTTGACCTGTCCGCTGGTTTCATCTCCGTAGTATATGCCGAAATTGCCCAAACGGCTTTCCCGGGCAAAACGTTCCAGCATTGTACAGATCGCCGGGTCCGCGACATCCATCAGCGTCGACTCGACGATCTGCGTAAAAGCCCCGTTGGCTGGGGTCCCGTCCTCGGCTTGGCAAAGGAACGAGATATGCTGTCGTCGCGACTTGTCCTGGTAGACCGAATAGATGAAGCCCGGTTCTGCCTTGATCCCACATCCCGCGATCAACTGGGCCAATGCAGTATCGGCGCCGTTGGCCATGTCCTCGGTCGCCGGAATGGTCAGCCCACCGTTGCCATCGTCCAGCAGAAGGATCTGGCCGTCCCGCTCGATCAACGCGGAAACCACGACGCCCGCGCGACGGTTCAGCGCCCGGGCTTCGGCGGCAGGCGTTACGTAGGCGCCGCGGGCATAACCCAGGCCAGGTGCGATCGAGTGGTCGAAGGCCTCGACCCGACCGATCAGGATCAGGTGGTCGCCGGCTTCGACCGTCTTGAAAACCGAGCAGTCAAACCAGGCTGAAACCCCGTCAAGGATTGGTGCGCCGTTGGGTCCTGGCTTCCAATCGACACCGGCAAACCGGTCCTGCGAAGGGCGTGCGAAGGTGTTCGAAACGCTGATCTGATCCTCCGACAGGATGTTGACGGCGAAACCGGCGGCTTCAGAGAATGTGTTGAAATTGCTGGAAGTATTGGCAAGACAGACCGAGATCAGCGGAGGGTCCAGCGAAACCGAGGAAAAAGAATTGGCGGTAAAGCCGATCGGTCGGCCGGATTCGTCATGGGTCGTGACCACCGTGACACCGGTGAGAAAGGTTCCGAACGCGCTGCGCAGGGCGCGAGGGTCGAAATCGGTCATGCGGGCGACCTTTCGTGCGTTGGGGTCTTCAGCCATTGAACAAGGGCCGCGTTGACAGTCTTTGGATCAGTGAGGTTCACCATGTGCCGATGACCCTCGATGATAACCGCCTGCCCTTTGGCGGCCGCGGCGATGGCGCGGGTCATGTCGGGTGTGGAATTCGGATCCTCAGCACCCGTCAACGCCAGCAAAGGGCAAGAGATCTGAGGGTAGCGATCAGCGTAGACCATGTCGCCCCGGGCAAAGGCATCGTAGGCCGCCGAATAGCCGTTTATGTCGACCGCGGCCAACCATGCGGCGACCCTGTCCCGAGCGGTGCGGTCGGCCGGACTGTTTGCGAACCAGCGTTGCAGCGGGGTTTCCAGATCAAACGTTCCGGCGTTGATCAAGCCGGCGCGCGCCAGCACAGAGTCCCGGGCCTGGTCATCCCGACGAAACACTCCGTTCAGCAAGGCGACGCGCCGGACCCGATCGGGATGTTCGACCGCAAACCCGCCGGCAATCAGTGCGCCCATCGAATGACCGACAAGGTTCACGTGATCCAGGTTCAAAGCGTCCAGCGCCGCCCGCAGCCACTCCACAAATGCTGGTAACTGCGCCCCCGCAGAGATCGGGCCGGACTGGCCATGCCCTGGCAGATCCAGTGCGTAGACCGCATGCAAGTCGGACAAGGCATCGATCTGCGGCGCCCAGGCCTCCGACTGCATACCGACCCCGTGCAACAGGACCAGAGGTTCGCCATCGGGGGGGCCGGCGAAGCGCAAGCCAAGACGCCCGAATGGTTCAGACAGCTGCCGGATTGTCGACGTCATGTCCCAAATCCTTCAGATCCTGATACCGATCCCCGATGCGGTGATGCGGGCGCCCTCCGATCGAAGCGCCCAAAGCGATCATGATCTCATCCGGGGCCGGAGCGTCGGCGACCTGCAGGTGGATGGTCAGATAGTGGCTGCGCCGCCCACCATCATTCTTGTCCATCATGGGAATTTGCATGGCCGCATTCGCCGGTCCGCGCGTATTGGTGAAGGCAAGGTAGGATTTTGCACCAACCGCCTCGCGATATGCATTTCCGAACCTCAGGGTATGGATCAGGGCCGACCCGTGCTCGACCTCGCCATTCACTCCGACAACGGCGGCTTTGCCATAGGCTTCAACCCGGTCACCGCCGCCGGCCGCCTCGAGAATCATCTCGGTCAGCATGTGGCCCAGCCCCGGAGCACAATCGTGTATCTCTGGATGCAGGTCTTCGACAAAGCCGCGACCGGCCCAGGGGTTCGTCACAACGGCGACCGCCGCGATCAAGGTCAAAGGGCGCTCGGCGGCTTTGCCACCTTCGATCAGCGTGTTTTCGACATGCAGCAGTGTTTTACGGATGGTGGCGGGCATCGCAAAGGTCCTGTGATTCCGTTTCCGGCATGATGGTATACCATAAGACAGGATGTCAATCATACCTTGCTGAGGCAACGCGCGACCGATAGATTCCCGTCCATGACATCGCCAAGACTGACCAAGATCGATCATCCCCCGGCAACCCTGCGCGACATGGTGCAGGAGCGCATGCGCGAGGCCATCATCGAAGGTGTTTTCCAGCCCGGCGAACGGCTGGTGGAACGTCCGCTATGTGATCAGCTTGGTGTCAGCAGGACAGTCATCCGGGAAACGATCCGCTATCTCGAGGCCGAGGGGCTGGTCGAAATTCTGCCCGGGCGCGGGCCGATCGTGGCTTCGATCACACGGGACGAGGCACGGCAGATCTACGATATCCGCCGCATGCTGGAAACCGCGGCCGCCGAGAACTGCGCGCGCAATATCACATCAGACAGGGCCAGCAGCCTGCATGGGGCGCTGGTGCGGCTCAAGCAAGGTTTCGTGGACAAGACACCGGGCTCGATCTTTCGCGCCACTTCCGATTTTTACTCAGAAATATTCGAGGGAGCAGGGCATCATGTGGCCTGGGATGTGGTCCAGCGCCTGAATGGTCGGATCAGCCGGTTGCGGATGATGACGTTGACGGCAACAGAACGCGACCGCCCCGGGATCGAACATATGGAGGCCATCTGTTCTGCGATTCAGTCAGGCGACCCCTCCGCCGCGCGCCGAGCCGTCGAACGGCATCTGGACGATGCGGCGTCGGTTGCTGAAACCCTGTTCGAAGCAGAAGAGGGCCCGGGCAAAGCCGCACACAGCTAATTCATGCACCGGTCAGGGTTGGTCGCCCAGATACGTCGTCAGGGCCTGACGCGCTCCCTGATCCCAGATCACCCTGAGCCAAAGGTCAAACGCGTCGCGAAACGCGCCGGATTGTGACAGGTCCTGATAGTACTGGATCTGCTCAAGCCAGGTGGTCGGGTTGTCACGGGCCGCGTTGGCCGAGGTGACCAGATCGGACCAGTTGGGATCGTTGGGTTCGATAATACTTCCATCCTCGCGAGTGCCGGCACACATGCGGGCCCACAGCGCCTCGACCAGGGCCAGCCCATTGATCGGCGCGCTGGCGGCCAATGCATCATAGACGGTGGGAAGCACAAATCCCACATGCCGGGATGATCCGTCAAAAGCAACGCGCCGCGTGGTGTCGACGATGGATGGATTGCGGAACCGCTCCTCGATCAAGTTGATGTAGTCCGCCACCGACTGGTTGGGCACCGGACGCACGAAAGGCGCGATTTCTTCGACCAAAACCTTTCGGAAGAATGCTGAAACCAGCGGATCGGCCATGCAGTCTGCGATCGTATTCAGGCCCAGGATCTCGCCGACATTGGCCAGAACCTGGTGGCCCGCGTTCAGAATGCGCAGCTTCATGACCTCATAGTCATGAACGCGGTCGGTAAATGTGGCGCCGACCTTGTCCCAATCCGGGCGACCGGCGCAGAAGGCATCCTCGATCACCCATTGGCGGAAGCTTTCATGGGTGACGGGGGCGGCGTCGTCGATCCCCAGCGCGCGCACCAGCTCCAGTTCGGTCGGGCCGGTGGCGGGCACGATGCAATCGACCATCGAGTTGGGAAAGGTGCATTGCGTGGCGATCCAGTCGGCCAGATCCGGGTCCGACAGTCGCGCCAGCCCTACTACGGCCTGACGCAGAACCTGCCCGTTGCCGATCAGGTTGTCGCAGCTCAGCCCGGTCAGCGGACCGATGCCCGCATCGCGCCGCCGTCGCAGGCCCGCGACGATGGCACCGAAGGCGGTGCGCGGACGGTCGGGATTGGCGGCATCGTGGCGGATGTCAGGGTGGTCGGTGTCCAGCCCCTTGGTCACAGCGTGCACGAAATAGCCGCCCTCGGTCACGGTCAGCGACACGATGCGGATCGCCTGATCGGCCAGTTGCGCGATCAGCGGGCCGTTGTCCTCTTGCGGGGGCAGGTAGTCGATCATCGCGCCCGTCACCTCGGCACGGCGATGGCCCTCGGTCAGCTCGACCAGCGTGGTCAGACAGTCCTGCGCCAGCAGCTTGCGCCGCATCTCGGCGTCATAGGCGCGCACGCCGGCGCCGATGATGGCCCAATCCTGCGCCGCGCCCTGTTGCATCAGCCGGTGCAGGTACCAGGCCTGATGCGCGCGATGAAAATTGCCCACCCCGATATGCACGATCCCCGGCGTCAGCGCCGCGCGATCGTATTCGGGCCGCAGAATACCTTTGGGCAACTGGCTCAGATTGGCCTGACACAACCGGACCGGTCGGGTATCCGCGGGGCGCTCCACCATCAGCTCATCCAATTTCCACCATCCACGTTGTATGTCTGGGCCACGATGTAATCGGCCTCGGACGAGGCCAGAAACACCGCCATTCCGGTCAGGTCCTCGGCCCGGCCAATCCGGCCGAAGGGCACCGCTTCGCCCACTTCCTTCTTTTTCTGACCCGGCGCCTTGCCCTCGTATTTGGCAAAGAAGGCATCGACGCCGTCCCAGTGCTCGCCATCCACCACGCCGGGGGCGATGGCATTCACGTTGATCCCGTGTTTGATCAGGTTCAGCCCGGCCGATTGCGTCAGGCTGATCACCGCCGCCTTGCTGGCGCAATAGACCGCCACGAGCGGCTCGCCCCGGCGGCCGGCCTGGCTGGCCATGTTGATGATCTTGCCGCCGGTGCCCTGGTCGATCATCTGGCGCGCGACCGCCTGCATCGTGAACAGGGTGCCGGCGACATTGATGTCGAACACGCGCTGGTAATCCGCGCGGGTGATTTCCACGATCGGGGCGGCGGTGAAGATCGCGGCGTTGTTGATCAGGATGTCGATCCCGCCCATCCGCGCCGCGGCGTCGGCCACGCCCGCCTCGATGCTGTCCTGTTGCGAGACATCCATTTCGACCGCAATCGCCTGCGGCCCGATCTCGCGCGCGGCTTTGCGCGCCTGCTGCACGTCGATGTCGGCCAGCGCCACCTGCGCGCCCTCGGCGGCATAGGCCTGGGCAAAGGCCAGCCCGATGCCCCGCGCCGCCCCGGTGATAAGGGCCCGTTTTCCAACCAGCCGGTTCATGCGATCCGCAGCCCCGCCGCGTCGAACCGGTGGATCTTGTCCTCCTCCGGCGTCAGATGGATCGTGTCGCCGTGGCGCAGGCCGACCTCGCCGCCGGCGCGCACGGTCATCGGCTCGGCGAAGCCGTCCACATGGACGTGAAAGAACGTGTCCGAGCCCAGATGTTCGGACACCCCGACCGTGCCTTTCCACAGGCCCTCGCTGGGCGAGGCGGCAATGTGCTCGGGGCGGACGCCGATCGTGTGGGCGCCGTGCTTTTCGGCCTCGGGGCCTTCGATGAAATTCATCTTGGGCGAGCCGATGAAGCCGGCCACGAACTTGTTGCGCGGCGCGCGGTACAGTTCGAGCGGCGAGCCCACCTGTTCGATCACGCCTGCCTGCAGGACCACGATCTTGTCGGCCATGGTCATGGCCTCGACCTGGTCATGGGTGACGTAGATCATCGTGGTTTCCAGCCGGTTGTGCAGCTCGGAGATCTCAAGCCGCATGCCCACGCGCAGCGCGGCGTCCAGGTTCGACAGCGGCTCGTCGAACAGGAAGGCCGCCGGTTCGCGCACGATAGCGCGGCCGATGGCGACCCGCTGACGCTGGCCGCCCGACAGCTGGCCGGGGCGGCGGTCCAGATAGTCTGTCAGGTTCAGAACCTCGGCCGCCTGTTCGACGCGGCGGTCCTGCTCGGCCTTGTCCAGCCCGGCCATCCGCAGCGGAAAGGCGATGTTCTTGCGCACGGTCATGTGCGGATACAGCGCGTAGGACTGGAACACCATGGCCAGGCCCCGCTTGGCCGGTGGCACCGCGGTGGCGTCCTGATCGTCGATCAGGATGCGGCCGCCGCTAACGTCCTCTAGCCCCGCGATCAGGCGCAGCAGGGTGGATTTCCCGCAGCCCGAGGGGCCCACGAACACCACGAATTCGCCGTCGTTGATTTCCAGATCCAGCGGCGGAATGACTTCCACGTCGCCAAAGCTCTTGCTGACTTTCTCAAGTACGATGCGTCCCATGTGTCTTTCCTTACTTCACGGCGCCGAAGGTCAGGCCGCGGACCAGTTGTTTCTGACTGAACCACCCAAGGATCAGGATCGGGGCGATGGCCATTGTCGATGCCGCGCTGAGCTTGGCGAAGAACAGGCCCTCTGGGCTGGAATAGCTGGCGATGAACGCGGTCAGCGGGGCCGCGTCGACGGCGGTCAGGTTCAGGGTCCAGAACGCCTCGTTCCAGGCCAGGATGAAATTCAGCAGCACGGTCGAGGCGATGCCCGGCACCGCCATCGGCGTCAGGATGTATAGGATTTCCTCTTTCAGCGTGGCGCCGTCCATGCGCGCGGCTTCCAGGATGTCGCCGGGGATTTCACGGAAATAGGTGTACAGCATCCAGACGATGATCGGCAGGTTGATCAGCATCAGAACCACCACCAGCCCGGCGCGGCTGTCCAACAGGCCCAGTTGGATGAACAACAGGTAGATCGGGTACAACACCCCCACCGCCGGCAGCATCTTGGTGGACAGCATCCACAACAGGATATCCTTGGTGCGCGCCGAGGGCACGAAGGCCATGGCCCAGGCGGCGGGCACCGCGACGATCACGCCCAGAAGGGTGGACCCGCCCGCGATGATGATCGAGTTCCACAGATACCGCATGTAGTTCGACCGCTCCTGGACCACGGCATAGTTCTCCAGCGTCCAGTCGAAGTTCAGAAAGATCGGCGGGCTGGCGATGGCCTGGGCCTCGGTCTTGAAGCTGGTCAGGATCGTCCAGAGGATCGGGAAGAAGATCAGCAGGCCGACAGCCCAGGCAAAGGCGGTGTTGATCAGCTTGCGTGGTGTGGTGACGGTGCGGGCCATGTTTTCGTCCTCCTCACGCGTCCAGGTTTTTGCCGACGATGCGCATCAGGAAGATGGCGACGATGTTGGCAAGGATGATGGCATAGACTCCGCCGGCCGAGCCCAGCCCGACATTCTGGCTTTCCAGCACGCGCTGGTAGATCAGATAGGTCAGGGTGCGGGTGCCGAAGGCGCCGCCGGTGGTCACGAAGATCTCGGCGAAGATCGACAGCAGGAAGATCGTCTGGATCAGGATGACGATCGTGATCGCGCGGCTCAGATGCGGCAGAATGATGAAAAAGAAGCGTTTCAGCGGTGGCGCGCCATCCATTTCGGCGGCCTCCAGCTGTTCGCTGTCCAGCGACTGGATCGCGGTCAGCAGGATCAGGGTGGCAAAGGGCAGCCATTGCCAGGACACGATCATCACGATCGACGGCATCGACGCCTCGGACAGCCACGAGATTGGCTCTGCCCCGAAGAACCGCCACAGATGGGCAAACAGGCCGTTGACCGGATCCATGAACATGTTCTTCCAGACCAGCGCCGAAACGGTGGGCATTACGAAGAACGGGGCGATCACCAGAATGCGCACCACGCCCTGGCCCCACATCGGCTGATCCAGCAGCAGCGCCAGCAGGATGCCCAGCACCACGGTGATGGCCAGCACACCGCCCACGATCACCAGCGTCGCCTGAACGGCGGGCCAGAAGGAACTCGAGGTCACGAACCGGACGTAGTTGTCGAACCCGACCCAACCCAGGTCACCGCCGCGCAGCGGCAGGTATTTCTTGAAGGAAAAATACAGAGTCATCGTCAGCGGAACCAGCATCCAGCCCAGCAGCAGGACCACGGCGGGCGCCATCATCAGGCGTGCGACGGATCGGGAGTGTTGAGTTGCCATGACGCAAGACCTCTCTGTTCAGGCGACTTGTTGCCTGCGAGACTAACACGGGTTGTGGAAGGGGGAGAGCGGGGGACAGAAACCTGCCCACCCGCCGGGAGGAGGCCTCAGTACCCTGCGGCTTCCATTTCTTCGGCCGTGAAGGCCTGTGCCTTGGCCAGAGCTTCGTCAACCGACTGCTGTCCGGCATAGACCGCCGAGAATTCCTGGCTCACCTGGGTGGCGATGCCCGCGAATTCGGGGATGGCGACGAACTGGATCCCGGTATACGGCGTCGGCTTGACGCAGCAGTTTTCCGGATCGGCCGCAAGGATCGACTTCAGCGTCATCTGCGCGAAGGGGATGTCCTTGTAGTCGGGGTTCTCGTACAGCGAGGTGCGCGCACCCGGCGGAACGTTGGCCCAGCCCTCGTTCTCGGCAACCAGTTCGATGTATTCCTTCGAAGTGGCCCATTCGATGAACTGCTTGGCGGCGTCCTCTTTCTGGGTGCCGGCCGGAATGGCCAGGGCCCAGGCCCACAGCCAGTTGGCGCGCTTGTCAACGCCTTCCGAGTTCGGCGCCAGAGCAAATCCAACCTGATCGGCGACAGTCGAGTCGTCGGGGTTGGTCACGAAAGATGCGGCAACGGTGGCGTCGATCCACATGCCGCATTTGCCCTGCTGGAACAGCGACAGGTTTTCGTTGAAGCCGTTGGTGGCATACCCGGCGGGGCCGGATTCGTTCATCATGTCTACGAAGAAGGTCAGCGCCTCTTTCCACTCGGGCTGATCGAACTGGGGTTTCCAGTCTTCGTCGAACCAGCGCGCGCCGAACGAGTTCGCAGTCACGGTGATGAAGGCGCCGCCCTCACCCCAACCGGCCTTGCCGCGCAGGCAGATGCCGTTGATGTCGTTGTCGCGGTCCGTCATCGCAGCCGCCGCTTCGCGGATGAACTGCCAGGTCGGCGCCTCGGGCATCTCCAGACCGGCCTTCTCCATAAGGTCGGTGCGGTACATGATCATCGAGCTTTCGCCATAGAACGGCGCCGCATACAGCGTGCCGTCGTGGCTGAGGCCGCCGCGCATGGCGGGTAGGATGTCGTCCACGTCATATTCCGCGGACATTCCGTCCAGCGGCACAAGCCAGCCGTTCGCGCCCCAGATCGGCGTTTCGTACATGCCGATGGTCATGATGTCGAACTGGCCGCCCTTGGTCGAGATGTCGGTGGTCACACGCTGGCGCAATACGTTCTCTTCCAGAGTGACCCATTCCACCTCGTGGCCGGTCGCTTCGGTGAACTTGTCGGTGTATTTCTGCATTCGGATCATGTCGCCGTTGTTTACGGTGGCGATCGTGATCGTCTCTGCAGTTGCGGCGCCGGCGGTCAAAGCCGCTGCGCTTGCCGCCCATAGAACGGATTTCAGGTACATTCTTTCCTCCCTGGTGTCGAATTACCTGGAGGAAAGCATCACGAATTATTTGGCGCGCGTCAACTAAAATTTTACGCGCGTAAAAAAGGTGTCGAAAATCAGGCCGAACTCCGCAGTATCAGACGTGCGGGAAACAGGGTTTCGGTGCGGGCGCTCAGCCGCCCACCGGATTCGACCAGTTGCGTCAGCGTCTCGACGGAGCGATTCGATACTGCGGTGTAGTCATGCGCCGCGGTGGTCAGCGACGGGCAGGTGAACTTGGAAAACGGATGGTCGTCATGCGAGGCGACGCGCAGGTCGCAATCCTCGCCCAACCCGACCCGCAGGCCCTTTTCATAGCAGGCCGACAGGAACCCGATGGCCAGCCGGTCATTGCTGCACAGGATGGTGCGAGAGGGCAGGCTGGGCTGTTCCAACAGCTTGAACGCGCCCTGACGGCCGATTTCCTCGAACCCCCAGCCGCGACCGTCGACCTTGATCACCTGCGGCTCAAAGCCCAGGCTCTCCATTTTTTTGATGTAGGCGATGCGGCGTTTGTTGGCGTTGGGGTTGGCGGGGTGCCGCATCTCGAAGAACGCGGGCGGTTCGCCGCTGCGGCACAGGTAATCGACGGTCTGTTCAATGAAGCTCGCGTTGTCCGACCCGACAAAAGCCGCGCCCATGCCTTCCAGGTTGCTGTCGAACAGGATGGTGGGGATGTCCTTGCAGAATTTCTCGATGAACGACCGGTCGGAATCGCGCCCCAGCGGTGCCAGCAGCACGCCCGCCGGCTTCAGCGCGCGCAGGCTGTCGAGGATCTCGGCCTCCTGCGCGGGGTCGCCATAGGCGCTGTAGAGCGTCGGGCGGAACCCGGCCTCGATGCATTTTTCTTCGATGTTGCGGGCGATCTCGGCAAAGAACGGGTCGGCCAGATAGGGCACCACGATGCCGACATTCTTGGTCAGCTTGCGGTTCTGGTTCATGGCAAAGATGTTGGGGCGATAGTCGAACCGCTCCAGCGCCTGCTCGATCCGTTCGCGGGTCGACCGTCGGACGCTGTCGGGATCGTTGAAATATTTCGATACCGTCGGGCGCGAGATCCCGCTGACCGCCGCAAACTCCTCCATGTTCCGGATTTTTCTGGGTGCCATGCCTTGCCTCTGGCGCGGGGCCAGGCCCGCGCCGCTCTGAATTTGTCGCTGTTTTACCTTTTCTTATCGCGCGACAAATTTCAACGGCAGAGTTTCGGGACGGCCATTCCGGTCAGATCAGCATCTCGAGTCGGGCCTCGGGGAAGCGTTGCAGAACCGGCGTGATCCGGTCGGCGGGCAGCAGGCACAGCGCGGTCGACAACCCGTCGGCCAGCGCCGCGTCAGGGGCCGAGACCGAAACCGCCCGATGCCGGACCGTCTGACCCTGCGGGCCCAGAATGTGGCCATGACGCCCGGCCAGCTGTGTCGCATCGGGGGCCGAGGTTGCCACCGCCCGGTCGCGCAGTTCGATGCGCCGGGTCACGCCCTCGGGGCCGGCCAGGCCGACGCGCCAGTCCGACCCGTCGGCGCGGGTGCCGATGGCGGCAATCTCGCCCATGTCGACCAGTACATCGGTCAGCCCCTGCGCCGGCAACAGCGCCGCGATGCGGTCGGTCACGGCGCCCTGCGCGATCCCGTTCAGTGTCAGCGCCGAACGGCCCGGATGAGGCAGGCGGATCGCTTCGGCCGAAACCGAAACCCCCTGCCAGCCGACCAGCGCCCGGGCCTGCGCCACTTCGGCATCCGGCGCGCCGGTCGCCAGCGCCATCCACAGCGGTTGAACGGTGGGGTCGAACGCACCGCCGGTCGCGTCATGCAGGGCGGCGCTTTGGGTCAGAACCTGCAGCAGTTCCGGCGCCGGGGCGGGCAGGGTGCCGTCACGGTTCAGGCGGCTCAGCTGCGAATCCGGGCGGTACAGGCTGAAGATATTCTCCAGCCGGTCCAGTTCGGCCTCGAGCGCGGAGATGATCGGCGCGGCCTGCGCGTCACTCAACCCGACCAGCTGCAGGCTGGCGGGTGCCCCCAGCGCGGTGCCGCGCCAGTGGGCCACCGGTGCTGCGCGCGCCACGGTCGGCAAGGCGGCGCAGGCGGCCGAGATGGTCAGGAAACGGCGTCGGGACAGGCGGGTCATGCGGGTGTCTCCAGGGATTGGGTCAGATCGACGGGGCCAAGCGCCGCATCGTCGGGAATGTCGGTTAGGGGCAGGGCGGTGCCGCCATAAGTTTCGATGAACCGCGCGGCGGCGTCCGGCGTGGCAAAGGGCACGATTTCAGGTGCGCCCATGCCGCCGGCCACGCCGGCGCCCACCACGAAGGTGGCCTGGTCGGCGGCGATCCAGTTCGATATGCCCGGCGCGTGCCAGCTGGGGGCCGCGCCCATGTCGCTGACATAGACCGCAGCGATCTCGGCATCCCGCTCGGGGCTTTTGAGATAGGCCACCATGTCGCGCACCTGGGCAAAGAACAGCGGCGCGGGATAGCCCTCCAGATGGATCTGTCCCTTGGGCCCGCCATGTTCGGCCACGTTCATCTGGCAGAAATAGCTGAGCGCGGTTTCGGTCAGATCGACCGGATCCGGCGGCGCGGCGGCCTGTTCTTCCTTGCAGGCCGCCAGCGCGATCAGCGCGATCAGGGCAAGGCGTGTCATGGCTCGACCCTCCGGAACGCCAACCGGGCCAGGGCAAAGCCCAGAACCGGCCAGACCAGCAGCGAGGCGGGCGCCGCCCAAGTGGGCAGGGCCTGCGCCGCGCCGGTCATGCCGGACGCCATCGCCACGCCTTCGGTGGCGGCGATGTTCCACAGACGGAAAGCGTCGGCCGGGTTGGCCACCATCACCCATGGAAAGACGGATTGGGTGAAGACGCCGCCCTTGTCCATGACGACGGCTCCCAACAGCCCAAGATCATAGAGGACGACGAAAACTAGCCAGAGCCCGGCCGACAGACCTGCCGCCGCCGTTGCGCCCCTCGCCAGGGCGGACAACAGGTATCCCAGCGCCAGAAACACGGCGCCCAGCAGGATTGATGTAAAGATTAGCCGGCCAAGCGCGAACAGGCTGTCCGCGCCCGCGCCGCCGAACCACGCGGCGACCGCCCCGGCGGTGCCGAAACCGACCGTCATGGCGAAGGCCAGCGCCGCAAGATGGGCGGTAAACTTGCCCAGCAGAATTTCTCCGCGCCCCGCCGGATAGGACAGCAGCAGCGACAGGCTGCCCCGGTCCACGTCACCGGCGATGGCGTCAAAGGAAATCATCAGCGCCAAGAGCGGCGCCAGATACACTGAAAGCGTGGTCATCGAGGCGACCGACACCGTCAGCATGTCGACCCCCAGCGTGCCAGTGGGGGCGCTTCCGGCAAAGGTCAGCGCCAGCGCGAACAGAACCATGATCAGCGTCGCCACCAGCAGCCAGCGGTTGCGGCGCAGGATCAGCATCTCGGTGCGGGTGATGGCAAGGAAACGGGTCATTGCAGCGCCTCCTGAGCATAGTGGCGATAGAGGTCTTCCAGCTTGGGCGGGGTCATTTCCACGTCGGCCACCGCATCGCCCAGCCCGGCGATGCGGCGCAGCGCCTGCATCTTGTCGGCGGGCGAACACAGCAGCTCGACCGAGGCGCCGTTGATCCGGTTGCCGCCCAGTTCGGCGGCCAGCGCGTCGGCATTGGCGCGCGCGCGAACCCGCAGCCGGATCGGTAGCCCGGCCAGCGCCGACAGGTTGGCTAGCGTGTCATCGGCCACCATCCGGCCCTTGCGCATTATGGCGATGCGGTCGGTGCGGGCCTCGACCTCGGTCAGGGCGTGGCTGGCGATCAACACCGCGGTGCCCTGCGCGGCCAGCTCGTCGATGATGGCGTACAGGTCCTGGCGCGAGATCGGGTCCAATCCCGATGTCGGCTCGTCCAGCAGCGCCAGTTTCGGCTGGCCCAGCAACACCTGCGCAAGGCCCAGCCGCTGCCGCATCCCCTTGGAATAGGCGCCGATCCGGCGGTCCATCGCGTCGCCCAGCCCGACACGATCCAGCAGGGCGGGCACGTCGGCGCGGGTGCCTGACAGCTTGGCGAACAGGGTCAGCTGCTCGCGCCCGGTCAGGGCCGGGTGGAACGAGACCGCCTCGGGCAGATAGGCCGTGTCGCGACGCGCCTGCGCGCTGCCGGGGGCGGCGGTGCCGATGCGGATCGTGCCGGCCTGGATGGGTGTCAGGCCCAGGATCGACTTGATTAGGGTGGATTTTCCGGCGCCGTTGTGGCCCAGCAGCGCCACGCGCTGTCCGGGCTCGAGCGTCAGGGAGATATCGCTCAGAACGCGGGTCTTGCCGCGATCCTTGCAGACCGTTTCGATGGTCAGGGCCTTATCCGTCATGAGGCACCTTTTTCATGGCTGGGGGTTGAGGGGCTTGCATCAAGGGGTGGCTGTCGATCACGCCGCCCGGCAGCAGCGCGGGAAAGGCCGATTGCGACCAGCGCACCAGCTGCACGGCGGGCGAGCCGAGCAGCAGCTTGGCTGCGGGTTGGGTCCACAGCACATGGTCCATGCTATCGTTGGGGCGATAGGGGGCGTCGGCGATGCCGTCGCCGTTCACGTCATAGGCGGCAAAATCGGACCAGTAGTTGCCGCGGCCGTCCTCCGACCACTCGACCCATTTGGTCGAGACGTATTTTACCTGTGTCCGGTTGCCGACAAAGGCGTTGCCGACGATCCGGTTGCGTTCGCTGCCGGCGGTGAAATGGATCCCGATGCCGCAGCCTTGGAACCAGTTGTCGGTGAATTCGTTCTTGTTGGAATTGTACAGAAAGGTGCACTTTCCCTTGGCGCCTTTCACCACGTTGCCCGAGATCACGCTGTCATTGGCATAGTTCAGCATGACCCCGTGTTCGCGGTCGCCGACCGAGACGTTGTTGATCACCTGCACGTTCGAGGTGAACATCACCGCATAGCCCAGATCGTTGCCGATCGAGACATTGTCGCTGACGATGGAATCGTCGGCATACATGTAGTGCACGGCAAATCGCAGGTCGCGGAAGCTGTTGCCGATGAAGGTGTTTTTCTTCGACGAGTTCACGAAGATCCCGTCGCGGCCAAAGCGGATGTCATTGCCTTCGACCACAGCGCCGGGCGCGTTCCAGACATAGACCCCGTTGCCGCGGTCGTTCATCCGGCGGTCCTGCCGGCCCTCGATCCGGTTGCCGCGCACGATGCTGTCATCGGCGCCGTGGATGTCGATGCCGTAGAGATTGCCCAGCAGCACGTTGTTTTCCACCACGGCGGCGCGGGCCGTCTTGGTCAGCTGGATGCCGCTGTCGATCTCACCATGGTCCGACCCCGACCCGATCACGGTCAGGCCGCGCAGGGTGACGTCGGGCCCGGTCACGGTGATGACGCTGCCGGTGCCCTGACCGTCGATGGTGGCCTGGCCCTGCCCGTCGATGGTGACGGGCCGGTCCAGAACCAGGCGTTCGGCATAGACGCCGGGGCTCAGGCGGAGGGTGTCTCCATCCGCCGCCTGCGCCAGTGTCTCGGTGATGGCCCCCGCCCGGTTGGGCACGTCCCAGTCCGCCGCCCAAAGCGGCGAGCCGAGCAGAAGCGGGATGAGCAGGGGCCAGCGCATGGGTCAGGCTCCTTGCGGTTCGACCAGCATCCGGCCGCGCATTTCCATGTGCAGCGCGTGGCAGAACCACTGGCAATAGAACCAGTGCACGCCCGGACGGTCGGCGGTGAAGGTGATCGAGGCGGTGGCCTGCGGCGCGACCTCGAAGGCGATGCCGTAGTTGCCCAGGCAGAAGCCGTGGGTCACATCGTCCACGTCATCCAGGTTGGTGACGTAGATCGTGACCTCGTCGCCCTGTTTGACGGTGAACTTCTCTAGGCTGAAGGTCGGGGCCTGCGAGACCATGTAGACCCGCACCTTGTTGCCGTCGCGGATGGGCTCTTCGGCGCCTTCCTCCAGATCGACGCCATCGGCCTCGGCCTGTTTGCGCGCATCTTCCCAGGTCGGGTCGTTGCGGTCCCAGACGTTGACCGGGTTCACGATGTCGCGCCGCACGATGATCGAGTCATGCGGCTCGGCGAAGGTCGGGCCGTCATGGACCACCTTCATCTCGTCGGTCGAGATGTCGATCACCTGCTCGTTCTCGGGCTTGAGCGGACCGGTGTTCAGGAACCGGTCCTTCGAGAACTTGTTCATCGAGATCAGCCACTTGCCGTCGGCGTCTTTGGTCTCACCCATCGAGGTCGAGTTGTGGCCCGGCTGATAGTGCACGTCGACCTTCGAGATGATCGGGTCCACGTCCTCGCCGTTGTAGGCGCGGATGGCCTTGTCGATGTTCCATTTGACGATCTGGCTGTCCAGGAACAGCGTGGTGAAGGCGTTGCCCTGACCGTCATAGGCGGTGTGAAGCGGGCCAAGGCCCAGCTGCGGCTCGCCCACGATGCACGACCGCGGATCGGCGTCGCTTTCGAACAGCGCGTCCAGCTTGGTCACGTCCATTATCGACACGGTCGGCGACAGCTTGCCGTTGATGCAAACGTGCTTGCCGTCGGGCGCGGTGTTGATGCCGTGCGGCGAGTTCGGGATCGGGATGTAGCGGGTGTATTTCTTGTTCGACCCCTTGCGCCCGTCCAGAACCTTGACGCCCTTGATCTCCTGATAGTCGCCCGCGGCGATGCCGGCCTCGATTTCCTTGAGGTTGAAGACGACCACGTGGTCCATCTCGCTCTCGGTCATCTCGGCCAGGTTCATGCCCATTTCCGAGTTGTACGAGGTCGAGAAGGCGTATTTGCCCTGATAGTCGCAATCGGTGTTGTCGAGGTTGCCCGACACCATCACCTGCCAGGCGATCTCCATCGTGTCACCGTCGATGGCGGTGAAGATGTTGACGTATTGCGACGGATCGTCCAGCACGCTGCCGTCGTTGATCAGCGGGGTTTCGTCCTCACCATTGGCAAAGACATAGCCGGTGCGCGGGAATTTCTGCGGGCGCAGACCGTGGATCGCCTTGGCGTTGGGGATCTCGATGATCTTGTCGCATTTCATCACGTCGCAGCGCACGCGGGCCACGCGGGTGTTGGCCTTGTCGTTCATGAACAGATAGCGGCCGTCATAGGTGCCGTCGGTGAACGACATGTGCGGGTGGTGCAGGTCGCCGTTGTCATAGGTTTTCATGCCGCGCTTGGCCAGGAACTCCTTGGTTTCCGGCAGCAGGCCCTCGGTCAGGATCTTCAGCGACTCGTTGGTCTGGCCCCAACCGGTGGCCGAGCAGCGGTTGAACACCGGCACCCGCATCAGCTCGCGCATGGACGGGAAGCCCATGATGCGCAGCTCGCCGGTCTGGCCCGAGGACCAGAAGCCGTAATATTCGTCCAGCTCGCCGGGGGCCAGTTCGACCTTCGCGGCGGCGCTGGCCTGCTTGGCGGTCATCAGCGTGCCGCCGACGCCCAGCCCGGTTCCGGCCAGCACGGCCCCGGTGGCCGAGGCCCCCAGCAACCCGCGGCGGGTGATGTTCAGTTTGGTGTCATGATCCGACATGATCGTTCCTCCTTTTAGGAAACGGTTTGCGGTTTGGCGTTTGGATGGTTCGCCGGTGGTTGTCCGAGGGGGGTCTTGAGTTTGACCGACCCGGTCTTGGCCCGCCGTTTCAGCTGGCGGATGACGACGGGACATTTGCTCTCGGACTGGTAGAGCACCTGACAATGCAGGCAGGTGACGCACTCGTTCGGGTTGATCTCACCGGTGGGGTGGATGGCCTGAACGGGGCATTCGTTGGCGCAGGTCTGACAGGGGTTGCCGCAATCCTTGTAGCGGCGCAGCCAGTCGAACATGCGGATACGGGCGGGGATCGCCAGCGCCGCGCCCAGCGGGCACAGATAGCGGCAATAGAACCGTTCGATGAACAGACCGATCACCAGCAGACCCACCGCAAAGACCACGAAGGGCCAGTCGCGCATGAATTTCAGAATGATCGCGGTCTTGAACGGCTCGACCTCGGCGTATTTCTCGGCAAGCGGGATCGACACCATGCTCAGGCCGAACAGCGCCAGGAAGATCATGTACTTGATCGGCCACAGGCGCTCGTTCAGGCCCCAGGGCAGGGTCCATTGCGGCACTTTAAACGCGCGGGCGATCTTGTTGGTCAGCTCCTGCAGGGCGCCGAAGGGGCACAGCCAGCCGCAATAGGCCCCGCGTCCCCAGAACAGCAGCGCGGCGGCCACGGCGAACCATTGGATGAACACCAGCGGGTCCAGCAGGAAGGCATCCCAGGTGAAGCCGCTGCGCAGGCTGCCGGCCAGCGCCATGATGTTCACCACGCTCAGCTGCGCATTGGCGTACCAGCCGATGAAGAAAAGCGTCATCGTCAGGAACCCGATGCGGAACCAGTAGAAGACCCGCGCGTTCATCGTCGCGTGGAACTGGAAGAAGAATGTGATCGTCAGCACCAGCAGCATGGCGCCCAGCACGGCGATCTCGACCTGGCGGTCCTTCCAGATGCGCTGCCACAGGGCCGACTTGGCGGCGGCCTCGCCGGTGGCATCGTTCACCACCTTGGGCGCGGCCGCGACCGGCAACAGGTACTGTTCGGGCAGCTTGTAGCCCAGATCGAAGGTCAGGAAGGTCTTTTCCACCGCGCCGATGGCCCGCTGCACCAGCAGTTGCAGGCGGAACGGTTCGGTCGGGTCGAACTCGGCATCGGCAGGGATCTTGAAGATGTCCAACTCGGTAAAGCTGGGTGCATCCTCGGCGGCCACCGTGCCGAGGCGACGGTGCTGGCGGTCGAAGAACCGCACCGAATTGTCGCCCTGGATCAGTTGGATCCGGTCGAAGATCCCGCCGCGCACATAACCCGAGCCTTTGAAGCTGTACTTGCCGCGGCCCAACACCAGGATGGCGTGTTCGCCCTCGTCCAGCCAATTGACTAGGTTCTGGTACTCGGCCTCGCCCAGCAGCGACTTGCCGATCGAAGGCACCGAGACCAGCGCCACATGCATGTCGATGAAGGTGTCCTCGGGGTTGCCCTTCTCGGGGCGCTTGATCGCGCGCTGGTCGCCGGTGGCCTCGAAGGCGGCATTCACCTGACCCACGTCCAGCGTCAGCCGCCGGATCGAGCCGTCGCCCGAGAGCGTGGCCCAGTCACGGGTGTCGGCCTTGGCCATGTCGACTTGACGCTGGGGGCCGTCGGCCTGTACTTCGGACAGACCGCCCAGACCCAAGGCGCGGGCCACCTTGATGCCGCCGCGCACAAGGCTGTCATCGATCACCATGATCGTCACGGTCGCCCCCGAGATGATGTCCAGATCATGTCCCTCGCCGCCTGTCTCGACCTCGCGTTTGAGGTCCAGCCCGGCATAGCCTTCGGTCAGCTCGACCATGCGCGCGTTGGGAATGCCGATCAGAACGATGGGTTCGGAATGTTTGACCAGCTTGACGCCGGTCAGCACCGCATCACCGTCGATGGCGGCGACGATGTGAATGGGCTTGCCGGAATAGCCGGTGGTGCCCACGAAATCGGATGTGAGAAAGGCCCAGGCGACGGTTTCACCGCCCTTCAGCACCGGGGCCACCGGCACGTCTTCACGCACCGGACCGATGGCATCGGCACCGGGCGCCAGTTCGGCGGGTTCGATCTCGGGCAGGAAGCTGGCCAGACTGTCGGCCCGCGCGCCAAGCGCCAGCAGGCAAAACAGGACAAGGGCAACAAGGAAATGGGCAGCGCGGGTCACGACCACGGCGCACCTCCTTCGGTTCGGGTTGACGCCATGGACGCGCGCGGCGCGCGTTCGGTTCTGATTTCGGGCGCGGCCGGGGGGCCGCGGGTTTCGGGCCACAGCCGTTCGGACTTGTACAGATCCAACAGATCAGTGAACGTACACCGTGGGATTTGTACAAACCCGGGCTGTTGCACCTGCGGCAGGTCCGGGACCGGCGCCGCAGCCGTAATCGCGCACAGGGCGCAATCGGCGCATTTCGGGCAGGGCGCGGTCGGGTCGCCAGTGTCTTCTTCCAGGTCCACCTGGACCCAGACCGCTCCTGCCTCCGAGCAGATCTCCATCCAGGTGCCCTGGCCGGGACTCGCCAGCGCTGGCCCAAGCACCTGCAACATCAAAAGAAAGATGCCCGCCAGCCCGGCGGCCACGCGTGTCGCGCGGACAGGGAGGCTGTGGTGTTGGCGGGCGGCGGGCATGGAGACTCCGACTCGAATCTGATGTTGCCCGAGTCGTAAGGGATTGGCAGGCGGCGCGACTTGACTTCGATCAGGTGGTCAAAAAAATGGCACTTCGGTTTGGCGGCCGTTCGCCCGGGATCAGCCGTCGGCCTCATCCATCAGCCGCCGCACCCAGCGCCCCGCCAGCCAGCTGGCCGGAACCCCAAGGGGCACACACCAGATCAGCGCGCCCACCGGTGTCACGGCGCCGAACCCCAGCGCATGGACGATCAACCCGGCCAGAAACAGGTTGATGGCGACGGTCAGCGCAGTCGCCGGATACAACAGAATGGCCAGTTTCCAGACTGGCCAGCGCCCGTCAGTGGCTGGTGCCTTCCGAGAAGGTGATCTTGTTCCAGACATTGTATTTCCCCGAAGGTTTGCGCATCGGCAGGCGTTTGATTTCCTCGAGCGTCTGCGCGTCATAGACGATCACCGCGCCGTCATCCTCCCAGATCGACACCAGCGCATGGGCGCCGTCGCGGGTGAATTCCACATGCGCCACGGTCTTGCCCGGCGCAGGCCGCAGGGTTTTGACGATCTCGAGGCTCTGCTTGTCGATCACATGCATCGCGTCCTTGTTGGGGCCGAAGAACACGTCGGCCCAGACATAGGGCGAGTTCTCGTGGCTGCGCATGAAAAAGCCCGGGCCTTCGGTCTCGATCCGCCTGATCGTTTCCCAGGTGCCCATGTCGATGACCGAGATGGTGCCTTCGGTCAGGTGCGGCGTCGCCATCACCGTGGTGCCGTTCCGTTCCCAGGTGATGCCCGAGCCCAGATGCGGCATGCCGGGCAGGTCCAGATCCGCCACTTTCTGCCCGATAACAAGGTCGATCACCTGACCGCCCTTGCCATTGCGCGACGCGCCCATGACGTATTCATAGCTCTGGTCGAAAAAGAAATCGTCCAGATAGTCGGGCGTGGTGATCTTGCGGACGGGGAAGGGGTCGGGGTTCTTGAACTGCCCCTCGATCCGGAAATCATGGCCCAGCCCGAATTGCGGCGGGTTGTCGCCATAGAACACTTCCCAGATCTCGGGCACGTCCTTGAGCGCCAGCACGAAGCTTTCGCGCGGCGGTGCCTGGTACACGGCCGAGACCCGGCTGGGCTTGCCCTTCTTGCCCTTGACCTCGGCCACCCTGGCCACCGACAGATCCTCGGTCGACAGCAGGGTCAGGCTGTTGGGCAGATAGTTCGCAACGGCCAGCCACTTGCCGTCGCCCGACATGGCGATGTTGCGGCTGTTCAGGCCGGCGCGGATGCGGCCCACCTGTTTCAACGCCCAGATGTCGTATTTCTGCACCCAGCCATCGCGCGACATGATGAACACATAGCGCCCATCGGGGCTGAACTTGGGGCCGCCATGCACGGCAAAGGGGGTTTCGAACCGGTCCAGAACCTCGAACGTGTCGCCGTCCAGAACGCTGACATGGTGATCGCCGGTTTCCACCACCAGCGTGATGTTCATAGGGTCGCTGTCCCAAACCGGCGCATCGACCGGTGCGTAATCGGCATCCAGCGTGCGGCTGGCCATGATCTGTTCGGCATCCCATTCGGGGTCCACCTCCAGCGGAGATTTCAGCCAGCCCGCAAGCTCTTCGATCTGCAGCGCGTCCAGCTCGTGCGCGAAGGCGGGCATCTGGGTGGCCGGGCGCCCCTCGGCGATGACGGCGGCCACGCGGGGGCCGCGCATGCGTTTGAGCGTTTCGGGGATCAGCGCCGGGCCGACGCCGCCCAGCCGGGCCTCTCCATGGCAGCTGGCGCAATGTTCGGCGTAATCTGATTGAGCATCCGCCCAAGCCGTTCCAGCCAACAACACCGAGCACAAAGTACCGAATTTGAGTGCCTTAAAAGAACTGATGCGCCGGATCATGGCTTTTCCCCCGGAAAGGCGTGACCTGCAGGCGCTCGCCCGCGCCGTCCACGCCGATTTCTTCATTGGTCAGGTAGCAGGCCGGGTCTTCGGCCCACGGGTCGCCGGTCAGCTGCAGGGCGCGGATGCGCGTGTTGCCGCCGCAGACATCCTGCAACCGGCAGGCGCCGCAGCGCCCCTTCAACGGGCGTGGCCGCGTGCGCAGCAGGGCCAGCATCGGGTCATCCCCGGTCCACAACTCGGAAAACGGAGTGAGTTTGACGTTGCCCACCGTGTAGTCCGACCAGTAGGTATCGGGATGGACGCGGCCCAGATTGTCGATATTGGCCACGCCCAGACCGCTGGAATTACCGCCCCAATGGGCCAGGTGTTCGCGCACATGCGCGACGGCGTCGGCGTCGAACCGGGCGGCGGCCCAGTTCAGGAAATACCCGGCATCCGCGTCGTTGTTGCCGGTCACGATGTCCAGCGGGCGTCCGCCCGAGGCGGCCTCCCATGCGCGGTTCAGCAACAGGTCGAGCCCCTGCCGGGTGCGCTGATGTTCCGCGTCCTCGCCCCGGTTCTTGTCGCCGCGCCCGGCATAGACCAGATGCGAGAGATAGAACTTGTCCACCCCCTCGTCGTCGCACAGTTTCAGCAGGTCGGGCAGGTGGTGCTGGGTGCCTTCGGTCAGGCAGAACCGCAGGCCCACCTTGATGCCGCGTTTCTTGCATTCGCGCACGCCGCGCAGGGCGTCATCAAAGGCGCCCTCGACCCCGCGAAACCAGTCATTCGTGGCCCCGATCCCGTCGAGCGAGATGCCGACATAGTTGAAGCCCACGTCGGCGATCATGTCGGCCGTTTCGTCGTGGATCCGCGTGCCGTTGGTCGACAGGGCCAACATCGGCACCAGCTGGCGCGCGCGCCGGGCGATGTCGAAAAAATCGAACCGGTCCAATGGCTCCCCGCCCGAGAGGATCAGGGCCGGGACGCGAAACTGGCCCAGATCCTCAAGGGTGACCATGGCTTGCTCGTGGCTGAGCTCGCCCGGGAAGGCCACATCCGCAGACACGGTGTAGCAATGGCGGCATTTCAGGTTGCAGCGCCGGGTCAGGTTCCAGATCACCACCGGCTTCACCGGTCCGGGGCGGCGTTTGCGCACCGGCGTCGGGTTGACAAGCTGCTGCATGTATTCGGTCAGGCGGAACATCGGTCTCAGCCTTTCGCTTTCAGGCGCAGCCCGGTTTTCTTCAGGATGCGCGTGGAATAAAGGATGTCGCTGCCGCGGCAGGCCGATCCAAGGATCGCGGCGATCCGGCCGCGTTTCTGTTCGACCTCATCGGGCGAGCTGCCATGAACCATGGCGAACAGGTTGTAGGGCCAGTGGGGCAGGGCACGGGGCCGTTCGTAGCAATGGGTGACGAAGGGCAGCGCTCCGATATGGGCGCCGAGTTCGCCGATCAGGTCGTCCTGCACGTCCCAGACGGTCATGCCGTTCGAGGTCATGCCCAGCTTGTAGTGGTTGGGGGCCGCGGCGATCCGCCGGATCACCCCGCGCGCCTTCAACGTGGCCAGCCGATCCAGCAGGGCGGCTTCCTCGATCCCCAGATCGTCGGCGACCTGCGCATAGGGCGCGGGCACCAGGGGCAGCCCGCCTTGGAGAGCCTCGATGATCCGTCTGTCGGTTGCGTCGATCATGCTGCCACCCGGAAGCCGATGAAAAATTCCTGCAGTTTCGGGAACCGGTGAACCGTGATCCCCGTCTCGCGTTCGATCGCGTCGGCCGTGGCGGTGATCGCCTCGGGCGTTTCGGTCGCCAGAACAAACCACATGTTCAGCCGGTGCGTACGCTCATAATTATGCGCCACCTCGGGATGCGCATTGACTTTGGTCAGGACGGTTTCAAACTCGGCCTCGGGCACCGCCATGGCGCACAGGCAGAAATCCCCGCCCATGGCGGCGGCGTCGAAGAACGGGCCGAACCGGGTGATGATCCGGTCGGCCTTCATCCGCGCCAGCCGGTCCAGCAGGTCCTGCTCGGTGATCCCCAACTCGGCCGCCACGTCGGCATAGGGGCGGGGGGTCAGCGGCAGGTCCTCCTGCAGGCGGTTCAGCAGGCGGCGGTCGGTGTCGTCCAGCGGGGTCATGCGGCGGCCTCTTTTGGTTTGATCAATGCGCCGGTCTGTTTGAAGCAGCGGGTCGAGAACAGAACCTTGTGCGCGGCGCCCGACAGTTCGGGCAGGGCGGAGGCGCCGGCCAGGATACCCCGCGCCTCGGAGCGCGACCGGGCGTGGATCATGGAATAGAGCCGGTAGGGCCACACGCCCTTGACCGGCTGGCGTTCATAGCACAGGGTCACGCCGGGATGCGCGGCCAGTGCGGGGCCCGCGTGGTCGATCCGGTCGGCGGGCAGGTCCCACACGACCATGGCGTTGGCCGACCACCCCAGCGCCCGATGCCGCACGATGACCCCCAGGCGCGAGATGACGCCGGCCTTGTGCAACACCCGGATGCGATCCATCACGTCCTCAGGAGTGCGGTTCAGGGATTGGGCCAGCGCCGCATAGGGGTCGGCCATCAGCGGCAGCCCCGCGCTGAGCGCCTGCAGGATGTCGCGGTCGCCTTGCCGCAGAACGCTCCGGTCGACCGTACGCGGCCGAGGCACGCGGCGCGAACAATCGGACATGCGAAAACCCAGATCGACGTTGAACGGGCGGACCAGACGCAGATCCAGCACGCGCAGCCCGGTGCGGTCGCTGATCCGGGCCAGTGTGGCATCCACATGCGCCCGGTCGGGGCCGGTGGCCACGAACCACAGGTTCCAGTCATCCTCGCGCTGGTAATTGTGGTTCACGCCCGGTTCGGCGTCGATCAGGGCGGCGATCTGTTCCACCTTCTCCTCGGGCGCGGCGACGGCGGCCAGGGTGCTGGCCGAGGCCACGCCGGGCGCGACCGTCGCGCCGACGCGGGTGATGCGCCCGGCGGCGCGCATGCGGTTCAGGCGGTCGATCACTTCGGCCTCATCCAGTCCCAGCGCCGCGGCCAGCACTTGGAACGGCCGGTCGGTGACGGGAAAATCGCGCTGCCAGTCATCCAGCAGCCTTCGGTCGATCGGGTCGGTGATATGGCACATCGCTTACAGCCCCGTTCTGTGCGCACGCGCGGTGAAGAAGATGCCCGAGGGGCTGTCGGCCGGGATTTCCCGCAGCTTTTCAAAGCTGTGGGTGTCATAGACCATGATCTTGTTGGCATCGCGCACGCTGATCCAGACCTCGTGCCCACGCGGGGTGAACTCCATGTGCAGCACCGCCGGGCCGGGTTTGAACTCGTGGATGACCTGTTTGCTGACCGTGTCGATCACCTGGATCGTGTCGTTCAGCGGGTGGGCGAAGTTCACCCAGACCTGCCGGCCGTCGGGCCGCGCCATGGCAAAGACGGGCTGGCCATACGTCTGGGTGCGCCCGGTTTCCGTGAGTGTGTCGGCATCGACCCAGAGCACCTGGTGATGGCCGACGGCCGGCAAGACGAATTCGGCGCCCGTATGCGCCCAGCCTTCCAGATGGGGCATCTTGTAGACGGGCATCTCTTGTTGGCCGCGCCCATATCCGGGCAGTACCCGGATCGGTTCGGGGGTGTCTGCCCACAGGTCCAGCGCGGTCAACCCGTCCTGCCCGAAAAGGCCGGTGATGTAGGTGCGGCCATTGGCGGTGATCAGCGCGTCATAGGGTTTTTTGCCCATGTCGGTGATCTTGGTGATTAGCGGGTCGGTGCCGCGGGCGAAATCGGCGATCCAGGTCTCGCCCGTATCCCACATGGTGAACACGAAACGGCGGCCCGGTGCATCGACCAGGCCGATGGTCTTGCTGCCGGTAGGGATGTCGGCCACCAGATCCAGCGTGTCGGCGTCAAAGACGTGCACCCCGCCGGGTTCATAGTTCGACACTGCCACCAGCGTGCCGTCGTCAGAGATCGCCCCGCCGATGGCGTTCCCGGCCTGCACGACGCGCTTGGCGATCTGACGGGTCACGATATCGACCTTGGTCAGCCCGCCGTCGCGCCCGAACACATAGGCGAAGCGTTCGTCGGGCGAATAGACCAGCGAGGCATGGGACAGATCGCCCAGTCCTTCGATCCGGGCCAACGCGGCGCGGTCGGACTGATCGACCAGCAGGACCGAGCCGGTGGCCCGTTCGATCACCAGCCCCAGGTCTCCGGTGGCGGTGGGTTCGGCATGGGCTGCGGTCATCAGCAACGAGGCCGCGAGGCCAAGGACAAACTGTTTCATTGGGCCTCCGGTTTCAGCAGATAACGGGCGATCCATTCGGCCTCTTCCTCGCTGATGAGGGGCCGCCACGGCGGCATGGCCGTGTCGGGGATGCCGTCCAGGATTACGCCGGTCAGGATTTCGGGGTCATAGTGCTGCAGGTTTCCGGCTCGCAGATCGGGGCCCAGCCCGCCTTTCAGGGTCAGGCCGTGGCAGGACCCGCAATCCTGATGCACCAGACGCTTCAGCGCGTTGGGGTCCAGCGTGTCGGCGGCGAAGGCCGAGGTGGCCACCAGCACGGCGGCGGTCAGCACCGCGCGCCCGGGCCAGTCCCGACGGGCCGGTTCAATGGGCAGAGTCCTAGCCATGAGCGTGCTCCAGCAATTCGGCAACCGGCCGTTCGGCATAGAGCGACACGACCTTGCCGATGATGAACAGGGTAGGGGCGGCCAGACCGGCCGCGCGCACGTCGGCGGCGACACGGTCCAGACGCGAGACAAGGCGGCGTTCGTCCGGGGTTGTCGCCTTGCCGACGGCCAGGACGGGGGTCGTTCCCGGCAGGTTCTCGGTCATCAGGCCCATGGCGATCTGGCCAATATTGGCGACGCCCATGTAGATGACCAAGGTGGTGTCAGGGTCCGCCAGGCGCTTCCAGTCGAGGTCCAGCACCTTATCGGCCTGACGATGGCCGGTGACATATTGAACCGAGGTGGCCAGCCCGCGATGGGTCAGCGGCACGCCGGTCGAACAGCTTGCCCCCTGCGCCGCGGTGATGCCGGGCGCGTATTCAACCGCAATGCCATGGTCCATCAGAAACGCCGCCTCTTCCGAGCCGCGGCCAAAGATCATCGGATCGCCCCCCTTGAGGCGGGCAACCCTGTGGCCCGCGCGGGCCTGTTCCAGCAGGATCTGGTTGATCCGGTCCTGCGGCACGGTATGGCATTTGGGCGCCTTGCCCACGGGGATCAGCCGCGCACCGGGGGCGTGCATGGCCAGGATCTCCTCCGAAACCAGACGGTCGTAGACCACCACATCCGCCTCGCGCAGCATGCGCAAGGCGCGCAGGGTCATCAATTCGGGGTCTCCGGGTCCGGCGCCGATCAGAAAAACCTTACCGCTCATGGTGCAATCTCGCTTGGTCTGAATGTCATCGGGACCCGGGCGTTCCGGTCGGTTCCGAGCGCGGACAGAGCGGCGGATCGGGACGTTGCTGGGGTGGCCGGGCGTGTCATGGCCGCAGACTGGCGCATTCGCAAAGGGGCCTCCTTGACATAAGTTAAGGAGCGCGGGATTTGCGCCCGCGCTCCTTTAGTTTGCCTGTATGTCTGCCTGCGTTCAGGGCTCGACGGTGACCATGCCGACCATGTTCTGCGTTTCCCAATGCGGGCCGCACAGATAGTTCTGCGGGCCGGGTTCAAGGAACGTCATCTCGACCGATTCCTCGGGGAAGATGCGGTCGGATTCGGGCTGGCTGCCGTCCTTCAAAAGCACCGAATGGCTGGTGCGCTTGTCCACGTTGACCCAGCGCACCGTGGTGCCGGGCTTGACCGTGATCTGGGCCGGACAGAAGTGGTACTTGTACATCAGCACCACCTCGGCATCCAGCACGGCGTCGGAAGGATCGCCGAAGAGTTCGACATAGCTTTCCTCGGCCTCGGCGCAGATCTGGTCGGCTTCATCGGCTAGGGCTGGCAGAACCATCGCTAGGGTCAGGACTGCGGTCAGAAGGGGCTTGGTCGTCATGGTCGCGTGTCTCCTCGGCCGTGGAAAATGGGCCGTATCGCCGGCCCCTTTTCGTTACTGTTTGACCACGTTGATGTCGGCGCTGTCGTCATCCAGCGCGAGGCTGGTGTTCAGCGTGACGTGGTGGAACCGTGCGGCCGAGTGGTCATCGTGGATGGCAAAGCCCACCGTGTAGGTCTTGCCCGGCTCCAGCGGCACGTCGCCCGGCGCGCCCGAGTTCAGCGGACGCGAGAATACCACCGTCCACATGCCGCCCGACAGGCTGGCCGAGGCCGAGATCTCGCCATCATTGACCACGCGCTGTTCCAGCAGATAGCCGTTGGTGGCGCTGCCGTCGGCATAGACGCGCATCAGGTCAAGGAAATTGCCGTCCTGCAGGTACTGCGCGATCTGCTCTTCGGCCTGCAGCTTGTCCCAGCCGCCCAGCGGCTTGCCGCGCCGGCCTTTGACTTCGACCTCGGTGCGGCTTTCGCTGATGTACTTGGTGACGGTGTCCTTGGCCGTCAGGCGTGCGGCCACGTCCGTGTTGGCGGCGATGGTTTCGGCATCGGGCGCAAAGGGCATGTAGGTGTTGTCGGCGTGGCACGAGGCCCAGCACCCCACCTGTTCGCCCAGCTCGATCCCGGTGCCGGTGATCATCATGGCGACCTTGATCGGGTTGTCCGGGTCCATCTTGCCGCCGTCGACGAAGGGCACGGGATTGTGGCCCGCATCCGCCCATTGCAGCCGGATATACAGGTTTTCGTCGTCATGCGCGGCCTGAACCGTGGCGTCGATCACCCCGCGCTTGCCGGGGATCGGGGTCGGTTCGAGATCACCGCCGGCGACGATCTTGTTGCCGATCGCGTCCAGCTCCTTGGCGTGGCAGGTCGAGCACTGGTCGCCACCTTTGGTCAGCGGACGGGCGCCGCCGTGGGTCTTGCCGTTCTGCACCCATTCGAACGAAGCCTGTCCCGGATAGAACAGTTTCAGATCGGTGCTGGCCACGGCGTTCCAGTCGATGTTGCCACCAACGTCGCTGCCGCCCGAGGCCGCGGCGTCGGTTGCGGTGCCATCGGCCTTGGCGCGTTCCTCGGCCAGTGCGGCGTCGACCGCTGCGGCGATCTGTGCCTGCACCGCCTCCTGCTGGGCCTTCCGAGCGGCTTTCTCGGCCTCGGCTTCGGCGGCCTCCTTGGCTTCGATCCGTTCCAGGCTGGCCAGGTATTCCGGCGGGATCGGACGGGCGAAGGCCGGGTTCGGGGCTTCGAGCTCTTCCAGGAAATCCTCGGGCGCGCGGTCACGGATGTTCGAGTGCGCGATGCCCTTGTGGCAGTCGATGCAGGTCTGGCCGACCTCCATCGCGTTAAGGTGCTGCTGTCGTGCCCGCGGTTTCTGGAACTCGGGCATCATCGACTCGAAATCGTGGCAGTTGCGGCATTCGCGCGAGTCGGTCTTTTTCATCCGCTGCCACTCGTTCATTGCCAGATGGATGCGCTTGGCCTCGAATTTCTCGGGCGTGCTGATCGAGCCAACCATCTTGCCGTACAGCTCTCTCGAGGCTTTGATCTTGCGGATGATCTTGTGCGTCCAGTCCTTGGGCACGTGGCAGTCCGAACAGACCGCGCCCACGCCCGAGCGGTTCACGTCATGGATCGTGCCCTTGTACTCGGTGTAGATATAGTCGCGCATCTCATGGCACGAGACACAGAATTTCTCGGTGTTGGTGGCTTCCATGGCGGTGTTGAACCCGCCCCAGAAGATGATGCCGGCGACAAAGGCCGCGGCGATGCCGGCCACGGGCATTCCCCACAGGAAATACCGGCGCCAGATCGGTTTTTTCTTTTCCGGTTCGGACTGGGTCATGTCCAGGCTCCGTTTTGGCTGTCATGTCTGGCCTTGGATTTCAGGCCGGTTGGAATGGCGGTTGGGATGCCGGGCAGGGCGCCGCGGACAAACGTGGAAAGGGCGGGCGAGGGGCCCGCCCTTTCCTGTGCTTGCTGCCAACCCGTCAGGTGACGTGGTTCGAGCGGTTGTAGACGTTGAACTTGCCGGTCGGCGCATAGAGCCCGTCGATACGGCCGATCTCTTCCAGCGTCTTGGCGTCGAAGATCACGATTTGACCGTTGGGCTCCTTGGAGTCCGACAGGTTCCACTTGGAGACCCAGACCTCGGTGCCGTCGGCATTGAATTCAAAGTGAACGGCGGCACTGCCTTCGTCTTCGGTGATCTGGATCGTTTTCACGATCTCGCCGGTCTCTTTCGAGATGACTTGCACCGACTGCTGGATTTCCGGCTCGGGGTGTTTGGTCTGGTCAGCCCAGATGTAGTCTGAGTTCGGGTGGGTGCGGACAAACAGGCCGGGGCCGTCCGTCTCCACTTCGTAGCAGACCTTCCAAGCCTGATCCGGGTGGCCTTCGGGGTCGTTGCCCCAAACGGTCACGGTACCCACGCCTAGGTGGGTCGTGCCGGCAACCGGTCCACAGTTCGGATCGACCCAGTTTGCGCCCGGTCCGGGGTGCGGCAGGGCGGCGGTGTCGATCATCGCCTCCAGCTTGTGGGTCTCGGTATCGACGACCACCATTTTGTTCGACGCGTTCGCGGCGATCTGAAAATAGCGGCCCGTCGGGTCAAAGAAACCGTCATGCAGGAACTTGGCGCTGTCGATCTTGTCGATGCGCAGGTTGTCGAGGTCCGTGTAATCGACCTGCCACAACTGGCCCAACTCTTTCACGGCGACGATCCAGGTCGGTTCGTTCGGTGTCGTGTAGATCGCGGCCACGCGGCTTTCTTCGACATAGTCGCCGTCCACGTTCACGCCGCGGGTCGAAACGACCTTGAGCGGTTCCATGGTTTTGGCGTCAACGATCGCGAAGTGCGGCGGCCAGTAACCACCACCGATGACGTATTTGCCATCGCCGGAAACTGCGACGTCGCGGGCGTCATAGGCGATCTTGACCTCAGAGACCAACATCTTGTCCGGCGTCTGCCAGAGGTCGATTTTGGTCATCTTGCCGTCGCGACCCATGGTGTACCAGAAGCGGCCGGGATGTTCCGGTTCGGTCAGGCTATGGTGTTCGGACGCTTTCAGAACGTGCACGGCATAGCCGGTGGGGATGTGGGTCAGCACCTCTTTGGTGTCGCCGTCGATTACGGCCACCTTGCCCACGTCACGTTCGATGACGACGAAGAAGTTCTCCCAGTTGCGACCGTGCAGCGGCTCGGTCGGATAGTCTGCCTCTTCGACATAGACCTTGCGGGTCGCCTTCATCTGTTCCAGCGACATTTCCGGCGGCTTGGGCGGGTCCATCATGATGTAGGTCGCCATGTCGCGGATCTGCTCCTCGGTCATGATGTCCGAGAAGTTGTTCATACCGCCTTCGGTGCCCCACGCGATGATCTTTTCAAGGCGCTCCTGGCCCAGTTGCAAGGTGCCGCCTTCGGTCACGGTGCCGTCGGCTGCGGTTTTCTTCCAGTGCGGCTCGAGGTTCTTGCCGGTGGCGCCCTTGCGCAGCACGCCGTGGCAGCCGGCACATTGTTCGAAGTAGAGCTGTTTCGAAGCCTCGAAGGCTTCGTCGCTCAGGGTTGGCTCTTCGGCGAATGTCGGAGCAGCGACGCTGCCCAACAACATGGCCAGACCGACCCTGAAGGCGCGGCCGGTGGTGTAATGGCTGATTCCAAGTGACATGATCACTCTCCGTTTGCTGGTGAGGCAGGCCGGACACTGCGCCGGGACGGGCGTCTTCTCCTTGACGAAAGTCAACGGAGGGGGTGTTCAGACGGAAATGACGCGGAAAAAAGCCATGAAAATAAGTGCTTTTTGGGGTCATGTTTTCGCCGACGCTTGATTTTGGTTAAGGGGCGCGGGTCCGCCGGTTGCTAGTGCTTGGCCATCGAACAGCTTGGCCAAGGAGAGCAGGCATGCCATCGGCAATCACGCGCGTTATGGGTGAGGGGTTCCGGGTCTTTTTTCTGTTTGCAGGTCTTTACGGCGTGTTTGCCGGTCTGGCCTGGGGAGGGTGGCTGGCAACGCTGGCCGGGGTCGAAATGTGGACCGAGGCGCCCTATGCCATGAGCCCGCCGATGTGGCACGCGCACGAGATGATTTTCGGCTATGCCAGTGCCGCACTGGGCGGGTTCTTTCTGACCGCCGTTCCCAACTGGACCGGTGCCCCTGAGGCGCGGCGTTTGTTTATTGCCGCTGCAGCGGCGCTGTGGTTGGCCGGGCGCGTGGCACTGTGGTTTTCGGGTGTGATCGACCCGGTGATTGTCGCGGTGCTCGATCTCGCCTTCGTGCCGGTTCTTGCGGCCAAGATCGCCACCCAGCTGATCCGGCGACCAAAACCGCAGAACATGATCTTTCTTCTGTTGCTGGCCTACATCTGGGTGTCCAACCTGTTGACCCATCTGGACTGGATCGGTGTGACGGTCGGAACCCTCGATGTCGGTCTGCGTACAGGACTGCTGGCCTTGTGTTCCATGATCTCCATTCTGGGTGGTCGGATCACTCCGGCCTTTACGCGCAACGCAATGAAGCGCGCAGGCGTGCCCGAAGCTGAGTGGCCTGTCAGTCGCGATTGGATGGAAAAAAGCAACATGGTGCTGGCCCTGCTGCTGCCCGCTGTGATGCTGATCTTCGGGGCCGGGCACGCGGTCGCGATTTTGGCGCTGGTCCTCGGAGCGATACAGGGCTTGCGCCTGTCAGGTTGGCGGGGGGCTTGGGCTGTCCGGCAGCCGATTCTGTTTGCGCTGCATCTGGCCTTGGGGATGCTGGGCCTTGGACTGGTTCTGTGGGGAATGGGCTTGTTGGGCCTCGGCAGTGAACTTGGTGCGCTGCATGTGTTGGGCATCGGCTGCGTCGGTGGCATGACGCTGGCGGTCATGAGCCGCGCGGCGCTTGGCCATAGCGGACGGGCGCTGGTCGCCCCCGCGCCGGTGGTCGTCGCCTACGGAGCTATGGCTCTGGCTGCGATTCTGCGCTGGATTGGGTCCGGGTTGGACGCGCAATTCTTGACTGCCATGCTGGTTGCCGACGGGCTGTGGATCAGCGCGATGGCGCTGTATGTGGTGGCGATGTGGCCGGCCTTGGTGGGTCCGCGTGCGGTACCGTCCTGAGCGGCTCAGGCCCGGTCGATCAAAGGTCGCGCGTTTTTGACATGCCGATAGATCATGTGCCGCGCACGCTTGCCGGTTTCGGGAATGGGCCGAGCGGCGATCGGGACATGATCCGGGTCGTCAAGCTCGGGGAAAATCTCGAAGATCTCGTCTCGGGCATCGCGGCCAATGCTTTTGAGTGCTTCGGGCCCGGTGTACAGGCTTTCCGACGGAGCCCCTTCGGCGGTCACGATTTCATGGCGGTCGAACAGAATGTGGTAGTACGTCACGCTGCTGACGGTTTCATCGGCATGAACGCCGGGAACGCCGACCAGCTTGTGGGCTGGGATCAGCACCTCTTGGGCGTCGAACATGCGCACGGCAATCGCCGAGCGAACCAGCATCCGGTGCTGCGGAGAGACCCGCAGGTCGCGCCGCGGTAGACCCGCCCCCAGCGCTCCGGCTGATACACAGATCGGACGCAGGCGTGGGTTGGCCTGCAAATCGACCGACGTCAGGATGCGCGAGCCGACCCAGCGAATCGGTTGCGGGCCGTGATCGAGCGTCAGCACCAGATCGCCTTCGGCCAGATCTTCTATCGCCTTGGCGCCGGTGGGTGTTTCGATCAGCGTACCGGCGGTAAAACAGGGCACGTCGACAATGGCTGTGGGATCGGTGGTGTCCGGAGCGTTTGAAGGGGTCACATTCGAACGAATGAAGGAATAGGCGGTACCGGGTACCAAAGGTTCGGACGTGATGTATCCGACAAGATTTCCTTCAACCTCGACCCGGAAAACATCGATCGTACCGCCGCCCGGTTTGGTCAGGGCATAGGATTCTTCCAGATAGATAGCGCCGGAATCAAAGGTGGTTGATCCGTCAAGGCTGGTGACGACGCCTGTCTGTGTCAGGTCATCGCCGACTTCGTTGTTGAAACGGTCGCCGTTGAAATCAGTTCCGTTGTCCGGATCTCCGTTCACGAGCGTTCCACCGGCCGCGTCGGTTACGTCAAATACCCGGCGATCGGTGTTCGGATCATAGCCTGAACTCAGAGTGATGGTACCGGAGTTAAACCCGGTAAAACTAAGTGAAATCACCCCTGGCGCGTAGCCGATATAGGAATAGTTCGCCATCTCTTACTCGTTCACTCGCTCAATCAAAGACACCGGAATAGCACGTCACGGACCCGGAAACTCCATCTGACTTCGCACCCTGATAGCAGCGGTTCAAGGCGATTTCGGGGCATTACACGCTTATTTTAAGGGAATGTAGCCTATTGGCCGCGTGCCAGGACAGAGTCTTGACTTTCGTTAAGGCGGCAAACCGCCCATCCCGCCATTGTCCCCCCACCAGCAAAGCGGCGCAAAGGAGAGCGCAATGCGAGAAGTCATGACCAAGAGCATGGCCCGCAACATATTCTATGGCGGGTCACTGTTCTTCATCTTAATCTTTCTGGCCCTGTCGGCCCACTCACACCTGTACATCGTCAATTCGCCGAACTCGGCGAAGCTGGATGAGAGCGTGATCCGGGGCAAACACGTCTGGGAAAAACACGCCTGCATCAACTGTCACTCGATCATGGGTGAGGGTGCCTATTTCGCCCCGGAGGTCGCCAACGTGATGACCCGCTGGGGCGTTCTGGACGACCCGGAATCGGCCTTTGAATCTCTCAAGGGCTGGATGGAGGCGCAACCCACCGGCATTCCCGGTCGCCGGCAGATGCCAAGGTTCAACCTCAGCGACGAAGAGATCCGTGATCTGGCCAACTTCCTGATCTGGACGGACAACATCGACGCTCAGGACTGGCCCCCGAATGACGCGGGCTGAGAAGGGAACGGAGCAATGAAATACGAATCCCAAAAAGTGGCCTATGCCTATTTCGCATTCGCAATGGGCCTGTTCGCGATCCAGGTGATCGGCGGTCTGCTGGCCGGCTGGATCTATGTATCCCCCAACTTTCTGAGCGAGCTTCTGCCGTTCAATATCGTGCGGATGCTGCACACCAACGCGCTGATCGTGTGGTTGATCACCGGCTTTTTTGGCGCGGCCTATTTCCTGATCCCCGAAGAGGCCGAGCGCGAGATCCACTCGACCAAGCTGGCCTATATCCAGCTGGCGATCCTGATTCTGGGCACGCTGGGTGTGGTGCTGACCTATGTCTTCAACCTGTTCGAAGGCAACTGGCTGCTGGGCAAAGAGGGGCGCGAGTTCCTTGAACAACCCAAATGGGTCAAGGCCGGCATCGTCGTGGCGGCGCTGATCTTCCTCTACAACGTGTCGTTGACCGTTTTGAAGGGCAAGAAGACCGCCATCACAAACATCCTGCTGCTGGGCCTGTGGGGGCTGGCGCTGCTGTTCCTGTTCGCCTTCTACAACCCGGGCAACCTGAGCCTCGACAAGCAGTACTGGTGGTACGTCGTTCACCTGTGGGTCGAAGGCGTGTGGGAGCTGATCATGGCCTCGATCCTGGCCTACCTGATGCTCAAGCTGACCGGAGTTGACCGCGAGGTGGTCGAGAAATGGCTGTATGTCATCGTCGCCGCCGCGTTGTTCTCGGGCATTTTGGGCACCGGCCACCACTACTACTGGATCGGTACGCCGGGTTACTGGCAGTGGATCGGGTCGATCTTCTCAAGCCTCGAGGTGATCCCGTTCTTTGCGATGATGGCCTTTGCGTTCGTCATGGTCTGGAAGGGCCGTCGGGACCACCCCAACAAGGCCGCGCTGCTGTGGTCGCTGGGCTGTGCCACGCTGGCCTTCTTCGGTGCCGGTGTCTGGGGCTTCCTGCACACGCTGCACGGGGTGAACTACTATACCCACGGCACGCAGATCACGGCGGCGCACGGGCACCTGGCCTTCTACGGCGCCTATGTCTGCCTCAACCTGGCGATCTTCACCTATGCGATGCCGATCCTGAAGAACCGTGATCCGTACAATCAGGTGCTGAACATGGCCTCGTTCTGGCTGATGACCGGCGGCATGGTCTTCATGACCTTCGTGCTGACCTTTGCCGGCACCGTCCAGACGCACATGCAGCGCGTGGTGGGTGACTACTACATGGATGTGCAGGATCAGGTCGCGATCTTCTACTGGATGCGCTTCGGCTCCGGTCTGGTCGTGGTCATCGGTGCGCTGCTGTTCATCTACTCGATCTGGGTTCCGCGCAAAGAGGTCATCGAACCCGGCGTCGTGGAAACCCCGGCGGAGTGATGGATATGGACGGCTCCATGAAACTGGGAACGGGGGCGGCAGACGCCCCCTTCTACCTGCCCCAGGGCGACGAATGCGACGTGTTCGCCGCCGCCTATACCAACAAGCTGCCGGTCCTGCTGAAAGGGCCGACAGGTTGCGGCAAGACCCGCTTCGTGTCCCATATGGCCGCCAGTCTGGGTCGGCCGCTCTATACCGTGGCCTGCCACGACGACCTGGCCGCGGCCGACCTGATCGGGCGCTACCTGCTGAAAGGCGGCGAGACCGTTTGGGTCGACGGCCCCCTGACCCGCGCGGTGCGCGAGGGCGCGATCTGTTACCTGGACGAGGTGGTCGAGGCGCGCAAGGACGTGACCGTGGTGCTGCACCCGCTGACCGACGACCGGCGCATCCTGCCGATCGATCGCACCGGGGAAGAGCTTGAGGCCGCGACCGGCTTCATGCTGGTGGCCTCCTACAACCCCGGCTATCAGAACATTCTGAAAACCCTCAAACCCTCGACCCGGCAACGGTTCATCTCGCTGGAATTCGACTTCCCCTCGCCTCAGATGGAGGCCGAGGTGGTCGCGCAGGAAAGCGGTCTGCCGCTGGAGCGCTGCAAGCCGCTGGTGCGGCTGGCGGGCAAGCTGCGCGGGCTCAAGGGTCAGGACCTCGAGGAAGGCGTATCCACCCGCCTGGTCGTCTATGCCGCGACGCTGATCGCGCAGGGCATGTCCACCGACCGCGCCATCCTTGCCGCCATGATCGAACCTCTGACTGATGACGAGGATATCAAACGCGGGCTCCTCGATCTTGTCACCGCCGTCTTTGGGTGAGGCCGGCGATGGTCAGGATCGACTTTGAGCCATGGGAACCCGAAGAAACCATCGGGAAACTGTGGCACAGCCTTGCCAGCCGCCTTGATGCACCAGAGGTGCACGAAGGAGCCGCGGTCGACCTGTCGCAGGTCGCGGGGCGGCTGGCCGTTCTTTTCCGGGGGCTTGGGGGCAGTCCGGGCGTCGAACTGCGCCCGGTTTCGCCCGAGCTCTCGCGCCACCGGCTGGGCTGGCGGCGCAAGCTGGCCACCGAGGCCGAGCTGATCCCGCGCGCCAGTTTCGACGGCGAGGTCCTGCGCCTGCCCGACCGGCTGGCGGTTTTTCCCGCGCGCGAAGCCAATGGCGCGCTTTATGTCTGGCTGGCGGCGGTGGCCGCCCATGCCGGAACCCGCATCGACGAGGACGATCCCCTGCGCGCCGATCTGCGCGCCCTGCAGGCGGCCCGCGCGATGGTCGCCGCAACGCTCGAGGACGCGCCGGGCCTGTGCCCGCTTTACACCGAACTATGCAAGGGCGTGCTGTATCAGCGCAATCTGCCCGGCCTGCCCCCGGCCGAGGCCGCCGTCGAAGACCTGATCCGCCGGATGCTGGGTGATCCGGCGCCCCTGTCCGGCCGCGCCCAGGCCTATGACGCCCTGGGCGACGACGTGGCCGCCCCGCGCGGGTACCAGCCGTTCCGCCCGGTGCCCCTGTGGCCCGAACTGCGCGCGGTCGCCTTTTCCGAACACACCGAGGTCGAAAGCCGCGACACCGACGGCCCACCCGAGGAATCGGGGGAAAAGACCCACCGCGCCCGCCGCCGCAAATCCGACCAGGCCGAGCGGCAGGACAGTCTGATCCTGCACAAGTTCGAGGCGATCCTCAGCTGGGCCGAATTCCTGAACCTCAACCGCCGGATCGACGATGACGACCCGGACAACGCGAAAAAGGCCGCCGACGATCAGGACGAAATCGGGCTGGGCCAGATATCGAAGGCGCCGCCGACGCGGCTGAAGCTGCATCTCGATCTCGCGCCCGAAGACGTGAACCGCGAGCGCCTTTCGGGGCGTGTGCTGTACCCGGAATGGGATGTGCGCACGGGGCAGTATCTGCCCGATCACGTCAACGTTCTGACTTCGGATGCCGAGATTCGCGAGGATGCCGCCGATTTCGGCAAGGACCCGGCCACCGCCCGCCGCATCCGCGCCGTCAAACGCCAGTTCGAGGCCCTGCGCCCGGGCCGCGTGATGACCCGCGGCCATCTGGACGGCGACCAGCTGGATATCGAGGCCGCCGTGCGCAGCGCCGTGGACCGCCGCGCCAATGGCGAGGGCAACGAGCGCATCTGGATGCAATCCCGTCCCGAGGCGCGCGACCTGGCGGTGTCGATCCTGCTGGATGTCAGCCGATCGACCGAAAGCGCGGTCGCGGGGCGTGCGGTGATCGATATCGAACGCGAGGCACTGGCGGCGCTGGCCTGGGGTCTGAACGCCTGCGGCGACGATTTTGCCATCCACGCCTTCAGTTCGCTGAAACGCCAGCGGGTCTATGTGCAGCGCTGCAAAAGGTTCAATGAGCCCATGACGGCCACCGTGGAGCAGCGCATCGCGTCGCTGCGACCGGGCCATTACACGCGGCTGGGGGCGGCGATCCGTCATGCCTCGGCCGATCTGGCGGCGCAGGCGCGCAAACGCCGGCTGCTGCTGGTGATCACCGATGGCAAGCCCAATGATCTGGACCACTACGAGGGCCGCCACGGCATCGAAGACACTTGCATGGCCGTACGCGAGGCGCGCCGGGCGGGGCAGTCGGTCTTTGGCGTCACCATCGACAAGACTGGCAAAAGCTGGTTCCCGCGCATGTTCGGGCAGGGCGGGTTCGCGGTGATCCCCGACCCCAACCGCCTGACCATGGCCCTGCCGCAGATCTATCGCCAACTGGTCGGCGCATGAGTGATGCTTCGCTGATCGACGAGCTGCCCGGCGAATTGCTGATGTGGGTTCTGATCGTCTCGGAACTGCTGGTGTTCGGGGCCGGGTTGATCGCCTTCATGGGTGTCCGTCTGACCGATCCGGCGGGCTTTGCCGAGGCGCAATCACATCTCTACCGCACCGCGGCCGCGCTCAACACGGGGGTTCTGGTCACCTCGGGTTTTCTGGCGGCGCGGGCCCTGCGCTGGCGACAGGCAGCGCGCCGCGGCGCCGCGCGGCTGTCCCTGATCGGCGCGGCCCTGCTGGGCGTGATTTTCCTGATCATCAAGGGCGCGGAATATGCCGGCAAGGCCGCGCAAGGCATCAACTACGAGACCCACCCGTTTTTCCTGTTCTACTACCTTCTCACCGGGTTCCATGCCGCGCATGTGCTGGCCGGGGTCGCCATTCTGCTGCTGGTCGCCTGGCGCGACGATCCCCGCAACATCGAGGCCGGCGGCCAGTTCTGGCACATGGTCGATCTGGTCTGGATCCTGCTGTTTCCGGTGATCTACCTGCTGGGGTGATGCGATGCCGAGTTTTTCCTGTGTCCGATACACCCATTCGGATCGCTTGACCCGCGCCTGGGCCGGCCTGATCGCGCTCAGCCTGGTTTCGGCCCTGCTGACCCTCGTGCCCATTGAGCCCCGGCTGGTCGGGAGCGGCATCCTGCTGCTGGCCTTGTTCAAGGCCCGCATCATCCTGGCGCGGTATCTCGACCTTGAATTCAGCCCGGCCTGGCTGCGGGGCTTCACGTTGGTGCTGAGCACCTTTGCGGCACTGATCTTCGCGCTCTACCTGGTCTGAGGCAAAAAGAACCGCCGCGCACAGGGGCACGGCGGCTTGCCAGTTCAGGGACAGAAATCTATTGCGCGGCCATCGGCATCCGGGCGATCTGGCACCGCTGCCACAGCGCCGAGAGCGCGCCGACCAGATGGTCGATATCGACATCGGTATGCACGGGCGAGGGCGTGATGCGCAGCCGCTCGGTGCCCTTGGGGACGGTGGGATAGTTGATCGGCTGGATGTAGATGCCGAACTCTTCCAACAGCGTGTCCGAGATGAACTTGCACTTGACCGGGTCGCCCACCATCACCGGGATGATGTGGCTGGGGTTGGGCAGATGCGGGATGCCCTCGGCGTCGAGCCGGGCGCGAACCTGGGCCACGCGTTCCTTCTGCAGGTCGCGTTCGGCATTCGACTGCTTCAGATGCCGGATCGAAGCCGCGGCCCCGGCGGCGATCGCCGGGGGCAGGGCGGTGGTGAAGATGAAGCCGCTGGCAAAGCTGCGCACGAAGTCGCACAGCGCGGCCGACGCGGCGATATAGCCGCCCACCACGCCGAAGGCCTTGCCCAGCGTGCCCTCGATCACGGTCAGACGGTGCATCAGACCCTCGCGCTCGGCGATGCCGCCGCCGCGGGGACCATAGAGGCCGACGGCATGGACCTCGTCCAGATAGGTCATGGCGCCGAATTCATCGGCCAGGTCGCAGATTTCCTTGATCGGAGCGATGTCGCCGTCCATCGAATAGACCGATTCAAAGGCGATCATCTTGGGCGCCTCGGGGTCGGCGGCGGCCAGCTTGGCGCGCAGGTCGTCCAGATCGTTGTGATTCCAGATCACCTTCTGCGCCCGCGAATGGCGGATGCCCTCGATCATCGAGGCATGGTTCAGCGCGTCCGAGAACACGATCAGGCCGGGGATCTTTGCCGCCAGCGTCCCCAGCGCCGCCCAGTTCGAGACGTAGCCGGAGGTGAACAGCAGCGCCGCCTCTTTCCCGTGCAGGTCGGCCAGTTCGTGTTCCAACAGGACGTGGTCATGGGTGGTGCCGGAAATGTTGCGGGTGCCGCCCGCACCGGCGCCGCAGCGGTCCAGCGCATCATGCATCGCCGCCAGAACCGACGGGTGCTGGCCCATGCCCAGATAGTCGTTCGAACACCAGATGCGCACGTCCCGTGCCGCCGCGCCATCGGTCTGGCGGGCATTGGGAAAGGCGCCGCATTTGCGCTGCAGGTCGATGAAGACACGATAGTTGCCCTCGGCCTTCAGGTCGCTGAGGCTCTGGCTGAAAAAACGCTCGTAATCCATGTCTCGATCTCCCCGGAAAACTGGCTGTTGGCGGGCAGACTATGGGTGCGCGCACGCCGGGAACATGACAATAGTCAAGCGACGCCGGGAAAAGGGTGGTGCGCGGCGCGCGGGTTTGGCATAGGCTGGCGCAGGGATGGATGGGCCGGGTTTTCGGCCGGACAAAAGGGGATGCCTTCGTGGCGCATGAAGCACAAAAAGCCATTGCGCGGCAGTCGCTGCTGCTCAAAAGCCTGCCGGATCAGCATGTCGAAACGTTGCTGAGCCACGCGATCTGGCGTCAGTATGACCGTGGCGAGACGATCTTTGTGCAGGAAGAAAGCGCCCAGGCCGTGCATGTGGTGCTGGCCGGATGGGTCAAGCTGTTCCGCATGTCGCCCACCGGGGCTGAGGCCGTGGTCAGCGTCTTTACCCGCGGCGAAAGCTTTGGCGAAGCGGTAGCGCTGCGCAACGTGCCCTATCCGGTTTCGGCCGAGGCGGTCTCGGCCTGCGAGATCATGCACATTCCCAGCCCGGTGCTGATTTCCTTGATGAAGACCGACCCCGAGATCGGGATATCGATCCTGGCTTCGACCTTCACCCATCTGCATTCGCTGGTGTCCCAGCTGGAACAGCTCAAGGCCCAGACCGGGGCGCAGCGGGTAGCCGAGTTCCTGCTGAACCTGTGTGACTGCGACGAAGGTGCCTGCGAAGTCGAGCTGCCCTATGACAAGATGCTGATCGCCGGGCGTCTGGGCATGAAGCCCGAAAGCCTGAGCCGTGCGTTTTCACGGCTCAAGGCGGTGGGAGTAAAGATCAACCGCAACCACGCGGAAATCTCGAACATTCCGCAGCTGCGAGACTATGCCGACAGCGACCCGGCCGACAATTGGGGGCGCTGAACGCGCCCGGTCAAACCCGCAACCCGTCCTCTCCGAAGGTCAGTGCATTGGCCGGATCATAGTCGATGCCGACCTGTGTCCCCGGGGACACCTGATGCTGACCAAAGGCCCGAACGGTAAAAGGCTTTTCGGTACCGATATCGACCAACACGTTGGTATCTGCGCCAAGGTTTTCCACGTGAACGACTGTGCCTGAAAGCGGACCCGACTGCCCAAGGCGAGCGTATTCAGGGCGAATGCCGATGAGTTGCCGGCCAGATCCACCGACCCGATCGGCGGGCACGAAATTCATCGCGGGAGATCCGATGAACTCGGCCACGAACCGGTTGGCGGGGTTGTTGTACAGCTCCATCGGGCTGCCGATCTGTTCGACTCGGCCGTCCCGCAACACGACGATCTTGTCCGCCAAAGTCATCGCCTCGGTCTGGTCGTGGGTCACGTAGATCATGCTGGCGTCGATCTGGCGGTGCAGGTTTGCGATTTCGACCCGGGTGTTCAGGCGCAACGCGGCATCCAGGTTCGACAGCGGTTCATCGAACAGGAACAGTTTGGGGTTCCGCACGATCGCGCGGCCAATCGCGACGCGCTGGCGCTGACCGCCGGACAACTCGGCCGGGCGACGTTCAAGATAGGGATCCAGTGACAACATGCGGCTGGCTTCGGTGATGCGGCGCGCGATTTCGTCCTTGGGATGCCCGGCCTGCTTCAAGCCCAGTTCCATGTTCCCCCGAACAGTCAGATGCGGATACAGCGCATAGGACTGGAACACCATTGCAATGCCGCGCTTGGCGGGTGGGACCTCGTTGACGGTCTGGCCATCGATTTCGACCGTTCCCGAGGTCGCCTCTTCAAGCCCCGCGATCACGCGCAGCAGGGTGGACTTGCCGCATCCCGAGGGGCCTACAAAGACCACGAATTCGTTTTCCTCGACGGTCAGGTCGATGTTTTTCAGCACGTTCACCTGTCCGAAGGACTTGCACACATTGGTCAGTTTCAGGGCGGTCACGTCACGTCTCCTTCAGGTCGACCGGCTGGCCGGATCGAATGCTTTGGTCGGCGGCAAGGCAGATCCGCAGGGATTGCACCGCGTCATTCATGTGGCGGGTCAGGTCGATGTCCTGCGCGATGGTTTGCAGCATGTAGGCTTGTTCCGCGTCGCACAGTTCCTGGTGGCCGGGTTCGCCATCCATCTCGATCAGGGTGTCGCCGCTGGCTTTGTGCACAAGAATTCCCCCCACCTTCGTGTGGCCGTCAACATCGTCGGATGCGCCCTTGTTGCCTTCGGTAATGGAAGCCGCGCCATTGGGTGAAACGATGTCCTTCACGAAGAACGCCGTTTCGGACATCATCGGACCCCAACCGGCCTCATACCAACCAACCGAGCCATCTTCGAACACCACCTGGAACTGGCCGTAATTGTACATGTCGGGCGCGATCTCATCTGACAAACGCAGGCCCATGCCGTTGACCCGAACGGGCCGGGAATCGGTAATCTGGCACATGACGTCGACGTAATGCACACCGCAGTCCACGATAGGTGAGGTGGTTTGCATCAGCGCCTTGTGCGTCTCCCATGTCGGGCCGTCGGACTGCTGGTTCAGGTTCAGGCGAAAGACATAGGGGCCGCCCAGGTCACGCGCCTCGGATATCAACCGCATCCACGAGGGGTGATGCCGAAGGATGTAACCAACCACCAGCTTTCGGTTGGCGTCAGTGGCCTTCTCGACGACACGGCGTGCGTCTGCGACCGTGGTGGCCAGGGGTTTCTCGACAAATACATGCGCACCGGCGTCCATTGCGGCACAGGCATAGTCGGCATGGCTGTCGGAATAGGTGGCAATCACGGCCAGATCAGGGTTGGTGTCTGCAAGCGCCGTATGGAAATCGGTGAAGACCGGATACCCCTGCAAATCCGGGTGATCCACTGTCCCGGATCGGTTCACCAGACCCACGATCTGGGCGTCGGGATGGTGATGATGCGCCAGCGCGTGGCTGAGGCCCATGTTTCCCAAACCTGCGATCAGAACCCGGATCATTTGACCGCCCCCGAAGTGATCCCGCGGATCAGTTGCCGCGAGAAGATGACATACAGAACCATGACCGGCAGGATCGCCATGCTGAGTGCCGAAAGCACCGCGTTCCAGTCGGTGACGAACTGACCGATGAAGACCTGGCTACCGAGGGTCAGGGTCTTGGTCTCTTCGGCCGGGGCCAGGATCAGCGGGAACCACAGGTCGTTCCAGATCGGGATCATGTTGAACACGGCCACGGTCGCCATGGCCGGACGCACCAGAGGCAGAACCAGGCGGAAGAAGATGGTGTATTCGCTCAGCCCGTCGATGCGGCCTGCATTCTTGAGGTCGTCGCTGACTTGCCGCATGAACTCGGACAGGATGAATACGGCCAGCGGCAGGCCCTGTGCGGTGTAGACGAGGATCAGCGCCATCAGCGTGTTGACCAGACCGGTCGCCACCATCATGTCAAGGATCGCGACCGTGCCGATGCGGATCGGAATCATGATGCCCAATGCAAGGTACAGGCCCATCAGCGTGTTGCCCTTGAACCGGTATTCGCTGAGCGCGAAAGCCGCCATTGCGCCGAACAGCAGGATCAGGAACAGCGACACGACGGTGACAATCATCGAATTCTGGAAATACAGGAAGAAGTCGCCCTGTTTCATCACCGTCTGGTATCCGATCATCGAGAACGAGTCGGCATCGGGCAGGGCCAGCGGTTCACGGAAGATCGCCTTGCGCGACTTGAAGCTGTTGATCACGATCACGAAGACCGGAAACAGGGCGATCAGCGTATAGAGGATCAGCGCGCCATGCATGGCAGCGATGTTGAAGGGGTTTCTGCGGGCTTTGTTCATGCTCTTTGGGCCCCTCAGAACTGATACCGGCGGATGCGGGTCTGGATCAGGAACAGATAGATGCAGACCCCCGTCAGGATGATGGCGAACATGCCCGTTGCGATGGCCGATCCCATATGCGGGTCACCGAGTTGCAATTGGAAGCCGAAGAAGGTTCGGTACATGAACGTGCCAAGGATGTCGGTCGAGAAGTCCGGCCCCGCCAGCGCACCCTGAGATGCGTATATCAGATCGAACGCATTGAAATTGCCGACAAATGTCAGGATCGAGATGATGCCGATCGAAGGCAGGATCAGCGGAAGCTTGATCTTCCAGAAGGCGGACATGCCGGTGATGCCTTCGACTTCGGCAGCCTCGAGGATCTCTTCGGGGATCGACAGCAGGGCGGCATAGATCAACATCATCGGAATGCCCACGAACTGCCAGACCGAAATCAGGGCCAGCGTGGTCAGCGCGTATTCCTCTTTGCCCAGCCAAGGCGCGAACAGAGATTTGAGTCCGACCGCGGCCAGCATATCGGGGGCGATGCCCCAGATCGGCGACAGGATCAGCTTCCAGGCGAAGCCAACGATCACGAAGGACAGGATCGTCGGGATGAAGATGGCCGAACGGTAAAACGCCGCAAAGCGCAGGCGTGGGTGGCTGAGGATCGCCGCCAGTGCGATCCCGATCGGATTCTGCACCAGCATGTGAATGAAGAAGAACCAGAAATTGTTGCCCAGTGCGTTCCAGAACGCATCCGACCAAATCGGGTCGCCGAACAGGGTGCGGAAGTTGTCCAGGCCTACGAACACACGGGCCTGATCGACCTCGGTGTACAGTGCCAGCCGCAGCGTGTTGAAGAGCGGAAAGACCATGACGGCCGAGTAGACCAGCACTGCGGGTGCCAGAAACACCACGATGTGCCATTTGATCCGGCGATTGCCCATGTTGTTCCTCGAAAGCTCAGGGTGGCTCTGGCCGCCTGGCCAGAGCCGTTTGCGTTACGAAAGACGGGTTACTGGTGCGGGGGGTACCAGCTGGCCAACCCGTCCTGCAGGCGCTTGCCGGCGTCCTCGGGCGATTCCTCGCCCTTGATCACCTGAGCCGATGCGTTCCAGGTCTCGTTCTCAAGGTTGGGCGTTCCACGCGACAGGATCTGATAGGTGGACCGGATGGTCGAGTTGCACTCGTTCCGCCAGCTGACGAATTCCTGCGCCAATGGGTCCTCCATCGCTACGTCGAAGCTGGAGAGCGAGAAGAACCCGGGCAGCGCGTTTGCATAGATCTGCGCGAATTCCTCGGACCCGACCCAGTTCAGGAAGGTGCGTGCCGCATCGGCGTTGGGCGACGCTGCGTTCAGGCCAATGGCGATGTCGGTGTGATCCGAGATATAGCACTCGTCCCCGGCATTCTGGACCGGCGGCTTGAAGGCGCCCATTTCGAATTCGGCCAGGTTGTTGAAGCCGCTGATCTCCCAGCTGCCGGCCGGATAGATGGCGGCGCGGCCCAGCGTGAACAGGTTCTGGCTGTCGGGATAGGTCTGCGCTTCGAACCCGTCGCCCAGATAGGCGCCCCATTTGGCCAGCTGGCGGTAGGGGGCGACCCACGGCTCGTCCGTCAGTTTCTGAGAACCTTCGATCAAGGCGAGGCGACCTTCTTCGCCCTTCCAGTAGTTCGGCCCGATGTTGTTGTAACCCATGGTGGCCGCTTCCCACTGGTCATTGGTGCCCATGGCCATGGGGATATAGGTGCCGTCTTCCTTGATCTTGTCCAGAACGGCAAAGAACTCGGCTTCGGTTTCCGGAACCGACAGGCCCAGCTCGTCGAACGCGTCCTTGTTGTAGATGAATCCGTGGATCACCGAGGCCATCGGCACGCAGAAGGTGGCCGATCCGTCATCGGTCTGCCACGCCGATTTGGCGACGTCCGAGAAATTTGCCATGCCTTCCAGGTCAGAAAGATCGGCCAGTTTGCCTGCCTCGTACAGGCCAAGTGAGGTGTCGAAGGGACGGCAGGTAATCAGGTCTCCGGCCGAACCGGCATCCAGTTTGGCGTTCAGGGCGGCGTTGTATTCCGCCGGGGCCGACGGGGTGAACTTGATCTTGATGTCGGGATGCTTGGCCTCAAAGGCCGGGATGATCTTTTCTTGCCACAGGGCCAGGTCGTCGTTGCGCCAGCTCTCGATGGTCAGCGTGGTTTCGGCCATTGCCGCACCGGCCAGGGCCGATGACGCCAGTAGCACGGCGGTCAGTGTGGTTATTCTCATGATGTATTCTCCCTTTGGTCTTCTTCTTGGTTCAAATCTGGTCCAACGCAGGGCGCAGATGACCGCCCGATGCCGTCAGCAGTTCACTGGCCTGCGCCGGTGTTGCGGCACCGGCGGCCAAAAGTACGGCAAGCTTCAGGTTGCCTTCGGCGCGATCCAGGGCATCAGCGGCGCGCTGAGGTGTGGCGCCGGTTATGTTCCGGATGATTCCTTCTGCGCGCTGACGCAGCTTGGCATTGTCGGCGACCACGTTGACCATCATGCCGTCATGTACATGGCCCAACCTGACACCCATGAGGGTCGAGAGCATGTTGAGCGCCGCCTTTTGCGCGGTTGCGGCGCCCAGTCGGGTCGATCCGGCAATGACTTCGGGCGGGGTGTTCAGGCAAATTGCGCAATCGGCGTGCTCGAACAGGGGTGCGTCGGCGTTGTTGGCGATGCAGATAGTTTTGGCGCCGCGGGACTTTGCAATTCCGGCAAAGGTCAACGGGTAGGGCGTGGTGCCGCTGGCGGATATCGCGATCACCGTGTCTGTGGGGCGGAGGTCGGCAGCGGCGATTTCGGCCGTCCGAGTGTCATCTTCGGTGTGGCCCGGCATCTCTGCCCCGGTTGGTATGCCGCCGGCCATGCAGATGGCGATCGAATCTGGCGACAGGCCGAATGTTCCCGGTATTTCCGCCCCATCGGCCAAGCCCATCAGCCCGGACGACCCGGCGGCGGCATAATAGAGCCGCCCGCCGGCGCGGATGGTTTCTGCCATCAATGCCGCACCTCTCGAGATATCCGGAAGGCAAGCATCCAGCCCGTTCAGCGCGGCTTTCTGCGCATCCAGCAGCAGGCGCAGAACTTCGGCGTCCGGGCGCAGGTCCAGCCCCTCGGATTCGTCGCGCAGCATTTCGGTTTGCGGCAGCATGTGCGGCGTCATGTGATTCCCCTTTGGCACCGAAGATAATACCTATATAATACCTTTTGTCTACCATTCGTTTCATATCACCAAATACTCACAAAAAAGCGCAAAAAATAGCGAGTCTTGGCCACAAGAGGTCTTTTTTTCATCCGAAAGGTATTGTAAAGGTATCTATATGGATGAGTCCCTCCCATATCTCATTGCAATTGACGGTGGCGGTACGCGCTGCCGGTTTGCCATGGCCGGCCCCACCGGGCGGCATGATCTGGTTCTGGGAAGCGCCAATGTCTATTCGGATCGCGCGGCGGCTATCTCAACGCTGAATGCCGGGCTGCGGGCACTGGCCGAGCGTGCTGCGATGCCCGAAGCGGCTTTGACCGGGATTCCGATCTACGCAGGGCTTGCTGGCGTGACCGACGCGGACACAGGCGCTGAAATCGCACGGCACCTGCCATCGCGCATTGTGCAGGTCGAGGATGACCGCCGCTCGGCCGTGGTTGGGGCGTTGGGGCCGGTCGATGGATGTTTGATCGGGATCGGCACCGGATCGTTCCTGGCGCGGCAAAGCAATGGCGAAATCCGGTTGATTGGCGGATATGGGGCGCTCATCGGTGATGATGCGTCCGGGTATTGGCTGGGACAGCAGCTGCTGCGGCGGGTGTTGCTTGCAGCGGACGCAATAATCCCCGACAGCGCGCTGACGCGGTCCATACGCAGACGTTTTGACGAAGACCCGATGCAGATCGTGCGATTTGCGGGGCAGGCACGGCCGGCCGAAATCGCAGACTTCGCGCCCGAGGTCATTGCGGCGGCTCAAAAAGGCGATGTGGTGGCCGTGGCCCTGATGCGCGAGGGCGCCGACTATGTCGCTGCAGGGCTTCAGGCCCTTGGTCGCGATGATGCCGAGCCGGTCTGTGTAGTAGGCGGGGTGGCATCGCATTACGTCGACTATCTTTCCGCCGAGGTGCAGAGCGCGATGATCGAACCTGCGGGCACCGCCCTTGACGGGGCGCTGCAGCTCGCCGCACAGCTGGCCGAGCGCGCCAGATTGGGGGCAGCATGACCGCCGAAACGATCGAAACCTTCCTCAGGACCGGTGACTGGATGCAGCAGGCCGTGGGGCCGCGGTACGTTCGGTTGCGCAAGCGGATCGAAGAGGGCATCGAGAACGGTCTGTTGGCGGAAAGTGCACCGCTGCCGGCCGAACGCGAGATCGCAAACCTGACGGGCCTTTCCCGCGTCACCGTGCGTCGGGCGATGCAGGATCTGGTAGATCGGGGAATCGTCATTCAGCGCCAAGGCTCGGGCAGTTTTGTGGCCGACGGAACGCCTCGGGTCGAGCAATCCCTGTCACGGCTGACCTCGTTCACCGAGGACATGAACCGACGCGGTCTTGAATCCTCAAGCGAGTGGCTCGAGCGCGGTGTTCACACTCCGTCGCCCGAGGAGGTGATGGCGCTGGCCCTGTCCTCGGGCGAAGCGGTCGCGCGCATCTCGCGCCTGCGTATGGCCAACGATCGGCCCATGGCGATCGAACGGGCCTCGCTGCCAATCGACATTCTGCCGCGCCCGCAGGAGGTCGAAGCCTCCTTGTACGAAGTCTTGGAGCGGGATGGAAACCGGCCCGTACGGGCGCTGCAGCGCATATCGGCGATCAATCTGGACAGCGCCGACGCGGGTTTGCTTGGGGTCGAACCCGGTGCGGCCGGGCTTCGCATCGTTCGTACATCATACCTGTCCAATCGGCGGGTCGTTGAATTCACTCGGTCGATCTATCGCGGCGACGCCTATGATTTTGTCGCCGAATTGCGGTTGGCCAACAGCTAGGACACATCATGCAACAGCAGATCACCCGGATGCGCCGGGAAATTGATGAAATCCCCGTGGCCGTAGAGAGGCTTCTGAGTCGGGGCCAGACCGACATTGAGGCGGTCGCCTCGGTTGCCCGCGAACTGGACCCTACATTTGTCGTGACGGTCGCACGCGGGTCTTCCGATCACGTCTGCACCTATCTCAAATACGCCTCGGAAATCCTGTTGGGTGTGCCGGTGGCCTCGGTCGGGCCGTCGATCGGATCGATCTACGACTCGGTTCTGCGCATGCGCCGGGCGATGTGCCTGTCGGTGTCGCAATCCGGCAAAAGCCCCGACATCGTGGCCATGGCCCGCAATGCCCGACGCGACGGCGCATTGACAGTAGCGTTGACCAACGACGCGGCTTCACCGTTGGCCGAAGTCAGCGATCACGCCATAGATATACAGGCGGGCCCCGAACTGAGTGTTGCGGCCACCAAGACCTTCGTCACTTCGGCGGTGGCCGGCTTGTGGCTGTTGGCAGAGTGGGGGCAGGATGCGGCGTTGCTGGCCGCGTTGCGCGACCTGCCCGAGCAGTTGGATCAGGCGGCCCGGATCGATTGGCCCGAAGTGCGTGACGCAATCGGTGCTCACCCGTCCTTGTTCACGCTTGGCCGGGGCCAGGCACTGGCCGTATCGAACGAAGCTGCGCTGAAGTTCAAGGAGACCTGCCAGTTGCACGCTGAAAGCTATTCCTCGGCCGAGGTTCTGCATGGGCCGGTGTCCATCGTCGAGGACGGCTTTCCGGTACTCAGCTTTGCAGCGGCAGATGCGGCGGAGCCTGCGTTGGCGGAGGTAGCCGACGCAATCAGCGCCAAGGGTGCCCGTGTCTTTGCGACCACGGACAGGGTTAATGCCGCGACGCGCATTCCGCATGTCCGCACGGGGCATTCCCTGACTGATCCGCTGAGCCTAATCGTCTCCTTCTACGCGATGGTCGAGGCCTTCGCCGCCTCGCGCGGGATCGATCCGGACGCACCGCGGCATCTGAACAAGGTGACGGAAACCGTATGACCAGCGAACTGCAGGCTCTGGTGGGCGCGGACATTCTGACCCCTGCAGGTATGCTGCAGGATCATACCCTTCTGTTCGCGGAAGGGCGTATCGAGGGCGTGAAGCCCGTCTCCGACACTCCTGGCACAGCGAGGGTGTCGCAGCTTGACGGTGGCCTGCTGGTTCCGGGCTTCGTCGATCTGCAGGTCAATGGCGGCGGCGGGGCAATGCTGAACAACGCCCCCGATCTGGAAACGCTCCGCACCATGTCGGTGGCACATGCGCGTATCGGAGCAACGTCGATCTTGCCAACGCTGATCACGGATACGCCTGGGGTCACGCGGCGGGCCATCGCGGCCACGATTGCCGCCGTGAACGAAGGTATTGCCGGCATTGTCGGGCTTCATCTGGAAGGTCCGCACCTGTCCCAAGCCCGCAAGGGTGCACATGATGCTGCCCTGATCCGACCGATGGCGCAGGCTGATCTGGATTTGTTGCTGGATACAGTCGCGCGGTTGCCGATTCTCAAGGTTACGGTGGCGCCGGAAAGCGTGACGGATGATCAGATACACGCCATGACCCAAGCGGGGATCGTCGTCTCGCTGGGCCATACGGATGCGAGTTTTGAAACCTGTCAGAAAGCGGCTCAGGCCGGGGCGCGTTGCGTCACACATTTGTTCAATGCTCAGAGCCAGATGGGTAACCGAGAGCCCGGCGTCGTAGGCGCGGCGCTGGCGCTTGGCGAGCTGTCTGCGGGCCTGATCGCTGATGGAATTCACGTCCACCCGGTTTCAGTGCGCAATGCCATCCGGGCAAAAAATGGGCCGGGTAGTGTCTTCCTTGTCAGCGACGCGATGGCGACCGCCGGATCGGATATCGACAGCTTCCTGCTGAACGGACGGCAGATCTTGCGCGACGGCAACCGGTTGACCCTCGCCGATGGAACGCTCGCCGGTGCGCATCTCGAGCTGTTGGACGCGGTTCGCAACGTGGTTGCATTTGCGCAACTGCCTTTGCAAGCTGCTTTCGACATGGCGACCCGGTTGCCTGCGGACTTGATCGGTAGATCGGATCTTGGCCGTTTGGCGGCCGGTGCCCGCGCCAATGTGCTGCATGTCTCCGATCATGGGCTTCTCCGGGTCTGGCAGGAAGGTCAGGCACTGGACTGACGGTGTCCACGGCGACCCATGGTCGTCTGATTTTCCTCGACATGTCGGACCCTGGGCCGTTCATGTCGGGAATCTACATTGTGCACATCTTGTATTTTTCTTAGCCTTGGTGTCGGGCGCAAGCTTCACGCGTGCCCGGCAAGAGGATTGAGATGACGCCCGTGTTCAGATTTCAGGGGATCTATACCCCGGTGGTGACGCCCTATGCGGATGATTATAGCGTCGATTGGGATGCCTTGGCCGAGGTGATCGAATACCTGGTCGAGAATGGCGTGCACGGTCTGATCTCGGGCGGGTCCACGGGCGAAAACTATGCCCAGACCGTTGATGAAAGGCTGGAACTGGCGCGTTTCACTCACCAGCGATTGAAAGGTCGTCTGCCTTTGGTGGTCGGGACCGGCGCGATGTTGACGCCGGATTCGATCGCGTTGGCCCAAGGCGCGCGCCAGATCGGGGCCGATGCCATCCTGCTGGCCAGCCCGCCCTATTCGGTACCGACGGACCGGGAAAACGCCCTTAATGCGCTGGCCATCGACAAGGCGGCCGATCTGCCGGTGATGCTGTACAATTATCCGCACCGCACCGGCACGATGATGGGGGCTGAGTTCCTCGACCGTGTGGGGCGCAGCCGCAATTTCTGCGGCATCAAGGAAAGCTCGGGCGACATCAACCGCGTACACATGCTGGCGCGGGACTATCCGCATATCCAGCTGGGCTGCGGCATGGACGATCAGGCGCTGGAATTCTTCGCCTGGGGTGCGCCGTTCTGGGTCTGTGGCGGGTCGAATTTTCTGCCGCGTGAGCATGTAGCGCTGTATGAGACCTGCGCGCTGCAAGGCGATTTCGCCAAGGGCCGCCGGATTATGTCGGCGCTGATGCCGTTGATGCGGGTCCTCGAACAGGGCGGCAAGTTCATCCAGACCATCAAGCATGGGGTCACGATGAACGGCATCCCGGCGGGCGCGGTTCGGCCGCCTCTGAAGGGGCTGAACAAGGATGACAAGCGCGCGCTGGAACAGGTGACCCGGGTGCTGAAACGCAAGATCGCAGACATCATGGCGGAGGGCTGAGGCATGGGCTTGCTGACACGGGATGAATACGCATCCATCGCCGCCGGGCTGAACCTGCCCACCGGCGCTTTCATCGACGGCGGCTATCGCCCGGCGATCTCGGGCGCGGTGTTTCCCACGGTGAACCCGGCCACAGGCGCGGTGCTGACCGAGGTCGCGGCCTGCGCCGCCGCCGATGTGGACCTGGCCGTGGAAAAGGCTCGCGGGTCCTTCGACGATGGCCGCTGGTCGCGCCTGCACCCGTCGGCGCGCAAGGATGTGCTGATCCGCCTGGCCAAGCTGATGACCCGCAATGCCCGCGAACTGGCGGTGATGGAAAGCATCGACAGCGGCAAGACCATCTTTGACTGCGAAACCGTGGATGTGCCCGAGGCGATCCACTGCCTGAAATGGCACGCCGAGGCGATTGACAAGATCTATGACCAGGTCGCGCCTGCCAGCGACGACCACATCGCGATGATCCTGCGCGAACCGGTCGGGGTGGTGGGGCTGGTGCTGCCGTGGAACTTCCCCTTGCTGATGCTGGCCTGGAAGATCGGCCCGGCGCTGGCGGCCGGGTGCTCGGTGGTGGTAAAGCCGGCGATGGAAACCCCGCTGACCGCGCTGCGTCTGGCCGAACTGGCGGCCGAGGCCGGGCTGCCGCGCGGGGTTCTGAACGTGGTTCCGGGTGGCGGCGCCGAGGTGGGCGAACCCATCGGGCGGCATATGGATGTCGACATGGTGTCCTTCACCGGCTCGACCGTAACGGGCAAGAAATTCCTGTCCTATGCCGCCGAAAGCAACGCCAAGGAGGTGGTGCTGGAAATGGGCGGCAAGAACCCGGCCATCGTGCTGGAGGATGCCGAGAACCTCGACCGGGTTGCCGCCCATGTGGTGAACGGGGCGTTCTGGAACATGGGCGAGAACTGCTCGGCCACGTCGCGCCTGATTGCGCACCGTGCGGTCAAACCCGAGTTGCTGGAGCGCGTCGCCCATCATGCCCGCCAGTGGAACGTGGGCGACCCGCTGGACCCTGCAACCCGGCTGGGCGCGCTGGTCAGCAAAGACCATTTCAACAAGGTCTGCGGCTATCTGGACAAGGCCCGATCAGTCCTTCTGGGCGGCAAGGCCGAAAACGGGTTCGTTGAGGCAACCGTGGTTGAGCTGCCGGACAATGACGCGCCGCTGGCGCGCGAGGAAATCTTTGGGCCGGTCCTGTCGGTGATCGAGGTCGCGGGGTTCGATGAGGCCATCGCGATGGCCAATGACACGCCATATGGGCTGTGCGCGTCGCTATTCACCGCCAATGCCAAGCGTGCCCTGCGCGGTGCCCGCGCGATCCGGGCCGGAACCGTGACGGTGAACAGCTTTGGCGAGGGCGACATCTCGACCCCGTTCGGCGGCTACAAGCAGTCGGGCTTTGGCGGGCGGGACAACGGGCTGCACGCGCACGACCAGTACACGCAGCTGAAGACACTGTGGATCGACCTGTCGGATGATGCCGACGAGGCGGTGGATTGACGCGGTTCACCGCTTGCCGCCTGCCGGTACAGCGCGGTCCGGCGGCGTGGAATGCCCTGCTGGGCCCGCAACATCCCGCGCGGCAGCTTTCGGAAAATATCACCGCCGATTTCACCATCGTGGGCGCAGGCTTTGCCGGGCTGTCTGCGGCGCGGCGTTTGCGGCAACTGGCGCCCGATGCGCGGATCGTGGTGCTTGAAGCCGGGCGCGTGGCGGAAGGCGCGGCGGGGCGCAACTCTGGCTTCATGATCGATCTGCCACATGATCTGGCCTCGGACGACTATGCCGGGGCGGGCGATGACCGGGCGATGATCGGGCTGAACCGCCGGGCCATCGCCTTTGCCCGCGCGGCGGTCGAGGAATACGGCATCGACCCCAATTATTTCGATCCGGCGGGCAAGGTGAACGGCGCGGCCAGCACGGCGGGACACGCGCACAACCAAAGCTATGCCCGCCATCTGGACAGCCTCGGCGAGCGATCCGAGATGCTGGACCGGCAGCAGATGCAGGAACTCACCGGGTCCGGGCACTATGTCTCGGGGCTGTACACGCCGGGCACGGTCATGCTGCATCCGGCGGGTTATGTGCGCGGTTTGGCGGCGGGGTTGGCGGCCGATGGGGTGCAGTTTTTTGAAAACAGTGCGGTCACGGGGTTCCAGCGCGACGGGGCGGGCTGGCGCGTGCAGACCACGCGCGGGCAGGTCTCGACCGGCCGGCTGATCCTGTCGGTGAACGGCCATCTGGAAAGTTTCGGGGTGGAACGTGGCCGGCTGATGCAGCTGTTTCTGTTCGCGGCGATGACGCGCGAACTGGAGGCCGATGCGCTGGCCCGGTTGGGTGGTCAGCCGCGCTGGGGCGTGACCCCGTCCGATCCGATGGGCACCACCATGCGCCGGATCGACACCGGGCAGGGCGGCAACCGGATCATCACCCGCACCTGCGCCGTGATGCGCCCGGGCATGGAGGCGCGGGCAGCGGACCTGCGGCGCGCAGCTGCGGTGATGCGGCGCAAATTCGACCGGCGCTTTCCGCAGTTGTGCGGCATCGCGATGGAGTACGAATGGGCCGGTCATCTGTGCCTGAGCCTGAACGGCGTCTCGGTCACCCGCGAGATCGAGACCGGCGTTTATTCCGCCTGCGTCCAGAACGGGTTGGGCACCGCGCGCGGTACCCTGACCGGGATCGCCGCGGCCGAAATGGCCTGTGGCGTGCGGTCCGGGATCAGCGAGCATTTCGGAGCCGAGGACCGTCCCAAACGCCTGCCGCCCCGACCGTTGTCCGAAATCGGCGCCAACATGGTGCTGCGCTGGAAGGAATGGCGCGCGCGCAACGAATGAAAAAGGCCCGCCTGACAGGCAGGCGGGCAAGTGGAGTGTTTCCTAACAGTGCTGGTTCAACTCGTCGGCGGCGGGGATCTCCCGCTCGCGCCGGGCGATGTAGTCGCATAGCGCCTCGTCGGTGGCCGGGTCCAGGCGGGGCTCTTGATACTCGGCCAGCAGCTTGCGGGCGTGGTTCAGGGCGCGCTCGGTGATCTCGACCTCGCCCTCGGCCACCCATTGTTCGATCGAGTTGTTGTCGAACAGTTCGGGCATGAAGAACGCCTCTTGGAAATTGTCCTGCGTGTGCGGATGGCCCAGATAGTGGCCGCCGGGGCCGATATCGGACACGGCGGCAACGGCCTCGTCGAAATCGTGCCATTTCGGGCCCTCGGCCATGCGGTAGGCCATGGCGCATTGCTCGGCATCGACAACGAACTTGGCGGTCGAACAATGCATCCCGGCCTCGTTCCAGCCCGCCGAATGCCAGATGTAATTGGCCCCCGCATGGATCACCGCCGACAGCGTGGTGGCGGATTCGTAGCCCGCCTGCGCATCGAATGTCTTGGCCCCGCCCAGCGTGTTCGAGCTGCGCCAGGGCACGCCGTAGTGCCGGGCCATCTGGCCGATCATGAAGTTCATCAGGCTGATTTCGGGCGTGCCCGCCATCGGCGCGCCGGATTTCATGCTGACGGTCGACAGGTAATGACCGTAGATCGCCGGACAGCCACGCCGGATCACCTGCGTATAGGCCAGCGCGCTCAGCGCCTCGGCGTTCAGCTGCGCGACCGTCGCCGGCACGCTGGCCGGCGTGTTGGCCCCGCCCAGCACGAAGGGCGAGCACAGCACCGGCTGGTTGCGGCGGCAGAAGGCGCGCATCGCCCCCAGCATGGTCTCGTCCCAGACCAGCGGCGAGTTGCCGTTGCAGTTGCCGGTGGTGACCGGGTGATCCTCCATGAACTTTGCGCCGAACAGGATCGCGCACATCTCCATCACGTCCTCGGCGTTTCTGGGCGAGGTGGTCATGCCCATAAAGGTCTTGTCGGAATATTTCATCGACGAATAGGTGATGCGCAGGTGGCGCTGGCTGATCGGGTGGTCATAGGGCTCGACGATGTGGTGAGCCGAGGAATGCAGCGCCGGCAGCATGTGGCTGAGCTTGTGGAACATCGCCAGATCGTCCAGCGTTGGGTTGCGGCGTACGTCGTCGAGATCGCGCAGAAACGGCGCGCCGGTCATCGGCACGAAGATCGCGTGCGGCCCGCCGAGGCGCACATTCTTGTGCGGGTCACGGGCGTGATAGGTGAAATCCGACGGGATCGTCGCGATCAAGTCGCGGACCAGCCCGCGATCAAGATACACCCGCTCGCCGCCGACTTTGGCACCAGCCGCCTTCCAGTCGGCCAGCGCGATCGGGTCGCGGAACTGCACGCCCACGTTTTCGAGGATATCCATAGAGGCCGCGTCGATCCGCTCGACCTGTGATCCGTCCATCACCTCGCACAGCGGGATGTTGCGGGTCAGACCCGGCAACATGTCAAAGCAGGGCGCGGTGCGCAGTGCGCGGCGGGCGGCGCGGCCTCCGGTTCGGGCGCGGGTGGCGGTCTGGGTCATTCTGGGCCTCCTTTGACACCAGTCTGACCGCCGACCGTGGGCGCGACCTGCAGGATTGCGAAATACTGTTGCGGAATGCGACATCGGACCCGTGCATTGCCGGCGACAGCTGCTAAGCTGCGCTCCGCAGGATCAGGAACAATGCACAGAGCAGACCGAGAATGAATTCCGCCACATCTGAAACCGCCCAGCTTGAGGGTGAATACGACTATGTCATCATAGGCGCGGGTACCGCTGGCTGCGTGCTGGCAAACCGGCTGACCGAGGACCCCAAAACACGGGTTCTGCTGCTCGAGGCGGGCAAGTCGGACAATTACCATTGGGTCCACATCCCGGTGGGGTATCTGTACTGCATCGGCAATCCGCGCACCGACTGGATGATGAAAACCGCACCCGAGCCGGGTCTGAACGGGCGGTCGCTGGTCTATCCGCGCGGCAAGGTGCTGGGCGGGTGCAGCTCGGTCAACGGGATGATCTACATGCGCGGGCAGGCGGCCGATTATGACCATTGGCGGCAACTGGGCAACGCGGGCTGGGGCTGGGACGACGTGCTGCCCTATTTCCTGAAATCCGAAGATCACCATGGCGGCGACAGCGAAATACACCGGTACGGCGGCGAGTGGAAGGTTCAGAAACAGCGGCTGAGCTGGGAGATCCTGAAAGCCGTACAGGACGGCGCGCGCGAGATCGGCATCCAGCCGCGCGCCGACTTCAATGACGGCAACAACGAGGGCTCGGGGTTTTTCGAGGTCAATCAGAAGAACGGCGTGCGCTGGAACACGGCCAAGGGATTTCTGCGCCCCGCGATGAAACGGCCCAACCTGCGGGTCCTGACCGAGGCCGAGACGCTGGGCCTGATCCTCGAAGGCAAGACCGTGCGTGGCGTGCGCTTTGCCCGTGGCGGCACCGAATACCGGGCCTTGGCCGGGGCCGAGGTTCTGCTGGCGGCGGGGTCGATCAACTCGCCCAAGCTGCTGGAACTGTCGGGGATCGGCGACCCTCAGGTGCTGGCGGCGCAGGGGATCGCGGTTCAGCATGAAAACGCGGGCGTGGGGGCAAACCTGCAGGACCACCTGCAGATCCGAACCGTGTTCAAGGTGCAGAACGCGAAAACTCTGAACACCATGGCCAACAGCCTGTGGGGCAAGGCGCGCATCGCGGCGCAATACGCCCTGACCCGGTCGGGTCCGATGGCGATGGCGCCCAGCCAGTTTGGCATGTTCACCAAATCCGACCCGATGCTGGCCACGCCGGATCTGGAATATCACGTGCAGCCGCTGTCGACCGACCGGCTGGGCGATCCGCTGCATCCGTTCCCCGCGATCACCGTCTCGGTTTGCAATCTGCGGCCCGAAAGCCGGGGGCACTGCCATATCACCACGCCCGATCCGAAGGCCCAGCCCGAGATCAGGTTGAACTACCTCTCGGCCGAGCGTGACCGGCAGGTGGCGGTCACATCCGTGCAGCAGGCCCGACAGGTGATGGCTGCGCGGGCGCTGGCACCCTACCACCCGCAAGAGGTTCTGCCGGGCCCTGAGATCAACGACCAACAGGGCCTGCTGGATGCGGTGGGCGACATCGCCACCACGATCTTTCACCCGGTCGGCACCTGCCGCATGGGCAGTGACGCCGCCGCGGTGGTCGATCCACGGTTGCGCGTTCGGGGTCTGGAGGGGCTGCGGGTGGTCGATGCCTCGGTCATGCCGAAAATCGTGTCGGGCAATACCGCCTCGCCCGTGATCATGATCGCGGAGATGGCTGCCGACATGATACGCGGACGGGCATGAAAACGGGGCTTGCGCCTTGGCCCGTCGGACATAAATGACCGCCAGCCTCATCAACCGAAAAGCTGAACCGATGCAGGACACATTGATCTTTGAACGCCGGTCGCTGAACGCGGCAAAATGGGCCAGCCTGTTCATGGCGGGCGCCGGGGTTGTGGCCGGGTTGCTGGCAAACTCCGATGCGCTGTTGCTGGACGGGCTGTTCTCGGGGCTCAATTTCGCAACGGCTGTGGTGGCGGGATGGGTCGCCGCCTCGATCCGTCGCGCCCCGGACCAGAACCGCCCCTTTGGATACGAGATCGACGAATCCGTCTTCGTGATGTTCCGCAGCCTGCTGTTGTTCGGGATCATCCTGATGGCAGCCGGTTCGGCGGTGAACCGGCTGCTGGCCTATGCCAAGACGGGCGAAGCCGCGCCGGTGGTTCTGGAATGGATCCTGATCTATGCCGGGGCGATGGCGGCGATCTGTCTGACGCTGTTCGCCTATCATCGCTGGAACTGGCGCCGCACCGGCAAAACCAGCGATCTGCTGCGGGTCGAGTCCCGGGCCGCGATGGTCGACGGGGTGCTGAGCCTTGGGGCCGGGGCGGCGTTTTTCGCGATCAACCTGCTTGAGGGCGGGCCGCTTGCCGGTCTGGTTCCGGTGTCGGATGCGCTGGTGGTGTTGTTGCTGTGCCTGGCGTTGCTGCCGCAGCCCATCAAGGTGTTTCTGGGCGCGCTGCGCGATATCGTGGGTGTGGCGCTGCCGGCCGATGCCCGGGCCGAGATCATTGGGCAGGCCCGCCGGATCTGTGCAGACAGCCCGTTTCAAGTGCTGGACGTGGCGACGGTGCGCAGCGGGCGGGCGCTGTTCCACCTTGTCTATCTGAAACCCGCCGAACCCGTGACGATCGAAGCCTTCGAGGCCGTCCGCGACCGGCTGGCCCAGGCCGCAAGCCCGGGCCGGGTCGCGTTGACGCTGGCCTCGGATCCGCCCTTTGGTCCGGCCCCGCGCGCTCAGTAATCGGCGACCAGCAGGAATTCGGGCGCGGTGTCTTCCTCGATCGTGGCAAAGCGCGGGATCGGCTGTTCGAACACGTTGTCGGTGCGGTCGTCATTGACGGTCGAGACCTCGCCGATCAGACAATCGCCCTTTTCCGCCCAGAAGGCGTGCCAGATGCCGGGCATCAGCGTGACGCTTTCGCCCGGTTTCAGGCGCAGATGCTCGCCGGGCTGGATGGTCACCGGGCAGGCGTCGCTGGGCACGGTGACGGGGGTGTCGCGGTCGATGCTGCCATCGGGGGCCGAGGCGTAGATCTCCATCACCAGATCGCCGCCGCCGCGGTTGATGATGTCTTCGGCCTTGACGATGTGGCGATGCATCGGTGACAGCTGTTTATCACGCGAAATCAACAACTTCTCGGCATAGAGCATGCCCCGTCCTGCGCTCAGGTCCTTTTCGTCTCCATTGCGCAGGGTGAACAGGAACAGGCCCAGCTCGTCGAAGCTGCCCTGGCCGTAATCGGTGATGTCCCAGCCAAGGCCACGGGCGCGGATGCCGGCGGCCTGCGGGCTGCGCATTTGCTCGGGCGTCCAGTCGGCAAAAGGCGGCAGGGCAAAGCCGAACGAATTGATGAAGGCCTGTGCCTCGGCCTTGATGCGGTTGATCTCGGATCGTTTCATATCGGTGCTTTCGATGACTTACAGCTCGTGCGCCCAGGGCGGGTTGGCCCCGGCGCGGGATACGGTGACGGCAGCAACCTTGCCGCCCAGTTCCAGCGCGGCGCGCAGGTCGTCGGGCGAGATCGCACGGAGCGCCTGTTTGGTCAGCAGCCCGGCGCGGTGCAGTTGCGCCAGAACCCCGGCGTTGAACGTGTCGCCCGCGCCCACCGTGTCGACCACCTGAACCGGCGTGACCGGCACTGAAACCGTGCGGTCATCGGCCAAATACCCGGTCGCGCCCTGGCTGCCGCGCGTGACGATCACCACGGCGGGGCCGGCCTGCAGCAGCAGCGGCACCTTTTCTTCCAGCGTTTCAGGGCCGGGGACGATCCAGTCCAGATCTTCGTCCGAGACCTTGACGATGTCGGCCTGCGCGATCATCCGGTTCAGCCGGGTGCGATAGCGGGTCTGGTCCTGGATGAAGCCGGGGCGGATGTTGGGGTCGATCATCACCGCGCGCTCGGCGCCGTGACGGTCCAGCAGGGCGGCATAGGCATCGGCGCAGGGCTCGCAGGCCAGGCTGATGCCGCCGAAATACAGCGCCGAGGTCGCGGTCAGCTGGTCCGGCATGTCCTCGGGGCGCAGCATCCGCCCGGCCGAGTTTTCATCGACGAAGGAATAGGTGGCGTGCCCGTCCTGCAGTTGTACGAAGGCCAACGTGGTCGGACGGTCCGAAAGAACAACCTGCGAGCCATCCACATGACTGTCTTTCAGGGCCTGCGCCAATTGCTGGCCGAACATGTCGCTGGACAGCCCGGTCAGCATTCCGGCAGGCGCACCCAGCCGGCCCAGGGCGATGGCGGTGTTGAACACCGCACCACCCGAATGCGGCACGAAACCTTGCGCGCCCGAAACCGTCGGCTCTGCGATCATGTCGATCAGGGCCTCGCCACAGCACAGGATCATGTCCCGGCTCCTTCCTTCTGCAAAGATCTGGCGGTGAGTTTACCGCGCGAGCGCATTTTTGCAGAAGTTGTTAGCGCCAACAATGCCAAATTCAGCCTGTTCCGACACATAAACGCCAAAGCCCCGCCGCAGCGCGTCGAACCGGCCGCCGGCGTTGAAGGCGGCCAGGAAGTCGTCGCCGAACAGCCAGCGGTTCTTCTCGGCCACGCCGCCCACAAGGAAGACGCCGCCGGTGGGCATCACGGTGACGGCCATGTCGCCCATCACGGCGCCCAGATGGGTGGTGAAGATCTGCGCGGCGCGCATGGCGAGCGGATCGGACCCGTCGCGCGCGGCCTGCAGGATGTCCTTGGCGGGCAAGGCGGACGTTTCGGGCTGGCCCGCGGCCATGCCCACGGCGCGGTACAGGATCGGCAGGCCCGTGCCGCTCAGGAACATCTCGGCCTCGAGCGTCAGGCTGTCGCCAAAGAAACACTCGGGCGCGATCCGGCGGGCGGCTTCGAACACGTCCACCTCGTCGCGGGTACGGGGCGACAGACCGACATGGCCGCCCTCGCCCGAGACGGTGTGATAGTGGCCTTCGGAATACAAAAGCGCGCCGACGCCCAGCCCGGTGCCGGGGCCGACCACCAGTCGGGTGCCCTTGGGCGGGGTCGGGTCGCCCTGCAGGGCCTGCACGTCATCGCCGGTGATCTCGGCCACCGACCATGCGGCGGCGGTGAAGTCGTTGATGACAAAGGTATGGTCCGCGCCGGTGGCCGTGGCGATGTCGGCCTCGGACAGGTCCAGATTGGCATTGGTCAGACGGATCGTGCCATTGCGCACCGGGCCCGCGCCCGCGGCGACTACGGCGCGCGGCGGCGTTCCGATCTCGGCGCATAGGTCGTGCAGGGCGGCCAGAAACTCGGGCAGGGAGCCGGTCGGCGATTTGCGCAGATCGGTGAGCGTGCCATTGGTGACGACTCCCAGCCGAGTGTTGGTGCCGCCGATATCGGCCACCAGGTTCCAGTGGTCGTGCATCGCGCCCCTGGGCTGCGCCATCGGAACCGAGACCGGATCCCCCTGGGCCAACGCGGCCTGCATCGCCCGGAACGAGGCCTTGGGGCGCCGTTCCAGCGTGTCGAAATCGACATCGACCAGGCCGAACCGCTTTTCGTATCCCAGCGCCCATTCGTAGTTGTCCAGCAGCGACCAGATGAAATAGCCCGTGACCGGAACGCCCTGATCCAGCGCGTCCTGCACCGCAGCCAGATGCTGATTCAGATAGTCGATGCGGTCGTCATCCTGCTGCCGCTCTGGGCTGGCCATGCCGTTTTCGGTGACATAGATCGGCAGATCGCCCGTGTAGTCCCGGGCCGTACAGGTCAGAAACCGGGTCAGCGCGCTTGGCTCGATCTCCCATCCCATCTGCGTCTTGGGCAGGGGGCCGGGGATCTCTTGGAGGCTGGGCCAGGGCGTGTCGGCGGGCGCGATCAGCTTGCGGGTATAGTAGTTCAGCCCGCACCAGTCGACCGGCGTGCCGATCGTGTCGAAATCATCCTGCCACCCGTCGGGCAGGTGGGCCTGAAGCACCTGCAGGACATTCTCGGGGTAGGCCTTGTTGAAAACGCCGCCCAGGAAGAACCGGTTGTAGATGCCGTCGTACAGATCGGCGGCTTCGCGGGCCTCGGGGGTGTCATCGGCAGGTTCGGCCCATTCAAGGTTGAACACCGCGCCCAGGTTCGACATGCCAAGGCCCCGCATCGCCTGAACCGCGCGGCCGTGGGCCAGAAGGACGTGATGCATGGCGCGGGCCGTGGCGCGGATGTCGCGCAGGCCGGGGGCATGGTGGCCTTCGAAATGGCTCAGCCAGCTGACGCACCAGGGCTCGTTTATCGGGGCGACGCTGTACATGCGGTCGCCGATGCGGCCCATGATGATCTCGGTGAAATCGGCGAACCAGTGGGCGATGTCGCGGTTGCGCCAACCGCCCAGATCAGCCAGCGGCGAGGGCAGTTCCCAATGATACAGGGTGGCGCAGGGGCGGATGCCGCGTTCCAGCAGGGCGTCGGCCAACCGGTCATAATAGTCCAGCCCGGCCTGATTCACCGGCCCGCGCCCTTCGGGCAGCACGCGCGCCCAGCTGGTGGAAAAACGGTAGCAGTCGAACCCGGCCTCGCGGATCAGGTCGAAATCCTGTTCGTACCGGTGCAGGTGGTCGCAGGCGAGATCGCCGTTTTCGGCGCGCACCACGTTGCCGGGCGTGGCTGCGAAACTGTCCCAATGGGTCGGGCCGGCGCCGCCCTGTGCGTGGCCTTCGATCTGATAGGCAGAGGTTGCGACACCAAAGAGAAAGTCTTTGGGGAAATCAGCGCGGGTGTACTTCATGTTCAGAACCTGTTGGGGGCGGGACCAGTCGAGCCGCCGACTACCAGTTCGGCCTCGAGCAATCTAGTCTTGGCCGGGTCGTGGGGCGCGCGGATGCGCTCGATCAGCATCTCGGCGGCCAGTTCGCCGGCGTGGCGCACCGAAGACCGGGTGGCGGTAAAGATCGGAACGTCCTGCCCGTTCTTCAGATAGGACAGGTCGTCGTCATGTGCGATCACCGACACGTCGCGGCCCATTTTCAGCCCGGCCTCGTCCAGCGCGCGCCGCACCCCGATCGCCGAGATCATCGACGAGGTCAGGATCGCGGTCGGCGGATCGTCCAGCCGCAGCATGTCGCGGGTTTCGTGATGGCCATAGACTTCGGTCATCTCGGCGCTGCGCATCAGGGCCGGGTCGGGCGACAGACCGGCTTGTTTCAGCGCCTCAAGATACCCGTCGCGGCGCCTTTGGGCAAAATCCATGTCTTCCAGACCGTTGATCAGCGCGATCCGCCGGTGGCCCAGGTCGATCAGAAAGCGGGTCGCACGCAGGAACGAGCTTTTGTTGTTCACGTCGATCCAGTCATAGGGCACGCTGACGCCGGTCGACCGGCCATGCACGATGAACGGCACCTGCATCCGAGTCAGAACCTCGATCCGCGGCTCGTTCACCTTGGGGCCCTGCAGCACCACGCCGTCGACCGCACCGCGTTGGAACAGGCTGCGATAGGCGTCTTCGATCGAGGTGTCGTCGGCATTGGTGAACATCATGTCGTAGCCGTGCTCGGCATATTTCTTGACCGCGCCGGCGACGAAATCGCCGAAGATCGGGTTCACCATCTCGTGGCGCGACGAGCTGGGGATCACGTGGCCGATCACCATCGAACGACCCGTCGCCAGCCCCTTGGCGCGGGCGTTCGGCCGATAGCCATGTTTGGCCGCCGCCGCCTGAACCCGCATGCGAGTCTCTTCGTTCACCTCTGGGTAACCGTTCAGCGCGCGGCTGACCGTTGTCTGTGACAGACCCAGGATCTGAGAGAGCTGTTTGAGGTTCATAGCGGTTTCAAAAGGCTTTCAATTCTTGTGTGCGCCCTGTTGTGTGGGGATTTGCGGCTTGCGTCAAGTTGTTTTGCCATTCTTTGCTATATGTCAAGAAAACATGGACACGGACGGCCCATGTCAAAATCTAGCCATTGACAGGGCCAACATGTTAGCGGATAACGGCCGCATTCAAAGCGCTTTGAAAACTGAGTCACACACGCGCGGATACAGTTGGGAGGAAAATCAATGAAACACTCGCTTTTGGCAGGTGCGGCCACGTTTGCCCTGGTGGCGGGCGCGGCCCAGGCCGAAAAGGTCACCGTGTTCGGCCCGTGGCTTGGCCCGGACCAGGAGAATGTCGAAAAGGTGCTGGACGGCTTTGCCGCGGCCACCGGTCATGAATATGCCTATGTCGGGTCGGACAGCTTCGAGCAGCAGATCCGCATCGACGCCGAGGCCGGGTCGGCCCCGAACATCGCCGTGTTCCCCCAGCCGGGTCTTGCAGCCGATATGGCCAAGGCCGGGTTTCTGACACCGCTTGCTGACGGGACCGCCGACTGGATCCGGGACAACTATGCCGCGGGCCAGTCTTGGGTCGATCTGGGCACCTATGCCGGCCCGGACGGTCAGGACCACCTGTACGGCTTCTTCTACAAGGTCGATGTGAAATCGCTGGTCTGGTACGTGCCCGAGAACTTTGAGGACGCGGGATATGAAGTTCCGACCACGATGGAAGAGCTCAAGGCCCTGACCGACCAGATCGTCGCCGATGGCGGCACGCCCTGGTGCATCGGTCTGGGGTCGGGTGGCGCAACCGGCTGGCCTGCGACCGACTGGGTCGAGGATATGATGCTGCGCACCCAATCCCCCGAGGATTATGACGCGTGGGTTGCCAACGAGCTGAAGTTCAACGATCCCAAGGTCGTGGCCGCGATCGAGGAATTCGGCGCATTCGCCCGAAATGACGACTACGTCGCCGGTGGGGCCGGTGCGGTTGCAACCACGGATTTCCGCGACAGCCCCAAAGGCATGTTCAGCTCGCCGCCGCAGTGCTACATGCATCGTCAGGCCTCGTTCATCCCGGCCTTCTTCCCCGAAGGCACGGTCGTGGGTGAAGATGCCGATTTCTTCTACTTCCCGGCTTATGAAAGCAAGGATCTGGGCAGCCCGGTACTGGGCGCTGGCACCCTGTGGGCGATCACCAATGACAGCCCCGCAGCGCATGACCTGATCGCCTATCTGCAGACGCCCGAGGCGCATGAGACCTGGATGGCGCTCAGCGGCTTTTTGACCCCGCACAAGGGTGTCGATACCTCGGCCTTCTCGGACCCGACGCTGAAGAAGATGAACGACATTCTTCTGGGTGCGACCACCTTCCGTTTTGACGGGTCTGACCTGATGCCGGGCGCGGTTGGCGCAGGCACGTTCTGGACGGGCATGGTCGACTATGCCGGTGGCAAACCCGCGCAAGACGTGGCGGACGAGATCCAGGCGTCTTGGGACGCGATCCAATAAAGCCATGAAACCGGGCAATCCGACCTCAGGGTTGCCCGACCCATTGTCGCCAGGGAGGGTGACATGCATCCCGCATTGCAAGGTCTGCTGACGATCGCCATCGGCGTATCCGGCTGTGTTGGTTACTTCTACTTGTCCAACCAGTTTCTGGACAAGATTCTGTTCCCGCCGCGCGGCCCGAACGCCGGACGCAACATCAATCGGGCGAACATGGTCCGGCCATGGTTGTTTCTATTGCCCGCTCTGGTCGCGCTGGGGCTGTACCTGGCCTACCCTGTGGTGGAAACGCTACGCCTGTCCCTGACCGACCGGGTGCCCGGCGGCGGATACGAGTGGGTGGGTCTGGACAACTACGCCCAAATGATGGGAGAGCCCAAATTCTGGGAAGCGATGCGTAACAACATGCTGTGGCTGATCGTGGTCCCGGCGCTGTCGACAGCATTTGGCCTGTTGGTCGCCCAGCTGACCGACCGCATCCGATGGGGCAATGTCGCCAAATCTCTGATCTTCATGCCGATGGCGATCTCGTTCGTGGGCGCATCGGTGATCTGGAAGCTTGTCTATGACACCCGTCCGGTCGAGCAGGACCAGATCGGCATGCTGAATGCCCTGTACATCTTCTTTGGCGGAACCGACCCGCAGACCTGGCTGACGATCCCGTTCTGGAACAATTTCTTCCTGATGATCGTGCTGGTCTGGATTCAGACGGGCTTTGCCATGGTGATCCTGTCGGCGGCCCTGCGCGGCATTCCCGAAGAAACGGTCGAGGCCGCCATTCTGGATGGCGCCAGCCCGTTCCAGATCTTCTTCAAGATCAAGGTGCCGCAGATCAAGACGACGATTCTGGTGGTGTGGACCACGATCACCATCGTCGTGCTGAAGGTGTTCGACATCGTTTTCGCCATGACCAACGGCCAGTGGGAGACACAGGTGTTGGCCAACTACATGTTCGACAAGCTGTTCCGCGCCAATGACTGGGGCGTGGGTTCGGCCTCGGCCATGGTCATCATGCTGCTGGTGACGCCGATCCTTGTCTGGAACGTGCGCAACGCGCGCAAGGAAATGGAATAGGGGGTGCGTCATGAGTGAGATCGCAGGAACCCGCCCGGCGCTCAGATGGGCCGTACATGCCTCGGTTCTGTTTCTGGTGGTGCTGTGGGTGGTGCCCACGCTGGGCCTGTTCATCTCGTCGTTTCGCACGGCGGACCAGATCGCGACCAGCGGCTGGTGGCGGGCGATTTTCCCGTCCGAGCAGAACCTGACGCTGCGCAGCGCCGCGCCCGACACCCAGGTGCAGGAAAACGGCCTGTATGTGATCGAGGGCAACCTGTTCGACGCGGGCACCAAGGCGCGCATCTCGAAATGGGGCATCAGCTCGCGCGAGATCGATGCGTTTGAGCCGGGCCAGACCGCCGAACTGCGCAAGGGCGGTACGATCACCGTTCAGGCCAATGGCGACTACCGGATGGAGAACACCGAGGAATTCACTGGCAGCCGTGGGTCGCGCGTCTTCGTGACCGCCGAGTTGCCGCCCGAGTTCACGCTGGACAACTACCACAAGGTCCTGCTGGCCGAGGACAGCACCGACAGCATGGCCAAGGCGTTCTTCAACACGTTGACGGTCACGATTCCGGCCACGATCATTCCGATCCTGGTGGCGGCTTTCGCGGCCTATGCGCTGGCCTGGATGGATTTCCCGGGCCGTGCGCTGTTGATCGCCGCGGTGGTCGGTCTGCTGGTGGTTCCCTTGCAGTTGGCGCTGATCCCGCTGCTGAAATTCCACCTGAACATAGGCATCGGCAAAGGGTATCTGGGCGTCTGGCTGGCCCATACCGGCTTTGGCATGCCGCTGGCGATCTATCTTCTGCGCAACTACATGGCCGGGCTGCCCCGCGACCTGATCGAGAATGCGCGGGTCGATGGCGCCACCGAATTTCAAATCTTCACCAAGCTGATCCTGCCGCTGAGCTTTCCGGCGCTGGCCTCGTTCGCCATCTTCCAGTTCCTGTGGACATGGAACGACCTGCTGGTGGCCAAGGTGTTCCTGATCGACGCATCCGGCGAGACCACCGTGATGACCAACAGTATCGTCGAGCTTCTGGGCACGCGGGGCGGCAATTGGGAAATCCTGGCCACGGCCGCATTCGTGTCGATCGCGGTGCCGCTGGTCGTCTTCTTTGCAATGCAGAAATACCTGGTCCGCGGATTGCTGGCCGGTTCAGTAAAATAAGGGCGTGTGATGAACGTGCAGAACAACGTGGACCTCAAGCACTCAACCAAGACGGCGTCCGACTGGTGGCGCGGCGGCGTGATCTATCAGATCTACCCGCGCAGCTTTCAGGACAGCAACGGCGACGGCATCGGAGACCTGTGGGGCATCACCCAGCGGCTGGACTACATCGCCGGTCTGGGGGTCGATGCGATCTGGATCTCGCCCTTCTTCAAGTCGCCGATGAAGGATTTCGGGTACGATGTCAGCGACTATCGCGCCATCGATCCGATGTTCGGCACGATGGAGGATTTCCAGACGTTGCTGGACCGCGCCCATGGTCTGGGTCTGCGGGTGATGATCGACCTGGTTCTGTCGCATACCTCGGACCAGCATCCGTGGTTCGTCGAAAGCCGCAGCAACCGCGAAAACCCCAAGGCCGACTGGTATGTCTGGGCCGACCCCAAGCCTGACGGGACCCCGCCCAACAACTGGCTGTCGATCTTCGGCGGCTCGGCCTGGCAGTGGGATACGCGCCGGCAGCAGTATTACCTGCACAACTTCCTGACCTCGCAGCCGGACCTGAATTTCCACAACCCCGATGTGCAGGACGCGCTGCTGGACGTGGCGCGGTTCTGGCTGGACATGGGCGTTGACGGGTTCCGACTGGACACGATCAACTTCTACTTCCACGACGCGCAACTGCGCGACAACCCGGCGCTGCCGCTGGATCAGCGCAACGCAACCATCGCGCCGATGGTCAACCCCTACAACCATCAGGACCATCTGTATTCCAAGAGCCAGCCGGAAAACATCGCCTTCCTGGAACGGCTGCGCGCCCTGACCGACCAATATGACGGCCGCGCCTGTCTGGGCGAGGTGGGCGATGCACAGCGCGGGCTTGAGATCATGGGCGAATACACCCGTGGCGACAAGCGCATGCACATGTGCTATGCCTTTGAATTTCTGGAAAAACGCCGCCTGTCAGCAGAATACACCAAGCATGTGTTCGACCAGCTTCTGTCCAAGGCCGGCGACGCCTGGCCGTGCTGGGCGTTCTCCAACCACGACGTACAGCGCCACGCCTCGCGCTGGGATCTGGACGAGGCCGGCATCCGCCAGCACGCGGTTCTGATGATTTGCCTGCGCGGCTCTGCCTGCCTGTATCAAGGCGAAGAGCTGGGCCTGCCCGAGGCCGACGTGCCCTTTGAGCACCTGCAGGACCCCTATGGCATCGAGTTCTGGCCTGAATACAAGGGCCGCGACGGCTGCCGCACGCCCATGGTCTGGGCCTCGCAGGACGAACAGTCAGGCTTTACCACCGGTGCGCCCTGGCTGCCCGTCAGCACCGCTCAGGCCGAGCGCGCCGTGGACCGGATGGACGCCGACCCGCAGTCGGTGCTCAACCACTATCGTCGTGCCATCGCTTTGCGCCATGAGTATCCGGCGCTGATGTCAGGCACCCAGTCCGACACGCGCGAAACCGGCGCGATCCTCAGCTTCCTGCGCGAGGATGATACTCAGCAGGTGTTCTGCGCCTTCAACCTGGGAGATGGCGCCGCGGAAATCGACCTGCCCGAAGGCAACTGGCGCTGCATCGGTCAGGATCTGGGCGCTGTCGAGGCGCAGGGCAGCGCCACGCTGGCGCCCTCGCAATTCTGCCTGATGGTCCGAGAGAAAGGGTAACCCATGTCCGAGCTCAAGCTGACCGATGTCGCCAAGACCTACGGCAATGTCGATGTCCTGAAGGACATCAACCTCGAGATCCAGCGCGGCGAGTTGATCGTGTTCGTCGGCCCCTCGGGCTGCGGCAAGTCCACCCTGCTTCGGATGATCGCGGGGCTGGAACGTATTTCGGGCGGAACGCTGGAGATCGAGGGGCAGGTGATGAACGATGTGCCCCCGGCACAGCGGGGCATCGCCATGGTGTTCCAAAGCTACGCGCTGTATCCGCACATGACCGTGCGCGAGAACATGGCCTTTGCCCTGAAGATCGCCAAGATGCCCACCGATCAGATCGACGCGGCGGTAAACCGCGCGGCGCAGATCCTGCAGCTGGAACCGTTTCTGGACCGGCTGCCCAAGGCCCTGTCGGGCGGTCAGCGACAGCGGGTCGCCATCGGCCGGGCTATCGTGCGCGACCCCAAGGTCTATCTGTTCGACGAGCCGCTGTCGAACCTGGATGCCGCCCTGCGGGTGGCCACGCGGATCGAGATCGCGCGCCTGAAAGAGGCGATGCCTGACAGCACGATGATCTATGTCACCCACGACCAGGTCGAGGCAATGACCCTGGCCAGCCGGATCGTGGTTCTGGCCAACAAGGGCATCGCGCAGGTCGGCACGCCGCTGGAGCTGTACGAGACGCCCGACAACGAATTCGTGGCCCAGTTCATCGGCTCGCCCGCCATGAACCTGCTGCCGGGCACGATCACCGGCACCGGCGCCGCCACGACCGTCGCGCTGGATTCCGGCGGCACGGCGGTGTCGGCCATCCCGACCCAAGACGCCGACGCCGGCAAGAAGGTCAACGTGGGTGTGCGGCCCGAGGATCTGGTGGTCGCGGAAGGTGACCCCATCCTGACCGGGACCGTGGACTTTACCGAAGCATTGGGCGAGGTGACGTTGCTCTATTTCGCGAAAGCCCCCGGCGCCGAGTCGGTGATCGGCAAACTGCCGGGCATCCATCGTGGCTTGCGTGGCCAGACGGTTTCGGTGACTGCCGCGCCGGAGAAGATCCACCTGTTCCATGACGGCCGGTCAATGCGCAAATAGCTCCAACCGTGTCGTGATTCTGGTCTGAATTTGTCGCAATTTGATTTTTGCGGCTGAAATGATGCGCATCGATTAGGCGGATGCGCAAAAAATTCGCGTGATCTCCCTGTGTGACATGAGGCCAGTTCCGATGCGCCGTTAGGTATCGTCGGCCCTTTTGATATATGATCCTCGCGCGAATTCCAGCAGAGTCGCGCGCTGTTTGGGCGGGCTCCGGGCTTGGGCTTCCAAAGGAACTGGACCTAAGAATTTCGCAAACTGTCACTTTTTGGACTGACGGGGCGATCGCAAAACTCTAACGTGACGCACGGATAAAAAACAAAACTCAGTCCAAACACGGGAGAAACACGAATGACCAAATCGTCAAACTTCAGCCGTCGTACGGTGTTGAAAGGGGCCGGCGCCGCAGCGCTGGCGGCACCTCTGTACAGCAAAAGCGCCCTGGCATCTTCGGGCGAAGTCAACATCCTGATGTGGTCGGATTACCTGCCGCCCAGCTTCATCGAAGAGTTCGAGACCCTGACCGGGATCAAGGTGAACTACACCGGTATCGGCTCGAACGAAGAGATCATCAACAAGATGAAGGCCACCAAGGGTCAGGGCTTTGACATCGTTTCGCCGACCAACAACCGGTCGCTGCAGTGGGAGCCGCTGGAGCTTCTGCAGCCGTTCGACATGAACAGGGTTCCGATCGACAAGGTCAACCCGGCGATGGCCAAGATCGGCACCGATGCCTGGAACTTTGGTGACAGCGGCGCGCATTGGCTGCCGCATATCTGGGGTACCGAAGGCATTGCCTATCGGACCGACCTGTGGCTGCCCGAAGGCGACGCTCCGTCCTATGGTGACGTCTGGTCGGAAGAAAACGCCGGCAAGACCATGGGTCGCGCGCATTCGATGATGCTGGGCGCAGGCCTGTACATGGAGCGCATCGGCGAGATGGAGCCCGGCTCGGTCTGGGCCGCATATGGCGACGAAGACACCATGCGTAAGGTCTGGGGTCAAATCACCGACTGGTGCATCGCCCGCAAAGACCGGATCAAACTGATCTGGAACGACGCCGACACCCAGAAGAACGGCCTGCTGAACGAAGGGGTTGTCGTCGGACAGACTTGGGATGGCCCGCCGCTGGCACTGAAATCCGCGGGCGAACCGGTGCACTACCAGGCTCCGGTCGAGGGTGCGATGGCTTGGGTCGACGGCATGTCGATGCCGACCGGTGCAACCAATATCGACCAGGTCTACGCCTTCATCGACTTCGCCTATCAGGCCAAACCGGCCGGTGTCGCGATCGACAGCCACGGCTACAACTCGCCGGTTCTGGGTGCCGACCAGTATTCGGGCGACACCTACAAGAAGAACTTTGCCGAGGCCTATCCGGGCGACTCGCTGGCCAACCTGAACCCGTGGCCTGCCGAAGCACCTTGGTATGCCGAGACCCGGACCGAGTTCGTCAACAAGTTCAAGAGCGCCTGATCGCCTTGAGATCGCGCCCCTCGCGTTGTCGCGCGGGGGGCCTTTGGACCCCGCACGCGTTTGCCCCGCGTGACGGACAACGATGCGGTGCGGCCTGAAGCTGCATCACAGGGAGATACCAAAAATGAGTGCAGGGATCGGAGTCGATCTGGAAAACCTGTGGATCCGCTTCGGCGATTTTGTCGCTGTGCGAGATGCGAACGTGAACATCAACGGGGGCGATTTCTTTTCGTTCCTGGGGCCCTCGGGCTGCGGCAAGACGACGATTCTGCGCGCGGTGTCCGGGTTCCTGGAGCCCAGCGAAGGCAATGTGCTGATCGGTGGAAAGAACATGAAGGGCATCGGGCCGAACAAGCGCCCGACCGCGTTGATCTTCCAGAACCTTGCGCTGTTTCCGCTGATGAAGGTCTGGGAGAACATTACCTTTTCGATGGAGATCAAGGGCGCCAGCGCCGCCGAGCGCCGCAAGCGCGCGGATGAGCTGCTGGACATGATCGCTCTGCCGGGCCAGGGGGACAAGCTGCCCAGCGAGTTGTCAGGCGGCCAGCGCCAGCGTGTCGCCATCGCGCGCGCCTTGTGCGCCGAACCGGACGTGCTGCTGCTGGACGAACCGCTGTCGGCGCTGGACCTCAAACTGCGCCAGCACATGCGCACTGAGCTTCGCGAAATTCAGCAGCGGGTGGGCATCACCTTCATCTACATCACCCATGACCAGGGCGAGGCCCTGACCATGTCGGACAACATCGCCGTGATGCGCGCTGGCGTGATCGACCAGATCGCCGATGGCAAGACCATCTACAACGACCCGACAACCGCTTTTGCCGCCTCGTTCGTGGGCGAAAACAACGTCTTCCGCGGCAAGGTCAAAAGAGTGATGGGCGAAGAGGCCCTGATCTCGACCAACCGGTCCGGCGATCTGGTGGCGCGGATATCGACCGCCAATCAGGGCAAGTTGGCCGAAGGTGACGACGCCATGATGTTCATCCGACCCGAGGCGTTCTCGATTGCACCCGAGGGGACGAGCGGCGATCACTTCGTCACGGCGCGGGTAACCCACGAGGAATTCGAAGGCAACGTCTTCAACATCTTCACCGAAGGAGAGGGCGGCAAGGAGATCAAGGTCTCGATCCCGAACCACGGGCAGTCGTTCAAAGATCACACCGGGCAGAACATCACGCTGGAATACGAAACCCGCAACGCGGTTGTCGTTCCGGCGGGTGAGCTGGCTGCGGAATAAGGAGGCCCGACGATGCCTGGCTTCCTCAGGGACTTCTTCAACCGCAACGGTTTCGGCATGGGGCTCGCGATTTTGGGGCTTGTCCTGTTCTGGACGATCGGCCTGATCATCCTGCCGCAGCTGTCGATGCTGGACTTTTCCTTCCGTCCCAACCTGCCGCCCCCGGAAATCGGTGGCCCCAAGGACGTGTACACGCTGGAGAACTACAAATATCTGATCTACGGGCCGGAAGGCGGTAGCCAGTCCTACAACGCCGTTGATCTGCGCGTGTTCTTCCGGACGTTGATCGCCGCGGTCTGCGTGACGATCTTCAACCTGATCATTTGCTATCCGATTGCCTATTACCTGGGTCAGTCCAAGGGCAATCACATTCGTATCTTCGCGATCATGCTGATCATCCCCTATTGGATCAACGAGATCCTGCGTGCCTTTGCGCTGCGCATCATCTTCGGAGAGACCGGTGTGTTGAACACGCTGTTCGTCGGATTGGGGATCTGGGACACGCCGTTCGATTTCATTCGTAACGACATCGCGCTCTATGCGGGCCTCGGCTACGCGTACATCCTGCTGATGATCTTCCCGATGTACAACGTCATCGAAAGCCTGGATGGAAACCAGATCGAAGCGGCGCGCGACTTGGGCGCTCCGTGGTGGCGGATCCACTGGAGGGTGGTCATCCCCTATGCCAAGCCCGGCATCAGTTCCGGCTGTACGATGGTGTTCATGCTGTCGGCCGGTGCGCTGGCCGCACCGCAAATCCTGGGCGGGCCATCCAGTCTGTGGTTCACGCAACTGATCTATCAGCAGTTCAATGACAACAACGACTGGCCACAAGGCGCGGCCTACGCGATCGTTCTGCTGGTCACCTGTATCCTGTTCGTGCTGGCAATGATGCGCCTGTTCAAGGTGAACATGGGGGATATCGGGAAATGAACATGTCCTTCCTCCGTATCAGCATCTGGGTCTATCTGGCGATCTTCTTCGCGTACCTGCTGGGTCCGCTGGTGATCATGTCGATCACCGCCTTCAACTCGTCCGGTTTCCCGCGCATGAGCCCGTGGGAATGCCTGACCTTCCAGTGGTTTGGCGAGTTGTTTCAGGACCAACGCATCCTGAACGGCATCAAGAACTCGATGATCATCGGCGCGGGAACCGTGGTTCTGTCGGTGGCGATGGGCTTGGCTGGAGCGCTGATGCTAACCCAAATCTGGCCCAAGCTGCGCGCCACCTACTACACGATCATCATCGCTCCGATCCTGATCCCGGGCGTTGTTCTGGGTATCTCGACGCTGGTCTTCTGGGACCGGATCAACCGGATGCTGGGGCTGGGCGCCGACAGCTTTTTGTCGAACGGTATTTTCCTGACCGTGATTGGCCAATCCACCTTCATCGCCAGCTATTGTATGTTGGTTCTGGTGGCCCGGCTGCAGCGATATGACCTGGCGCTGACCGAGGCGGCGCTGGACCTTGGTGCAACGCATGCACAGGCGTTTCGCAAGATCCTGCTCCCGTTCATGCGCCCGGCGATTGCTTCGGCGGCGGTGCTGGCGTTTCTTGCCTCGTTCGAGAACTACAACACCACCACCTTCACGTTCGGCGAATACCCGACACTGACAATCGAACTGGCTCAGAAGGTGCGCTACGGCATTACACCTGCGATTTCGGCGCTGGCCTTTATCATCGTGGCGCTGACCGTGTTCTTCGCCCTGTTGAACGAAGCCAAGTTGAAGCGTCAGGAACTGGTCGCCGCCGCGCGCAAGGAAGCCACGGTCGAGGAGCTGGCAGGCAAGATCAAACTGCCCAGCTTTTTCTCGGGGAACATGGCGGCCGTGCTGCTGGTCATGTTTGCCGTGGCAACGATCACTGTCGTCGGGACGGCCATGGCCTACAACCCGGCCCAGTGCATCGCGGACGTCAAGGAAGAAAAGCGTCTGGAAGCCGAGCAGCGCATTCAGGAATTGCGCAAGCAACGCGAGGAGCAGCGCAAGCGGCGCGAGGCCGAGCAAGGCGACGCGCAGCAATCCACGCCCAAACCGTCGAACAACAGCGGTTTTGGCAATGTGTTCGCTCCGAACACATTGGGTGGTCAGGACGACGAAAGCTCAGCCGAGCCTGAAGATCAGCCTTCGGGCAACAGTGGGTTCGGCAACGTCTTCGATCCAAACAGTCTGAAGACCGACGAGTAGGAAGAAGCGCCTACCAGAGCACCACATCCGCCCGGTTCAGGTTCATTTCTTGCCGGGCGGATTGTGTTTCAGGATAGCGACTCCGCAGGCAGCGATGCTGTGGCCGTTCCAATCCACCGGTGTGGCGTTGTAGTTGATCAGGAAGTCATGGGTCGCGGTCTCGCGCCGCCGCAGGCCGGGCGGCATCGGGTGCAGGGTCAGCCCGACCTTCTGCGCGGCCATCTCAACGATCCGGTCCCACAGGTCTTCGTCCGGGAAGCCGGCCAGATACCAAAGCTGGTCACCGCCCTTGAGCGCCGGGGTTCCGTCCGCAAAGGTCAACAGATCGGGCGCGTTGCCGGTCAGCCGCTCGACCCAGTGTTGCGCGGCACCGCCGTCCTGAACCGGGCGGGTGATCTCGGGCGGCAGGGATTCCACCAGCGCCACGTCGCAGTCCAACGCCTGCAGGCCGGGGCGGCCTTGGGCCGGGATCTGGAAATCAGCCGTGATTGCTCCGGCGCGCGGGCCCAGAACCGTCAGTTTGGCCGCTGCCCGCAGGCGGTCGGCCAGCGCGTCGTCCAGCGTGGCCAGCCCGGGGGCGAGGATCAGATCATAGTCGGCGTCGTCCATGCCCGTGGCCGGAACGACGTCGACCGACAGCCCGGCGCGGCGCAGGGCGCAATAGGCGGAAAACACCAGCCGGAAATAGTTGAACCCCGCGCCCTGCGGCTGGGTCGCCCAGGCCCAATCCGACGGGTAGTCGAACAGGATGGCCACCCGCGCCTGCACCGGTTCGACCGGTCCCAGCGCGGCCAGTTCTTCGGCCGTCTGCTGCGCCTCGGCCAGACCTGGGGCAGGGTGGTTGTTCGGCGTCAGCAAGCCCGCGTGCATCTGTTCCTGTGCATAAGGCGCCTGCCGCCAGCGGAAATAGCTGACCACCTCGGCCCCGTGGGCCACGGCCTCGAGCGACCAGAGCCGCACCATGCCTGGCAGGGGGGCCGGATTGTAGGGCGCCCAGTTCACCGGTCCGGGCTGTTGTTCCATAACCCACCAGCGACCGCACCCGACGGCGCGGTACAGATCGTGGTGAAAGGCCTGCATGTCCGGGTCGCCCTGCTGCAGAAAGGCCGCCTTGTGCGCCGCGTCGGCCTCGAGCCGGTCGGACAGGAACCCGATCGGGTAGCTGTCCCAGGTGGCGATATCCAGATCGGCGCCCACTTCGAAATGGTCGAAATCCAGAATCCGGCCCATGTAGTTGTGCAGCAGCGGCGCATCGGTCAGGGGCCGCAGCGCCTGAACCTGGGCCCGGTTGAAGGCCGCCACCTGATCCGAGCTGAACCGGCGGAAGGCCAGCACATGCGCGGGGTTGGGTTCGGTCACGGTCAGGTTGGGCAGGTCGATCTGATCGAAATCACTGTATTCCATCGACCAGAACACGTTGCCCCAGGCCGCGTTCAGCGCCTCAATCGAGCCATAGCGTTCGGCCAGCCAGCGGCGGAAGGCCTTCCGCGCGGGCTCGCTGTAGCTGACGGTGGTGTCGTGGCAACCATATTCATTGTCGATCTGCCAGGCGGCCACATGCGGGTTGCGGCCATAACGTTCGCCCATGATCCGGGCGATGCGGACGCATTCCTCGATATATCCGGGATGGCTGAAACAGTAGTGACGGCGTGAGCCGAACTTCCGCGGCTGCCCGTTTTCATCTACCGCCAGCATGTCCGGGTGCCGGTCCAGCATCCAGCGCGGCGGCGTGGCGGTTGGGGTTCCCAGCACCACTTTCAGCCCGGCCGCACCAAGGGTCTCGATGGCCTGATCCAGCCAGTCGAATGTCAGTCGGCCCGGTTCCGGCTCCATCCGGCTCCATCCGAATTCGCCGATCCGGACCCAGCGCAGGCCGGCCTCGACCATGCGCGCGGCATCTTCGGCCCACATCGACTGGGGCCAATGTTCGGGGTAATAGCAAACGCCAAGTTCGGGGTTCATAGGATGACTCTGTGTTCTGCCTGACCTTGGCCCGCGTTTTCCGCGGCAAAGGTCATTCCGTTGGTGGGGTGCGATGCGATGGTGTCCGCATCCAGCCCTTCACGGGCCGAGGTGCAGAACAGCGTCGTCAGATCCGGTCCGCCGAAAGCGGGGCACGAGGTATGGGCCGCCGCGAAACGCACCGCGCGCAAGAAGGTTCCGCCGGCGTCATAGGCCGCGACCCGCGCCGCGCCCCATTGCGCGAGCCATAGGTTGCCCGCGGCATCGACGACCGCGCCATCGGGGTTCAGCCCCTCGGTGCGCAGGTCCAGAAACACCGCGCTGTCGCCCTCGGGCCAGCCGGTTTCCGGGTTCAGGCCCCAGCGCCGCACCTGCCCGGTGGCCGTGTCGCAAAAATAGGCGCAAGACCGGTCAGGCGCGAAACTGATCGCGTTCGAGATGGTCACGTCCGGCACCAGCTGCCGCAGCTCACCCCGCCAAAAACGATAGATCGCCCCCGCGCCCCGTTCCGCGCGCTTGCCCATTGTGCCGATCCAGAACCCGCCCCACGGATCAGCCCGCCCGTCATTCGAGCGGGTCACCGGGTTGTCGGCCTCGAGCGCGACGATGCGGTCCTTGTGACCGGTCTCAAGCCCGAACCGCCACAGGCCGGTTTCCGACGCGATCAGCAGCGTGTCGCGGTCGATCCAGCCTGCGGCCGAGACGTGCTCGGCAAAATCCCAGCTTTGCGGGCCACCCGCGTCGCGGGTCATCAGGCGCTTGTTGATGATGTCGAACCAGAACAGCTGTTGCCGTTCGGGGTGCCACAGCGGGCCTTCGCCCAACGCGCACGGGCGGTCGTCAAAGACCTGGCTCATCGCGCGGCCTCGTCAAAGGCGGCGACGATCTGGCAGGCGTTTTCGGCGATCTGGTCCACGGACATGCCGGGTTTGAACAGGGCCGAGCCGATGCCGAAACCGTCGGCCCCGGCCTTGAGCCAGTCGCCGAAATTCTCGGGCCCCGCGCCGCCCACGGCATAGACCTGCGTGCCCTTGGGCAGGATCGGGCGCATGGCCGCCAGCCCCACCGGTCCGGCCATCACCCCGGGAAACAGTTTCAACCCGGTGGCTCCGGCGCGCAGGGCGACGAAGGCTTCGGTCGGGGTATAGACCCCGGGCCAGCTTTGAAGGCTCAGATCCACCGTGCGCGCGATAACCTCGGCATCGCAATTTGGCGACACGATCAGCTTGCCGCCAACGGCGGCCACCTGTTCGACTTCGTCCACGGTCAGGACGGTTCCGGCCCCGACCAGCGCGCGGTCGCCGATCGAACGGGCCAGACGGCCGATGCTGTCCAGCGGGTCGGGCGAGTTCAGCGGAACCTCGATCCGGTCGATTCCGGCGTCCAAAATGGCTTGGCCGACGGCCTCGGCCTGTGCCGGTTCAAGCCCTCGCAGAATGGCGATGATGGGGCGGCTCATGCGGTTTGCCTCGTGAGGGTGCGGGCCTGCAGCAGACCGGCCAGCGTGGCTTGGGTCGCGTCGGCGGTTTCGACGAATGCGCCCTGTTGCTGCAGCGCGGTGGCATAGATGTTCGACAGGGCCTCGGCCCCGATGATGGCCAGTTGCTGACCCAGCCAATAGGGGCGGGTGGCGGCCAGTTCGGCACCGATCAGAGCGCCCGACAGGCGGGCGCGGGCGGTGGCCGGATCCTGGCCGTGCAGCAGGTCGGCCGCGCGCAGCCCGAACAGCCGCCCGGCCAGTTGCTCGGGCTTGGACAGCGTGTCCGCCACGGCCGTGGCAAAGGCGTCGTCGTCCCAGCCTTCGCCCACCGAGTGTTTCAGCACCGAGTGCTGGCCCAGCAGATCGAACAGTTCACCCGTCATGAAGGTGCGGAAACTGACGACCTCGCCGGCGCTGACCTGCACCCATTTGGTGTGGGTGCCGGGCAGGCAGATCACGCCATCCCAATGCGGGCGCGTGGACAGGTAGCCGGCGATCTGGGTTTCCTCGCCGCGCATCACGTCGGCGGGGTCGTCCTGTTTCAGACCGGGCACCACGAAGGCGCGGATGCGTGGATCGGTGCCGGGCACGCGCACCGGAACGGTCGAAATCGGCTTGGCCGGAACAGCCACATAGGGCGCCTCGACCCAGCCCTGCCGGGCACCGACCATGCCGCAGGCGATCACATCCACGGGCGCCGCGCCCAGCCAGCCTTGGACCAGCGTCAGCAACGCGTTCTGGAACTGATCCCGGCCCAGTGTCGCCATGCCCCGGTCGCATTGGGCGTGGTCCAGCACCGTGTCGCCCTGCATCGCCCAGGCGCGCAGATGCGAGGTGCCCCAGTCTACTGCGATCCACTCGGTGTTCATATCCTCACCCCGTTGTGACCACGCCGCCATCGACGACCATGCATTGCCCGGTCATGGCGCGGCTGGCCGTCGATGCCAGGAACAGCGTCGGCGCGATCATGTCGTCCGGGCTCAGATGTTCCTTCAGGCACTGGCGATCCATATGCGCGGCCAGATCCTCGGGCGTGGCCCACATGTCCAGTTGTTTCTGCGTCAGCACCCAGCCGGGCGCCAGCGCGTTGACGCGGATGTTCCTAGGCCCCAGCTCGCGCGCGAGCGAGCGGGTCATGCCGGTGATTCCGGCATTGGCCGTCGTATAGATCGGATAGCCTGCATTGCCCATCATGTAGCTGATCGAGCTGAAGTTGATGATCGACCCGCCGGTTTCGGCCATCTGGCGCGCGGCCTGCTGGCAGGCAAAGTAATAGGCCTTGAGGTTGACCTCGATCATCCAATCCCAGAACTCGGTCGTGGTTTCCTCAAGGCTGTGGCGCTTGTCATTGGCGGCATTGTTGACCAGCACGTTCAGCGGGCCGTGGGTCTCGGCGGCCTTGGTCATGGTTTCGTGCAGCAGCGCAGTGTCGGTCATGTCGCCCTGCAGGAACAAAGGCGCGCGGCCGTGTTTGGCGCGCATCTCTTCGACGAATGCGCTGGCGTCGGACCGGCCGATAAAGGCGACGTTGGCGCCTTGGGCCAGGAACCCGTCTGTCAGGGCCGCGCCCACGCCCGACCCGCCGCCGGTGATGAAGACGGACGCGCCGTCGAGGTCATGGAAGGTTGCTGGCTGGGTCATCAATGGCTCTCTCTGGTCACAAGGCGGGTGTCCTTGCCCACCAGGAAATCAAGGTCAGCGCCGCGGTCGGCCTGAAGGACATGGTCGATATACAGCTTGGCATAGCCGCGGGTGTAATGCGGGTCGTCGGGCTGCCAATCCGCGCGGCGGGCGGCCAGTTCCTGTTCGTCGACCAGCAGTTCCAACTCGCCCTTGCGGGCCGAGACGCGGATGCGGTCGCCGGTTTTCACCAGCGCCAGAGGACCGCCCGCCTGCGCCTCGGGGCTGACATGCAGGATCACTGTGCCGAAGGCCGTGCCAGACATGCGCGCGTCGGAAATGCGGATCATGTCACGCACGCCCTGTTTCACCAGCTTGGCGGGGATCGGCATGTTGCCGACCTCGGGCATGCCCGGATAGCCCTTTGGCCCGCAGCCTTTGAGCACCAGGATGGTCTCGGGCGTCACAGGCAGGTCGTCGCGGTCGATATTGGCCTTCAGGTCCTCGATGCTGTCGAAGACATAGGCCTCACCTTCCGTCTCCAGCAGGCTGTCTGTGGCGGCCGAGGGTTTCACGATGGCCCCGTTCGGCGCCAGGTTGCCGCGCAGAACGCGCAGCCCGGCGGCCGGTTTCACCGGATCGTCAAAGGCGTGGATCACGTCACGGTTGAAGCATTCCGCGCCCTCATAGTGGGCCGAGATGTCCTTGTTCAGAACGGTGCGGGCCGGGCGCAGATGCGATTTCAGCTCGGACAGGACCACCGGCATCCCGCCGGCATAGCAGACATCTTCCATCAGGTATTTGCCCGAGGGCATGCAGTTGACCAGCAGCGGAATGTCCGAGCCGATCTCGAAATCCTGCAGGGTCAGGTCCACGCCCACCCGGCCGGCCAGCGCCAGCAGGTGCACCACGGCGTTGGTGGACCCACCCACCGCGGCATTGGCCAGAATGGCGTTCTCAAACGCCGCCTTGGTCAGGATGTCCGAGGGTTTGAGGCCCTCGTCCACCATTTCGACGATACGTTTGCCGGTCATGTGCGCCAGCGCCATCCGGCGGGCATCGACGGCGGGCAGGGCGGCGTTTGTGGGCAGGCTCATGCCCATCGCCTCGACCAGCGACGCCATGGTCGAGGCCGTACCCATGGTCATGCACACGCCCTTGGACCGGCTCATGCCGGATTCGGCGTTCATGAAATCCTGCAAGGTCATCTCGCCGGCGCGCACGGCTTCCGAGAATTTCCAAACATCGGTGCCCGAGCCGATATCCTGACCGCGATACTTGCCGTTCAGCATCGGCCCCGAGCTGACCACGATGGTGGGCAGATCGACCGAGGCCGCGCCCATCAGCTGGCCGGGCGTGGTCTTGTCGCAGCCGCCCAGCAGCACCACGCCGTCGATGCCATAGGCGCGGATCGATTCCTCGACATCCATGGCCAGCAGGTTGCGGAACAGCATGGCGGTGGGCTTCATCTGGGTTTCGCCCAGCGACATCACCGGGAATTCGACCGGAAAGCCTCCGGCCTCCCACACGCCGCGCTTGACGCCTTCGGCGAGGTCGCGCAGGCCCGAGTTGCACGGCGTCAGTTCCGACCATGTGTTGCAGATGCCAATGATCGGGCGTCCGTCGAACGCATGATCGGGAAAGCCCTGGTTCTTCATCCACGACCGATGGATGAACCCGTCCTTGTCGAGCTTGCCGTACCAGTGCTGTGAGCGGCGTTTCTTCATGTCTGTGTTTCTTTTTTGTATTGGGTCGTGGTTTTCTTGTGTGTTTGCCGGATGATCAGGCCGCGCGGGCCGGACGGCACCAATCCGGCAGCCAGTCGGCATGGGCGGTCAGCAGGTCACTGACCAGGCTACGGATCTGGCGCAGGTCCAGTTCGGCGGCGGTGTGCGGGTCCATCATGGCGGCATGATAGATGTGTTCGGGGTTTTCCTCGACCAAGGCGCGCACGGTCAGTTCCTGCACGTTGATCTGGGTCCGCATCAGGGCGACCAGCTGCGGCGGGATGTCGGTCACGACCGAGGGCTGCACGCCGTTGCTGTCGACCAGGCAGGGCGTTTCGACCGCGGCGCCCAGAGGCAGCTGCGGGATCTGCCCGGTATTGGGGAGGTTGCCATAGGCGACATAGGGCGTGTCGGTGACGATGGCGTTCATCAGGTCGGCGGCGAATTCGTGGCTGCGGATCACCTCGATGTCGCGCCCGTCGGTCAGGGTCTTGGCCTGTTCCTTCCAATTCGCGACCTGCTCTTCGCAGCGGGTGGGGTATTCGTCCAGCGGGATCTGGAACTGGTCGATCAGGTCCTGACGCCCATCCTTGATGAACCACGGGACATACTCGGCCAGGTGTTCCGAGCTTTCGGTGCAGAAATAGCCCAGGTGATCCATCACCTCGTACCGCACCTTGTTCGGGCAGCGCGGCATCAGCAGCGGCGCCTTGGGCAACTGGCCGGCGTGATAGCCCCGGCGCAGCGCCGGATACAGGTCGCGGCCCTGATGTTCCAGCCGCAGGAAAAACGCCACATGGTTCACGCCCGCAACGCGATAGCGGATTTCATCCTTGGGCAGGTCCAGGTCATGGGCCAGCTCCTCGACCGTGTTCTGGACCGAGTGGCACAGACCCACATGTTTCAGCGCCGGGAACCGTTCGGCCAGCGCCCAGGTGTTGATGGCCATCGGGTTGACGTATTGCAGCAGCGTGGCATCCGGGCACAGCTGCGCCATGTCGCGGGCCACATCCCACAGGACGGGCACGGTGCGCAGGCCGCGCATGATGCCGCCCACGCCCAGCGTGTCGGCGATGGTCTGGCGCAGGCCATATTGCTTGGGGATCTCGAAATCGGTGACGGTGCAGGGTTTGTAGCCGCCGATCTGGAAGGCGGTGATGACGAAATCGGCCCCGTCCAGCGCCGCGCGGCGGTCGGTATGGGTGGACACGGTCGCGCCGGTCCCGACCGAGCGGATCATGGCGCGGGCCACGGTTTCGCTTTCGGCCAGACGCTCGGGGTCGATGTCCATCAGGGCAAAATGGCTGTCGGCCAGCGACGGGGTCAGCAGGGCATCGCCCACGATGTTCTGCATGAAAATCGTGGAACCTGCACCGATGAAGGTGATCTTGGTCATGACTGTAAACCTTGACTAGGCGTTATTTTACGGCACCGAGGGTCAGACCCGCGATGAAGTGTTTCTGCATCAGAAAGAACATGGCCACCGGCGGCAGGGCCGCGACGATCGAGCCGGCACTCATCAAGTGATAGGCGGCGCGGAACTGCGCGTTGAAGCTGGTGATGCCGGCGGTGACGGGTTGGCTCTCGGCCCCTTGGGTCAGCACGACGGCCCAGAAATAGTCATTCCAGATGAAGGTGAAGATCAGCACGCTGAGCGCGGCGATTGCGGGCTTCATCAGCGGCAGGACGACATACCAGAAGATACGCCATTCGCTGATGCCCTCGACCCGGGCGGCCTCGATCAACTCAAAGGGCAGGGCGCGGATGAAGTTGCGCATGAACAGGGTGCAGAACCCCGTCTGGAACGCGATGTGGAACAGCACCAGACCGGTTTTCGTGTTGTAAAGCCCCAAGTCCAGCGTCAGGTCGCGCACCGGCACCATCAGGATCTGGAAGGGTACGAAGTTGCCCGCCACGAACATGAAGAAGATCCACAGGTTCGATTTGAACTTGTAAATCCCCAGCGCGAACCCGGTCATGCAGCTGAGCGCCACCGCGCCGATCACCGTGGGAACCGTGATCAGGAACGAGTTCAGCAGATAGCGCGGCATGTCCGAGTTGAAGAACACCTGACCGTAGTTCCGTGCGCCTTCAAAGCTGGAGGGCAGACCCCAGTAGTTGGCGTTGGTGAAATCCGCCTCGGGCTTGATGGAAAACAGGGCCACCGCCAGCAGAGGGCCGAGCCACAGCAGAAGCGCGACCGGCAGCATTGCCTGATAGGAAATCTGCGCCGCGCGGGGTTGTTTTTCGATCGGTTTGGGAAACATCTCAGTGCCCCTTTTCTTCGCGGTACATCGACCACAGGAAGTAGGCGATGAAGCACAGCATGATCAGGAACAGGATCACGGCGATGGCCGCGCCATAGCCCATGCGGAACCCGTACTCCGACAAGGCGACTTCGAACATGTAATAGGCCAGCACGCGGCTTGACCCGAACGGCCCGCCCTGCGTCATGATCGAGATCAGGTCGAACGAGCGCAGCGCGCCGATAATGGTCACCACGAAGGCGATGAAGGTCGCCGGGCGCAGTTGCGGCAGGATGATATGCCACAGCATCCGCCCGCCCTTGGCGCCGTCCAGCCGGCCGGCCTCGATCTGTTCGGGGTCCACGGCGTTCAGGCCGGTCAGATACAGGATCATGCAATAGGCGGTCTGCGGCCAGAGGCCCGCGAAAATGATGCCGTAGGTTACGAAGCGTTCATCACCCAGGACGTTCAGCGGACCCAACCCGACCAAGCCCAAAAGCTCGTTCAGCAGTCCGAAAGTGGGGTCGTAGAACCAGGTGAAGACCAGCCCGACTACGACCTGGCTGATGACGAAGGGAAAGAAGAACAGGGATTTGTACAACCGGATTCCCCAGACCGTCTGGTTGAGGAACAGCGCGATGAACAGACCAGCCGGGATCGCCAGCAGGTACATGATCAGCCAGATCAGGTTGTTCTTCAGCGAGACATAGAAGGCGTCACGATCGACCCATTCCCAATACAGGTCTTCATAGTTGCGCATTCCGACATATTCGGCCGCGCCCAGCCCGTCCCATTCGTAGAGCGACAGGTTGAAGGACTGGAATACGGGGATGATCACGTAGACCATGAAGAACAGCACGCCCGGAGCCAGAAACAGCCAGGGTGCGATACGTTGCTGATTTCTGTGGAACCAGCTTTCGTGTTCGGTGACGTCGACAGCGGTCATGGTCAATCCCGGTTTGGAATGGGCAGGACGGGATCGTGCCCGTCCTGCGTTTGGCTACGGCGTGGCCGGGGTTGCCCCGGCCACAACCCGATCAGTTGTCATAGATGCGCTGACGTGCGCGTTCCAGCTTGGCCAGGATGCTGTCCAGGTTGTCCGGCTTGACCATGAACTCCTGGAAGCCTTCCATCGACACTTTGGCCATTTCCGCCGGTGCGTCGCGATCCCAGAACTGGGCGACGCCGCCAGGGCTGTTGGTCGACAGCATCTTGAAGCCTTCCTGCAGGAACTTGTCGTCATCCACTGAGGATTTGGCGTTGACGGGCAGTTGTCCGAGGTTCTTGCCGTTGTTGATTTCGGTCTGCTCGTCAGCCGAAACGACAAAACGCAGGAACTCGCGCGCGGCTTCTTTGTTCGACGCGTTCGCCGGGATGTGGAACGTGTCGGTCGGCGCATCTTCGGCCAGCTCGACATCTGGGTTGATCGCGACGAACTGGTAGAAGTCCAACTGGTCATCGGTCAGACCGGCCTCGCGCAGCGGAGCCACCGCGAAGTTGCCCATCAGATAGGCCGCGGCGTCACCCTGAACCATGAAGGGCAGGGCCTCTTGCCAGCTGTAGGTCTGGTGGTTGTCGATGAACGCGCCCATGTCGATCAGCTGCTTCCAGTTGGCGAAGGTCTGCTTGACCCGGTCGTCTTCCCAGCTGACCTCGCCATTGGCCAGTTGCTGGTGGAAGTCGAAGCCGTTGGTGCGCATGTTCAGGTAGTCGAACCAGCCGCCAGCCGTCCATAGGAACTTGGTACCGATGGTATAGCAGGCGCGACCCGAGTCGACGATCTTCTGGCAGTTGGCCAGCTCTTCTTCCCAGGTGGTCGGCTCGGACAGGCCCAGCTCGTCAAAGATGTCTTTGCGGTAGTAGACGCCCCACTGATAGTAGGTGTAGGGCACGCCCCACTGCTTGCCGTCGATGGTCATCGCGCCCTTGGTAGAGGCAAGGTTTTCGGCGATTTCCGGCTCGGCCCACAGGTCCGATACATCTTCGAACAGTCCGGCCTCGACATAAGGCTTCATGCGGTTGGCCGCGTACCAGGTCGCAACGTCGGGCGTATCCGCCGTCAGGAAGTTGCGGATCTGGGTCTTGTACGCCTCGCGGTCGATGACCGTGGTCTCGATCTCCAGACCCGGGTGCTGAGCCGCGAACCGCTCGATCATCGCTTCCATCGTCGCACGCGGCGCCGGATTCGATGTGTCGAGGAAGATTCGCAGCTCGCCGGTCAGTTCTGCCGAAACGGGCGCTGCAAGTGCCACACTGGCCGCCAGAGCCGCCGCAGTGCGCTTGAACATGGAATGCATGGTTTCCTCCCTTAGCTTCCATTCAGTGGTTCCAAATAGTGAAACCAAGTTTTATATATTGAAAACTACACATCGAATCGGCTAGGCTTGTCAATACCCTCGCGGCCCGTCCGCAAGGGGAAGTGGAGGAGAAATCAGACCCGTGGCAGGTGACGGAACCATCGGCAAAGCATGTGACGTGCTGGAACAGGTCGCGGCGTTCGGCCGGCCTGTGCGGTTTGCCGAATTGCTGGAAAGCAGCAGCTTTCCCAAGGCGTCCCTGTACCGGTTTCTGCAGTCGCTGACCAATCAGGGCATGTTGTCTTACGACCCAGACCGGCAGACCTATTCGCCCGGCCTGCGGCTGGTGCGGCTGGCGCATTCGGCCTGGACGCAAAGCTCGCTGGCGCCGATCGCGCGGCCGATCCTGGATGCGCTCAGCCTGGAAACCGGCGAGACGGTGCACCTCGCGCAGCTGGATGCCAGCCAGGTTCTGTACGTCGACAAGCGCAATGCCAAGAACCCGGTCGAAATGTATTCCGAGGCCGGAAAAGTTGGCCCGGCTTATTGCACCGGTGTGGGAAAGGCGATGCTCGCCTTTCTGGATGATGACCGGCTGGACAAGGCGATCTCGCAGCAAAGCTTTCACCGCTTTACCGACAAGACGCTGACCTCGGAGGAGGTGCTGCGGGCGGATTTGGCCCGGATCCGCGAACGGGGGTTCGCCATGGATGATGAAGAGCACGAGCCCGGCATCATCTGCGTGGCCTGTCCGATCCTGACATCGGGCGGGCGGGTGCTGGGGGCGATCTCGATTACCGGATCGACCCAGCGCATGGATTTCGACCAGTTGAAGAAATGGGTCCCTCGGGTACGGCGATCGGCCGACCAGATCGGGGCCGAAGCCGAAGCATGGCGGTTCCCCGAGGGCCGCAAGGACAGGATGCAAGCATCATGACAGGCGTTACCCTGAAGGGCGCAATCAAGCGTTATGGCCAGACCCAGGTCATTCACGGCATTGATCTGGAAATCGAGGATGGCGAGTTCTGCGTTTTCGTCGGACCGTCGGGCTGTGGCAAATCCACCCTGTTGCGGATGATCGCCGGGCTGGAGGAAACCACCGAGGGCGAAATCCGTATCGGTCAGCGCGATGTGACCCACATGGACCCGGCCAAGCGCGGTGTCGCGATGGTGTTTCAGACCTACGCCCTGTATCCGCACATGTCCGTGGCCGAGAACATGGGCTTTGGTCTGCGCATGAATGGCGTGCCCAAGGCCGAGATCGACAAGAAGGTGGCCGAAGCGTCGGAAATCTTGAAACTGGACCCGTATCTCAAGCGCAAGCCCAAGGCCCTGTCGGGTGGCCAGCGTCAGCGGGTCGCCATCGGCCGGGCCATCGTCCGCGGCCCCGAGGTTTTCTTGTTTGACGAGCCGCTGTCGAACCTCGATGCCGAACTGCGCGTTGAAATGCGGGTTGAGATCGCCCGTCTGCACCAGGAGATCGGCGCGACGATGATCTACGTCACCCACGACCAGGTCGAGGCGATGACCATGGCCGACAAGATCGTCGTGCTGCGCGATGGCCGGATCGAGCAGGTCGGCGCTCCGATGGATCTGTATCGCGACCCCGACAACCGGTTCGTGGCTGGGTTCATCGGCTCGCCCGCAATGAACTTTTTGGAATGCGATGTCGTCGATGGAACGGTGCGTCACCCCGCTCTGACGGACTCGATCCCCGTCACCAATGGCGTGCCGACCGATGCCAGGAAGGTGATCCTGGGGATCCGTCCGGAACATATTGCCGTGGATCGATCCGGCGACACCTGTACTGTCGATCTGACCGAGGCGCTTGGCGGCGTCTCCTACAGTTATTTGCTGACGCCCAACGGCGACAAGCTGATTGTCGAAGAGCGGGACGATCAACGCAGCAAAACGGGAGAGCGGATCGGAATCTCGGTCCGGCCTGAACGGGCCATGCTGTTCGACCCGGAAAGCGGGATGCGGTTGCGCTGAACCGCTGTTCAGTTGGAAAGTGTCAACACGCCGGGCCATCTGCCTGGCGCGTTTTTCTTTTGTCAGACGAATCGGATGGATTTTGGATACAAAATCCGATACAGCGAGATTGAGACAATGGATTTGAACGCCCGGCGATGGACGCGGGCAACTTGGAAAGGATCGGCCACATGTCACCCGACGTCTTTACCGGCACCATGCCCGCGCTCATGACCCCTTGTACGCCCGACCGTCAGCCCGACTTTGACGCCTTGGTGCGAAAGGGTCAGCAGATGATCGAGGCGGGCATGTCCGCGGTCGTCTACTGCGGGTCGATGGGCGACTGGCCGCTGCTGACCGACGAACAGCGGATGGAAGGGGTCGAGCGGTTGATCGGCGCGGGCCTGCCCGTGGTGGTGGGCACCGGGGCGGTCAACACGCAATCCGCCGTGGCGCATGCAGCGCATGCGCAAAAGGTGGGTGCAGCTGGGCTGATGGTTATCCCGCGGGTCCTGTCGCGCGGCAGTTCGGTCACGGCGCAGCGCAACCATTTCAAGGCCATCCTGTCGGCGGCACCGGATATTCCGGCGGTCATCTACAACAGTCCGTATTATGGATTCGCCACACGCGCCGACCTTTTCTTTGCGCTGCGGGCCGAGCACTCCAATCTGGTGGGCTTCAAGGAATTCGGTGGCAAGGACGATCTGCGCTATGCGGCTGAGAACATCACCAGCCGTGATGACCAGGTGACGCTGATGGTGGGGGTCGATACGGCCGTCTACCATGGCATCGTCAATTGTGGCGCAACCGGCGCAATCACTGGCATCGGTAATGTACTGCCCAAAGAGGTTCTGCTGCTGACCGCTTTGTCGAAAAAAGCGGCCACTGGCAATGCCGAGGCCCGCCAGCGCGCACAGGAGTTGACAGAGGCCATCCACGTGCTGTCCAGTTTCGATGAAGGCCCCGATCTGGTTCTGTACTACAAGCACCTTCTGGTTCTGAACGGCGAGGATGAATACCGCTTGCACTTCAACGAAACTGACGCGCTGACCGATGCGCAGCGCCACTATTGCGAACAGCAGTACAGCTTGTTTCGCGCCTGGTTTGCAGACTGGTCGAGGCAAGGCGGGGTGATTGCCGCATGCATGTGATCGACAGCCATACCGGCGGAGAGCCCACACGCGTGATTCTGGACGGCGCGCCCGATCTGGGCAGCGGTCCTCTGTCCGAACGCGCAGGGCTTTTGGCGACCCAGCACCGCCCGTTCTGGCGCTCGGTCATGCTGGAGCCGCGCGGTCAGCCAGCGATGGTGGGGGCGCTGCTGGTGCCCCCGGTCGATCCGTCCTGCGTGACCGGGGTGATCTATTTCGACGTGGATGCGGTGCTTGGCATGTGCGGGCATGGCACGATCGGGTTGACCGTGACGCTGGCCCATCTGGGGCGGATCGGTGTTGGCATCCACCGGATCGAAACCCCAGCGGGTGTGGTCACGGTGGAGCTGCACGATCCCAACACAGTGACAGTAACCAACATCGAAAGCCGGCGGGTGCATCAGGCCGTGACGATCGAGGTTCCGGATTTCGGGCCGGTTACAGGTGATGTGGCCTATGGCGGCAATTGGTTCTTTATCGTCGATCCCAGCCCGGTGCCGGTCGAGCCCGCGAACATCCGGCAACTGACCGATCTGGGCGTCGCCATTCGGCAGGCCTCGGTCGCGCAGGGCGTGGGCGGCGAAGCGGGCGAGCCGATCGATCATGTGATTTTTCAGGAGACCGCGCCGGCCTCCGGCGTCCACAGCCGAAACTTCGTTCTGTGCCCCGATGACGCCTATGACCGCTCGCCCTGCGGCACGGGCAGTTCGGCGCGGTTGGCCTGTCTGGCGGCCGATGGGCGCTTGGCGCCGGGTGAAGAAATCGTGCAGGCTAGCGTCATCGGCAGCCCCTATCGGCTGTCCTATCAGCCGGGTCCGAACGGCGGGGTGATCCCCTCGATCACCGGTCAGGCTTTCGTGATGGCCGAAAGCCGCTTGATTTTTGATCCCGCCGATCCATTCCGTTCGGGTATCGAGATCACATGAAGAAAGATGTCATCGTCATAGGTGCCGGCGTCGTTGGTATCAGCGCAGCGCTGGAATTGCAGCGTCGGGGTTACACGGTTCAGATACTGGACCGCGAAGGCGTGGCCGCGGGCAGTTCGGCGGGAAATGCCGGGGCGTTCGCCTTCCCCGAGGTCGAACCTCTGGCCACGCCGGGGATCATGAAAAAGGCCCCGAAATGGCTGCTCGATCCGTTGGGGCCGCTGTCGATCCCGCCCGCCTATGCCCTGCAGATCGCGCCGTGGATGTGGCGGTTCTGGCGGGCCAGCCGCCCCAGCCGGTACCAGGCGCTGGTCGCCGCGCAGGCCAACCTGATGCGCCTGTGCCAGGCCGCGACCGAACGGCAGATCGCCGATACGGGTGGAGAGGCGATGATGCAGCGCGACGGGCAGTTGCAGTTGTACGAAAGCGCGGCCGAGTTCCGCGCCGCCTTGCCCACGTGGGAGTTGCGTCGCCGGCATGGCATCGCCTTCGATCTGCTGGAAAGCCCCGAGGCGATCGCCGAGATCCAGCCCGGGCTCAGCCCGCGTTTTACCCATGCCGGGTTCACGCCACACTGGTGGAATACCGTCGATCCCAAACGCTGGGTCGAGCATCTGGCACAGGTGTTTCGCGACCGTGGCGGGGTGATCGAAACGCGCCCCGTACGCGCGCTGGAGCTGTCGGACACGGGCGTCTGGGTGCGCTTCGACCAGGGTGCGGCGGATGCCAGCAAGGTGGTCGTGGCCGCCGGGGCGTGGTCGCACCACCTGACCCGCACGGTGGGCGACCGGATCCCGCTCGAGACCGAGCGGGGCTATAACACGACCCTGCCGCCGGGCGCGTTCGACCTGCGGCTGCACCTTGCCTTCTCGCGGCATGCTTTCGTGGCCACCAAGATTAACGGCGGTGTGCGCATCGGCGGCGCGGTCGAACTGGGCGGGCTTGACCTGCCGCCCAATTTCAAACGCGCCGATACCTTGCTGAACAAGGCGCGCCAGTTCCTACCGGGGTTGAAGACCGAAGGCGGGACGCAGTGGATGGGGTTCCGCCCCTCGCTGCCCGACAGCATTCCGGTGATCGGACGGTCTTCGAAATCGCCGAACCTGATCTACGCCTTCGGGCACGGCCATCTGGGCCTGACCCAGTCGGCGGGGACCGCCGAACTGGTGGGCGCGCTGATCGACGGCACCGATCCGTCCATCCCGGTCGATCCCTTCGCCGCCACCCGGTTCTGAGCGGGGGATGCGCAGCAGCAAGACCATCCACGTGATCTCGGCCCATGCCGAGGGTGAAGTGGGGGATGTGATCGTCGGCGGTGTCGCCCCGCCGCCCGGCGACACGATCTGGGCGCAACGCAGCTTCATCGCCCGCGACCAGACCCTGCGCAACTTCGTGCTGAACGAGCCGCGCGGCGGGGTGTTCCGCCATGTCAACCTGCTGGTGCCGCCCAAACACCCTGATGCCGACGCCGCCTTCATCATAATGGAGCCCGAGGACACGCCGCCCATGTCCGGCTCGAACGCGATATGCGTGGCGACGGTGCTGCTGGACGGGGGCATCCTGCCGATGACCGAACCGGAAACCCACCTGACGCTCGAGGCGCCGGGCGGGCTGGTGCGGGTGCGGGCCGAATGCCGCAACGGCAAGGCAGTACGGATCTACGTCCAGAACCTGCCCAGCTTTGCCGACCGCCTCGCCGCGCCGCTCGAAGTCGCAGGGCTGGGGACCCTGACGGTGGACACCGCCTATGGCGGGGACAGTTTCGTCGTGGTCGACGCCGCGGCGCTGGGGCTGCGCATCACCGAGGACGAGGCCGCCGACATCGCCCGTCTGGGGGTGGCGATCACCGACGCTGCCAATGCGCAGCTGGGCTTTGCGCATCCCGAAAACCCGGATTGGAACCACATCTCGTTCTGCGCGTTCTGCGGACCGCTTGCCGAAACAGAAACCGGCCTAACCGGCCGATCCGCGGTGGCGATCCAGCCCGGCAAGGTCGACCGCTCGCCCACCGGTACCGCCGTTTCGGCCCGCATGGCGCTGATGGCCGCGCGGGGGCAGTTGCAGCCGGGCCAGAGCTTTGAGGCGGTGTCGATCATCGGCTCGCGCTTCACCGGCCGAATACTGGGCGCGACCCAGGTGGGAGACCATCCTGCCATCCTGCCCGAGATCTCGGGCCGGGGATGGATCACCGGCATCCATCAGCACATGCTGGACCCCGACGACCCCTGGCCACAAGGTTACCGCCTGCGCGACACCTGGGGTGCCTAGTCCAGAAGGGCCAGCAGGTCGCGGTGCAGTTGCGCGGAAACCTCGGCATATCCCCGGGCGGTGTTGCGCGCGCGGGCGGCAAAGCGGCGCTGTGACGGCAGGCGCGCGCCCTGATCGAGGATATCGGCAAACAGGCGCTCGGCCCGCGCGTCGTTGGCCTGTCGCCGCCCGCCGCTGAACTGGTCAGGGTCGAAGGCGATGATGATGTCGCCGTGGTATGGCGCGCCGCCTGTTCCTTGGGCGAACTCCATGCTCTCGAGGCTGGTCAGGTCGTCGATCAGCGGGCCGGCCAGAAGCTCGATCATGATCGACAGGGCCGAGCCCTTGTAGCCGCCGAAGGTCAGCATCGCGCCGTCCAGCGCCGCTTGCGGATCGGTCGTGGCGTTGCCGTCTTTGTCGATCGCCACGCCTTCGGGCAGGGGTTTGCCCGCGCGCTTGTACAGCTCGATCTCGCCGCGGGCGAAGGCGCTGGTAGCGAAATCGAAGGTGAACGGGTCCTTGCCCATGCGTGGCCAGCTGAAGGCCAGCGGGTTGGTACCCAGGCTGCCGCGTGTGCCCCCCGCAGGGGCCACCCAGGAATGGCTGGGCACCATCGCCATGGCCGCAAGCCCCTGGGCCGAAAGGGCCTCGACCTCGGGCCACAGCGCCGAGAAATGAAAACAGCGGTTGATCGCCATGGCCGCGATCCCGTGGGTGCGGGTCTTCTCGACCAGATGCGGCAGGCCTTTCTGGAACGCCAGCAACGACATGCCGCCCTGCGCGTCGACACGGACGATGGCATTGTCCGAGGGGGTGACCCGGGGCTGCGCATGGCCGTCGATCTTGCCGGCCTGCATGGTCTGGGCGCACATGAACAGGCGAAACAGCCCGTGCGACTGGCAATCGTCCATTTGGCAAGTGGTCAGCATCCGCGCGATCGCCTGTGCGTGATCGGGACCATAGCCCACATGGGTCAGGACGCGCAGGCTCAGATCGGTCATTTCCTCGGGCGTCAGCCGTACCGTTTCGCTCATGTCCTGTCCCCTGGTCTGATTTCGGTTGCCAAATGGGTAGCGGGGAATGCCGGCCCTGTTCAACCCGATAGACGGTTGGAAAAGCGGCCCGGGGCGGATATTTGTATCCAAAATGCAAATGCGGACAGACCCTTGGCAGCAAAACGCGCAATCACCCGTCAAAGCCTTCCATATGCGATCGCGTCCGACCTGCGCGAGCGCATTCTCAGCGGTGATCTGGCGGAAGGCGAGACCATCCGTCAGGAGGCATTGGCCGAAGACTATGACGTGTCGCGCATGCCGGTGCGCGAGGCGCTCAAACAGCTTGATGCCGAAGGTCTGGTTCAGCTGACGAACAATCGCGGGGCGCGGGTCACGCGCCACTCCCTGTCCGAAATCGGCGAGATCTTCGACCTGCGGTCGCTGTTGGAGACCGACTTGTTCCGTCGGGCAATTCCGCAGATGACCCAATCTGACTTTGCGCGCTGCGAACAACTGCTGGAGCAAATGGAGGCGTCGTACGACGCCAACGACGTCAGCCGATGGGGCGCGCTGAACTATCAGTACCATTCGGCCCTCTATGCGGCCGCGAACCGAAGCCTGACTAACGAGCTGCTGCATCGCGTGAGCCTGCAGTCGGACCGGTACATCCGAATGCATCTCAGGGTGATGCAACAACGCGAACCGGCCCGCAAAGAGCATCGCGAATTGCTGCGCCTTGCCCGGGATGGACAGGTCGAGCAGGCTTGTGCGCTTCTGTCCGCGCATATCGGACGAACCAAGGACCAATTGTTGGCACTGGTGGCTGCCAAGCGAGCGTCCGAAGAGGCGGCCGGACGCTGACGCCAAGCGACCGGAAAGAAAGCGTTTTCAATTCTTCTCTGTCTGTGCCAGTTCTGGCGTCGCGGGATGCGTGCCGAAACATGGATCGACCAAGTGCCCAGTGATGACCTCAACAGTTCGGAACAGGCCGTGCGTCAGGCGATTGGGGCGTATTCCAGACGCGTCTGGCGGTTTGCGCTGGCTCTGTCGGGGGCGCAGGATGTTGCCGACGACCTGACCCAGGCCACTTGCCTGCGCGCGTTGGAGCGAAGCCATCAGGTTACGCATACTGATCGGTTGGATTCGTGGCTGATGACGATCTGCCGGTCGATCTGGTTGAACGAGCTGCGGGCGCGGACCGTGCGCAAGTCCCAGGGGTTGGCCACAACGCCGGACGCCGAATTGATCGCGCCGGGTACCGACGCCGAAATGAATATTTTTGCGCGGGAAGTGTTTACACAGGTGATGCAACTGCCCGAGACACAACGCGAAACGGTCATGCTGGTCTTTGTCGAGGGCTACAGCTATCGCGAGGCCGCCGCGTTGCTGGAGGTTCCGATTGGTACGATCATGAGCCGGCTTTCCAATGCCCGCAAGAAACTGCAAGCTGCGATGCCGCAGGATGCCGGTGCGTCCGACCGACGGAGGGACTCATGACCTTTTCCGACGATACGCTAAAGGCCTATCTGCAAGGCTCATTGGGGTCTGAGGATAGCGATGCCATCGAGGCCGCTGTTGAGGATGATCCGGAACTGGAACAGCGCCTGATGGATCTGGATCCGATTGCGCCGGTGGTTCGCGAGGTGTTCCGTGACATTCCCGCCGCCGCGCCACAAGTTGAACTGCCGCCTAGGATTCCGTCTTCGGCGGGGCCCTGGCGCCTGTTGGGCGTCGCGGCTGCCGCGGCTGTGTTGGCCGTATCTTTGACCTTTTGGCTGACCCGCCCACAGCCGATGGGATGGGCAGAACAGGCGGCCTTGTATCAGTCGCTTTACACGCCGGATTCGATTGCAACGCTGGAATACCCGCCGGCTGTCGTCGACGCCCAGATCTCATTGGCCGAAGAGAAACTGGGCCGCCCGTTGAACCGGGATTCGCTTGAAGGTTTGCCGGGGCTGGAACTGAAGGCCGCGCAGGTTTTGTCCTTCAAGGGCAAACCATTGGTTCAGATCGTTTTTGCCGACGCTGATGGCAATCCCTTTGCGCTGTGCGTGATCCGCCAAGGCGATGGCGCGCCGAATTCAGAGTTGAAGCAGGAAGTCCTGAGCGGGCTTGCAACGGCCCGGTGGGCGCGCGACGGATACGGATACATGCTGTTGGGGAACCGGCCGGACAACGATTTGACCGTGCAGCTGGATTACCTGGCCCAGACATTCGCCGGCTGAGCCGCCTTGCGCGAAACCTCTTGTGAACCGGTGCGATTGGCCGAACAATGCATGGCATGACGACCAAGGCCACGAACCCGGACCCGGACGAGGACGATGTCCTGGACGGGCCGCGCAGTATCTATGACGTCGATCCGCCGGACGACGAAGTGCTTTGGTTTTTGCCGCCCGAAGATGCAGCGGCGCCCGAGGACATGTTGCCGCCGGGTCCGCGTGCCGATCGGGGCGCTTTGTTCGACCCGCGGGACTGGCGCGCAGCTCAGGCAGAAGTGGCGCAGGGCTTGGCGGATCTGACCTTGACCTTCGGGTCCTTGGACGAGCGGTTGCGCAGTGGTCCAAAGGGATGGACCCACCGGCTGGCCCTGATGGACGTATCCGACCTGGGGTGGTGGACCGGTGACCGGATCAGTGTTGATCGGCTTGCCCTGTGGACCGGATTGCGTATCGGAGCCACCGGGGACGATGTGCAAGCATTGTTTCGGGCGGGTTGGGCGGTTCGGCGACTGACTTCGGGCGCAGGGCCGTCGGACGGCGGCTGGCAATCGGGACTGGCCGCCTTTCTGGACCGGATGGCTCAGGGGATAGACGAAGTCCCAGAGGCGGTCGCAGATTTGGCCGAAGTGATGGATAGCGCACAAGCCCTGCACCCTGTCACGCAGTCGGCCATTGCCTTTCACGCGTGGCGCGCGCTGTCGCAAGGAATGGGACAGGATACCGAAGCAGCGGTGATCGCTGCGCGGCATGCGGCCACGATGGGTCGGGGCGGGGCACTGTTCATGCCGCTGGCACTGTCGGGCCCCGGGGCGCTGCGCGGCATCGGCACACCAGAGGAAAAACTCAACGCTTGGGTTCGTGGGGCAGGGCAGGCGGCCTTGGCCGCGCTGCTGCATCTGGATCGCGTCAGCGCGTGGGAGGCCCGGGCACGCGAGGCCACCAAGGGTCTCAGCGGGCGGACGCCGCCGGTCCTGATCGATGTGCTGACCGCATGGCCCATGGTATCTGCGCCATTGGCCGAGGAGTTGACGCAGGCATCGCGTGCAGCCGTGCAGCGCAATCTCGACAAGTTCACCGAACGTGGGTTGATCCGCGAAGTGACCGGGCAGGGCCGTTATCGGGTTTGGGCTGCCGCGCTGTAGTCCAACAACCATTCACGGAACGCGCGCGCGGGTGGCCGCAATGTGGCCCGTGAAGGGTAGATCAGGTGGTAGGCATCCCGGCCCGGCACGGCCACCTCGGGCAGACATGGCACCAGGCCAGACATCCGCATGATCCGGTCAGACGCGGGCGCGCGGGCCAGGGCGATCCCGACCCCTTGCGCGGATAGCTCGGCCGCCATCACTGAGTTGTCCGCGAAGAAATACTGAGCCTGCCCGGTCGGCAGCCGCAGGGCTTCGAACACGTGCGGCCAACTGGCCCTGTGGGTCGAAACCTCGATCAGCGGAAACCGGGCCAGATCCAGCGGAGTGCTGATCTGGTCGGCAATGTCCGGTGGTGCCACGGGAAAAAGGGTCTCGGTCAACAGCATGTCACCTTCGGCGCCGAACAGCGTCGGGTTGCCGAACACGATCTGCAGGTCGGTGAAACGATTGGCGAAGTCGGCGATCCGGTTCCCGGTCGTCAGGGACAGGTTGATCTGAGGATGGGATTTTTGGAACTGGGTCAGGCCCGCCGCAAGCACCCCTTGCGCGAACAACAACACGGATTGGACATACAGCCGTTGGTCCCGGGTCTGGCCGAACAGGCCGGTAGTGGCTGAGTCCAGCATCACCAGCGATTGCTGCACGACCGGCAGGTACGCCCGCCCGGCCTCGGTCAAAGTGACGGCATGGGCATGGCGATGAAACAGCGGCGTGCCCAGACGAGTTTCCAGCGCCTTGACCTGTTGGCTGACAGCGGCGGCCGACATGTTTAGCTGGGCGGCAGCACGGGCAAAGCTTTCGGTGCGGGCCGCGGCCTCGAAAACGCGCAGCCAGTTGAGAGAGGGGATGCGGGTCGACATGGAAATCAGGCTAAGGTGAACTTGCCCTGACAGGCAAGGCTTTGCGTTCTCGTCGCAAGACCGGTTCGGCTAGGCTGTGCGTGAACCGATCCGAAAAGGTGCACCCATGCCCGACATCCAAGACCTGGCCCGGCACAAACTGACGCCATCGCAAGCAGCGCAATACTGGGAAGACGGCTTCCTGTTTCCGCTGGATATTCTGTCTGCTGACGAGGCCGCGCAGGTGCGCTCGGAACTCGAGCAGATTGAACGCGACTGGATGGCCGCCGATCTGCCTCTGCCGCTGAATACCTACAAGCGCGTGAACTCACACCTCGTCATGCCTCTGGCGGCGCGACTGGCCATGGATCCGCGTATACTGGATGCCGTCGAAGGCGTCTTGGGTCCGGACATCATGATCTGGTCGGCCGAGTTTTTCATCAAAGAGCCGCGCACCGTCCAGACAGTTGGCATGCATCAGGACCTGACCTATTGGGGGATGGGCGAGACCCCGGATCAGGTTACGGCCTGGCTGGCACTGTCGCCGGCAACCGTGGAAAGCGGCTGCATGGATTTTGTCCGGGGCAGCCACAAGAACCCAATACTTCCGCACAATGATACCTATTCCGAGACCAACCTGTTGTCGCGCGGGCAGGAGATTGCGGTCGAAGTGGCCGAGGAAGACAAAACCCATATCGAATTGGCGCCCGGACAGATGTCACTGCACCACGGGCTAACCATTCATGGCTCGGGTCCGAACCGGTCGGACGATCGGCGTATCGGGATGGCCATCCGCTATATCAGTCCGAATGCGAAGCAGTTGGTGGCGGACCGCGACTACGCGATGGTCGCCCGCGGAGAGGACCGACAGGGAAACTTCATCCATGTCGATCCGCCCGCCACCCTGTTTTCCGACGAGTCGCTTGCCCTGTACGAACAGGTGCGCCGCGATCTGGGCAAGGCGCTGGCAGCTGGGGCCAAGGCCACCGTTCCACTCTATGATTGAGCCGGGTTCGAAACCCAAAGGCCAGGGGATTTGACGCCTACCGCCCAACCCCGACATAGGTTTCGAAACCAGATTTCTTGACCTTGTCGCGTGAATAGATGTTCCGCAGGTCGACCATGCGTGGAGATTTCATCTCAGCGGCCATCTGCGTCAGGTTCAGCGCGCGGAACTCGTTCCATTCGGTCAACAGAACCACTGCGTCCGCGTCCTTGGCTGCGGCATACGGGTCTTCGACCCACTCTACACCCGGCAGCAGAGCCTCACCCTCGGATCGGCCCTGAGGGTCGACCACGCGAACTTTGGCGCCTCCACCGATCAGGGCGGGCACGATGGTCAGTGATGGAGCATCACGCATATCGTCGGTGTTGGGTTTGAACGTCACCCCCAGAACCGCGACGGTCTTGCCGTTGAAACTGTCGTCGCAAGCTTCGCGGATCTTTTCGATCATGCGTTTTTTGACCTCGTCATTCACGCGCATGACGGTTTCGGTGATCTGCATGGGGAAGGCATGTTCCTGTCCGATCCGCGCAAGCGCCGCGGTGTCCTTGGGAAAGCATGATCCGCCGTAACCGGGGCCGGCATGCAGGAACTTGTTTCCGATGCGCCCATCCAAGCCGATGCCGCGCGCCACTTCCTTGACGTCGCCACCGACCCGCTCGCACAGGCCTGCGATTTCGTTGATGAATGTGATCTTGGTGGCGAGAAAGGCGTTTGCCGCGTATTTGATCATTTCGGCGCTTTCCAAATCCGTCGTCAGGATCGGAAAATCGCGCAGGTAAAGTGGGCGGTAGATTTCGGCCATCACCTCGGCGGCGCGGTCGTTCTCGACCCCTACAACGACGCGGTCCGGACGCATGAAATCGTCGATCGCAGCGCCTTCGCGCAGGAATTCCGGGTTCGAGGCGACATCAAAGTCTGCCTTGGGGTTTGCCGCCGCGACAACTTCCTGAACCTTGCGGTTGGTCCCGACCGGGACCGTGGATTTGGTCACCACCACGGTGTAGCCATCCATGGCATGGGCGATTTCCTCGGCCGCTGCCATCACATAGGTCAGATCCGCATGGCCGTCGCCGCGGCGGGTTGGTGTCCCGACAGCGATAAAGACGGCATCCGCGCCTTTCACCGCATTTGCCAGATCGGTGGTAAAGCTCAGCCGGCCAGCGGCCACGTTCTTGGCCATCAGAACATCCAGTCCCGGTTCGTAGATCGGAACCTTTCCGTCCTGCAGCATCTGGATCTTAGCTTCGGCTTTGTCGACGCAAATGACGTCATGGCCGAAATCCGAGAAGCACACACCCGACACCAGACCCACATATCCGGTGCCGATCATCGCAATACGCATTATTCAAATTCCCTTGTTACCAATGCCACCTCGGGCGGCCACACATTCGGAGAAACTTCCGCCGGTTTCAATGCCTGACAGTGGCCTCGGGTTGCATTCCATGACATCTTGCTGTTTTTGGGGCGACAAATGGGCGTCCATGAAACTGGTGGAACAAACTGATGACCAAAAAAGCGCTGATCACCGGAATTACCGGACAGGACGGGTCTTACCTGGCCGAATTTCTGTTGGCAAAGGGCTATGAAGTTCACGGGATCAAGCGTCGGGCATCCTCGTTCAACACCCAGCGGATCGACCACATCTATCAGGACCCCCACGAGCCTGATCCGAAGCTGCGCCTGCACTACGGCGATCTGAGCGATACCTCGAACCTGACCCGCATCATTCAGGAGGTTCAGCCCGACGAAGTCTACAACCTGGGCGCCCAATCTCACGTGGCCGTCAGCTTCGAGTCGCCGGAATATACCGCGGATGTCGATGCCATCGGCACCCTGCGCCTGCTTGAGGCGATCCGGTTCCTGGGACTTGAGAACAAGACCCGGTTCTATCAGGCGTCCACGTCGGAACTTTATGGGCTGGTCCAGGAAACTCCGCAGCGCGAAACGACCCCGTTCTATCCCCGCTCGCCCTACGCGGTGGCCAAGCTGTATTCGTATTGGATCACGGTCAATTACCGTGAGGCGTACGGGATGTATGCCTGCAACGGAATCCTGTTCAATCACGAAAGCCCGCGCCGCGGCGAAACCTTTGTCACCCGTAAGATCACGCGTGGTCTGGCCAACATCGCCCAGGGCCTGGAGAAGTGCCTTTACATGGGGAACATCGACAGCCTGCGCGATTGGGGCCATGCCAAGGATTACGTGCGGATGCAGTGGATGATGCTGCAGCAGGACAAGCCCGAGGATTTCGTTATTGCCACCGGCAAGCAGTATTCCGTACGCCAGTTCATCGAATGGTCGGCGGCCGAGCTTGGGCTCACCCTGGAGTTTTCGGGCAGCGGTGTCGACGAGGTCGCAACGGTGACGGCGATCGACGGCGACAACGCCCCAGCGCTGAAACCCGGCGACGTGATCATGCGGATCGACCCGCAGTATTTCCGCCCAGCCGAGGTGGACACTCTGCTGGGTGACCCGTCGAACGCCAAGGCCAAGCTGGGTTGGGAGCCGGAGCTGACCGTGCAGGAAATGTGCGCAGAGATGGTTCTGGAAGACCTCAAAACCGCCAAGCGTCACGCCTTGTTGAAAGAGCATGGGTTCGAATTGCCGGTCAGCTTGGAAAACGGCTGAGGAGGCAGAAATGCGCAAGATCTACATCGCCGGACATCGTGGCATGGTTGGCGGCGCAATCCTGCGCCAGCTCAAGGCGCGCCAGGCCGATGGCGAGGCGCTTGAACTGGTGACCCGAACCCATTCCGAATTGGATCTGACCGATCAGGCGGCCGTCCGCGCCTTCATGCAGGCCGAGCGCCCAGACGTAGTGATCTTGGCCGCTGCCAAGGTAGGGGGGATTCACGCCAACAACACGTATCCTGCAGATTTCATTTACGAAAATCTGATGATCGAGTGCAACGTGATCCATCAGGCTTTTGCGGCTGGCGTACGGCGTCTTCTGCAGCTGGGCAGTTCCTGCATCTACCCGCGTGAGGCAGCGCAGCCGATGCGTGAAGACGCGTTGCTGACGGGAGTTTTGGAGCCGACGAACGAACCCTATGCGGTTGCCAAGATCGCCGGGATCAAGCTGTGCGAAAGCTACAACCGTCAGCACGGGGTCGACTACCGGTCGGTCATGCCGACCAACCTGTATGGGCCGGGAGACAATTTTCACCCTGAGAACAGCCATGTTCTGCCAGCACTGATCCGCCGCTTCCACGAAGCCAAACGCGACGGGCTGGACGAGGTGCTGATTTGGGGAACTGGCAAGCCGCGGCGTGAATTCCTGCATGTCGATGACATGGCCGAGGCATCGCTGTTCGTAATGGATTTGCCGCAGGACGTGTATCAGGCCAATACGCACCCCATGCTGAGTCACATAAACGTGGGCTGCGGGCAGGACGTTTCGATTGCCGAACTGGCCGCACTGATCACCAAAATCACCGGGTATTCCGGCCGGATCACGCAGGACACCACCAAGCCTGATGGTACGATGCGCAAGCTGATGGACGTTTCTCGGTTGGCCGAGATGGGCTGGAAAGCACGCATAGGTCTCGAAGATGGTATCCGCGAGACCTATGACTGGTTCCTTGATCAATCGGCCGACGACCTGCGGGCCAAATAAGCACCCGGCCCAAAGACCGGGTGCGTTCGGTGATCAGAACCAGCGGCCGATGGCCGAGGCCGCCGGGGGTATCGCTGCCGGATCGGACACCGCCGACAGAACTTGCCACGCTACCTGTGTTTCGGTCGGCAAATCGAAGCTGATGAACCGTCCCAGAGCATTACCGCTGCCGCTCAGGGTTGGAGTACTGCCCACAGCAAAAGGCGCGGGGAAAGTCCAAGTATTCTGGGCGCTTGCAAACAGTGGCCCCATGCCGGCAGTACAGGCCACCGCACTCGCCGCGAGGGTGCAGATCTGAGTTCCGTCCGCGAAACGAACGAATTCGCCGTTCGCATTTGCGCCGCGTTCGATCACTGCGCCGGTCGGGATCCCGCCAGACTGCGTCACCGGACCCACGAGGTTGCCGGGGCAATATCCGTAGTCGGCTCGCATCAGCCGTCCCGGTGTTACATCTTCAGGGTTGGCTTGAACGGCCGCGCCACTGATCGTTCCCGATGTGGCATCCACGCGCACAGCCTCGGTCCAAGAGCCGCCGTCCGGTGAAACCTTGATGGAAAAATCGGTGCTGCCCGCAAGGCCCATCTCGGCGTGGCCGGTCCAGTTGGACTGAAACAGGAGGGAGGCGGTGTCAGTCGCGCTAGCCTTGTTGACCTTCAGCTGGTGGCCGCTCCCGTCATGGCTCAGCAATGTGGCGGGACTCCGAACCGAAAGGCGGTTGGTCGGATCGTATCCGGTTGCGACCCCGACCCCGGCAAGGTTCGCAGTATTGACCGGAGGATCGATCCATCCGCCGTTGTCCCAGACCTTGAGCGCGGCGCCGGCTTGGTCCCAAACACGCCATCCGTTTGCCGGCGTGACAAAGACCCAAGCATTGTCCAGCCAAGCCGCGAGTTGCCCAGGCTTCCCCGCCCAGGCGCCTGTCGGGCTGGCCCCCAAGCCGTAGATGGCACCTTGATCTGGTGCCGCAGGTGGAATGGTTTCATCCAGAGCCACAACACTCAGCTGCACGATCAGGTCCAGCTGCCGCAGCGCTTCGTTGTGGGTGACGTGTTTTTGCGCCTGTGAGGGTTGCAGAAACGGCAGATTCAAACGGGGGGTGATTTGGGACACGGGCGGGATCCTCCTTGGGCCATCGATTCACGGAATTCGCTGCGCGCCACCCTGCCGCGGATGGGATGAATCCCCGCTTTCACGTGCGAACGACACAAAAAGGATTTGGTTACTTGTGGATTTCCAAATACGAAACAAAGCCGCCCTTTTGGGGCGGCTGTGGATATTTTTAGTATGGAGGTCGGTCAGCTGATTCTGACCTGTACGCCCAAAGCGTGAACCGTTGGCGACCGGAGCCGCGGTGTTCAGCCAGGATCAGTTGCGGGCGTAGACATCCTCGTACCGGATAATATCGTCCTCTCCGAGGTAGGCGCCGGTCTGAACCTCGATCAGGACCATAGGCACCTTGCCGGGGTTTTCCATGCGGTGAACCGCGCCAAGGGGGATGTAGACAGACTGGTTTTCGCTGACCAGACGAACCTCGTCATCGATCGTGACCTTGGCGGTACCTTCTACGACGATCCAATGCTCGGACCTGTGGTGGTGGGACTGCAGGCTCAGGGCCGCGCCGGGGTTTACGTGAATCCGTTTGACCTGGAATCGTTCGCCCACGACCAGGCTCTCGAACCAGCCCCAGGGGCGATGGTCGACCGGCAGAGCTTCGGCCTGCGGTGCCCCTTTGGCCTTCAGGGCGGCCACGGCCTGTTTGACATCCTGTGCCTTGTCCATGCTGGCCACCAGAACGGCATCCGGCATGGCCACAGCGATCATGTTCTCGAGCCCCATGGCCACGACTTCTTGTGAGGCTGACTCGGACCGGATCAACACGTTGTTACAGTCGATCGTCGTCACCTCACCGGTGGTCGCAACGCCGTTTTCGTCGGGGCTGCTCAGTTCCTGGACGGCCGACCAGCTGCCGACATCCGACCAGCCGGCGGCATAGGGAACAACGCTCAGGTTTTTGGCCCGTTCCATGACCGCGTAGTCGATCGATATGTCTTCGACTTTCCCCCAGGCCAATGCGTCCAGTCGCAGAAAGCCAAGATCGGCCTTCGCGTCCTCGACGGCAGTCTGCACCGGCGGCAACAGGTTGGGTGCATGATCCTGGAACGCAGCGATGATGTCGCGCACCGCAAACAGGAAAATGCCGGAATTCCACAGGTAACTGCCATCGGAGATCATGGCCTTGGCCCGATCCAGATCGGGCTTTTCAACGAAATGGTCCAATGCGACCGCAGCACCTGTCGCGTCGGGCGCAGCGCTGAGCTTCAGATATCCATATCCGGTTTCCGGCCGGTCCGGAGTGATCCCGAACGTCACCAGATTGCGGTCCCTCTCGATGGCGGTCACACCTTGCGAAACCGCCGCGTGGAACGCGGATTTGTCGGGAACGACGTGATCGGAAGGTGCCACCAGCATTAAAGCATCCGGGTCTACCTTCGACAGGTAAAGCGCGGCCGCTAAAACCGCCGGAGCCGTGTTGCGGCCCTCAGGTTCAATGAGGATCGGACCGGGGTCGACACCAATGGCGGTAAGCTGCTCGGTGACGATGAAGCGGAACGATTCATTGGTGAGTATCAGGGGCTTGGCGTACGGTGCGTCCTTGGGCCCTCGCATCCTGTCCGCACAGTTCTGCAACAGGCTGCTGCTTCCGACCAGAGGCACGAACTGCTTGGGATAGCTTTTTCGGGACAGCGGCCACAGGCGGGTTCCGGAGCCGCCGCACAGAATGACGGGATAGATGGTGGTCATGACGAATGGGCTTTTCGGCTGGTTTTCTGACGTTTTATCGCAGTCATCACAGGGTGGGTGAAGGACCGCCGCTTATTGGGCGGCCCGACCTGTGGCAACAATATCATTCAGATAGGCGCTCAGATCGTCGCGCAGGTCATTCCGGGCCAAGGCAAAAGCCACGGTGGCCTGCAGGAAGCCCGCCTTGGATCCGCAGTCGAACCGTTGACCATCGAAGCGGTATCCGAAAACCGGGACACCGTTGCCGATGTCTTCGGCGATGGCATCGGTCAGCTGGATCTCCCCGCCGCTGCCTTTCTTCATCTGATTGAGGTTGTACAGCACCGATGGCCCCAAAATGTATCGACCGATGACCGCCATGTTCGACGGAGCCTCGTCGGCCTTGGGCTTTTCGACCATGCCGCGGGCGCGGATCACCTTGCCGGAACTGTCGGCGGCGTCCAGTATCCCGTACGAGCTGGTTTTTTCGGGTGCGACCTCCATCGCGGCGACCATGTTGCCGCCGGTTTCCTCGTAAGCCTCGACCATCTGCTGCAGGCAGGGTTTGTCGGCTGCAATAACGTCGTCCGGCAGCATGACCGCGAAGGGTTCATCGCCGATCAGGCGGCGGGCGCACCATACGGCGTGTCCCAAGCCCAAAGCCTTGTGTTGGCGGATATAGGCGATAGCACCGCTTTCCATGTTGGTGTTCTCGAGAACCTCCAACAAATCATCCTTGCCTTTGGCCTTCAGTTCCTGCTCCAGCACGAGATTGTGGTCGAAATAGTCTTCGAGCGCCGATTTCCCGCGTGATGTGACGAATATGAACTCTGTAATACCCGCAGCGCGTGCTTCGTCGATGGCATATTGAACGAGGGGCCGGTCGACCAGCGTCATGATTTCCTTCGGAACGGATTTCGTTGCCGGAAGAAACCGGGTGCCCAATCCTGCGACAGGGAAAATCGCCTTGGTGACCTTGCGTGACATGTGACCTCTCAAATTCAAAAACTTAGCCGGCGGACGTGGTGCATCCGGGGCTTCCTCTTAGGCTGCGAAACCGGATCAATCAATGATGCCCGAAGAAACAGGCCGAAAACGACCGAAGGGTGCCATCTGGTCATGGCAAAGTCAAAATACCCATTTCCAATATCTCTGCCCTAACGGGCAAGCACCCCGAAGCCGGTTGCCCGGCTTCGGGGACTGGATCAAGCGCTCGCCATGATCGCTTCCAGCGGATCGTGTTCAGCCACGAAATGCCCGGGCGAAATCTCGCTGAGCGCGGGAACATAGTCGGTCTGACCCGCCGCCAGGCGGCTGGGCAGGAACCGCAGCGCCGCCTTGGGATCCATCGGCGAGGGCAGCTCGCCCGGCAGTTTCAGCCGCTGGCGGCTGCGCTCGACATCCGGGTCCGGGATCGGCACCGCCGAGATTAGCGACTGCGTGTAAGGATGAACCGGGTTAGCGCAGATCACCTCGCCATCGCCCAGCTCGACAATGCGGCCGAGATACAGAACCATGATCCGGTTCGACACCGCGCGCACCACCGACAGATCGTGGCTGATGAAGATCATCGACAGGCCGAACTCCTGCTGCAGTTCCTTTAGCAGCTGCACGATCTGCGCCTGAATCGATACGTCCAGCGCCGAGACCGCCTCGTCGCAGATGATCAGCTTGGGCTTGTTGATCATCGCCCGGGCGATGCCCACCCGCTGGTTCTGACCGCCCGACAGCTCGTGCGGGTAGCGGTTGATCATGTTGGCGTTCAGGCCGACCCGTTCCATCATCTCGGCGACCATCTGCTTGCGCTCGCGCTCGGTCAGGTCGGGGCGATAGGTTTTCAGCGGTTCCGCGATCGAGGCGGAGATCGTCATCCGCGGGTCCAGGCTGGCCAGCGGGTCCTGGAACACGATCTGCAGGTCCTTGCGGTACTTGTTCAGCTCGGCCCGTTTCAGCCCGACGATCGGATGACCCAGCCAGCTGACATTCCCGGCGCTCGGCTCGATCAGCTGCAGCACGGCACGGGCGAGGGTGGACTTGCCGCAGCCCGACTCACCGACCACGCCCAGGGTTTCACCCTTGCGGATGTCAAAGCTGACGCCGTTCACCGCCTTCAACGGCACCTTGCGGCCAAAGATGCCGCCCGGAACGTGAATCGGGAAATGCACCTTGACGTCATCGACCTTCAGCAGCGGCGCCGCGTCGGTCTCCACCGCCTTGGGCGCGTCGCCCGCGTCGATGCGGGGCATGGCCTCGATCAGGGTGCGGGTATAGTCGTGCTTGGGCGCGTGAAAGATCTCGCGCGTGTCGCCGGCCTCGACGAACTCACCCAGGCGCATGACCTGCACCCGGTCGCACATGCGGGCCACGACGCCCATGTCATGCGTGATCAGGGCGATGGCGGTGCCTTCGTCCTTTTGCAGTCGCACCATCAGATCCAGAATGTCGGCCTGAACGGTCACGTCCAGCGCGGTGGTCGGTTCGTCGGCGATCAGCAGCTTGGGATTGCACAGCATCGACATGGCGATCATCACCCGCTGGCGCATCCCACCCGACAGCTCGTGCGGGAACTGGTCCAGACGGCGCGCGGCCTCGGGGATGCGCACGCGGTCCAGCCATTCCAGGCACCGTTGCCGCGCGGCCGAACCCTGCAGGCCTTCGTGCACCTGCAAGACTTCGCGCATCTGCTGGCCGACCCGCAAATGCGGGGTCAGGGCGGTCAGCGGGTCCTGAAAAATCATGCCCACGTCATCGCCGCGGATCTGGTTCAGCTTGTTCACGGGCAGGTTCAGAATTTCCTGCCCGTTCAGCAGCACCGACCCGGTGGCCCGGCCCGCCGGCGGCAGCAGCCCCATCGCGGCCATGAAGGTCTGGCTTTTGCCTGACCCGCTTTCGCCGACGATGCCCAGGCATTCGCCCGGCGCGATGTCAAAGCTGATGTTCTTGACGGCCTCGACCACCCCGTCGGACGTGTCGAACTGAACGCTCAGGTTCTTTACGGAAAGCAGGCTCATGTCAGCGGTCCTTCGGATCCAGTGCGTCACGCAGGCCATCGCCGATGAAGAACATCGTTATGATGATGGTGACGTAAAATGCCAGGGGGTACATCAGTTGCCACAACGTGCCGTAACCCATGGTTCCGGCGCCCTCGGCGATCAGACGACCCAACGAGGTATAGGGCTCGGAAATCCCCAGCCCCAGGAACGAGATGAAGCTCTCCGTCAGGATCATCTCGGGCACCAGCAGCGAAGCATAGACGATCACAACGCCCAGCAGGTTGGGCAGGATGTGGCGGTACATGATGGTGAACTCGCTGACACCGGCGGCGCGGGCGGCCTCGATGAACTCGCGGTTCTTCAGGGTCAGGGTCTGGCCGCGCACGATCCGCGCCATGGTCAGCCAGCCCACCGCACCTAGCGCGATGAACAGCATGAAGAACGACCGCCCCGCCACGACCAGCAGCAGGATGATGACCAGCGTGGCCGGAATGGCCAGCAGGATGTCGACGAAGCGCATCATCACGCCGTCGACGCGCCCGCCGATATATCCGGCGGCGATGCCATAGCACGTGCCCACGATCAGCGCGGTGGCCGCCCCGATCAGACCCACCAGCAACGAGGTTGTGGTGGCCTGGATGACCCGGCTGTACAGGTCGCGCCCCAGATCGTCGACGCCGAAATAGTGCCCTGTCTCGATGGACGGCATTCCCATGCCGGCCACGTCGCCCATGACGTTCCAGTCGATTTCCTCGTTGCTCCAGACGGCAAAGTAGGGCCCGATGATCGTGAACAGAACGATCAGTGCCAGGATGAACACGCTGGCCATGGCGGCCTTGTTGCGGACAAAACGCATCCGCGCGTCCTGCCAAAGCGAACGTCCCTGAATGACCGTGTAATCGGTGATGTCTTCGGCCAGATGGGCGGCTTTCTTAGATTTTCCAAGCATTTGCCAACCCCCTTAGTAACGGATTTTCGGATCGAACCAGGCATAGGCCAGGTCGGTCAGCAGGTTCACCAGAACGGTCAGCACGCCATAGAGGATCGTGACCCCCAGCAGCACGGCATAGTCGCGCGACAGGGCCGAACCCACATAGGCCTGCCCCAGCCCGCCGGTCGAGAAGTAGATGTCCACAAACACCGAGCCGGTCAGCACATAGACGAAAACCGGCCCCAGATAGGACACCACCGGCAGCAGCGTGGGTTTCAGCGCATGGCGCCAAATCACGGTGCGGGTGGGCAGGCCCTTGGCCCGCGCGGTGCGGATGAAGTTCGAATTCAGAACTTCGAGCATCGACGAACGCGTGATCCGCGCGATCGAGCCCATGTACGAGGTCGCAAGCGCGATGACGGGCATGATCAGGTATTGCCACTGGCCCCCGTTCCAGCCGCCGCCCGGCAGCCAGCCCAGCCACAGGGTGAAGGTCAGGATCAGGATCGGACCCATTATGAAGTTAGGCAGCGCCTGGGCGGCGATGCCCAGACCCACGGCGAAATAATCGATCCAGCTGTTGTGGCGGATCGCGGCGGCGATGCCCAAACTGACGCCCACCAGCGTGGCCACGAGGAAGGACAGCATCCCGTAGGTCAGCGAAATCGGAAAGCCCTGCGCGATGATGTCGTTCACGTCGCGGTCCTTGAACTTGAAGGACGGGCCGAAATCGAAATGCACCACGATGTTGTACAGGTAATCCCACAGCTGTTTCCACAGCGGCTGGTCCAGCCCGTAGCGCGCCTCGATATTGGCCAGAACCTGCGGCGGCAACGGCCGCTCCGAGGTGAAGGGCCCGCCGGGCGCGAAGTGCATCAGAAAGAAACTGGCGACGATCAGCAACAGGATCGTCGGAACGGCGATCAGCAGTCGCCGGATGACATAGGCAAGCATTTCATGCCCCCAATTATTGGCCCTGCCCCAGAGCATGTCCGGGGCAGGGCGCGATCAAAGGATGATGATTACTCGGCGATCTTGTAGAGGTTCTTCGAGTACCAGTTCTGCTCGACGTTGTTCACCGGCCAGTTCCCCACGTCGCTGTCCATCATGTAGACACCGGCGTAGTGGTAGATCGGGATCACAGGGGTTTCCTGTGCGATGATCCGCTCAACCTCGGTGTACAGCGGGGCCGGATCGTCCGAGGTTTTGGCCTGAGCCAGCAGCTCGTCGACCTTGGCATTGTTGTACTTGCCGTCATTGTAGCCGGAATCCGACTGCAGCAGGTCCAGGAAGGTCGAGGCTTCGTTGTAGTCGCCGCACCATGCGCCGCGGGCCAGTTCAAAGTTCTGGTTGCCGCGCTCTTCCAGGAAGATCTTCCATTCCATGTTGGCCAGCTCGACCTGCGCGCCCAGCTTCTGCTTCCACATCTGGCTGAGGGCCACGGCGACTTTCTTGTGCGCCTCGGAGGTGTTGTAGACCATCGCGAAACTCAGCGGGTTGTCGGGACCGTATCCGGCCTCGGCCAGCAGTTCCTTGGCCAGCTCGTCGCGCTCGGCTTGCGTCATCGACGCCATTTCCACGACCGGCGGGGTGAACCCTGCGGTGGCTTCGGGCACGAAGGTATAGGCTTCGGGCTGACCGCCGGCCAGGATGTTCTCAGTGATGATCTTACGGTCAACCGCCAGCGACAGGGCCTGACGCACGTTCGGGTCCTTGAAGGCCTCGGGGCCGCCGTCGGACAGGTTGAACGTGTAGTAGTAGTTGCACAGGCGCGGGAAGCTGATCGCCTCGTTCGGGTATTCTTTCTTCAGGCGCGGAAACTGGCCTGCGGGCACCTCGGTGCGGTCCAGTTCACCGGCCAGATAGCGGGTCAGGGCCACGTTTTCATCGTTGATGACCAGCGCCACGACCTTGTCGATGATGGTGTTGTCGTTGTCCCAGTACATCGGGTTGCGCTCGCGCACCGAGCGTTCGTTGGGCAGGTGCTCGGTCAGGACATAGGCGCCGTTCGAGACGATGTTGCCGGGCTTGGTCCATTCATCGCCGAACTGCTCGATGACCTTCTGCGGGGCTGGGAAGGTGGTCGAGTGCGTGGTCATCTGCGGGAAATAGGGCAGCGGCGCGCTCAGTTTCACTTCCAGCGTGTGGTCGTCGATCGCCTTGACGCCCAGGTCGTCGACCGGCTTGTCGCCCGCGATGATCTCGGCGGCGTTCTCGATCGACATCAGTTCCATGAACCAGGCATAGGGCGAGGACAGGGCCGGATCGACGGCGCGTTTCCACGCAAAAACGAAATCATGTGCGGTGACCGGATCGCCGTTCGACCACTTGGCGTTGTCGCGCAGGGTGAAGGTGTAAACGTCCTTAGTTTCGTTGGTGGTATAGCCGGTGGCCACGCCCGGAACCAGGTTGCCGTCTTCGTCCTGGTTCATCAGACCTTCGAACAGGTCGCGGACAATCTCGGCGCCCGACACGTCCTCGACCACCTGCGGGTCGACCGAGCTGTGCTCGTCCAGCACGCGGTAGACGAAGGTCTGGTCATCGGCCAGCGGCTCGCCGGTGACCGGATGGGTGCCCGCGGCCAGCGCGGCTCCGGTGATGAAGGTCGAGCACAGCAGGCCCGCCACCGAGTTTCGAAGGATGGTGTTCATGATCTTCTCCCAATTATTGTGGCGGCGGTCTGCGCATCCATATGGGATGGCGTCCGGCGGCCCTGGTTGCCCGACATCCGCTGGGACCCGGTTCTTTTGAATTTTGGGTTGTGCCAATTCGCAAGGAACACTGCGTCGCAGCTTTCTGGATTGCAGTCGGTGAAGTGGATGCAAGAGCTTCCTCTCGCTGGCCGAGACCGTGCCACTATTTTGGGCAGGGTTAAAGCCTTCCCATGAGTCCGGATCGCCTAAAGGTAGAAAGAAACTTCGTGACGCGTGGTCGCCGAAATTTTGTAACGATGGCGTGTATCGTTGCGATATTTTCGTGCCCAGGCCGCCCGGATTACAGCCCGAGGCGCGATCTGTTTCGGCAGAATTTCGCCGCTCGCTTTCGCCCGATCAGGCGAATCGCCAGCGGTCAGGGACGCAGCCGCGACTTCATGCCGGCTTCGGGGAAACAGGTGGGGGGCTGGTCGGTTTCTTCCTGCCAGCGGCCGATCGACCGGCGGGTTTTGTATCCCGGGAGCCCGTCGGCACCGCCCACGTCGTGCCCCATCGCGATCAACGCCTGCTGCATGGTCGCGATATCCGACCGGTAGAGACCGCCCACCTTGCCCCAGCGGCCTTTGAAATCGCCCACGCCATACTGAATGCGATCGCCCACATGGCCCACGAACAAGGCGTAGAGGTCACTCATGTTGTAGTCTTTGAGAACGTAGAAATTAGGCGTTACGACAAAGGCCGGACCGTTCCGGCCAGCTGGCATCATCAGGTAGCCCTCGCCGCGCAGCTCGTGTTCGGGAAAAGGGCGTCCCGAGACGCGGGTGACGCCCATGGAGACCCAGTCGCGGATCGCCCGGCCCTGGTCGGGACCCTCGAGCGCGCAGGACACAGATGCCGGTACCGTCACCTCGAACCCCCAATCGCGGCCGCTGACCCAACCGTGCCGCGCGAGGTAGTTTCCGATCGATGCGATCGTGTCGTCGGCCGACCCCCATATGTCGGCCCGGCCGTCTGCATTGCCGTCGGTCGCGTGGTTCAAAAAGCTGGTCGGCATGAATTGGGGCTGGCCCAACGCGCCGGCCCAGCTGCTTTTCATCGCGCGGCCGTTCACGTGACCGGCCTCGACGATCTGCAGCGCGGCGATCAGTTCGCCGGTAAAATAATCCGCGCGGGTGCTCATGAATCCCTTGGTGGCCAGCACCTGGATTGCGTCATGCCGGATCGGAACCTGCCCATAGCCGCTTTCTCGGCCCCAGACCGCAAGGATGATCCGGGCGGGAACGCCGGTCTGTTCCTCGACCCGGCGCAGCGTTTCCGCATGACGCTTGGCCATACGCCGACCGCCGGCGGCGGCACCCTGAACCGAATTTGCGTTGAAATACCGGCCGGGGGACCCGAACTCGGCTTGCCTTTGCTTTTTGGGCGTCCGTGCCGGAGAACCCGGCGGAACAAGATCAGGCAGTTCCCAATTCAGGCGAACCCCTTCGGTTGCGCTGTCAAACGTGCGGCGTGATACACCCTGCGCCCGGGCCAACGGCCAGACCTGTTGCTGCAACCAGTCCTGAAACTGCCGCTCGACCGCGGCTCGGTCCTGCGCGATCGCTGCGCCGGAAAACGCGATCAGTCCAATCAGAAAAAGCAGTAAACGCATGACACAATGCCTGACCCGACCCACTGGCCAAGTCAACTCGATGGTGACGTGGGTTACGGCCGCCGGGGAAAAACCTTGTGAAATCTGCTGACTCTGCCGATAGTTGCACCAACCTGAAGTTTGATGAGGGCGATCCGGCGTGAGCGGAAACAGGACTATACCTGCGGTACTGACAGCGCTGATCGTGGTCGTATTGTGGTTGGGCACGGCGCAATCGGCTCTGGCCAGCGACAGTTTCATGGATCCTCAAGGCCCTATTGCGGCGGTCCAAAAAACACACCTGGTGCGCGCGACCGCGTTGATCCTGATTGCGGTCATTCCGGTTCTGGTTCTGGTTCCCTTGATCGCTCTTCGCTATCGGCGCCGCGCGCAAAGCCCGGCTGCCTATCGGCCCAAATGGGATTTCTCGCCCATGCTGGAAACCGCGATGTGGGGTGTGCCGGTGGTGATCGTGGCGCTGCTGTCCTTTTATCTTTGGAAAGCAACCCACCGGCTGGACCCTTACGCGGCCCCGTTCGGCGATGAACCGGCCCTGCGTGTGCAGGTGGTGGGGCTGGATTGGAAATGGCTGTTCATCTACCCCGACCTGGGCATCGCGACGGTGGGTGAGTTCGGGGTGCCAACAAAACAACAAGTCGCCCTGACACTGACGACGGACACGGTGATGCAGTCATTCATGGTTCCCGCCCTGGCGGGGCAGATCTATGCGATGCCGGGAATGACGACCCAATTGCATCTCGTGGCTGATGCCCCCGGACAAATGCAGGGCGAAAACACCCAGTACAACGGGCGCGGCTTCACCAAGCAGAAGTTCCAGACGGTCGCGATGCCGCCGCCGGATTTCGACTCATGGGTCGACCGTGTTCGGCAGAACGGTATCGTTCTGAATCCGGCAACCTATCGGACACTGGCCATGCGGACGGACCGGGACGAGGTTCAGGCCGCGCTTGGCACCGCGCAGATGCCCGATAATGCGCTGTATTTCCGCCTGGATGATGGCGATCTGTTCCACAGCATCCTGGGCCGGTATCACAACGGGCAACCTTTGCCGCAGGATCAGCAACCGGGAACCGCTCAATACGGGCAGGAGGACAAGCAATGACATCTGCCGAGTCCGGTTTCTTCGGCCGTCTGAACTGGGATGCCTTCCCCATCGCCGGGCTGATCCAAGACCCCAATACGAATGAAATCGTGGCCAATGCCGCGGCGGGCGTGGTGATCGTGGGGGTGGCCGCGGTTCTGGGACTGCTCACCTGGTTTCGCCTGTGGGGGCCGCTGTGGCGCGACTGGTTGACCAGCGCGGATCACAAGAAGATCGGCATCATGTATATCGTCTTTGCCATCGTCATGCTGGCGCGCGGCGTTCTGGAAGGCGTCGTGATGCGCGCCCAACAGGCGGCCGGGCCGGGCGAGGGGTTCCTCGAGGCCGAACACTTTGCCGAACTGTTCAGCACCCACGGCACGATCATGATCTTCTTCGTTGCGGTGCCCTTCGTGTTCGGACTGGCGAATTTCCTCGTCCCGCTGATGATCGGCGCACGCGACGTGGCCTTTCCGGTGATGAATCAGATCAGCCTCGGCCTGACGGTTTCGGCGGGGATGATGCTGATGGTCTCACTGGTGGTGGGCGAGTTTTCCACCGGCGGCTGGACGGCCTATCCGCCCTATACCGGCGCGGCCTTCAATCCGGGCGTGGGGCCGGATTACTGGATCTGGGCGATCGTGGTGTCGGGCATCGGCACCACCCTGACGGGGATCAACTTTGCCGTCACGATCTACAAACTGCGCGCGCCTGGGATGAAATTCATGCGGTTGCCGATGTATTGCTGGACGATCATCTGCAGTTCGATCCTGATCGTGTTCGCCATGCCGCCATTGGGGGTGGCGGCGCTGTTGCTGGCCGCTGACCGGTATCTTGATTTCCATTTCTTCACCAATGACCTGGGCGGCAACATGATGAACTATGCCAACCTGTTCTGGCTGTTCGGCCACCCCGAGGTCTATCTGCTGGTTCTGCCGGCCTATGGCATCTATTCCGAAGTCTTCGCGACCTTCTCGGCCAAGCGGCTCTATGGCTACAACTCACTGGTGATCGCGACCATGTCGATTGCGGTGCTGTCGTTCACCGTCTGGCTGCACCATTTCTTCACCATGGGCCAAAGCGCCCTGATCAACGCGGTGTTCGGCATCGCCACGATGCTGATCGCCATACCAACCGGCGTCAAGGTCTATGACTGGATGGCCACCCTGTATCGCGGCCGCATCCGGTTCTCGGTGCCGATGCTGTACGGGCTGGCCTTTCTGATGCTATTCGTGATCGGGGGGCTCAGCGGGGTGATCCTGGCCAACCCAACCGTTGACTATCAGGTGCACAATACGCTGTTCCTGGTCGCGCATTTCCACAACGTGTTGCTGCCAGGTGTCCTGTTCGGATTGCTTGCGGGCTACAACTACTGGTTTCCCAAGGCGTTCGGCTTCCGCCTGGACGAGGCTTGGGGGCGGATATCGGTCGTGCTGTGGACGGTGGGCTTCATGCTGACCTTCCTGCCGCTGTATTTCGTGGGCCTGATGGGGATGCCGCGCCGCTCCTACAGCTGGGAGGACCCGAGCTTTCACCCCTACATGATCACGGCCGTCATCGGCGCGCTGGTCATTCTGGCGGCCTTGCTGTCGGTCGTCGTGCAGCTGTGGGTCAGCATCCGCAACCGCGAACAGAGCCGCGTATCGGTTGGCGACCCCTGGGACGCCCGTACGCTGGAATGGTCGATCCCGGCCCCGCCGCCGCCCTACAATTTCGCGATCATCCCGCATGTCACGGACCGCGACGATTTTGCCGCCGCGAAAGAGCGTGGCGAGGCCTACCCGCACCCCGACCGGTACGAGGACATCACCATGCCGCGCAACACCAGCATCGGTTTCGTGCTCTGCGTGCTCAGCGGTGTGTGGATGTTTGCGCTGGTCTGGTGGATCTGGTGGCTGGCGGCGCTGGTGACAGTGATGATGATCCTGTCGTTCATCCTGTGGACCTTTCAGACCGATACCGAAGAAGTGGTTTCAGCTGAAGAAGTGCGCAGGCAGCACGAGGCCTGGCTGGACGTGGTCCGCAACGCGACCCCTGTGAACCGGGATCACGAAGGTGCGCCAGAAAACACCGGGCTTGCCCGACCGGATCTGGAGGCGGCGACATGACGCCTGCACCAACCCACAGTTACCCAGGTCTGAACCTTGGGCGGCGTCATGCCAGCGCCCACAAGGCGACCGAAGTGGTGACCTTCGGTTTCTGGGTCTTTCTGATGAGCGACCTGGTCTATTTCGGGCTGATGTTCGGCGTCTACGTCACCATGATCGACGCGCAGGCCGGTGGTCCTGGCCCGCACGACTTGTTCGATCTCTACAGCATCTTTGCCCAGACCCTGATCCTGCTGACCAGCAGCCTGACTGTTGGACTTGCCATGCTGGCGCTGAAATACAACCTGCCGCGCGGTCGGATCGTCCTGTGGTTCGGGGTTACGCTGCTGCTTGGGCTGAGTTTTCTGGTCCTCGAAATCCGCGATTTCATGTCGATGGCGGAAAAGGGTGGCATCCCGCAGCGCAGCGGTTTCTTGTCCGCCTTCTACGGGTTGGTGCCTCTGCACGGGCTGCATGTGGCGGCGGGCTGTGTGTGGCTGGTCGTTCTGGGCATTCAACTGCGGGTCATGGGGATGACCGACCTCGTGATTTCGCGCGTGGTGCGGCTGGCACTGTTCTGGCACTTCCTTGATCTGATCTGGATCGGCATCATCACCATCGTGTATTTCGGAGGGCTGACCTATGGATAAACGGTCCGAGATGCACAGACGCGAGCGGCGCCGGTATGTGATCGGCTATGGCGGCTCGCTGTTGCTGACACTGATCGTGTTTGGGATCGCCTACTGGTTCGGCATCGAGACCAAGGGTGTCTATCTTGCAATTGGGCTGTTGGGTTTGGCGCAGCTGATCGTTCAACTGGTCTATTTCCTGCATATCGACCGTCGCCGCAGCAGCCGCGAAGATCTGGATTTGGTCCTGTTCTCGACGCTGGTTCTGCTGATCATCATTCTTGGAACGGTCTGGATCCTGGGCAATCTGGCCATGCGGATGCACATGCCGGGCATGTAGCGACCGGCTAGCCCATCATCCACAGTCCCAGCCACAGGGCCAGCCAGCACAGTCCGAGGCTGAGCAGGATGTTTCCACCCGCAAGGACAATCGTCCGCTCACGCTGCAGTTCAAGAGACTGGTAGGCAAAGCTGGAGAATGTCGTGAACCCTCCGCAAAAGCCGAAAACCAGGCGCTTTTCTTCTTCGGCCATCTCCACGGGCCCGCCGAGGTACCCGATCCAAAGCCCCAACAACAGGCTGCCCAATACGTTCACGACCAGCGTCGAGACCGGCAGGTCGTGGGTGATGGCCCGCGCGACCCAGTGGCGAAGGACTGCTCCCAGTCCGCCGCCCAGCCCAAACACCGCATGCAGATACAGATCGGTCATTCGGCCCGCCCTCCTGAGTGGCGGCGGCGTCCAATTGCCTCGCCCAGAATGGCCGCGCCCAAACCGCAGATGACTTCGGCCGCCAACGGCAAGATGACCGACCAGCCGTCGGTTTCAGCGATCCGTTCCAGTTCGGCGGCAAAGGACGAAAACGTCGACAATCCGCCGCAGAAACCAACGGCCCCGAGGTGCAGAACATGGGCATGCACCCGGCCCCGTATGGCGTAGAGCCATCCCAGAATGAAACAGGCCACGACATTGATGCCGAAGGTCGATGTCAGCAACGGCATCCCCGGAATTTCCAGCGCAAACAGTTCGCGTAGGATCGACCCAGCCGCCCCGCCGACAAAGACGGCGGCGTACATCATGGGCTTCCCCGAAACTGCCGCCTGAGTTTTGGCCAAGGACGCTTCTCCGCCTGTGGGGTTTGGATTTGGATAGCGGCTGTGCCGCCCGGGTTCAACCGCCGCAACCAAGCCACCGCAAATCCGCCCGATGCTAGGGGTGGCCGTACAAAGGCTTGCAATCAAAGGGCAACCTGCCCACGATCTATCGGGACAGGCCCGATGGGGTCGGAACCAGAGGGCAGGTCATGACGTCGAATTCCGTATGCAAGGTATTGCTGGATATTCTCGCGGATGCCGGAGGGTGCCAGATCTTCGGCGTGACGGGCGATGCGCTCAACCCCCTGCTTGAAGCCATGCGCGGGGATAGCCGGTTCGAATGGATCGGGGTCAGGCACGAGGAAAACGCAGCCTATGCAGCCTATGCCCAGGCGCATCTGACCGGCGGGATCGGGATTTGTGCCGGAACCGTCGGACCCGGCGCGCTTCACCTGATCAATGGACTGTACAACGCCCGGCGTGAGGGTGCAGGGGTCGTGGCGATCACAGGTCAGGTCGCTCATCGGGAGCGCGGGACCGGATACCACCAGGAAGTCAATCTTGAGAAAGTGTTCGAGGATATCTGCGGCTACCAGGCCGTGATCAATTCGCCGGACCAGATGCCGCGACTGGCTCAGATCGCCGTACAACGCGCCTTGATCAACCGCGAGGTCGTGCGGATCGAACTGCCCATCGACATATCCGAACAGCAGGTGCCCAGCTTGCACCAACTGCACCCGATCCTGAAAACGCCATCAACGCTGATCCCGCCCGAATCCGAAATCGACCGTGCGGCCGAGATCATCAACGCGGGCAGGAAAGTCGCTCTTTTCGCCGGCGTGGGATGCAGAGAAGCCAAGGACAAGGTTTTGGCTCTGTCCCAACGGCTGAATGCGCCGATCACGCATTCCCTCAAGGGCAAGGACATTTTTGACTATGATGATCCCAACGTGGTCGGGATGACCGGGTTGATCGGCAATCCCGGCGGGTATCATGCAGTGCGCGACTGCGATGTGCTGGTGATGCTGGGGACGGACTTCCCTTACGAGTGGTTCCTGCCGGAAAAAGCGAAAATCATCCAGATCGATCGCAACGTCGAACATCTGGGACGCCGCGCGCCCATCGCATCGGGATTGCTGGGAGATGTCGGCGCGACGCTGGATCTGCTCCTGCCAAAGCTGGCCGCAAAAGACGACAGGGCGTTTGCCGATCGTCAGGTCAAACTGTGTACGAAATGGCTGGCGCAGCAAGACCGCGACTCCAGCCTCGAGTGCGACACCGAGCCACTCCACCCGCAGCTGTTCGCGCGGCAGGTCTCCGACCAGGCTGCCGATAACGCAATATTTGCAATGGATATCGGCGAATGCACGGTCTGGGTGGCGCGTCAGACCCGGATGAAAGGCGGACGGCGCATGGTGGGGTCGTTCAACCATTCGTCACTGGGGTCCGGGTTGCCTTCGGCGTTGGGAGCCGCCGCGCTGGATCCGCAGCGCGAGGTTTGGGCGTTCTGCGGGGATGGCGGTTTTGGCATGTCCATGCAGGATTTCGTGACTGCCGTGCGCTACGAGTGGCCCATCAAGGTGCTGGTCTTCAACAACCAGACGCTCGGCTTCGTGAAGATGGAGATGGAGGTGGCGGGTTATCCGCTGAACCCCGCTGCTACCGATCTGGTGAACCCGGACTTTGCGGAATATGCGAGGGTTTGCGGTGGGGACGGGGTCCGTGTGGAACATGCGGCTGACATCCCCGAGGCCGTCGCGCGCGCCAAAGCCAGCCGAAAGCCATTCATCATCGACGCCATGGTCACGCCCGGCGAGTTGGTCATGCCTCCGCATATCGATACCAAGATGGCCTGGGGATTCGGCATGTCGAAACTGAAAGAAGGCATTCTGCTGGCCAAGGGTGAACATGCGCAGTGGGACAACTGGGTCAAGGAACTCAAGGCCAACCTCTGACCGATTGGCCCAAGGGAGAGCAAGATGATCGTACGTCGAATATATTATGTCGTGACCTATGTGGTTCTGCCTTTGACCGTGGTCTGGGGTTTGTACTGGCCTCCGGCATTCTGGCTGCTGATTTTGCTGGTCCCTTACGCGTTGGTCGGGCTGTACGACATGCTGACCACCAAACACAACGTACTGAACAACTATCCGGTTCTGGGCCATTTCCGGTATATGCTGGAGTTCGTCAGCCCGGAAATCCGCCAGTATTTCGTGGAAACCAACGAAAGCGGGCGGCCCTTCAATAGGATCATTCGCGCGCTGGTGTATTCACGAGCAAAGGGACAGGTCGACACTCAGGCCTTCGGCACCCAGTACGATATCACCGAAGTCGGATATCACCGGGCCAATCACTCGCTTGCGCCCAAGGACGTTCCGGAAAGCGAAGAGCGTGTGATGCTTGGCGGTCCTCAGTGTGAAAAGCCCTATCTCGCATCGCGGCTGAACGTTTCAGCGATGAGCTTCGGGGCACTCAGCGCCAACGCGATCCGCGCCTTGAACGGCGGGGCCAAGGATGGCGGTTTCGCACACAACACGGGCGAGGGCGGGCTGTCGCCGCACCATCTTGCCGAAGGCGGCGATATAATCTGGCAGATTGGCACCGGATACTTCGGTTGTCGGACGGCAGAGGGCGGCTTTGACAAGGACAAGTTCGCCCAGAATGCCCAGAAGGACGTCGTGAAGGCGATTGAGATCAAGCTGTCCCAAGGCGCGAAACCGTCCCATGGTGGTGTTCTGCCGGCGGCCAAGGTCGACGAAGAAATCGCGCTTATTCGAGGCGTGCCCGTGCATCAGGATGTGATTTCGCCACCCATTCACTCGGCCTTTGACGGGCCAACGGGCTTGATGCATTTCGTCCAACACCTGCGCGAAATGTCCGGGGGCAAACCCGTCGGTTTCAAGCTGTGCATCGGCAACCGGTCCGAGTTCATGGGGATCTGCAAGGCCATGCTGGAAACGGGCATTCTGCCCGATTTCATCACCGTAGACGGGGCCGAAGGCGGGACCGGCGCGGCGCCTGTGGAATTTACCAACCGTCTGGGCGTACCGTTGAACGAAGGGCTGATCTTCGTGAACAACAGTCTGCGCGGAGTAGGTCTGCGGGACAAGATCCGGGTGGTCTGTTCAGGCAAAGTGGCAACTGGTTATGACATGATCGAGAAATTCGCGCTGGGGGCTGACATGTGCAATGCGGCGCGGGCGATGATGTTCGCCGTGGGCTGCATTCAGGCCTTGCATTGCAATACGAACCGCTGCCCGTCAGGCGTCGCAACACAGGATCCCATTCGCGGGCGCGCGGTCAACGTGGCGCAGAAACGCAAGCGGGTTCACCGCTTTCATGACGCCACTCTGGAAAGCTTTCGCGAAATACTGGGTGCAATGGGGAAAGAGCGCGTATCTGACCTCGGCCCATCCGATATCTACCGCCGAATTGCCAATGAGCGCGAGTGCTCATACGCGGAACTTTACACCTTTATCGAGCCAGGTGCCTTGTTGAAAGACACAGTGCCGCAGGAATTTGCAGCGGATTGGCAGAAGGCGTCGGCCAGCCATTTCTGATTTTATTCTCAAATGTTCCAAGGATCCGCTCCTGTCCTGCGTCTGAATAGTCAGAATGAGCAAACTGACCTCGGATGAAGAATTGGCCCATGGGGCCGCCAACGGGGACGCGGAAGCGTTCGCGACGCTGCTTGGACGGCATTATGACCGCGTGTTCCGGCTGGCCTTTCGGCTGACCGGCAGCGCCGAGGTCGCCGAAGATCTGACGCAGGACATATGTGCAGCCTTGCCCGCAAAAATTGTCGGTTTTCGAGCGAGTTCAAAGTTCACGACATGGCTGTATCGGGTCGTCTGCAACGCCGCACACGATGCGCGGCGTCGAACCGTCAGCCGAAACCGGGCAGCTATCGGCTGGGGCGATGTGGAAAAGATGCGGCGCGCCGAAGCCGTCGAGACGGCCGAGGCCCTGTCATGGCTGCAACGGGCCATGCAGAGTTTGCCCGAAGATCTGCGTCAGACACTGGCGCTGACGCTGGATGATGAAATGACCCATGCACAGGCCGCCGACGTGCTGGGCGTGTCCGAGGGCACGGTCTCATGGCGCCTGTCCGAAGCCCGAAAGCGCCTGCGCGCGATCAAACAAGAGGAGCTTGCCCAATGAGTGATGAGCTCGATGATCTGAAAACACTGATGGATGCCGCAACGCCTGCACCGGATGAAAAGCGGCGGGCCGTCAATCTGGAGCTGGCTAAAAAAAACTTTGCTGATCTCCAAGGATCTCGACCCGGTACGCGTCCCAATGTCAGGCGAGGCCCGTTGGCCCGCGTGACAGAAGGAACCAAAGCCATGTTGAATGCAATTTCGACCCGCGGCGCGCTGGCCGCTACAACAGCCATCGCTGCCGTGGCACTGATCATGATCGTGCCGCAGACGCGGGACGGTGTGCTGTCCCCTAGGTTCGGTACCGAGACCCGGGTGACCGGCCAGCCGCAGGCGGTTCGACCATCCGGACAATCAGACGCTGAAACGGCCGAGATGGTTCTTGAGGAACCCGTTGCCGAAGCGCCGATGGTTGTGGAAGAAGCGCTGGAACCTCTGGCAAAACGCAGCCTTCTCTCGCAAGGCCGCCTCGCCGACAGCACAGTGGCCCCTTCGGTTTCGAGCGACGCTTTTCGTCCGCCAGCGCGGCCCGAGCAGTCGTCCGAAGAATTTGCAAACGCCGAAACCAACTCACTCAAGGTCACCGCGGAAGAACCGATTTCGACGTTTTCGATTGATGTCGATACCGCATCTTACGCCATCGTCAGGTCCTCGCTTCTGGCTGGTCACTTGCCCCCGCGTGACGCGGTGCGGATTGAAGAAATGCTAAACTACTTTCCCTATTCCTATCCGGCGCCGGACGGCGCGGTGCCGTTTCAGCCAAGCATCACGGTCATGCCCAGCCCCTGGAATACCGGTACTCGACTGGTCCATATCGGCATTCAGGGAACGCTTCCGGTGATCGAGGAGCGTCCGGCGCTCAATCTTGTCTTTCTCATCGACACCTCGGGCTCGATGCAGGACGCCAACAAGTTGCCCTTGTTGAAACAGTCCCTGCGCCTGATGTTGCCCGAGTTGCGACCCGAGGATCAGGTGTCGATCGTGACCTATGCCGGCAGTGCGGGCCAGGTTCTGGAGCCGACATCTGCAGCCGATCAGGCCAAGATCCTGCGGGCGCTCGAACACTTGGACGCGGGCGGATCCACAGCGGGACAAGCCGGGCTTCAGCAAGCCTATCAGGTTGCTGCAGACATGGCCGCCGCGGGCGAGGTGACGCGAGTCATTCTGGCCACGGACGGGGATTTCAACGTTGGCCTGTCCGATCCCGAAGCTCTGAAGGAGTTTATCTCTGACAAGCGCGACAGCGGAACATATCTGAGCGTTCTGGGTTTCGGGCGCGGTAACCTTGATGACGCGACGATGCAGGCCCTGGCCCAGAACGGAAACGGACAGGCGGCTTACATCGACACGCTGGGTGAGGCCCGCAAAGTGCTGGTTGACCAACTGACCGGTGCGCTGTTTCCGATTGCCAACGACGTCAAGATTCAGGTCGAATTCAACCCTGCCCAAATCGCCGAATACCGCCTGATCGGATACGAAACCCGCGCTTTGCGCCGCGAGGACTTTTTGAATGACACTGTTGATGCGGGCGACATAGGTGCTGGCCACAGCGTGACCGCGATTTACGAAGTCACGCCGGTCGGCTCCAACGCAATTCGCAATGCACCGCTACGGTATGGAAACACCGCCCCCGCTTCGGGCAGTGATGAAATCGGCTATTTCAAGCTGCGGTACAAAACACCCGGCGACACGCGCAGCCAGTTGATCGAGCAACCGATCATGGACGGGCAGGGCCGCCAGACGGACGACGTGAGGTTTTCCGTCGCGATTGCAGGTTTCGGCCAGTTGTTGCGCGGCGGCACTTACCTGTCCGACTGGAGCTATGATGATGCAATCGCGATGGGCAACACAGCCCGTGGGGCCGATCCTTTCGGGTACCGGACCGAAGCCGTGACCCTGATGCGTCTGGCGCAATCCCTGTCAAAATAAAGGGTGGGCAATCCGTGTCAGTTCAACGACGGGCGCGGATTGTTGGCAGCGTGCGAATGAATCTTCCGCACGCTCCACTCAACTGCGTCTCGCATGGTTTTGCCCAAGGCGGTGTCAAAAGCGGTAACAAGATCCGGCGTCTCGTCGCTGGTCGAGACAACGGCTTCCTGGAACGAGCTTGAAGCGATGATCTTGTCTTCGAACTCGTCGATGATCTTGATGTTCATTCGCACTTCGATTTTTACGGTTTTCGAGTTTTCGGTTTCTCCGACGACAATCCCTTGAAACTCGCGCAGGTCCGGAACGATGACGTAGTCGGCGCGCAGGCCGACCGTCGAACGGCCCACGGCGGCGACGCGACCGCTGTTTTCAAAGCTTTCGACCATCAACGCCTGAACGATCAAAGGTGCTCGGTCCACCCACCGGGCACGCGGCAGATACTGGACCTGCAGGGGCGTCGGCTGCACGGCAATCTGGTCGGTGTTCACCGCAGCGGTCGCAGTGGGTTCCTGGATGACGATCTGTTTCTGCACCCGGGGCAAAGACTGCGAGAACGTGCTCTTGGGGGTCAGCAGATACAGGTCGTTCGGTTTCGAGGCCTGTTTCAACGTGCCAAGACCGGCACATCCGCCCAGCGTCGTGATTGCAAGGGTCAGAAGAAGGGGCCTGATCATTGACGGAACTCCGATGCTTGGGTGCCCAGAAGGAAACGCGCGGGGTCGCGCTCGACCTTGTCGACAAGACGGTCCAGGCTGATGACAAGGCGTTGGGATTCTTCCACGAAACGAACGAATTGAGGCAGTCCGACCCGCAGGAAGTCCGAAACCTGCCGGCGGTTTTGTTGAACGATGCCGTCGATCGTTCCCAACAGGTCCGATGCCGATTGCGACGCGCTCAGAACGTCCGCTGAAATCTGGTCGATCTTGTCGGTCACGTTCGTTACCGTTTCGGCCACTTTGGTGGCGGCGTTTCGGATGTCGTCAACAACCTGTGCAACGTCTTCGTCCATCACGCGATTGGCCGAGTCGAACGCGCGTTCTGCGGATGCCAGAGTTCCTTTCGCCGAATCCATGGCCGCGGTCACCGAGTCGAGCGTTTGGTTGGCGTTGGCAAATGTATTGTTGACGGTTGCCATGGTTACCGCGGCTTCATCCGACAACCCGATCAGGCGGTCCGCGAGTTGCGACCCGCGCTCGATGAAGGGGCGGACGTCGTCTTCGATGACCTTGTTGGCTGTCGCCAGCGTCTGGTTCGCGCTGTCCAGTGCGGTTTTGGCCGATTCCGAGGCCGTTTTGATGCTGTTCAGCGTATCAGTTCCGGTGGTCAGCGTGGTTTCTGCGGTATCAGCCAACTGATCCAGGCGTTTGGTGAAGGCCCCGATGTCCTTTGCCGCGCCGCCCAGATCGCTGGACAGGGATTCAAAATCGTTCAGGGTCTTGTCCAGCCGGCCCGAGGCCGAAGCCAGGTTGTCGAGAATGTCCGACACGGCCTTGCGATTGTTGTCATCCACCACTGCGTTCAGGTTCTCCAGCAAGGTCACCGCCTCGTCCAGGACCTTGGGTGCGCCTTCGAACAGGGATTGGATGGCGCTGCGCTTGCTTTTGATGACGCTGTTCTGCGGCAGCCGTTCGGCATCGGGCGACCCGCCCGACAACTCGACATAGCTGACGCCGGTCACTCCCAGCGACTGCAACTGCGCGATCGTGTCCGTGGTCACCGGAATGTCAGCATCAACCTCAAGCCGGACCCTTACTTTGGACGGGTCATCGTCATCCAGGTCCAGCGAAATGACCTGTCCCACGGGCAGGCCGTTATAGCTGACGCCACCGGCGGCTGACAGGCCCGACACGTTGTCGAACAGCACGTCATAGTAAGCGTATTGGCGCGTGACTTCGAACTTGGCCAGCCACAGGAAGAAGCCGAACGCGCTCAGGATGCCCGCCAGTGTAAACGCGCCGATCAGGATATAGTTCGCCCGGGTTTCCATCGCCTCTACCTGTCCTGCCCCTTCTGTTGCGCCGCGCGGGCCCGGGGGCCTGTGAAGTACTCCTGCACCCAAGGGTGGTCGACCTTGGTCATGTCTTCAATCGGACCTTCCACCAGCACGCGCTTTTCTGCAAGAACCGCAACGCGGTCGCAGATCGCGTACAGGCTGTCCAGGTCATGTGTTACCATGAAAACGGTCAATCCCAAGGCCTGTTGCAATTCTCCGATCAATTCGTCGTAGGCCGCGGCGCCGATGGGATCCAGCCCGGCGGTGGGCTCGTCCAGAAACACGATCTCGGGGTCCAATGCCAATGCTCGGGCCAGCGCGGCCCGCTTGCGCATTCCGCCTGACAGCTCTGACGGGAACTTGCCGCAACTCAGCTGTGGCAGCCCCACAAGGCTGATCTTGAGGCTGCCGAGCGCCCGCATCAAGCTCTCGCTCAGGCCGGTGTGTTCGCGCAACGGGGCCATGACGTTCTGAAGCACGGTCAGCGAGGAAAACAGTGCCCCGTCCTGAAAGGCGACGCCCCAGCGTTTCTCGATGCGGCGTCGGTCGGCCTCGGGGCCGTTCAGCACGTCGACACCCAAAACTTCGATACTGCCTGCCGCAGGTTTGTTCAGCCCGACGATGGTGCGCAGAAGGACGGACTTGCCGGTCCCGGACCCGCCGACAATGCCCAGCACTTCGCCGCGCCAGACATCCAGGTTCAGGTCGTCATGCACCACCTGCGGACCGAACTGGTTGCGCAGATTGCGCACACGGATCACCGCTTCGCGCTGCGCGTCCAGCTTGGCGGTCGATGTCTGAGCGGATCCATCCATGTCAGACACCGATCTCGGAGAAGAAAATGGAAAACAGCGCGTCAATGGCAATGACCATGAAAATCGACTGAACAACTGACGCGGTGGTGCGTTGGCCGACGCTTTGGGCGGAACCCTTGACCTGCATTGCCTGCCAACAGGCGATTACCCCGATGACCATGGCAAAGAACGGCGCCTTGATCAGCCCAACCGCCAGATGCCAGACGCTGGTGTTTTCCTTCAGGCGCGTAATGAACATTCCGGGGCTGACGCCCAGATCGATCCAGCTCATCAGGGCGCCGCCAAAAAGGCCGGCGATGTCGGCCACGAAGCCCAGGATCGGCAGCATGATCAGCAGTGCAAGAACCCGTGGAATGACGAGCACCTCGATCGGGTCCAGACCCAATGTGCGCATGGCGTCGATTTCTTCCTGCACTTTCATAGAACCGATCGAGGCCGTGAAGGCCGAACCGGACCGGCCGGCCACGATGATCGCGGTCAGCAGGATGCCCAACTCGCGCAGTACCGAAATCGAGATCAACTCGACCACGAAAATTTCCGCGCCGAACTGTTTCAACTGGGTGGCCCCCTGAAAAGCCAGAACCACGCCGATCAGAAACCCCATCAGCGCCACGATGGGCAGGGCCTTGAACCCGGTTTCCTCCATCTGCGACACGACCGCGGCGCGGCGCAGGCGCCACGGCATGATCATCGTGCGGCCCAGCCGGTGCAAGGTCAGGCCCAGAAAGCCGAGGATCGACATGGTGTCGCGCCCGGCGCCCACCGTTGATTGGCCCAGGCTCTCAAGCCATGGCATGAACCCTTTTGGTGGGGCTTCGGCGGGAATGTCCTTGGGAATGTTCTCCGAGACGGTTTCCAGCAGCGCGGAATGTGCCGGTTTCAACCCGTCGAAAGCCACGGTCGCCCCCATGGCTGCACAGCGGTTTTTCAGGTCCGCGATCAGCCACGCGCCGCCGGTGTCCAGTGCATCGATTTCGGACATGTCGACCGTCACATGCGCCGCATCCGGGCGGGTGGCGCGAAAGGCGTTTTCGACGGCGCTCAACGACTGTGTCAGCATTTCGCCAGACACAATCACGCGCGCTGTGCCGCCTTCCTGTTCGACTGCGATCGAGGGTTTCGTCATGCCGGTATCAGACGGGAAACCGTTCCGGGCCGCAATGGCTTTGTTCAACCGGGCGGCGATTTGGGTGCGGGGGTTACCGGTTTGCACGGCCCGGGTCGCCCAAGAGGCGAGAATTGGCGCAAAACCGGTTGCCTGCCCGAGGGAACCCCGACACAGTCCGCACCGTCGAACACCAGTTTTCCAATGGGAATCACGGCATGAGCCAAGCAGGAAACGTTCTTTTCATCATCATCGACCAATTGCGGGCCGATTGTCTGCGCGGTGCTCTGGCTGATCATGTCAACCTGCCCAATCTGCGCGCCTTCATGGACGAGGCCGTTTCGTTCGACCGGCATTTTTCCGTAACCAATCCCTGCGGACCGTCCCGCGCCTCTATCCTGACCGGGCAATACGCGATGAACCATCGTTCGGTCCGCAATGGAACGCCGCTGCGCCATGACACGCCAAACATCGCCACCGAGATGCGAAAAGCCGGCTATCTGCCGATGCTGTTCGGCTATACAGACACCTCGGCCGATCCACGGGTTCATCATCCGAATGATCCGTCGGTGAAGACCTACGAAAACCCGATGCACGGGTTTCACGAAGTGCTCGAAATGCGACTTGAGGAGTCCTTTCCTTGGCGGTCCTACTTGATGCGCCAGGGATACGAGTTCGAAGACTACTGGGATCTCTACAAGCCGGTTTCGCCGGATGGGTCGGCCCCAAAACTGAACGACCCGGCCCCTTACAAGGCCGAGGACAGCGACACCGCATTTCTGACCAACAGGTTTCTGGACGGAATTGCCGCCTATCGGAACTCGGGATGGTTCGCGCATTTGACGTATATCCGTCCGCATCCGCCACTGGTGGCCCCCGCGCCCTACAACCGGATGTACGATCCCGACGCGTTGCCTTTGCCAAACCGTCTACCCAGCCCCGAGGACGAAAAGGCCGTGCACCCGTTCTTTGGACCCGCTCTGGACTCGAATACACCAAAAGACTGCGTGCAAGGTTTTTCCGAAGTTGGGCCGACGGATGAGAACACGCAGACCTTGCGGGCCGTCTATCTTGGATTGGCAACCGAGGTTGACCATCATATCGGCCGGGTCATCCGCTTTCTCAAGGACAGCGGCCAGTATGACGACACGCTGGTGGTGATCACTGCGGATCATGGCGAGATGCTGGGCGATCATTATTCCTGGGGCAAAATGTCAGTGTATGACGCGGCTTACCACACGCCGCTGATCATTCGCATGCCTGGCAACGCTCAGATGGCCGGCCAGCGCGTCGAGGTGCCGACCGAGTCAATTGATGTCGCACCCACGATCCTGGACTGGGTTGGGCAAGAGCTCCCGAACTCGATGGATGGTCGATCCTTGCTGCCGCTGCTGCGTGGTGCCGTGCCAGAGGACTGGCGCCGGTATTCCTTCAGTGAGCTGGACTTTGCCGATCCACTGACGCCCACTCAGTTTCAAAGTGATCTTGGAACGGGTCACAGCAACTCGTGTCTGGGCATCCTGCGTAACGAGCGCTTTACCCTGGTCGAGTTCGCAGCTGACCTGCCGCCGTTGTTGTTCGACCACCACGGTCGGGGCGAAGCCGAGAATGTCGCCGCAAACCCTGACTACGCAGCTGATTTGGCGCGGCTTGGTCGTGAAATGCTGCGCCACCGTATGCGGAACATGGATCATTCCCTGTCCCTGCATTCCGTGACATCGCAGGGGCCGAAATCAGTGCGCAGGTTCGATTGATCCAGGCGGTTGTCGACGATTTTCCAAACCTGTGCCGCCGCTGGCGGACACAATTCCGCGCGGCCCCGGCGCCAAACAAATTCAGATAATTCAATAGACAAACGGTTCGCGTGGGGTATCGTGACCTTGGAAATTCCTGCGCTGATCGCACTCGTCCGGGCCTCCGGACAGCTGACGTTCAGGGTGGACTGAGCGACGTAACAAACCCGAAAGGCGCAGTATGGTCGATTGGCTGGTGAATATCCTGCAAACCTATCCGGAACTGGCTGTCTTTCTCGCCATCGGCATCGGGTTTTTGGTCGGACCAATCAAGGTCATGGGGTTCAGTCTGGGTTCGGTCACGGGCACCTTGTTGGCGGCCGTCGTGATCGGGCAGGCACAGATCAGTATTGATTCAGCGGTGAAGTCCACCTTCTTCATCCTGTTCATCTTCGCAGTTGGCTACGGCGTTGGGCCACAGTTCATTCGCGGCCTCAAGGTTGACGGCGCGCGCGAGGTGCTTTTTGCGCTGAGCGTTCTCGCCCTGTGTCTGGTCGTGCCGGTCGTGTCGGCCAAGATCGCCGGGCTCGAGCTTGGCTACGCCGCGGGCCTGTATGCCGGCTCGCAAACGATTTCTGCGGCGATCGGAGTGGCGACGGACCAGATCAACCAGTTGGGTTTGTCGGCCGAGCAGGCCAAAACCTATTCCAACCAGATCCCGGTCGCCTATGCGGTGACATATATCTACGGCACGATCGGGTCGGCGATCATTCTGGCCAAGATCGGCCCGCGCCTGATCGGTGTTGACCTGGTGGCCGCCTGCAAGGAATACGAGGCCAAGCTGAGTGGCGGCGAAGATGTCGAGACCGGAGGCGGCATCGTTTCGGCCTATCGCGCGATCGAGGCGCGCGCTTTTGAGATTCCCGAAGGCAGCGAATTGCTCGGCCAGCCGGTCAAGGATCTGTTGCCCGGTGTCCGCGTCTATGCCGAACGCCTCAGCCGCGGCGGCAAGATCGTTGAGGTTGACGCGGACACGGTGCTGCAAGCGGGTGATGTCGTGATGTTCTCGGGTCGGCGCGGTGATCTTGTCGGAGCGCTCGAGCCCAGCCTCAAGGAAGCGGATGCGCCCGAGCTGCTGAGTATCCCATCGGAAAAACTGGACGTTTTGATCACAAGCAAGGACGTGCACGGCAAGACATTGGATGAGCTCAGCAAGATGCCTCAGGCCCGTGGCGTGTATGTGTCGAAGCTGACGCGGAACATGATTGATCTGCCGCTGCTGCCGGGCACGGTTCTGCATCGCGGTGACATTCTGACCATTCTGGGCAGCAAGCGCCATGTCGAGGCGGCCATCGCCGAAATCGGGTACGCCGACCGGCCCGTTGACACGACCGATCTGGCCTTTGTGGGCTGGGGCATTTTCATCGGGGGTGTCATCGGCACGCTTGCAATTACAATGGGCGGTTTTCCGATCAGCCTGTCGACCACTGGTGGCGCGTTGCTGGCCGGGCTGCTGCTGGGGTGGCTGCGCACCGTTCACCCAACCTTCGGTCGCATTCCCGCACCGTCGCTGTGGTTGATGAATACGCTGGGCCTGAATGTCTTCATCGCGGTCATCGGGATATCGGCCGGGCCCGGTTTCGTGGCTGGTTTGCAGCAGGCAGGCATCGCGCTGTTGTTATGGGGTATTGTGGCCACGTCTTTGCCGATGATTTTCTCGGTTTATGTTGGGCACTACATATTCAAGTTTCACCCTGCCATCCTGTTTGGCGCCTGCGCGGGGGCCCGCACTACGACGGCGGCGCTCGGCATGATCCAGGAGGCCGCGCAAAGCCGGATTCCGGCCCTGGGCTACGGCATGCCCTACGCGATCGGAAACACCCTGCTGACGATATTCGGGATGGTCGTCGTTTTGATCCTCAGTTGATTTGGAAAGGTCTTGAGTCATGGACAGATTGAAGCTGCACGATTACGAAGCCCTCAGCCCCTTTCAGATCAAGGACGAGCTGATCAAGCTGGCCTCGGTCGAGGCGCGCAAATCCAACAGCGCCTTTTTGAATGCCGGCCGGGGCAATCCCAATTGGGTCGCCACCCGCCCGCGTGAAGCTTTCTTTGCGCTTGGCCAGTTTGCCGTGGCCGAGTCGCGCCGCGTCATGAATCATCCGGCGGGCCTTGGGGGGATGCCGGCAATGGCAGGTTGCCATGACCGTCTGTTGGAGTGGGGCAGGGCCAATTCCGAGATGCCGGGCGCCGACACGCTTTTGGATGTGATCGACCACGCCATCCGGGCCTTCGGTTTCGACGCTGACGAATTCGTGCACGAACTGACGGACTCGATCATCGGCGACAACTACCCTGTTCCCGACCGTATTCTTAAGCACAACGCCGCCATCGCCCACGAATACCTGATGTGGGCCATGTGTGCCGGGCACCGTCCCGATGCGCAGTTCGACCTGTTTGCGGTGGAAGGCGGCACGGCGGCCATGTGCTATATCTTCAAATCGCTCAAGGCCAACCGGCTGTTGAACCCGGGCGACACGATCGCCCTGTGCACGCCGATCTTCACGCCCTACCTCGAAATGCCCGAACTTGAGGATTACAGCCTCGAGTCCGTTCACGTGGAAACGGACGAGGAAGATGGGTTCCAACTGACCGATGCTGCAGTCGAAAAGCTGAAGGACCCCAAGGTCAAGGCCTTCTTTCTGGTCAATCCGGGCAACCCGTCGTCGGTGGCCCTTAGCAATGCTTCTCTGCGCAAACTCGCGGATTTGGTCGAGAACCACAGGCCGGACCTGATTGTCCTGACTGATGATGTGTACGGCACTTTCGTACATGATTTCACCTCGGTCATGGGCTACATGCCCCGCAACACGATCGGTGTTTATTCCTATTCGAAATATTTCGGCTGCACCGGTTGGCGGCTCGGCGTGATCGCCGTCGCGCAGGACAATATCTTCGACGAAAAGCTCGCCGCGCATCCTGCCGAGATCAAGCAGAAGCTCGACAAGCGTTACGGCACGCTCAGCCTGCATCCCAGCGAAATCAAATTCGTCGACAGGCTCGTGGCCGACAGCCGGGATGTGGCCCTGAACCACACCGCCGGATTGTCCCTGCCGCAGCAGGTCATGATGACGTTGTTCTCGCTCTGCGAGCTGGTCGACACAAAGAAAGCCTATCAGACCGCCTGTATCGAACTAGTGCATCGACGGTTCCACCTGCTGACCGAAGCCTTGGGGATCGAGGTCCAGCCGGGCGATCACTATGACGCCTACTACGGCATCATCGACTTCGAATTCTGGCTGCGCAAATACGTCGGCGAAGAGGTCGTGGACTGGATCAAGAAGAACGTCCACCCGTTGGACATCGCGTTCAAGCTGGCCGAGGACTATGGGATCGTGCTGCTGAACGGCAGCGGTTTCGATGCGCCGAACTGGTCCGCCCGGGTGTCTTTCGCCAACTTGCCGGACGAGGCATACACCCAGATCGGCCGCGCTGTCCGTTCGGTCGCGCGCGGTTATGTGCAGGCCTATCGGGCGGCGAACAACAAGCCACTTCACGGTTGAATCACCGTTAGCGGTCACGGTCATTTTCTGCGCCTGTGACATCGCGGATGTTGCGTTTTTCGGCTTTATTGATAAACCCGGGTAAATCTGAATCATCGGGAAAAATTATCTATAAAATGTCGGCTACATCGAACACCTGGACCCGCGAAACCGCTCAGGCCATCTATGACCTGCCGCTGATGGATCTTCTGTATCGGGCGCAGACCGTACATCGCGAGAATTTTGACCCCAACAAGGTGCAGATGTCGCGGCTTCTGTCGATCAAGACCGGCGGCTGCGCCGAGGATTGCGCCTATTGCTCGCAATCCGCACGCAACGGCTCCAAGCTGAGCGCCTCGAAACTGATCGAGGTCGAACGCGTTCTGGCCGAAGCTCGCAAGGCGCGCGACTCGGGCTCGACCCGGTTCTGTATGGGGGCGGCCTGGCGCGAGCCCAAGGATCGCGACATGGACGCGCTGGTCGCAATGATCGAAGGCGTCAAAGAAATGGGCATGGAAACCTGCATGACCCTGGGCATGCTGGACGACACCCAGGTGGTGCAGTTGCGCGATGCGGGGCTGGACTATTACAACCACAACATTGACACGTCCGAGCGTTACTACCCCGAGGTTATCACCACCCGCACCTTCGCCGACCGGATCGACACGCTGAACCGCGTGCGCGAGGCGGGGATGAAGGTCTGCTCGGGCGGGATTTTGGGCATGGGCGAAAACGGTGAGGACCGGATCGACATGCTG
>NZ_JBQFQN010000003.1:0-387020 GCF_056536885.1 Ruegeria sp. CI5
GCCGAAATACTTGGTGATTGCTGCGGTCAGCGTCGTCTTGCCGTGGTCAACGTGGCCAATCGTGCCAATGTTGACGTGCGGTTTTGTACGCTCAAACTTTTCCTTTGCCATGATGGCCTCCTTTTTCGGAAATGAAGGGAGCCCGGGCAGCAGGCTCCCTCTATTTTTCGGTTATGCGTATTTTGCCTGGATCTCTTCCGCGATGTTCTGCGGAACCGGATCATAGTGGTCGAACTGCATGGTGAACTGGGCGCGGCCCGACGACATCGAACGCAGAGTGTTGATGTAGCCGAACATGTTGGCCAGCGGCACGAATGCGTCGATCGCAATCGCGTTGCCGCGCGGCTCTTGTCCAGACACCTGGCCCCGACGCGAAGTCAGGTCGCCGATGATACCGCCGGTGTACTCTTCCGGGGTGATCACTTCGACCTTCATGATCGGTTCCAACAGTTTCGCGCCGGCCTTTTTCAGACCTTCGCGCATGCACATCCGCGCCGCGATTTCGAACGCCAGAACGCTCGAGTCGACGTCGTGGAATTTACCGTCCAGCAGGGCAACCTTGAAGTCGATCACGGGGAAGCCGGCCAGCGGGCCGCTGTCCATGACGGACTGGATGCCTTTTTCGACACCCGGGATGTATTCCTTCGGAACGGCACCACCAACGATGCGGCTTTCGAACGAATAACCTTCGCCCGGTTCGGTCGGAGTGATCTCGAGCTTGACCTCAGCAAACTGACCCGAACCACCCGACTGTTTCTTGTGGGTGTAGGTGTGTTCGATCGGCATCGAGATGGTCTCACGATAGGCCACCTGCGGCGCACCGATGTTGGCTTCGACCTTGAACTCGCGCTTCAGACGGTCGACCAGGATGTCCAGGTGAAGTTCGCCCATGCCCTTCATGATGGTCTGACCCGATTCCAGGTCGGTTTCCACGCGGAAGGACGGGTCTTCGGCGGCCAGACGGGCCAGACCCTGAGACATCTTTTCCTGGTCGCCCTTGGTTTTGGGCTCGACCGCGATCTCGATCACCGGATCGGGGAAGGTCATGGTTTCCAGAACCACGGGATCCTTCGGATCGCACAGGGTGTCACCGGTGGTGGTGTCTTTCAGACCCGCCAGAGCGATGATGTCGCCTGCGAACGCCTCTTCGATCTCTTCCCGGTTGTTCGAGTGCATCATCATCATACGACCGATGCGCTCTTTCTTGCCTTTGGTCGAGTTCAGGATCGAGTCGCCCTTGTTCAGAACGCCCGAGTAGATCCGGGTGAAGGTCAGCGAGCCAACGAAGGGGTCGTTCATGATTTTGAACGCCAGGCCCGAGAAGGCCATGTCATCGTCAGCGCGACGCGCGATGTTGCGGACTTCTTCCTCGTCACCGGGTTTGAAGCCCATGTAGTCGACAACGTCCAGCGGGCTGGGCAGATAGTCGATCACGGCGTTGAGCAGCGGCTGAACACCTTTGTTCTTGAACGCCGAACCACCCAGAACCGGCACGAAGTGCAGCGCCAGAGTGCCCTTGCGCAGCAGTTTGCGCAGAGTCGGAATGTCGGGCTCGTTGCCTTCCAGGTATTCCATCATCGCGTCGTCGTCTTCTTCGACGGCCGCTTCGATCATCTTGCCGCGCCATTCTTCAGCCATGTCCTTCAGGCTGTCGCGGATCGGAGCTTTGACCCAGCTTGCGCCCAGGTCTTCGCCCTGCCACAGCCATTCTTCCATGGTGACCAGGTCGATCAGGCCTTCCAGCTCGTTCTCTGCACCGATCGGGATACCAACAGGGACGGCGCGCGCGCCGGTGCGGTCTTCGATCATGCGAACGCAGTTGAAGAAGTCGGCGCCGATCTTGTCCATCTTGTTGACGAAGACCATGCGCGGAACTTTGTAGCGGTCAGCCTGACGCCACACGGTTTCGGTCTGGGGTTCAACACCGGCGTTTGCGTCCAGAACGCAGACGGCACCGTCGAGAACCGCCAGCGAACGCTCGACTTCGATGGTGAAGTCAACGTGGCCGGGGGTGTCGATGATGTTCAGGCGGTGCTTGGGGGTATCGGCAGTCTGACCGTCCTCGGTGCGCTCCCAGAAGGTGGTGGTCGCAGCCGAAGTGATGGTGATGCCGCGTTCCTGCTCCTGCTCCATCCAGTCCATGGTGGCTGCACCATCGTGCACCTCACCGATGTTGTGGGATTTGCCGGTGTAATACAGGATACGCTCCGAGCAGGTGGTCTTGCCTGCATCGATGTGCGCCATGATACCGAAGTTACGGTATAGTTCGAGCGGATATTCGCGTGCCATTTGGATAAGCCTCTGGGATTACCAACGATAGTGGCTGAAGGCTTTGTTCGCCTCGGCCATCTTGTGGGTGTCTTCGCGCTTCTTAACGGCAGTACCGCGGGACTGTACGGCGTCCAGCAGTTCGCCGGCGAGGCGTTCTTCCATGGTGTTTTCGTTGCGGCCGCGCGCGGCGGTGATCAGCCAGCGGATGGCCAGAGCTTCGCGGCGCTCGGGGCGCACTTCGACCGGAACCTGGTAGGTTGCACCACCAACCCGGCGCGAGCGAACCTCGACCGACGGCTTGATGTTGTCGAGTGCTTCGTGGAACACCTCGACAGGAGCGCGTTTGATCTTGCTCTCAACGCGGTCGAAGGCGTTGTAGACGATACGCTCTGCGACCGACTTCTTGCCGTCGATCATCAGGTTGTTCATGAATTTGGTCAGGACCTTGTCGCCAAATTTGGCGTCAGGCAGGACTTCGCGTTTTTCGGCGGCGTGACGACGTGACATATCAGCCTCTCCTTCTTACTTGGGACGCTTCGCGCCGTACTTCGAACGACGTTGCTTACGGTCTTTGACGCCCTGGGTATCCAGAACACCACGCAGGATGTGGTAGCGGACACCCGGAAGGTCTTTCACACGGCCGCCACGGATCAGAACAACCGAGTGTTCTTGCAGGTTGTGGCTTTCACCCGGGATGTACGAAATGACTTCGTAACCGTTGGTCAGGCGCACCTTGGCAACCTTACGCATAGCCGAGTTCGGCTTCTTCGGCGTGGTGGTGTACACGCGGGTGCAGACGCCGCGCTTCTGCGGGCACTGCTCCAGGTGCATGGACTTCGAGCGTTTTACTTTGGGCTGCCGCGGTTTGCGGATCAGCTGTTGAATAGTTGGCATTCCGGTTTCTTCCCCGTTTTGCAACACACATGACATGCACGCGCGTTGCGTGCGGCTAACTTCGCTGCGCCAATGCGTCCACAAGCGCAAAACCCGCGAGCGTTCCCATTCCGAGGTGAACGTCGCGGTTGGTTATCAGAGGGCGCGAACTGCTAAATTGTCCGGGCCTTGACCAGTTCAATACTGAAATCGGTTTTGGGGCGGCCCCCGGTACCGAGATGACGGGCGTATAGGGGGAGTCGGCCCGACTGTCAACAGCCCCGGCAGATGCCCGCCCGCCTCGCAGCCGTGCGTCGCGGCGGATGCGACATCGGTTGCGGTGTCACATCCCTCGGGGCATAGTCCGCACTGGTGTATTCCTACCGGAAGTGAAGATGCAAGTCATTGGTCTGTGCCGTTTCTCCTACCCGGCCATCGGCGGGTTCCAGACCATGCACGAGTCGATCGAAGCGCGCCGGCGCCACTTGTACGACCCCCGACGTCTGGACGAGCGGTTCCGCCTGTTCGAGACCGGCGCCCTGCCCGCCCTGCGCGCCCAAACCGATCCGCGGTTTCAGTTTGTGATCGTGACGGGGACCTGCCTGCCTCGGGTCGCCCGTGATCGTCTGAACGACCTGACATCGGGTATGAAACAAGTGCAAATCGTCTCGCGGGAACCCGGCCGGCATCGCTCTGTCATGAAGGACGTCCTGAACCGGGCACGCTTGAACCCTGACCTGCCATGCCTGCAATTCCGCCACGATGACGACGATGCGGTTGCGGTGGATTTCGTCGAATTACTGCGCCGCGCGGTTCAGGACGCCGAAGGACTGGTACGGCGCAACAAGATGGTTGCCATCGATTTCAATCACGGCTTCCTTGCCCGGATCGACGCCAGCGGAATCCAGGCCACGCCGGTTCACCGGTCGCTGCTGGGTGTTGGTTTTGGGATGTATGTGCGCGGCGGGTGTGAGCTGACGATCATGAACTTTGCCCACCACAAGATCGGCAACTTCATGCCAGTCATCAGCCAGAACGAACCGCCGATGTGGGTGCGCAGTCTCAACGGGTTCAACGATTCACCCAACACCCGCACAAGCAAGGCCAAGCTGGAACCGTTGACCCCCGCTCTGGCAAAGCAGTTCGAAACCCGGTTTGCAATTGATCAAACGGTGGTCCGACGCGTCTATTCGGACGCCTGAAGCGCCCGCTCACGAAAGAGGGTGAACAGCCCCGCGCTGACCACCAGAGCAGCGCCCAGCATGGTGATCCGGTCGGGCCAATCTCCGAAAACCGCCCAGCCCAGACCCAAGGCCCAGATCAGGCTCGAGTATCGGAACGGTGCGACAAAGCTAACCTCGCCAACGCGCATCACCATTACGCTGAAGAGATACCCGAGCAGGACGAAAACCGCTGCCGAGGCAATCAACATCCCCGACCCGGCCGTCATCGGCACCCAACCCTGAAAAACCGAGGCAATTGCCGCACCGGTGGTAATCGTCAATGAGGTTGCCAAAGTAACGACCATCGACGGTACCTCGGGCGACATTCGGCGGGTGATCAAATCCCGAGCCGTCACGCAGATGACGGCAATCAGGGCATACATGGCATAGATGCTGAATCCGTCCGGACCCGGTCGCACGATCAGCAGCATGCCTGCAAACCCCAATGCAATGGCCATGATCCGCCGCCACCCGATCTGTTCCGAAAAGAACAGGGCCGCACCCAGGGTGACGGTCAGCGGCAGGGCCTGCAGAACCGCGGTCACATTGGCCAGCGGCATGTGCATCAAAGCCGTGAGGAAGAAGAACGTCGCCGACAATTCCGCCACGCAGCGAAAAGCCACCAACCAGCGGTCGTGCCGCCCAAACCGCAGATGCAATGCCCCCAGATGCCGCGCCAGCGCAAAAACCAGGATCGTCGCCAACAACCCACGCAGTGCCACCAACTGGAACAGTGGCACCTCCTGACCGGCCGCCTTGACCAGCGTATCGTTCACAGTGAATGCGGCCATGCTGCCCATCATCAGCAGGGCGCCTTTGACGTTCGGTGTCATTGCCATGGCCCGGTTTCAATCTGGTCCCGGCATTGGCATCTCACCTGAGCAGATTGTCAACTTGTGATCCGGCCAATTCGATTTTGTTTGGTCCGATCGCAGACCCGAGGTTCAACGGATCGTAGCTGTACCTGTTCACTTTGATGGGGCGGGTCCGCGTGTTGCGCCTACAGGTAGTTCAGCTTCTGGGTGACCCAGAACAGTATCTCTGCAAGTGGCGAAATCGGCCCGGCCTTGTCAGTCATCACAAGCGCGGTGCCCGACGCGCCGAATTGAAGTGTTTCCAGAGGTACATCGCCAAGAAGTTCGATGAGGACCGGAAAGCTAGTGATCCCGACAAGTTCGCGCATTGAAGGTAAACCGGACCGGAGATCCAGTGCGCCCTCAGACAGGGCCGGCGGAAACCCTGAAATAGTTCCCGTGATCTCGGATCCCGGCTGGGTTCGCAGCGCCACGCGGATTTCATCGCCAAGGCCGACATTGGATCGGCTGGATTGGGGCAGCGAGGCCACCAACGCGTGGTTCGTAGGATCTATGAAGGTCAATGCACCCTGGAAGGTTGTCGCGCGATTGCCCGGGCGCAGCGTGACCGCACTGACGATCCCGTCGCCCGGCGCAAAGACTTCCGTCTGCTTGAGGTTCCATTCGGCCTGCGCAAGCGCCTGTTCGGCCTCCACGACCGCCACATCCTCACCGTCGATCTGAGCTGCGATCCGGCGCTCCAGCCCCGCTTTTCGGGCTTCTGCTGCACGAATGCTTGCGGTGAGCTGTTCGATCGTTGCAACCGCTTCCTGCAGTTTGAAGGTGGTGGATGCGCCACGCTCTTCCAGTTGAACGATGTCATCCCGCCGCTGCTGCCCAAAAACAAGTTGCGCGGTCAATGAAGCGATATCGGCTTCGGCAGCCGCCAGATCCGTGGTCAATTGGTCCGCTGCAGACCGGGCGGCTTCCAGAGATGCCTCCAGCCGCGCTACCTCGAGCACGTAGAATTCGGGATCGATTCTGAACAAGAGATCGCCTTCGTTGACCTTCTGGTTCGGCTCAACGGCAACTTCGACGACCGTTCCGGAGACATTGGGCACAATGCTGGTTTGAACGCCCAGAACCGACACAGGCCCCGTAGGCGCCGTGTGGGTCAGAGCGCCTATGACAACCAACGCGACGACGGCGGCCCCACCGTATGACACGGTCTTCCAGAAGCCATTCCAAGGCAGCAGGCTGAACTTGGAAAAGACCATCCAAATCACGCCAAAATACAATCCAAGGACTATGAGCATCCGATCAAGACCCGTGTTGAGTTCCAAACAGTGATGACGGGAGCAATTCCATTACCACATTCTGATTTTTGAGTATGCAGCAGTTCCATTTGAAATCACAGTGTTTGGATCGAACCCTGGCCGCTTCCGGCACCGGCCGAAACAAAAAAGGCCCCGCGGAACCGCAGGGCCTTTCTGAGTTTCTCGTCGCCGATATTATTCGCGGCTTTCCGGAGTTTCCACCAGCGAGTCCAGCTCATCGCCGACCATGTCATCATCCATCATCGGAGCGGCCAGCGCGGCTGCGGCCTCGGCCTCTTCGCGACGTGCCTCAATGACGACATTGTCACGCTGCTGCGCGATCTGGCGGACACGCTGTGTCGCACCACCGGTACCGGCCGGGATCAGACGGCCGACGATGACGTTCTCTTTCAGGCCAACCAGCTTGTCCTTCTTGCCCTGAACCGAAGCTTCGGTCAGCACGCGGGTGGTTTCCTGGAACGACGCCGCCGAGATGAACGAACGCGTTTGCAGCGATGCCTTGGTGATCCCCAGAAGGATCGGCTCGCCCTGGGCCGGACGACCACCGCGGGCGATGGTCTTTTCGTTGGCCGCGTCGAACTCCTGCTTGTCGACATGTTCACCCTTCAGCAAGGTGGTGTCGCCCGAGTCCAGGATCTCCCACTTCTGCAGCATCTGGCGCACGATGACCTCGATGTGCTTGTCGTTGATCTTCACGCCCTGCAGGCGGTAGACCTCTTGCACCTCGTTGATCATGTAATCGGCCAGCGCCTCGACACCCATGATCGACAGGATGTCGTGCGGAGCAGGGTTGCCGTCCATGATGTAGTCACCCTTCTGCACGAAGTCGCCTTCCTGCACCGGGATGTGCTTGCCCTTGGGCACCATGTACTCGATCGTCTCCAGCGACTCATCGACCGGCTCGATGCTGATGCGGCGCTTGTTCTTGTAGTCGCGGCCAAAGCGCACGTAACCATCGGCTTCCGCGATGATTGCGTGATCTTTCGGACGACGCGCTTCGAACAGTTCGGCCACACGCGGCAGACCACCGGTGATGTCCTTGGTCTTGGCGCCTTCACGCGGGATACGCGCAACAACGTCACCGGCTTCGATCTTCTGACCGTCTTCGACCGACAGGATCGCGTCCACAGACATCGGATAGTGAACCGGGTTGCCCGCATCGTTGCGGACCGGCTCGCCGTTGTCGTCCACTAGAATAATCTCGGGCTTCAGATCGCTGCCTTTAGGGGCCGCGCGCCAGTCGATCACGATCTTCTGGGTCATGCCGGTTGCATCGTCGGTCTCGTCGCGGACAGCAATGCCCGAAACCAGGTCGACGTATTTTGCGGTACCGGCTTTCTCGGCAATGATCGGCAGGGTGTAGGGGTCCCACTCGAACAGCTTGTCGCCGCGCTTGACCTTGGTGCCTTCCTTGACGAACAGCTTCGAACCGTAGCCCAGCTTGAAGCTGGCGCGCTCTTCGCCGTGCTCATCCTTGATCACCAGCTTCATGTTCCGGCCCATGACCAGACTTTCGCCGGCGGCATTGACCAGAATCTGCGGGTTCTCAAAGGCAACGACACCGTCCTGGTTCGCTTCCTGGAACGACTGCTGACCACCTTGCGCAACACCACCGATGTGGAAGGTCCGCATCGTCAGCTGCGTACCCGGTTCACCGATCGACTGCGCGGCGATGATGCCGACAGCCTCACCGGTGTTCACCATGGTCCCGCGTGCAAGGTCACGACCGTAGCAGGTTGCACAGACACCTTCCTCGGACTCACAGGTCAGAGGTGAGCGGATGCGCATCGAGGCAACACCGGCCTCGTCGATCGTATCGGCCATGCGTTCGTCGATCAGCTGTCCGGCGGCGACGATGACCTCGTCGGTTCCCGGACGCAGAACGTCATCTGCGGCCACACGGCCCAGAACGCGTTCCGCCAGCGATGCGACGACTTCACCGTCATTGACCGCAGCTTCGGCCGTGATCGCACGGTCGGTTCCACAATCAACCTCGCGCACGATGCAATCCTGCGCCACGTCAACAAGACGACGGGTCAGGTAGCCCGAGTTCGCCGTCTTCAGAGCGGTATCCGACAGACCCTTACGGGCACCGTGGGTTGAGTTGAAGTATTCAAGAACGGTCAGACCTTCCTTGAAGTTCGAGATGATCGGCGTCTCGATGATGTCGCCGTTCGGCTTGGCCATCAGGCCGCGCATGCCGCCCAGCTGCTTCATCTGGGTCACCGAGCCACGCGCACCGGAGTGCGCCATCATGTAGACCGAGTTCGGCTCTTTGTCAGCGCCGCCCTCATCCTTGGCCACGGCCGAGATGGTGCGCATCATGGCTTCGGTTACGCGGTCGTTACACTTCGACCAGGCATCGACAACCTTGTTGTACTTTTCGCCCTGAGTGATCAGGCCGTCCATGTACTGCTGTTCGAAGTCTTTCACCTGTTCGCGGGTTTCGTCCACGATGCCCCACTTGTCCTCGGGGATCACCATGTCGTCCTTGCCGAACGAGATACCGGCCTTGAAAGCTTCCTTGAAGCCCATCGACATGATCTGGTCGCAGAAAATCACCGACTCTTTCTGACCGCAGTAGCGGTAGACGGTGTCGATCACCTGCTGCACTTCTTTCTTCCGCAACAGGCGGTTGACCAGTTCAAACGGTGCCTTGTTGTTCTTGGGCAGCAGAGCCCCCAAGCGAACACGGCCCGGCGTGGTTTCAAAACGCTTCTGAACCTCGTTGCCTTCTTCGTCGATCTGGGTGATCCGCGCGGTGATTTTCGAGTGCAGGTGCACCTCGCCCGCGTCCAGCGCGTGCTGGACTTCGTCGATCGAACCAAAGACCTTGCCTTCGCCGGGCATGCCTTCGCGTTCCAGGGTCACGTAGTAGAGACCCAGGATCATGTCCTGCGACGGAACGATGATCGGAGCGCCGTTTGCAGGCGACAGAACGTTGTTCGTCGACATCATCAGAACACGCGCTTCCAGCTGCGCCTCAAGGCTCAGCGGGACGTGAACGGCCATCTGGTCACCGTCGAAGTCGGCGTTGAAGGCCGAACAGACCAGCGGGTGCAGCTGGATGGCTTTACCTTCGATCAGGACCGGCTCGAACGCCTGAATGCCAAGACGGTGCAGTGTCGGCGCACGGTTCAACATGACTGGGTGTTCGCGGATCACCTCGTCGAGGATATCCCACACTTCGGGACGCTCTTTCTCGACCAGCTTCTTCGCCTGCTTCACGGTCGAAGACAGACCCTTGGCTTCAAGGCGCGAGTAGATGAACGGCTTGAACAATTCCAGCGCCATCTTCTTGGGCAGACCACACTGGTGCAGCTTGAGTTCCGGACCGGTCACGATGACCGAACGGCCCGAGAAGTCGACGCGCTTGCCCAGAAGGTTCTGACGGAAGCGGCCCTGCTTGCCTTTCAGCATGTCCGACAGCGATTTCAGCGGACGCTTGTTGGCGCCGGTGATCACGCGGCCACGACGGCCGTTGTCAAACAGAGCATCAACAGATTCCTGCAGCATCCGCTTTTCGTTGCGGACGATGATGTCAGGTGCACGCAGTTCGATCAGGCGCTTCAGACGGTTGTTCCGGTTGATGACACGGCGATACAGATCGTTCAGATCCGAAGTCGCAAAACGGCCACCATCCAGCGGAACCAGCGGACGCAGTTCCGGCGGAATGACCGGAATCACGGTCATCACCATCCACTCGGGCCGGTTGCCGGACTCGAGGAAGGATTCAACAACCTTCAGACGCTTGATGATCTTCTTGGGCTTCAGCTCGCCGGTGGCTTCGGCCAGATCAGCGCGCAGTTGCTCGGCTTCGGCTTCCAGATCGATCTGAGCCAGCATCTCACGGATGGCTTCGGCACCGATATTCGCGGTGAACGCGTCCATGCCATAGGCATCCTGCGCGTCCATGTACTCTTCTTCGGTCAGCATCTGGCCGTAGGTCAGGTCCGTCAGACCGGGCTCGATGACGACGTAGTTTTCAAAGTACAGAACCCGTTCCAGATCGCGCAGCGTCATGTCCAGCATCAGACCGATGCGGGACGGCAGCGATTTCAGGAACCAGATATGCGCGACGGGCGCGGCCAGTTCGATGTGGCCCATACGCTCGCGGCGGACCTTCTGTAGGGTGACTTCCACACCGCATTTCTCGCAGACGACGCCGCGATACTTCATCCGCTTATACTTGCCGCACAGACATTCGTAGTCTTTGATCGGGCCAAAGATACGGGCGCAGAACAGGCCGTCACGTTCGGGCTTGAACGTCCGGTAATTGATGGTTTCGGGTTTCTTGATCTCGCCATAGGACCAAGACAGGATCCGCTCGGGCGACGCCAGCGAGACCTTGATCTCGTCGAAGACCTTCGGGGGCGTCAGCGGGTTGAACGGGTTGTTGGTGATTTCCTGGTTCATTTGTTACCTCAAATCTTGCGGAAGGGGGGACGGGAGAAAGGGCAGCGCCCTTACTCCTCAACCTCCGCATCCAGGAGTTCCATATTCAGGCCGAGGCCACGGACTTCTTTAACCAGAACGTTGAACGATTCCGGTACGCCCGCCTCGAAGTTATCCTCGCCCTTGACGATCGACTCATAGACCTTGGTCCGACCGGCGACGTCATCCGATTTCACGGTGAGCATCTCCTGCAGGGTGTAGGCGGCGCCGTAAGCTTCCAGAGCCCAGACCTCCATCTCACCAAAGCGCTGACCACCGAACTGCGCCTTGCCGCCCAGCGGCTGCTGGGTCACCAGGCTGTACGGCCCGGTCGAACGCGCGTGGATCTTGTCGTCCACCAGGTGGTGCAGTTTCAGCAGGTACTTGATGCCTACGGTCACCGGACGCGCGAACTGCTCGCCGGTGCGACCGTCGAACAGGATCGACTGACCGCTTTCCGAGAAACCGGCGCGGATCAGCGCGTCGTTGACGTCGGCCTCTTTGGCGCCGTCAAAGACCGGGGTTGCGATCGGAACACCGCGGGTCACGTTGCTGGCCGCTTCGATCAGCTGATCCTCGTCCATGCCGCTGATGCCCTCTTCGTAGACATCCTCGCCATAGGCGTGTTTCATCGCGTCACGGACCGGCGTCAGGTCGCCCGAGCGGCGGTATTCTTGCAGCGCCTCGTCGATCTTCAGACCCAGACCGCGCGCGGCCCAACCCATGTGGGTTTCAAGGATCTGACCGACGTTCATACGCGACGGCACGCCCAGAGGGTTCAGACAGAAGTCGACCGGAGTACCATCCGCAAGGAACGGCATGTCCTCCATCGGCACGACCTTCGAGATCACACCCTTGTTCCCGTGACGGCCGGCCATCTTGTCGCCCGGCTGCAGCTTGCGCTTCACGGCGATGAAGACCTTGACCATCTTCATCACGCCCGGCGGCAGGTCGTCGCCACGGCGGACCTTCTCGACCTTGTCCTCGAAACGGGCATCCAGGGCGCGCTTCTGCACCTCATACTGCTCGTTCAGAGCTTCGACGATCTGAGCGTCCTTCTCGTCTTCCAGCGCCAGCTGCCACCACTGACCGCGGGTAAGCGATTCGAGCAGCTCTTCGGTGATCTCCGACCCCGCCTTGACGCCTTTCGGCCCCTTGACGGCGGTTTTGCCCAGGATCATCGACTTGAGACGCGCATAGATGTTGCGGTCGAGGATCGCCAGTTCGTCGTCCCGGTCACGGGCCAGACGTTCGACTTCCTCACGCTCGATCTGCAGCGCACGCTCGTCTTTCTCGACGCCGTGACGGTTGAAGACGCGGACTTCGACGACCGTACCGTAATCGCCCGGTTTCACGCGCAGCGAGGTATCGCGCACGTCAGATGCCTTTTCACCAAAGATGGCGCGCAGCAGCTTTTCTTCCGGGGTCATCGGGCTTTCGCCCTTCGGAGTGATCTTGCCGACCAGAATATCGCCCGGCTCAACATCCGCACCGATGTAAACGATGCCCGCCTCGTCGAGGTTGCGCAGCGCTTCTTCACCGACGTTCGGGATGTCGCGGGTGATCTCTTCCGGACCCAGCTTGGTGTCACGGGCGGCGACTTCGAATTCCTCGATATGGACCGAGGTAAAGACGTCGTCACGTGCGATACGTTCCGAGATCAGGATCGAGTCTTCGTAGTTGTAACCGTTCCACGGCATGAACGCGACGACCACGTTCTTACCCAAGGCCAGTTCACCCATATCGGTCGACGGACCATCGGCAATGACTTCGCCCTTCTGGACGGTGTCACCCACCTTGATCAGCGGACGCTGGTTAATGCAGGTGTTCTGGTTCGACCGCTGGAATTTGCGCAGACGATAGATGTCAACGCCAGCGTCGCCCAGTTCCAGATCTTCGGTGGCACGGATAACGATACGCTGGGCATCGACCTGGTCGATGATACCGGCACGCTTCGCCTGGATCGCAGCACCCGAGTCGATCGCAACCTTTTCCTCGATCCCGGTACCGACCAGCGGTGCCTCGGCCCGCAGCAGCGGAACCGCCTGACGTTGCATGTTCGAGCCCATCAGAGCCCGGTTGGCGTCGTCATTTTCAAGGAACGGGATCAGCGAGGCCGCAACCGAGACCAGCTGCTTCGGCGACACGTCGATCAAGTCAACATTCTCGCGCGGGGCAAGCGTGTAGTCACCGGCCTGACGGGTCGAGACCAGATCGTTGATGAACTTGCCATCCGTATCCAGCGTCGCGTTGGCCTGCGCCACGGTGTGACGCATTTCCTCGGTCGCGGACATATAGTGGACCTCGTCGGTCACCTGCCCGTCTTTCACGACGCGATAGGGGGTTTCGATGAAACCGTACTTGTTCACGCGGGCAAAGGTGGCCAGCGAGTTGATCAGACCAATGTTCGGACCTTCCGGCGTTTCGATCGGGCACATCCGGCCATAGTGGGTCGGGTGCACGTCGCGCACCTCAAAGCCCGCACGCTCGCGCGTCAGACCACCCGGGCCAAGCGCCGACAGGCGGCGTTTGTGGGTGACTTCCGACAGCGGGTTGGTCTGGTCCATGAACTGCGACAGCTGCGAACTGCCGAAGAATTCACGCACGGCGGCCGCCGCCGGTTTCGCGTTGATCAGGTCCTGCGGCATGACGGTGTCGATCTCGACCGACGACATACGCTCTTTGATGGCGCGTTCCATGCGCAGCAGGCCGACGCGGTACTGGTTTTCCATCAGTTCGCCGACCGAGCGCACACGACGGTTGCCCAGGTGGTCGATATCGTCGATGTCACCTTTGCCATCACGCAGTTCGACCAGCGCTTTGATGCAGGCCACGATGTCTTCGCGTCGCAAGGTGCGCAGCGTGTCCGGCGCATCCAGAGCCAGGCGCATGTTCATCTTCACGCGGCCAACGGCCGACAGGTCATAGCGCTCGCTGTCGAAGAACAGGGTGTCGAACAGAGCCGACGCAGCCTCGACGGTGGGCGGCTCGCCCGGGCGCATGACGCGGTAGATGTCCATCAGCGCGCTTTCGCGGCCCATGTTCTTGTCCTGCGCCATGGTGTTGCGGATGTACGGACCGACGTTGATGTTGTCGATGTCCAGAACCGGAATATCGGTGATGCCGGCATCGATCAGCTCCTTCACGGTGCCGCCGATCAGCTCGCCATCCTTGTCATATTCCAGCGTCAGCTCATCACCGGCTTCGACATAGATCGCACCGGTTTCTTCGTTGATGATGTCCTTGGCGACGAACTTGCCGACGATGTGGTCGAACGGCACCAGAAGATCGGTGACCTTGCCCTCGTCAATCAGCTGCTTGACCGCGCGCGGGGTGACCTTCTTGCCGGCTTCGGCAATCACTTCACCGCTTTTTGCGTCGATCAGGTCATAGGTGGGACGGGTGCCGCGCACACGTTCGGGGAAGAACGGGGTGACCCAGCCCTTCTTCTTGTTCAGCTTGTAGGACACGGTGTCGTAATACGCGTCCATGATCGCCTCCTGGTCCAGGCCCAGGGCATAGAGCAGCGTGGTCACCGGCAGTTTGCGGCGACGGTCGATGCGGGCGTAGACGATGTCCTTGGCGTCGAACTCGAAGTCCAGCCAGCTGCCGCGGTACGGGATAATGCGGCAGGCAAACAGCAGCTTGCCCGAGGAGTGAGTCTTGCCCTTGTCGTGGTCGAAGAACACACCGGGCGACCGGTGCATCTGGGACACGATCACGCGCTCGGTGCCGTTCACGATGAAGGTGCCGTTCGGCGTCATCAGGGGCATGTCGCCCATGAACACGTCCTGTTCCTTGATGTCCTTGACCGATTTGGCCCCGGTGTCTTCGTCGACATCAAACACGATCAGGCGCAGAGTGACCTTCAGCGGCGCGCTGTAGGTCATATCGCGCTGCATGCACTCTTCAACGTCGTATTTCGGCTTTTCCAGCTCGTATTTCACGAATTCCAGCACGGAAGTTTCGTTGAAATCCTTGATCGGAAAGACCGATTGGAACACGCCATTGATACCTTCGCCGTCGGTCGGCTGGTCGGCATCGCCAGAGCGCAGGAATAGATCATAGGAGGATTTCTGGACCTCGATGAGGTTCGGCATTTCCAGGACTTCGCGGATTTTGCCGTAGTATTTCCGAAGACGTTTCTGGCCAAGGAACGATTGAGCCATGTCAGATGTCACCTTTCGATGTTCTCAGCGGGCAAAAACACCGTCGGGCCCCGGCGCCTTGCACATACGAGACGACACGTCCGGATCAATTCGTGGCCACCGTCCCGAATGGTAGCCTCCCGATCCGCGAACCGCGTCTTAGAAAACGCCCCAGCACATGAGGCCCTTTCTAAGACAGGTTCGGCTGGACCCGGATTTCTCCGGGCCCAGCCAAGTTCCACGGCGCATCCGCGATGCACCGAAAGACAGGCTTAGGCCAGCTCGACCTCGGCGCCAGCTGCTTCCAGCTTGCCCTTGATCTCTTCGGCTTCTGCCTTGTCCACGCCTTCTTTGATCTTGCCGCCGGCTTCGACCAGTTCCTTGGCTTCTTTCAGGCCCAGGCCGGTGATGCCGCGAACTTCTTTGATGACGTTGATTTTCGAAGCGCCGGCGTTCTTCAGAACGACGTCGAATTCGGTTTTCTCTTCCTCAGCTGCACCGCCGGCATCGCCAGCTGCGCCTGCGACCATGACGGCGCCGCCAGCTGCGGGCTCGATGCCGTACTCGTCCTTGAGGATGGTTTTCAGTTCTTGTGCTTCCAGCAGGGTCAGACCAACGATCTCTTCTGCCAGTTTCTTCAGATCAGCCATTGTATCAGCTCTTTCCGTTTACAGTGTGTGTTCCAACGTCAGGGCATGTGCCCCACGCAGATCATTCAGTGCCAACCGCTTACGCAGCTTCCGCCTTCTCTTCGATGGTGGAAAGGATGCTTGCGATGTTGCTTGCAGGTGCGCCAATTGCACCGGCGATGTTCGAAGCAGGCGCGCCGATGCAGCCCACGATCGAAGCAATAAGCTCTTCACGCGACGGCATTTTCGACACGGCTGTGACACCAGCCCGGTCCAGAGCGTTCTCGCCCATTGCACCGCCAAGGATCTCGAACTTCTGGTTCTCCTTGGCGAAGTCCTCGGCCACCTTGGCTGCTGCCACGGGGTCCTCGGAATAGGTCAGAACAGTCATACCCGTCAGCAGGTCAGCAATGCTCGCACATGGCTTACCGTCGAGGGCGATTTTGGCGAGCCTGTTCTTGGCAACACGCACGGAGCCGCCCGCGTCACGAGCACGTGCGCGAAGGTCCTGCATCTCGGCAACTGTCAGACCGGCGTAGTGAGCAACCACTACGACGCCAGAGCTTTCGAAGATTTGGCCGAGTTCCTCGACCACTTTCTCTTTCTGGGCTCTATCCACAGTTCTCTCCAAGTTAGGGGCGATATTTCACCCCGGCTCATATTTGCCGAGGGCTGCGCCCCGGCGTTCAGGTCCGTTGTTACGGGATTGGCCAAAATGCGCCCGAGGGTCAGGACCCTCGAAATTCTTTGGTCTTACCCGTCTCAGGCAGGGAATTAAGGGGCCGGAAGGACCCACCCACCGTCTTGGACGAAACGAAATAAAGCGCACGACGAATCGCACGCTTTATTCCGCAGCCCTCTTTAGGGCAGATGGCCGGGGTTTCCAAGGGGTAAATTGGCCCGAACCCCAAGCCGGTAGACAATGACCGCAAACCCGAACAGGATCAACGGATGATCAAGTTGAAATCCATTTCCAAGCCGCAATTCCTGTTTCGTCAGATTTCTCGCCAATTATGGGTTCGAACCAGCCTGATCGCCGCTCTCGCCGTGGTCAGCGCGGGGATTGGCACCTACCTCGGCGGCTTCGTCCCCGACTTTCTCGCACAACGGCTGAGCACCGAGGCCGTGGCAAAGATCCTCGGCATTCTGGCGTCGTCCATGCTGGCGGTCACGACCTTTTCGCTGTCGATCATGGTCGCGGCACAGCGATGGGCCTCGAACCAGTCCTCCCCGCGCGCCCAGCAGGTGATCGAAGAAGACAGTGTCTCGCAAAATGTGCTGGCCACGTTTCTCGGCGCATTCATCTTCGCGCTCGTATCGCTGATCCTTGTCGAAACCGGGGTTTACACCCAGCAATCCATCGCCGTTGCGCTCGCGTTCACCTTGGTGGTGATCTTTTTGGTGACGCTGGCGCTCTTGCTCTGGATCGACCAATTGCCCAGCTATGGCAGCATCTCCGAAACGGCACGCAAGATCGAAAACAACGCCAGGGACACCATGGCCCGAGCCATGGAACTGCCGTGCCTCGGCGCCGTTCCGTATCATGCCGCCGCGGATGTTCCGCAAACCGGTCACGACGTGCGGGCCAGTTCGACAGGGAACGTGCGCCACGTGGATGTCGGTATGCTGAATTCCTGCGCCGAAGAGAATGACTGCGAAATCTGGATCATGGCGCTGCCGGGGCAGTTCGTGACCGAAGGCCAACCCCTGGCCAGAGCGACCCGGAAAATGGATGGCGAAACCATCCGGGAAGCCTTCGTGATCGGGACCGAGCGCAGCTTCAATCAAGACCCCCGCTTTGGCATTCAAACCCTGTCCGAAATCGCGCAGCGCGCGCTCTCACCGGGTATCAACGACCCGATGACTGCAATTCAGATGGTCGAGAGGTTGCTGCGGGTTCTCCTCCCACTTGGCTCGCGGCCCACCCAGCCCGCCGACCCGCAATTCCCGAGAATCCATGCCCCCGAGATCGCGATCGACACATTCCTGCGTGACGCTTATGCGGCCATTTCCCGGGATGCCGGTGACAAGGTCGAAGTCCACGAGGCCATTCTCAGCGCGCTGACCCGACTGACGCAGACTCAAGACGGTGCAATGACAACCGCGGCCCACGCGGCTGCGAACCAGGCATTGACCGTTGCCGAGCGCGACCTCAGGCTGGAGGCCGACAAGGCACGCGTGCGCGAAATACCCAATCAGGTCACAGTCGAACCTGCTATCTGAGAGCAAAGGAAAACCCCGGGCAGCATGACCGCCCGGGGTTCGAATTTCCGAAAGAAAGTGTCAGCTTATTCGCCCGAAGCTTGCGCCACATCCACGGTCACGCCGGGGCCCATGGTCGAGCTCAGCGCGATTTTCTTCATATAGGTGCCCTTGGCGCCCGACGGCTTCGCCTTGGCAACGGCCGAGATGAAGGCGCGGACGTTTTCCGCCAGCTTGGCTTCGTCGAACGACGCCTTGCCAACGCCTGCGTGTACGACACCACCTTTTTCCGCTTTGAACTGAACTTCACCGCCCTTGGCTGCTTCCACGGCCGCTTTCACGTCCATGGTCACGGTGCCGACCTTGGGGTTTGGCATCAGGTTGCGGGGGCCCAGAACCTTACCCAGACGACCGACGATCGGCATCATGTCCGGGGTTGCGATGCAACGGTCAAAGTCGATGTTGCCGGCCTGGATGCTTTCCATCAGGTCCTCGGCGCCGACGATGTCCGCACCGGCTTCTTTCGCCTCGTCAGCCTTGGGGCCGCGCGCGAAGACAGCAACGCGCATGTCCTTGCCGGTGCCGTTCGGCAGACCGACGACACCGCGCACCATCTGGTCTGCGTGACGGGTGTCGACGCCCAGGTTCATGGCGATTTCGATGGTTTCGTCAAACTTCGACGTTGCGTTGGCCTTGACCAGTGCAACTGCCTCTTCGACCGACAGGTTTTCCTTGCCGGCGACGGCTTCGCGCGCTGCGCGGGTACGTTTACCGAGTTTTGCCATCTTACTTCACCTCGATGCCCATGGAACGGGCCGAGCCCAGGATGATCTTCATTGCGCCTTCGACGTCGTTGGCGTTCAGATCCTTCATTTTGGCTTCGGCGATCTCGCGCACCTGCTTGGTGGTCACGGTTGCCACGGTCTCACGGCCGGGGTTCTCCGCGCCACGGGGGCGGTTACGCTTGCCGACCGGCTTCAGACCGGCCGCCTTCTTCAGGTAGTAAGACGCGGGCGGCGTCTTGATGTCCATGGTGAAGGACTTGTCCTGATAGTAGGTGATCACGGTCGGGCACGGAGCGCCGGGCTCCATGTCTGCGGTCTTGGCGTTGAACGCCTTGCAGAATTCCATGATGTTGATGCCGCGCTGACCCAGCGCCGGACCAACTGGCGGCGACGGGTTCGCCTGACCTGCAGGAACCTGCAGCTTCATCGTACCAGCAAGCTTCTTGGCCATTTGGTTTTCCTTTCAACGTGAATGGGACGCGTCCCATCCGGTTTTATGTTGCGTGGTCCGATCCGGAATCGCGATCCCTGCGATCTCCCACGAGAGAATCTCGCCCGAAGACGATAGGGGCGGCGTTTACAGGGGAACGAATGGGTTGGCAAGAGCATGCCAATGAAAACAGGATGGCTGGCGAAGCCGCCTTCCCAAGGCGTTCGTCGGCATGCAGGCTCCGCCCCCGCTATGGACCGGCAGACGCCTCCGGCTGAACGGCGCGCTGGTAGAGGTGCCAAGTGGTATGCCCAAGGATCGGCAACGTAAAGACAAGCCCAAGGAACGCCGGCACCAGCGACAACAGCATCGTGACCGAGATGATGGCCGCCCAGCCAAGCATGACCACAGGACTTTCAGCGACAACACGGAGCGATGTAAGCATGGCCGTTACGAAATCGGTGTCGCGATCCAGCAGCAAGGGCATGGCAACAACAGTCACCGAAAACAGAACGGCGGACAGAAACGCGCCGACGCAGGTGCCAACTGCCAGGAAAGCCCAGCCTTGGGGGGTAAAGAACACGGTGTTCAGGAAACCGTCGAAATCCGAAAACGAGGCATTCTGCAGGATGATCGCCAACCAAAGCCGAACCTGGTAGATCCATACCCAGAAAACGAACAGCGTAACGAAGGCCATCCAGCCCATCTCCCGCTTACGCTGATTGGCCATGACCGTCAGTATTTCCGACCAGCCAAAATCCTCTCCGGCCTGAAGTCGACGCGACATCTCATAGAGGCCTGCAGCGGCGAAAGGGGCGACCAGCGGAAATCCCACGACGGCGGGAATGATCATCCAAATCTTGCCAAGCCAGACCAGGCTCCAGACCAGCAGAAACCCGAAAACGGCATAGAACAGTCCGAAAAATCCGCTCATTATGGGACGCGCCAGAAAGTCGGAAAACCCGGCCTTCAGCGAGTCGGTGATGTCGGCGGCGGTGACCGTGTTGACCACAGGGATCGTCCGCTGAGGCAGGGTCAGCTCGTCGGGTGGCGTGGGGCCTGCAGCCTTGGATGTCATGACAGAGTCCTCCCAAAGCATCACTGCGCGCAAATCCTCTGGCCCACGAGCCCGGCTGCGCAACGGTCATACCTGTACCAAGCACAAGTGTGCATCAGGCAAGGAGTTAGGGCAAGCGGCCAAGGCTGTGGCGTAACCTTACCGGCAACCACCAGAAACAGTTGCGCCGCCTGTTACGGCGGCGCGTTCGATTTCTGCACGATCAGTTCCTGCAGGAAAGATCAGCTCTGCTTGGTGACCTGCGTAAAGTCCAGCTCGACCGGAGTTTCGCGCCCGAAGATCGAGACGGTAACCTTCAGCTTCTGGTTCTCGTCGTCCACGCCCTCGACCATACCGTCGAAATCCTCGAACGGGCCGTCGTTGACTTTGACCTTCTCGCCAACCTCGAAGCTGATCATCAGCTTGGGTGCTTCTTCACCTTCCTGAACACGGTTGAGAATCTGGTTCACCTCGGCGTCGCGCATCGGCATCGGGCGGCCCTGCGGACCCAGGAAACCGGTGACCCGGTTGATCGAGTTGATCAGGTGATAGCCCTGATCCGACATTTCCATGTGCACCAGTACGTAGCCGGGCATGAAACGGCGTTCAGTCGTGACCTTCTTGCCCCGGCGCACCTCGATCACTTCTTCGGTGGGAACCAGAACCTCGTCGATCTCGTCCTCAAGGCCGTGCTCGGCCACCGACGTGCGGATCTGCTCTGCGATCTTCTTTTCGAAATTCGAAAGAACGCTGACCGAGTACCACCGTTTCGCCATGAACCTGTCGTCCTTGTTTGCCTTTGGCGCGCCGCGTCGGGCGGACGCACCTGAATTGAAATTTTGTCGCGGTCAGGCCGCGTGTTCCGGAATAAAAAGCGGCGCGCAGTCCGAATCGCCGCACGCCCATCCCGAAAGGTCCCGCGTGAACTACTCTGACATTGCCTGCTGTGCAAGGGGGCAGTGCCGGTCGGGCGCCCGAAGCGGGCGCACCTCGGCGCGATCCGACGGGACCCGGCAGCCGGCTTTAGCTGAACATACCCAGGATCAGTTGCAGACCGCCGCGAATGCCCAGATCCACCAGAGCAAAGAACACGGCAGTCAGAGCCGCCATGATGAACACCATGACCGTGGTCAGCAGAACCTCGCGCCGCGTCGGCCAGACGACCTTCGCAACTTCGGCACGGACTTGCTGAATGAACTGGATCGGGTTTGTGGTGGCCATTAGGCTTGGTCTCTCTGCTAGCGGATGGGCCGGACATAGCCGGGCATTGCGGCAATTTCAAGGGCCGTCGGCATCACGATTGCACCCGGTCAGGACTTGGGGCGATCATCCCACTCGTTGCTCAGAATCCGTCGGGCATCGCCTTCGGGGTCGTCATATTGGTTGCTGCGGACCGTGTAGATGAACGCCACCAGCCCAACACCGCCCAACAGCAGCGAAATCGGTATCAAATAGGCCAGAACTTCCATAAGGATCACCTCAGGCGCAGAGCGTTCAGGGATACGGTAATCGACGATGTGGACATCGCCAAGGCCGCGATCAAGGGCGTCGCAAGGCCGGCAACGGCCAAAGGCACCGCGATGACATTGTAGATCGTCGCAATCTGAAAATTCTCGCGGATGCGCTGCGTCGCCCGGACAGCAGTATGGCAGGCATCGGCGATCGGCGACAGGTCATTGCCCAGCAGAACGATGTCCGAAGCCACACGGGCCGCATCCAGTGCCGAAGCCGGAGAGATCGAGGCATGGGCCGCCGCCAGCGCGGCTGTGTCGTTCAACCCGTCACCGACCATCAAAACCCGGCGGCCTTGGTCTGCCAGCTTCTGAATGTGTCGCGCCTTGTCCTGCGGCAGTGCCCGCGCGATCCAGGTCTCGATCCCCAGCTTCTCGGCCAGAGCTTTCACGGCGTTGGTCGTGTCCCCGGACATGAGGATGACGTCCTTGCCCGCATCACGCAAAGCCGCAACCGCGGCGGCGGCGCCGGGGCGCAAAGAGTCGGCAAAGCGGAACTCGACCGGGCGATCGCCCCCCACTGCCAACCAGGCCGCGGTGTGATCACCTTCCGTCGCGCCCACCCATTCGGCTCGGCCCAGCCGCACGAGTTGCCCCTGAAACTGGCCCTCGGTCCCGTGACCGGGAATTTCGGTGACGTTTTCAACCTCGGCCGGGGTATACCCCTCGGCCCGAGCGGCCCGGGTCAGGGCGACCGCCAGCGGATGCGCCGAAGCCTGTGCCAAGGCCAGAGCGATCTCGATCTCACGGCATGTGTGTTCGCCACCGTTGACCAGTTGGGGCGCGCCTGATGTGAGCGTTCCGGTCTTGTCGAACACCACGGTGTCGACCTCGGCCAACCGCTCTAACGCCGTGGCGTCCTTGATCAGCATCCCCTTGCGGAACAGCCTCCCTGAGGCTGCGGTGGTGACCGCAGGAACCGCCAACCCCAAAGCACAGGGGCAGGTGATGATCAGCACCGCGGCGGCGATGTTCAGCGCTGTGCGCAGATCGCCAGAATAGATGTACCAGCCAACGAAACTGAGTGCGGACAGGATATGAACCCCGGGGGCATAAAGCTTGGCCGCCTTGTCCGCCAAGGACGTATAGCGCGACCGCCCGGATTCCGCGATGGCCACAAGATCGGCCATGCGGTGCAGCGAAGTCTCTTCGCCCACCGCCGTTGCCTGAATGGTCAGCGGCCCGGTCAGGTTGACCTCACCCGCGCTGACCTGTGTTCCCGGCTGGGCGAATACCGGCAGGGTTTCACCGGTCAGCAAAGACCGGTCCAACTCGGATTCACCGGTCGCGATCTTGCCGTCCACCGGCATCCGCCCCCCTGGTCGCACCAGGATCAGGTCACCGACGGCCAGTTCGGCAACAGCGACCTCGCGCTCGGCCCCGTCAACAAGACGGATGGCGCGCGGCACCTCGAGGGCTGTCAGCTCTTCCGCGGCCGAGCGGGCCGCGGCACGGGTGCGGTAATCCAGATAGCGCCCCGCCAGCAGAAAGAACGTCAGCGTCAAAGCCGCATCGAAATAGGCGTGCTCACCGCTCAGCGCCGTTTCCCAAAGCGAAGTGACCAAGGCCAGCAGGATTGCCAGAACGATCGGCACGTCCATGTTCAGGCGGCGAACACGCAGCGCGCTCCACGCGTTGGCAAAAAACGGTTGGGCCGAGAACGCGATGGTCGGAAGGGCGATGGCCGCCGAAATCCAGTGAAACATGTCGCGCGTCGCGTCGGTGGCGCCGGACCATACGGACACTGACAGCAGCATCACGTTCATGGATGCAAAGCCGGCGACCGCGAGCCGCATCAAAAGGTCCCGTCCGGCCTTGTCCGATTGCGTGGCTGACAGGGCACCCGGATCCAGCTCATGCGCCTCGTACCCGGCCCGATCGAGGACCGGGATCAGGTCCGTTGCCCGAACCTCGGGCCCCGCCTTGATCAGAGCGCGCTTGAGCGTCAGGTTGACCCGCGCGTCCTGTACGCCGGGGTGCGCGTTCAACGCACGTTCGACATTGGCAATACAGGCCGAGCAATGAATGCCCGGCAGTGACAGCGCGATCTGAACGTCGACCGGTACCGGCCTGGCCGGTTCCGCCGGAGCCGCGATGCAGCCCGGACAGGCTGCGGTCCCGGATGTCACCTGCGACGACATCAGCCTAACCCTTGATGTACAACGGAATGCGCCGACTGAATTCCGCGCCGTCCGCATCGCGCGCGACGATACGGACATTCCAGTTGCCTTTTCCAAGTGTCGCCGGGGTGGAATACGCCACACCGTCAAAGGTGAAGTCCGGCGAAAAATCCTCGCGCATATGAGTTGCGCGGCCGACCACGGCCTGCAGTTCGGCCACCCGCACAGGCACGCCTTGCGCATCCGTGATGCGAAGGATCAGCAGGCCGCCCTTGGTTTCCACGTCTGCATCCCAGCCCAGAGACTGCTGCTCCTGCAGCTTTTCATTGAACTCCTGACTGGCAACGTATGAGTTTTTGACCTCGAGCCCGGGAAATGTCGCGACTGCTTTGTAGGCCAGCACCAGATTGACGGCGATGATGACCCCGAAGGCCCCGACAAAAACCGCAAGAGCGTGCTTTCCGGTGAATTTGCGCTCGGCCATGTTTCAGTTCCCCCGCCCGTTGAACGTAGTGTCCTTGTAGGCGCGCTCGCCGCTTTGCAGGTCTTCGACCCAGATCCGGACCGGTGTCGTTTCCGCCGATGCGGGCGCTGTGTCTTTCGCGGCGACGATGTAGACCCGGGTCAACTGCGCCGTGTCCGCAGTTACGTTTACCGTATCCAGTTCCGTTCCTTCAATCTGAACCTGCAGACTTGGATCACCGACCAGAGACAGTTTGAACAGGCGGTCTTCGCCATGCTTGTTCCGCAACCGCACGTCGTAGGTGTTGCGGATCGAACCGTCGGACATGGTCACGAATGTCGGATTGCGCACTGGCGCCACCGTCAGATCGATATCCGACCGGATGAACAGCGCAAACAGCAGGCCAAAACCCACCAGCGACCAAAGCGCGGTATACATGATCGTCCGGGGCCGCAGGATGTGCTTCCACACATTTTTTGGGGGGTGGCCCGCGCGTTCACGCGTTTCGTCGCTGAGCGCCATATAGTCGATCAGACCGCGCGGCTTGCCGATCTTGGCCATCATGTCGTCGCAGGCATCGATGCACAGCGCGCAGGTTATGCACTCCAGCTGTTGGCCATCACGGATGTCGATCCCCACCGGGCAGACATTGACGCAGGCCATGCAGTCGATGCAGTCGCCCAGTTCAGAGTCGGCCGTCCGTTTGCCCTTGCCGCGCGGCTCGCCCCGCCACTCTCGGTAGCCGACCACCAGAGTGTCCTCGTCCATCATCGCCGCCTGAATTCGCGGCCACGGACAGGCATAGATGCAGATCTGCTCTCGCGCGAACCCGCCGAAGAAAAAGGTCGTGCCGGTCAGAACCAGCATGGTGGTATAGGCGACCGGATGAGCGTTGCCAGTCACAAGGTCCCGCGCAAGGGTCGGCGCATCCGCGAAATAGAATACCCAGGCGCCGCCGGTCGCCAGACCGATCAGGAACCAGACCACCCATTTGGTCAATCGCAGGCGGGCCTTGCGGAAATCCAGCTTCTTCTGACGATGAAGGCGCAGGCGGGCGTTTCGATCGCCTTCGATCCAGCGCTCGACCAGAATGAAAAGGTCGGTCCAAACCGTCTGTGGGCAGGCATAGCCGCACCACACCCGCCCCAAGGCCGACGTGAACAGGAACAGGCCCAAGCCGGCCATGATCAGCAGACCGGCCACAAAGTAGAATTCGTGTGGCCAGATCTCGATCCAGAAGAAGTAAAAGCGGCGGTTCGCAAGATCCAGCAGCACCGCCTGATCCGGGAGGCTGGGCCCCCGATCCCACCGGATCCACGGCGTCACATAATAGATGCCAAGCGTGACGGCCATTATGATCCATTTGAGGTTCCGAAACTTGCCGGAAACGCGCCGTGGAAAGATCGGTTCCCTTGCGGCGTAAAGGCTGGGGGCTGGGGTGTGATCGCTCACGGCATGGCTCCGGATCTTGCTGTTTGTCGGGCGACTTGTTCCAGATCATACACCGGACAACTTTGACATGGGTCAAAAGCGCATCGCGCAGACACCTTTTGTCACACCTGGTTCGCTTGGCGTTTCAGCCACCCGACGAACGTCTTCACCGCCTTTCTCTGCGGCGTTTGCGCCGTCACGATGTGGTAGCCTCGGGCGTCCGGTGCGACATGAAGTTCAACTAGTCTTCCGGCCACGATATCACGTTCGACGAAATGTCGCACCGTCACCGTGACACCCTGCCCCGCGCGCACGCCCTCAAGGACCAGATTGCCCGGCAGACTGGTCCGCCCGGCGCCTGGGTCCATGGCCGCCCCATGTTGTGCCAGCCATGTGCTGGCTTCGGTCGTGCCCACCTCTTCCAGCCACGGCAAACGGGCCAGATCAGCCGGCGGCCACTCGGACCTGGAACCCAGAAGACTGGGCGCGGCAACGATGACCATCGGGGTTTTCAACAACATCTCGGACCGGACACCCGGCCAACCGCCTGCCCCGTATCGAATCGCGACATCCACCCCGCCGGGGCGCAGATCGACCAGTTCCGGTGACGGATCCAAGGTCAGATCGATCCCCGGGTGATCCGACCGGAAAATCGGCAGCCGCGGCATCAGCCATGAAGCAGCAAATGAGGAGGTCAGCGAGACGTGTACCGGCCGATCCTCTCCCGCGCGCACCAAGTCCGAGACCGCCGCATGGATGGCGCCAAACCCCAGCTGAACGCTGCGGGCCAGGTGTTCGCCATCCGACGTCAGGACCAGAGTCTTGCCCGACCGGTCCAACAGGGTCACGCCCATATGCGCCTCAAGCGCCCGCAACTGCTGGCTTATGGCGGCATGACTTACATTCAACGCATCGCCAGCTTTGACGATATTTCTGTGCTCAGCAAAAGCAGAGAAAGCCCGTAGCGCCGATAGTGGCGGAAGGTTCAGCCAGTCCATATGTAACCTCTGCTTACATCTGAACACGGTAATTGAGTCGCAAATATCCGGTCAAGAGCCGATGCTGGAACCCGAGTTCATCGCATCAGGAGAAAGACCATGCTGAACATCTACGCTGCTTCCTTCATGACCGCCACGCGGTTGAACGCACCCAAGCTGCGCGACGCGCCCAAACCGAATGCGCCAAAAAGGAAAAGATGGCTGCCCGCCGGACACTGGTGGGTCAGCAAGAGCCGCGAGTTGGATCCGCGCAACCTTTAGGATCAGATTGCGTGCCCGCGCTGGACCGGGGCCATTGTCAGCACTATTTTCGGAAAATGCGGTGCCGGCTGTTCAGGAAACGCGCGAACAGATGGAACAGCCGGCACCTAGGCCTTCGGGCGGCACGCCGCCCGAAGGTGTTCTCGGATCTTATTGACCGCCACCCAACTGGTGGACATAGGCCGACACGGCGCGGATCTGCGCCTCGGTCAGACGCGTGTCCCAGGGGGGCATGACGCCAAACCGGCTGTAGGTCACCGTTTCGGTCAGCGTTTTCTCATCGCCGCCATACAGCCAGATCGCATCCGTCAGGTTCGGTGCGCCCTGCGCGATATCGCCCTTTCCGTCTTCGCCGTGACAGGCCGCGCAGTTGTCCTCGTAGACAACCTTGCCCGCCTGCGCCGCAGCATCGTCGGTTTGGGCGTTGGTCAGCGACATCACATATTGCACGACCTGGGTGATTTCCTCGGGCTCGAGGATCTCGCCGAATGCCGGCATTTCGGAGTAGCGCGCGTCGTCGCTTTCTTCGTTGCGAATGCCGTAGCTGACCGTGGTGACGATGTCGTCCAAGGTGCCGCCCCACAGCCAGGCGTCGTCCAGAAGGTTCGGGAAACCCTTTGCGCCCTGCGCGCCCGAACCGTGGCACTGAGCGCACCAGGTGCGGAACACGGCGCCACCGGCGTTGACCGCATATTGCTGCAGCTCGGCATCCTTGGCGATATCATCCAGCGGTGTCTCGACCAGCTTGGCGTTCCACGGAGCGTTGGCCTCTTCAAACGAAACCATCTCCTTCTGCACCAACTCACGCGAGGACCAGCCAAGCACACCGGCGGTTGCGGATTGCACCAGCGGCCACGCCGGATACATGATCGTGTAGATCACACCCCAGAAGATGGTCGCGTAGAAGGTCCACAACCACCAACGCGGCATCGGATTGTCGAATTCCTCGATGCCATCCCAGCTGTGACCGGTCGTCTTGGGATCACCCGGCTGTTTTTCAGGTGTCTTGCTCATTTCCGCGCCTCCTCGGATGTGGCGGGTTTGTCTTGATGCCGGAACGGGATGTTTGCGGTGTCCTTGTATTCCTTGCTGGCACCGGGGCGGAACACCCAGATGACGATGCCGACAAAGAAGGCGAACAACAGCAGCAGCATCCAGCTATCCGCGAATTGCCTCAGGATCGTGTATTCTTCCATCACACCCTCCTTTAGCGGCTTGCATCCGGGGTGAAGGTCGAGAAGTCGACCAGCGTTCCCAGCATCTGCAGATATGCAACCAACGCATCGGCTTCAGTCAGTTCCGGCTGACCATCGAAGTTGCGCACGTTGACGTTTTCGCCATAACGCTCCAGCAGCCCGTCATAGTCGCTGTCCGGATCGGCCTGCGCCCGGAAATCGGCAACTGCGTTTTCCAGCATCTCATCCGTGTAAGGCGTGCCCAAAACCGCATTGGTGGCCATGATGTCACCGATATACCGGCCGTCGATCTTGCGGTTTTCCAGGAAGCCGTATTTCGGCATCACGGATTCCGGCACCACCGATTGCGGATCACGCAGATGGTCCACGTGCCATTGATCCGAGTAGCGGCCACCCACACGGGCCAGATCCGGCCCGGTGCGCTTGGACCCCCACTGGAACGGGTGGTCATACATCGACTCAGCCGCCAGCGAGTAGTGGCCATAGCGCTCGACCTCGTCCCGCATCGGGCGGATCATCTGACTGTGGCAGACATAACAGCCTTCGCGGATGTAGATCTCACGCCCCGCCATCTCGAGAGGGGTGTAGGGGCGCATGCCCTCCACCTTCTCGATTGTATTCTCAAGGTAGAACAGCGGAGTGATCTGAACGATGCCACCGATGGTCACGACCAGGAAGCTGAAGATCAGCAGGAGGGTCGCGTTGGTCTCGAGGATCTTGTGTTTGTCGAGAATTGCCATTGCTCCGGCCCTCCTTATTCAGCCGGGACCGCGACGGTCAGGCTGGCCTCTTTGGCCGGGGCCCGCCGGACGGTCATCCACAGGTTGTAGCACATGATCAGCGCACCAGCGACGAACAGAACACCGCCCAGCGCACGCACCACATACATCGGGAACTTGGCCGCCACGGTGTCGGCGAACGAGTTCACCAGGAAGCCGTTGGCATCCACCTCGCGCCACATCAGGCCTTCCATGATACCGGTGACCCACATCGACGCGGCGTAGAGCACGATGCCGATGGTGGCGAGCCAGAAGTGCCAGCTGACCATCTGCAGCGAGTACAGACGCTCGCGCTTCCAAAGAACCGGCACCAGGAAGTACAGCGCACCAAAGGTGATCATGCCGTTCCAGCCCAGCGCGCCGGAATGTACGTGACCAATGGTCCAGTCGGTGTAGTGCGACAGCGAGTTCACCGCGCGGATCGACATCATCGGACCTTCGAAGGTGGACATGCCGTAGAAACCGACCGAGATCACCATCATGCGGATGACCGGGTCGGTACGCAGCTTGTCCCAAGCGCCCGACAGGGTCATCAGACCGTTGATCATGCCACCCCACGAAGGCATCCACAGCACGACCGAGAACACCATGCCCAGCGTCGAGGCCCAGTCAGGCAGCGCGGTATAATGCAGGTGGTGCGGACCAGCCCAGATATACAGGAAGATCAGCGCCCAGAAGTGGATGATCGACAGTTTGTAGCTGAAGACCGGGCGTTCGGCCTGCTTGGGAATGAAGTAGTACATCATGCCCAGGAAGCCCGCAGTCAGGAAAAAGCCCACGGCGTTGTGCCCATACCACCACTGGATCATGGCATCCTGCACACCAGACCAGACGATGACCGATTTCGAACCCCAGATGCTGACCGGAATGGTCATGTTGTTGACCAGGTGCAGCATCGCTACGGTGACGATGAACGCCAGGTAGAACCAGTTCGCCACATAGATGTGAGGCTCTTTCCGCTTGACGATCGTCCCCAGGAACACGGCCAGATAGGCCACCCAGACGATGGTCAGCCACAGGTCTACATACCATTCAGGCTCGGCATATTCCTTGGACTGGGTCCCGCCCAACACATAGCCGGTCGCGGCAAGAACGATGAACAGCTGATAGCCCCAGAACACGAACCAGGCCAGGTTGCCGCCCCACAGACGCGCGGCGCTTGTGCGCTGCACGACATAGAAGGATGTGGCGATCAGGGCGTTGCCGCCAAACGCGAAAATGACCGCTGATGTGTGCAGCGGGCGCAACCGGCCAAAGTTCAGAAGCCCCTGCGCCCATTCGAAGTTCAGCACCGGAAAGGCCAGCTGGAACGCGATGAAAGTTCCCACCAGGAACCCTACGACACCCCAAAAGGCGGTTGCGATCACGCCATAGCGGATCACGCCATCCATGTACTCACCCGAACGATCGACAAGAATATCCGGCTCATCCGTGTTTCGCAGCGTCCAGATGAACAGGCCACCGGCGATGAGCATCACCAGTATCGCGTGCACCTGATACGCCAAATCCCGCGCATAGTTGGATCCGATCGCTGCGAACAGCACGACCAGACCAAGCGCGATCAGCTTGATGTAATTCGACATATTGCGTCCCTTTGCCATGCTCCGGGCGATTCTTGTGCCGCATAGAGCTTTCGTTGACTGGTTGCTGTATGATCCATGCACAACCAATGCTGCTTTGATCTGCATCAAGACAATAGCCTGAAAACTGTGACAGGCATAAGCAAATGAATGGGTTACCTGGTCGCACAGGTTTCAGAACCCGAAACACGAGGTCGAAATGGCTTATAAATCTCTTCTCACCGTCATGACGGAAACCAAGTTTGCCAAGCCGGCTCTGGCCCAGTTGGTCGCCCTGGCCGAAGCGCAGGACGGCCATGCCGAAGCGCTGTGCCTCGGTGTCGACCGTAGCCAGACCGGCTACTACTACGCGGGCGCAAACGCCCTGATCCTTCAGGAGACCTTGAAGCGTGCAAATGCCGAGGCCGATGAAGTGCTTGCCTTTGCCGAGGATTTCCTGGGCAAGTCAGGCGTACGCTGGTCCGCTGAAAACGGCGTGGCGCAGATCGCCGACCTGGGTCGGCACGTCGCGCATCGGGCCCGTTTCTCGGACCTTGTCGTTCTGCCGCAGCCCTATGGCAAAGATCGCGGCGCCGAGGCCGAACCGATCATCGAAGCCGCCATGTTCGAGGGTCACGCCCCGGTTCTGGTGGTCCCGGATGACGCGAAACCGTTCGCCAGCCCTCGGACAGTGCTGATCGGCTGGAATGAGAGTGTCGAGGCGATGAATGCCATTCGGCGCGCGCTGCCGTTCCTGCGAGCGGCCGAGCTGACCCGGATCGTTGTGATCGATCCGCCGCGTCACGGCCCTGATCGCTCGGACCCGGGCGGTATGCTGTCGCAAATGCTGTCTCGCCATGGCGTGAAATGCGAAATCGACGTGCTGAGCAAGACGATGACGCGTGTGTCCGACATTCTGAACCGTCACGCCGCAGACGTCGAAGCCGACATGATCGTGATGGGCGCCTATGGTCACTCGCGGTTCCGCGAGGCTATTCTGGGTGGCGCGACCCGGAACATGTTGGAACAGTCCTCGGTTCCGGTTTTCCTGGCCCACTGAACTGCGGGCACGGCAAAAGAAATATCCGCCCCAGACGGGGCGGTTATTTCGTCAGACCTTTTTGACCAAACCGATCAGGAACAGAAGGATCACGGCTCCGATCGTTGCAAAGAAGATCGACGACATCATACCGCCGCCGACGGAAAACCCGAGCGCGGGAAAAATCGTTCCGGCGAGAAAAGCGCCAACGATCCCGACGATGATGTTCCCGATCACGCCAAAGCCGCGGCCCTTCATGATCCTGCCCGACAACCAGCCCGCGATCGCGCCGACAAACAGCATTGCCAATAGGCTACTGAATTCCATGCCTTGCTCCTGAATATTGTTTCACGCAAAGGCATTAGAACACGGCCGGGCCGTTGGGTCACGCACGAACGTAGTGCATCCCTTGGAACCCGGATCGTAGATCCCGCACCTTGGGCGCGACCGATGCGGGATCATCGGCCGACAGCGCCTCGGCGAACAGGGCCACAAGTTCTCCGGCATGTTCGGGGGTCACGCCCCGCCGGACCAACTCGGGCGTTCCGATCCGCAATCCGTTCATGTCACCCGCAACCGAGGCGATCGGCAAACCGATACCACATGCCAGGAATCCAGCCCGCCGCAGGTGTTTTGAAACCGCCTGCCCGCCCCCATAGTCTGCGGCCTTCAGCGCGAATTGGTGCGAGGCGGTGGCTCCACTAGCCCCTTTGAACACTGGCAATCCCTGATCTTCCATCTCGCTGGCCATTGCCTGCGCAAGATCGATCATTGCTTGTCCATAGGCCGGCCCGAAGTCGACCCAGTCCAGCAACGAGATTGCCAGAGCCGCCGATTTCGCAGCATCGAAATTGGCCGTCATTCCAGGAAATGCTATGGCGTCCAGCCGTTCCGCGATTTCGGCGTCGTTGGTGACGATCAGCCCACCCGCCGGGCCGCCGAGGCTTTTGTACGTGCTCATCGTCATCAGATGCGCGCCTTCATCCAACGGGTTCGCCCAAGCCCCGCTGGCAATGATCCCGCATTGGTGGGCCGCATCGAATAGAACCTTGGCCCCGATTTCGTCGGCAATTTCGCGCACGGCCGACACAGGATGCGGGAACAGGTTCAGCGAGCCACCAACGGTGATCAACCAGGGCCGGTGCGTTCTGGCCATGTCGCGCAGCGCGGCCAGATCCAGACTGTACCCGTCCGCATCCACTGGCGCATCGACCGTTTGCAGACCATAAAGCCCCGCGCAGCCACCCTCATGGTGGGTCACGTGCCCGCCGATCGCGGCCGGAGGCGCGATGATCGTATCGCCCGGCCGTGTCAGAGCCATGAAGCCATACAGATTAGCCAAGGCGCCGGATGCCACTCGGATTTCGGCGTATCGCGCGTTGAACACGCGGGCCGCAAGCTCGGCCGCGATCACCTCGATCTCCTCGATGGCCTCGAGACCCATCTCGTATTTGTCGCCCGGATAGCCCAAAGATGGACGACTGCCCAGACCCGCGGCCAGTGCTGCCTCGGCCCTCGGATTCATGACATTTGTCGCCGGGTTCAGATTGAAACACTCGGCATCGTGAATATCCGAGTTTCGCGCGATCAGCGCGTCGATCCGGGCCTCGATCGCTTCCGAGCTGCTGTTGGAAAGCTTCCGGGCGATGGTCTGAACAAGGTTTTCGCAGTGGCCCGGAACCCAGGCACGGTGAGCAAGGTGCTGCATCTGATCCTCCGTCTTTGCGGCCAACGATGCAAAGATCCTGACTTGCGCGCAAATCAGTTTTGCGAAAAATTAGGGTCAGAAAAATTGAGCCTAAATCCATGCCCGTTGCTCCACCGCGCCCCAAGCCCCTGCCCCTGAACGCGCTGCGTGCGTTCGAGGCCGCAGCCCGCCTGGGAGGATTCTCGGCCGCGGCTACGGAACTTGGCGTCAGCGCAGGGGCGGTATCAGCCCATGTCAAAACGTTGGAAGACGAACTGGGTGCGCCCCTATTCGAGCGCACCGCAAGAGGCGTTGCCCTGACCGCGCTGGGACAGAAGGCATTGCCGGACCTGACCAAGGCCTTCGACACCTTGGGACAAGCCACATTGGCCATGCGCGCCCAGGCACAGCCGCAGGTGGTGCATATCGTGACGCTGCCATCGATTGCACAGCTGTGGCTGTCGCCAAGGTTGCCCGAACTTCGAGCCGCAGAGCCGGAAATCGAAGTTTCGCTCACGGCCGAGGAAACCCCGCCCAACCTCAAGCGCGCGCCCTTCGACATCTACCTGTTTTTTGGCGGAGATTTGGGGGACCCCATCGCCGAAGACGCCATCTTTCCGATTTGCGCGCCGGCCTTGGCGCGTCGCCTGACTACGCCCGAGGACTTGGCGAATGTGACCTGCCTGTCCGACTCTACCTGGTTCGACGATTGGCAAACCTGGGTGGCCGCGGCGCGACCCGGATGGGCGTTCACACCCCGCGGGCCGGTCTTCTCTTTGTACGCGCTGGCCGTCGAAGAAGCGCTGAACGGTGCGGGTGTGTTGATGGGACACAAGGCGCTGGTTCAGCCGCATCTGGACAGCGGTCGACTGGTGGCTCCGTTCGAAACGGTGGTCACTCTTCCCGACAGGCTCAAGCTGTGGTCGCCACGTGCCGTCCGATCGCAGACACCGGTCGGGCGCGTCGTCGAGTGGCTCAGAAAAACCGCTTAGACCAGAAATCCACCGTCCGAATCATCCCCGGCCTCTTCCATCAGGCGGCCGATATCCGGAACGGTCACGTGGCGCTTGCCCTGCAGCAGGATCACTTCATCCTTTTTCAGCGCAGAAATCTGACGGCTGACGGTCTCGAGCGTCAGACCAAGGTAGTCGGCCATCGCCTCGCGGGTCAGCGGCAGGTCGAAGACGATGGGGCCGGATGAGCCCTTCTGGCTGGCAGACGCATCCCGGCGCGCGATGATCGACAGCAGGCTGGCAATCTTCTCTCGCGCGGTCTTGCGGCCAAGAACAAGCATCCATTCACGCGCCGCGTCCAACTCGTCCAACGTCATCTGCAGCAAGCGGTGGGCAATATGCGGCGTGCTGCCCATGAGGTCCTCGAACGGTTTCTTGCGGAAACAGCACATGACCACGTCAGTGGTCGCTTGAACGTCATAAGGCGCCGAGTCGCGCCCCGGCCGCCCTACGAAGTCGCTGGGCAGCAGCAGGCCCACCATCTGGGTGCGCCCGTCCTCCATGGTTTGGGTCAGAGACGCGATCCCGGACACAACCGAGCCTACGAAATTCATCTGATCGCCCGACCAGATGATCGTCTGACCGGCCTCGAAGCTGCGGTAATACTTGATTTCTTCCAACGCGACCAACTCGTCCGCATCGCAGCGCGCGCAGACGGCTCGATGCCGAATTGGGCAATCTTCGCAATTGGAGTGGTCAACGAGGGTATTAAGTGTCATGCGCGCGTCCACTTGATCTCGGTCAAGGTTTTCTGGTCGTCGAGCCTATACCGGTGTCGTCATGATAGTAAAACCTCAATTGGCAAAGCTCGGACTATTTGACGCGAAGGTACCGCGTTATACCAGCTATCCGACCGCCCCCCACTTCAGCAATGACGTGGGGCCCGACATGTTCAGCGACTGGATTTCCGCCATCCGGCCGGGCAGTTCGATCTCGCTCTATGTCCATGTGCCGTTCTGTCGCCGGCTGTGCTGGTTCTGCGCCTGCCGCACTCAGGGCACCCAGACCGACAACCCCGTCATCGCCTATGTCGATGTCCTCAAGGCCGAGCTGGACTTGCTGGCCGCGCGCCTGCCCAGCGGGGTGACCCTGTCGCGCCTGCACTGGGGCGGGGGTACGCCCACGCTGCTGAACCCCGACCTGATGCGTGAACTGGCTGCACATATTCTGGGCATCGTCCCACTTGGACCCAACGCGGAATTCTCGGTCGAGATCGACCCCAACGAGGTGGATGCCGCTCGACTGGATGCGCTGGCCGAAGCCGGGATGAACCGCGCCTCGATCGGGGTTCAGGATTTCGACGACGAGATCCAGAAGACCATCGGGCGCATCCAGAGCTATGACACCACCCGCGAGGCGATCGACATGATCCGCGAGCGCGGTGTGCCCAGCCTGAACGCCGACATCCTGTACGGACTGCCGCACCAGACCAAGGCGCGGATGACCGAAAGCGTGCAGAAGCTGCTGTCCCTCAACCCCGACCGGGTGGCCCTGTATGGCTACGCGCATGTGCCGTGGATGGCGAAACGCCAGCAGCTGATCCCGTCCGACGCCCTTCCGACGCCGGAACAGCGGCTTGATCTGTTCGACACCGCGCGCCGTCTGTTCCTGTGGGACAATTACGAAGAAATCGGCATCGATCATTTCGCCACCAAGGATGACGGGCTGACCCACGCGCTGAAGGCCGGGCGGCTGAAACGCAACTTCCAGGGCTATACCGACGACCAGGCCGAGGTTCTGATTGGCGTCGGCGCCAGTTCGATCTCGCGCTTCCCGCAGGGCTATGCGCAGAATGCACCGGCCACGTCGGCCCATACCAAAGCGGTGCGCGATGGCCGGTTCTCGACCTCGCGCGGGCATCTGTTCAAGGATCAGGACATTCTGCGCGCCCGCCTGATCGAGGCCCTGATGTGCGACTTCCGCATCGAAACGGCCGAGATCCTGCGCGACCACGACATCTCGGCGGCCGAGCTGAAGGCGATGTACCAGCGCGCCAATGACGCCTTCGACGGGTTGTTGCAAATCACCGATGACGGGCTGTTCATCCCGCCCGAAGCGCGCGCCTTGGCTCGGATGATCGCCCGGACCTTCGACGCTTATGACCTGAGCAAGGCAGGCCACAGTTCGGCGATCTGACGACGGGCGACAGGCCGCAAGCCGGCCAGTCGCCACAATGCAAAAAAGCGGGGGGTTGACGCGCGCGGGGGGTTTTCCCCACACTCGGAAGGCGGGCGGCAGGCCGCCCGACGCCGAGGCAGGCCATCATTCAGACAGACTCGCCGGCGCATCCGCGTTCGACAGCTCCTTTCGTGCAACCACTCTGCAACTTGACGAAGGGACAGCACCCATGCGCGTTTTTACCGTCCTCGGCCCCAGCCAATCGGGCAAGACAACACTGGTCGAGGCCATCAGTCGCCTTGATGGCCGGCCCACCACATTCGACCTGTCCGGAACCGTGCATCTGCACGGTTTTTCTTATCTGGACGAACCGTGGTGCGCGATCGACGTGGATGGCGGGGGCGATGCGCTGGCCTATGCCGGACCCGCCATGGCCATTTCCGACGCGGCCGTGGTGGTGGTCCCGCCGGACCCGGACGCGGCGGTTCTGTGTGCCCCCTATCTGCGGCTGGTCGAGGAGGCGGGCATTCCCTGCTTTCTGTTCATCAACCGGATGGACAACCCCAACGGCCGCATCCGCGACATCATCGCCGCGCTGCAGACCTATTGCAGCCATCACATCACCCTGCGACAGGTGCCGATCCGTGAAGGCGAAACCATCGTCGGCGCCGTCGACCTGATCTCGGAGCGCGCGTGGAAATATCAGGAAGGTCAGCCCTCGGCGCTGATCGAACTGCCGCAATCGGTGGCCGATCGCGAGGCCGAAGCCCGCACCGAACTGCTCGAAACCTTGTCGGATTTCGACGACCACCTGCTTGAGCAGCTGATCGAGGACAAGCAACCGCCCAGCGCCGAGGTCTATGACCTGGCCGCGCAGGTCCTGCAGAACCATCAGTTGATCCCGGCCTGTCTGGGCGCGGCCAGCCATGGCAACGGGCTGACCCGCCTGATGAAGGCCCTGCGGCACGAGGCGCCCGAGTTCGACATCGCCGCCGACCGCGACGCGGCGCCAGAGGCCGCCAGCGCCATCGCAGGTTTTGCCGACGTCAAGAAGCACATCGGCAAGATCACCGTCCTGCGGGGGCTGGGCGACGGGATCAAGGCGCATGACCCGCTGGGCGGCGAAACCGTTGGCAACCTGACCGCGCTGGACGCCAAGACCCAGATCGACGGGCTGAAGGCCGGCGAGATCGGGCTGGCGGTGAAATCCGATCACCTCAACCCCGGCAATATCTATGACAGCAGCGGCTCCACGCCGCTGCCGGACTGGGCCACGGCGCATCCGGTCGCCTATCGGCAGGTGGTTTCGCCGGCCCATGAACGCGACGACGTGCGCCTGTCCAACGCGCTGTCCCGGCTGGTCGAGATCGACCCGGGCCTGACGCTGGAACAGGACGAGCTGAGCGGCCACGCCGTTCTCGGTTCCCAAGGGCCGCAGCACATGCGGCGGGTGGTCGCCAAGCTGGCCGAGGATTTCGGGATCGAGATCGAAACCTCTCCGGTCGAGACCGCGTATCGCGAGACCATCCGCGCCACGGTCGAACACCGACACCGCCACCGCAAGCAATCCGGCGGAGCGGGGCAGTTCGCCGATGTGGTGATCTCGGTCGCGCCGCTGCCGCGCGGATCGGGATTTCAATTCGACGAGGTGGTCAAGGGCGGCGCCGTGCCCAAGAACTATATCCCCTCGGTCGAACAAGGCGCGGTCGATGCATTGGCGCAGGGCCCCGAGGGCTTTCCGGTGGTGGATGTGAAGGTCACCCTGCATGACGGCAAGCATCACAACGTAGACAGTTCCGATTTTGCCTTCCGGACGGCAGGCAAGAACGCCGTGCGCGAAGCCTTGCCACAGGCCAAGCCGGTTGTTTTGCAGCCGATCCTGAACGCCGAGATCCATGTTCCGTCGGCCTTCGTGGGCGATCTGGTGCCCACGATCAGCTCGCTTCAGGGGCAGGTACTGGGGTTCGAGGGCAACCCGAACGCGCCGGGCTGGGAGATATTCAACGCCCAACTGCCCGCCGTGGCCGAGGACGAACTACACCGCACACTGGCCAGCGCCACACGCGGCACCGGCTGGGTCAAGCTGCAGTTCGACCACTATGAAGAGCTGCGCGGCCCGGTGCCGAAATCGGCGGCGCGCGAAGCGGCCAACGCCTAGCCCGCCGCAGCGATCAGTTCGCGGGTATAGTCATCCTGGGCGTTGACGAAAAGATCTTCGGCAGCGCCCATCTCGACCACGTCTCCGTTGCGCATGACGATCACCTTGTGTGACATCGCCCGCACCACCTTCAGGTCGTGGCTGATGAACAGGTAGGCCAGCCCGTATTTCTTCTGCAGGTCGCGCAGCAATTCGACGATCTGCACCTGCACCGTCATGTCCAGCGCACTGGTGGGTTCATCCAGCACCAGCAGCTTGGGCCGCAGCACCATGGCGCGGGCAATCGCGATGCGCTGGCGTTGCCCGCCCGAAAACTCGTGCGGATAGCGGTCCATGGCCGCCGGGTCCAGACCCACCTCGGTCATCACCTCGGCCACCAGTTCGCGCGGGGCCCGGTGCGGGTCGACCTTGTGGATCGCCAGACCCTCGGCAATGATCTGCTGGCAGGTCATCCGCGGGCTGAGGCTGCCGAACGGGTCCTGAAACACGATCTGCATGTCCTTGCGCAAGCGGCGCAGCTCGCGCGTGGACCAGCGGCGCACATCCTGCCCGCGGAAGGTGATCCCGCCCTCGGAGGCGATCAGCCGCATGATCGCCAGCGCCAGCGTGGTCTTGCCCGAGCCGCTTTCGCCCACGATCCCAACGGTTTCGCCCGCCCGCACGCTGAGTGTGGCGTCGTTCACCGCCTTCACATAGCCGACCGTGCGCTTCAGGAACCCGCGCTGGATCGGAAACCAGACCTTCAGATGCTCGGTCCGGGCCACTTCTTCGGCGGCGGGGTCGATCGGGTCGGGTATGCCCGTGGGTTCGGCCGCCAGCAGCTTGCGGGTATAGGGGTGCTGAGGGTTGTCGAAGATCTCGGCCACGGGGCCGGTCTCGACGATCTCGCCATCCTTCATCACGCAGACCCGGTCAGCGATGCGTCGCACGATGCCCAGATCATGGGTGATGAACAGCATCCCCATGTTTTCCGATTTCTGCAGTTCGGCCAGCAGTTCGAGGATCTGCGCCTGAATCGTCACGTCCAGCGCAGTGGTCGGCTCGTCCGCGATCAGGATGTCGGGCTTGTTGGCCAGCGCCATGGCGATCATCACCCGCTGCCGCTGTCCGCCGGACAGCTGATGGGGATAGGCGTCCAGCCGTTCCTCGGGGTCGCGGATACCGACCTTGTTCAACAATTCGACGATCCGGGCGCGCGCCGCGTCGCCCGTCAGACCCTGGTGCAGGGCCAGCGATTCCGCCATCTGCCTCTGGATCGTGTGCAGCGGGTTCAGCGAGGTCATCGGCTCCTGGAAGATGAAGCTGATGTCGTTGCCGCGCACCTCCATCAGGCGCTGCTCGGATGCGCCGATCATCTCTTGACCGTCATAGGTAACCGACCCTTCGACGATCGCGCTGTCGCCCAGCAGCGACACGGTGGACAGCGCGGTGACCGATTTTCCCGACCCGGATTCACCCACCAGCGCCACGGTTTCCCCGCGATCGACATGGAACGACACGCCCCGAACCGCCGTGGTCACCTGCCCGTCCTGACGGAACGAGACCTTGAGGTTTTTCACATCCAGCAAGCTCATGAGAAGGTCTTTCGCGGGTCGAACGCGTCACGCACGCCTTCGAAGATGAAGACCAGCAGCGACAGCATGATGGCAAAGGTGAAAAAGGCAGTGAAGGCCAGCCATGGCGCCTGCAGGTTCTGCTTGGCCTGCAGTGTCAACTCGCCCAGCGAGGGCGCCGAGGACGGCAAACCGAAGCCCAGAAAATCGAGGCTGGCCAGCCCCCCGATCGTGCCGGTAACGATGAAGGGCATGAAGGTCAGCGTGGCCACCATCGCGTTGGGCAGCATGTGGCGGAACATGATGGTCAGGTTGCCCACGCCCAGCGCCTTGGCCGCGCGCACATATTCCAGGTTGCGGGCGCGCAGGAACTCGGCCCGCACCACGCCCACCAGACCTGTCCAAGAGAACAGGATCATGAGGAACACCAGCAGCCAGAAACTTCGCCCCAGCACCGCGAACATGATGATAATGACGTAAAGCGAGGGCGTCGCCGACCAGATCTCGATGATGCGCTGGAAGATCAGGTCCAGCCAGCCGCCGAAAAAGCCCTGCAGCGCGCCGGCAAATATACCGATCAGGCTGGCCGCGCCGGTGACGATCAGGGTGAACAGGATCGACAGGCGGAATCCGTAGATGACGCGCGCCAGCACGTCACGTTTGGTATCGTCGGTGCCCAGCAGGTTCTGCCCGTTGGGCGGCAGGGGCGCGGCGCCGGGACGATCGACGCTGGTGTTGAAAGAATAGGGGATCGGCGGCCAGATGGCCCAGCCACGCTCGAAACCCTCGGCCTGGAACGTTCCCGCCTCAATCTGCTCGATGATGCCTTCGGGGTCATCGAAACAGTCATCCAGTCCGCCGCTGTCGATCAGGCAGCGGACCTCGGGGTCGCGGTAGATCGCCTCGGTCTGGAAGTCGCCGCCGAACTCGGTCTCGGCGTAGAAGTTGAAGATGGGCGCATAGAGCTCGCCCCGATACTTCACAAGGATCGGTTTGTCATTGGCGATGAATTCCGCGAACAGCGACAGACCGAACAGCACCGAAAAGATGATCAGCGACCAGAAGGCCCGGCGGTTGCGGCAGAAATTGCGCCAGCGGCGCTGGTTCAGAGGAGAAAGTGCCATTTACCCCTCACGTTTCTCGAAATCGATGCGCGGATCGACCAGCACATACATCAGGTCGCTGATGATACCGACGACCAGACCGAGCAGACCGAAAATGAACAGCGTCCCGAAGATTACCGGATAATCGCGCGCCACTGCGGCCTCAAAGCCCAGACGACCGAGGCCATCCAGCGAGAAGATCGTCTCGATGATGATCGACCCGCCGAAGAACACGCCGATGAACACCGCCGGGAAGCCGGCGATCACGATCAGCATCGCGTTGCGGAATACGTGGCCGTACAAAACGCGCTGCTCGCTCAGCCCCTTGGCGCGAGCGGTCATGACGTATTGCTTTTTGATCTCGTCCAGAAACGAATTCTTGGTCAGCAGCGTCAGCGTGGCAAACGCGGAAATCGTAAGTGCGATGGTCGGCAGGGCGATGTGCCAGAAGTAGTCGGCCACTTTGCCCAGCAGGCTGAGGTCCTCCCAATTGTCCGAGGTCAGCCCGCGCAGCGGGAAGATCTGCCAGTAGGAGCCGCCCGCAAACAGCACCAGCAGCAGGATCGCAAACAGGAAGCCGGGGATCGCATAGGCCACGATGATGGTCGCGCTGGTCCATGTGTCAAAGCGTGAACCATCCTTGACCGCCTTGCGGATGCCCAGCGGGATCGAGACCAGATAGGCGATCAGCGTCGACCACAGGCCCAGCGAGATCGAGACCGGCATCTTCTCGAGCACCAGGTCGATCACCGAGACCGAGCGGAAGTAGCTCTCGCCGAAATCCAGCGTCAGATAGTTGCCCATCATGTTCAGGAACCGCTCGACCGGCGGTTTGTCGAAGCCGAATTCTTTCTCCAGTTCGGCGATGAATTCCGGCGGTAGGCCGCGGGCGCCCACGTATTTGTCATCGAAAACGCCACCGCCGGGTTCGGCCCCGGCACCCGCGTCACCGGACCCCGCAAAACCCGCGAATACATCGCCCTGCCCTTCGATCTGGGCGATGATCTGCTCGACCGGACCGCCGGGCACGAACTGCACCAGCGTGAAGTTGACGATCATGATGCCCAGAAGGGTCGGAATGACCAGCAACAGGCGTCGAAGAATATATGCGCCCATGTTAACGCAGCGCGCCTTCTGCTTTCAGGGCCGCTTCCTTCTCGGGATTGATCCACCACAGATCAAGGTATCCCAGCGCATAGGGCGGCAACTGATCGGGGTATTCGTACATGTTGTAGTAGGCTGTCCAGTATTCCGCGATATACCCATCCGGTATGATGAAGAACTCATAGCGCAAGGCGCGATCCAAGGCCATAAGCGCTGCATCCTGATCGGTTTGATTGTTGGTCGCGAAAGATGCCTCGATGATGGCGTCCACCAACGGGCTGGCAAGGCCTGCCGGGTTGAACAGGCTGAACTCGGCCTCTTTCGAGCCATACATCTGACTGAGGCCGCCACCAGTGGACAGGAACGCGCCATAGCGTGTCGAATAAACCATGTCATAGTCACGCTCGCGGCTGCGCAGGGTGTACTGCGCCGGGTCGACTTTTTCGGCCGACGCATCCACGCCCAGCGCCTGGAGGTTTTGGACAAAGGTCTCGATCATCGTGGCTGTCGATGTCGGCAGGTTGGACGGATAGGGGATGTTCACCCGAAGGGTCTGACCCTGAGCATTGCGGCGCAAGTTGCCGTCGCCCACAGGCCATCCGGCTTCGTCCAACAGTTTCGAGGCTTTGCGCAGGTTGCGCCGATCGTTCAGGCGCGCCGGGTTGGACTCGTGAACGGTCGTCACCGGTTCGGACAACAGTTCGGGTGGAACCACGTCACCCAAAGCTTGCAGAAATGCCAGCTCTGCCCCCTGCGGTGTATCCATCGCTTCAAGCGGCGTGCCTTCGATGAACGAATCGCGGGGCGAGTTCAGCCCGAAAAGCAGAGACTCATTGGCCCATTCAAAGTTGAATGCCAGCGCCAGTGCCTTTCGAACATTCTTGTCCGCAAATTGCGGACGCGCGAGGTTGAACACAAAGCCCGACGGGGTCGGCGGGCTGCCATTCGCGATCGCGTCCTTGACAACGTAGCCCTCTTTCAACTTGGGGAAGTCATAGCCGGTCGCCCACAGTTTGGGATCGCTTTCGATCCGCAGCGTGTATTCGCCTGCCTTGAAGCCTTCAAAGGCGGCTGTCTGGTCCGCGAAATACTCGACTCGGATGGTATCATAGTTGTACCGGCCCTTGTTGAACGGCAAGTCCTTGCCCCAGTAGTCGTCCCGGCGTTTGTAGACGATGCGCCGGTTGATATCGTAGCTGTCCAATTTGTAAGGCCCAGATCCAACGGCGACTTCCAGGCGCGGCTCGTCGAGGCGACGGGACGGATCGGCCTCGAACCACGCTTTCGAGAATACGGGCGTCGCGCCGACGGTTTCGATCCGGCTGCGGGCCGTCAATTCGGGATTGAACGTGAACTTGACTGTATGCGTATCCAGTGCCTCGGCGCCGGTCACCATCCGCCCGACGGCCTGTGCGTACGACGGCAGGCCCTGTTCGATGAACAGGCGGTGGCTATAGACCACATCCTCGGCGGTGACAGGCGTGCCATCCCAGAACGTCGCTTCGGGGCGCAGGTGGAAAATGACCCAGTTGCGGTCGGCGTCATACTCGAGGCTCTCGGCCAATACGCCGTAGTACTGACCGACACTGTCATCGGTGCTGTCCATCAGCCGATCGTATTGCAGTGTCGTCAACGCTCCGGGGCGACCTTTGCGCGAATATGGGTTCAGGGAATCAAACGTGCCCGATGCGGCCAATGACAGCTCGCCGCCCTTGGGTGCATCCGGATTGGCATAGTTCAGGTGCGTGTAGTCGGCGGAGTAGTCGAGATTGCCGAAGTACGAGTAGCCATGGCTGCGAATGATCTGGTCCTCGTCGGCCCGGACTGGCCCAGCCTGCCCCAGAACCAACGCCGCCGAAATGCCCAATGCCGCGACCCAATGACGAAAACCTTCTTCGCGCGCGCCAGGCAGATGGGAAATCATACGGGTCATCCTTCGATGTTGTCTTCTGTCCATGTCCTTGTGCGCAAGCTAAAAGCCCAGCACTGACACTTGCAAGTTTAGAATGCGTGAGCGCTTTGTGAAGTTTCGCTCAGATAAAAAAAGCCGCTGCACAAGGCAGCGGCTTTCGCATTTCGGTGTCTGGATGGGCAGATCAGCCGCCAATCGTCTGCAGGTACGCGATCAGGTCTGCGCGTTCCTGAGCCTTTTTGAGACCGGCAAAGCTCATCGAAGTGCCTTGGATATAGCCTTTGGGGTTTGCAATGAACGCATCCAGCTCTTCCGGGGTCCAGTTGCCGCCATGCGACTGCATCGCCGCCGAATAGCCGAAGCCCGCAGCCGCTGCGACCGGGCGGTCCACGACGCCATACAGGTAAGGACCGGTGCCATTGGCGCCTTCTTCCAGCTTGTGGCAAGCCGAACACTTGCGGAAAACCTTCGCGCCCTTTTCCGGGTCAGCTGCGGCCAGCAGGTCGGCAAAGACCACTTCTTCGCCGTCAGCGCTTTCGCCCGAGCTTTCGGTTTCAATAACATAGGCGGCTTCGCCGTGCCCGCCGACATGGTAGAGAACATCGCCCCCCCATTTTGCCAGGAGGAGTACAAGGAAGGCACCGAACAGGCCGGCTGCGGCCTTGGTAACTGTCATCGTGTCGAACATTGATCGCGAGTCCATTTCAGCTGTCTTCGGGGTGTCTAAGGCTTCCCCTTGCAAGAGGCAAGGTATAGACACCGCGACGAAACGCCCAATTCTGGAACTTGTTGCACGGAATCGACCAAATGACCAAACGCATCGCCTTTCAGGGGGAACCCGGCGCCTACAGTCACGAAGCCTGTCGCAATGCGCGTCCGGATATGGAGGCCCTACCCTGCCGAACGTTCGAGGACGTAATCGAATCGGTGCGCTCGGGCGAGGCCGATCTGGCCATGCTGCCGGTCGAGAACAGCACCTATGGACGGGTGGCCGATATCCACCGCCTGCTGCCGCATAGCGGGCTGCACATTGTGGACGAGGCCTTCGTGCGGGTTCACATCAACTTGCTGGGCGTGCCGGGCGCAAAACTCGAAGATATCACTGAAGCCCATTCGCATCTGGTGCTGTTGCCGCAATGCGCAAGCTTCCTGAAGGCCCATGGCATCCGCGGGCGGGTCAGCCCTGACAACGCCCGTGCGGCGCGTGAGGTATCGGAAGCGGGTGAGAAACATTCGGCGGCCCTGGCCAGCGAACTGGCTGGCGAAATCTATGGCCTTGAACTGCTGGCGCGCCACATCGAAGACAGCGACGACAACACGACCCGCTTTCTGGTGATGTCCCGCGAGGACGACCGCAGCCGCCGTGGCGAGCACGGGATGATCACCAGCTTCGTGTTCCAGGTCCGGAACATTCCGGCGGCGCTGTACAAGGCCATGGGCGGTTTTGCCACCAACGGCATCAACATGACCAAGCTGGAAAGCTACATGGTTGATGGCTCGTTCACGGCGACTCAGTTCTACGCCGACATCGTCGGCCACCCGGAAGACCGCAACGTGCAGCTCGCGATGGATGAACTGCAGCATTTCACCACGAATGTGGAAGTGCTGGGCGTGTACCCCGCTGCTCGACCACGCGGTTAGTCTGCTCCCACGCGCAGGCAGCTTGGGACTGCTCACCGCCAGTCAAACGCCGGCTCTCAAGCCCCGTGCAGATAGCGTTCTTCCATTTCGCGCGCAAAATCGCTCAGTCGCATCTGGAACTGGCGCCGGAATCTGGCCTTGCCCAGCTTCAACGACTGCAGAAGCAGACGCGCAGGCAAGGTCTTGGCGGCCAGTGACATCTCGATGCTCAGCCGCGTCTGCTTTTGCGACAGCGACAGAAGATCAATCGTGGTCAGGCCGTTCATCCCCTTGCTGGTCGATCGAAACCGCATGACTGTGGGGCGATCGAACTCGGCCACCTCGATCGCGACGTGGCGGGGCTTGCCACGGATCATGATATCGGCTTCCCAGCACGACCCGACCCAGTGACCCGGCATCTCGATGGTGCGTCGAACCTCGACACCGCGGCGCATCGCCATGCGCTCGAACCGTTCGAAGTCCGCGACCATGTCGAACACCGCATCGATCGGCGCCTGGATATCTTCGCGTGCTGAAACCTGCATGTCGGCCTTTTCTGCTCAGTCAGGGTGTCAGTGTTTCGTCAGTCCAGCGTATCTGCAAGCCAGTTACGCAAAAGAAAATGCGCGATTGCCCCCTTCCGCGCCGGCAGAAGCTTGGGGTGCTCGCCTGCAAAAGCCTGCATCATCTCGGACTTGGTGACCCACATCGCGTCCTCGATCTCGACCGGGTCGATCGTGATCTCGCGGGACAGCGCCTGCGCTGCACACCCGAACATCAGCGACGACGGAAATGGCCAGGGTTGACTTGCCAGATAGCTGACGTGTCCGACCGGAACGCCGGCCTCCTCCATGACCTCACGCCGAACGGCGGCTTCGAGGGTCTCGCCCGGCTCGACGAAACCGGCCAACAGTGAATACATGCCGTCGGGCCACCCCGGAGATCTGCCCATCAGGACGGAATCGCCATGCGTGACCAACATGATCACCACCGGATCGGTCCGTGGAAAGTGCTGACCGCCACAGGCCGGGCACAGTCGTTGCCACCCCGCCTGTGAAATGTTGGTCGGGTTGCCGCAGCGCGCGCAGAACCTGTGCGTCTCGTGCCAGCCGATCACGGCTTTGGCGGTGGCTGCCAATTCGGCATCCCGGGCCGACAGCCGGGTCATGATCCGACGAAGCTCGGCGAACACGTGGCCCACGGGCAGCCCCGGATGCTGCTGTTCGGTTCGGTCCACGAACGCTCCAACGCCCGACAGGTCCAACCCGTCGGCAGACCAATTCGAAATGTCCATTGCAAACAGCGGCGCACCCGCATCACTGCGCCCCAGCAAGATCGGTTGGTCAATCGCCCCGCCGGGTCCGTTCTCAACCAGATCGTGGTCTATCGGAACCAAGGCCAACTGGTCCAGCGCTTCGCCCATGACCAACGGTTTGCCCCGCCACATAAGGATGCACCGCGCCGTAGTATCGGACCGTGCTTCCTCCAAAGCTCTGGCATCGGTACGGATCTGCGCCGCCCGGTCCAGTCCAGAGCCGCCAAATGTCACGCTTTCCGCCCGTTTCATGCCTGTCCCTTTGGAATTTGCACAAGGGCTGCCACGACTTGGGCACTGGCGCAATGGGAATCCACACTCGCAAAAAGCATCGTTGTCGCAAAGGACGCATGGAAGCCCGGACGATTGCCTGTATTCTACCTTTCAGTGAAAACGTATGCACAACAGCACCTAAAAGAAGAAAATTGGCTCTGAAATCCTCCCTGCTTCAGGTACATCCCCACTTAAAAACCGCGCACATCCGGATTCTTGCAACGACCGATCTGCACATGAATCTGACCAGTTTCGACTATTATGCGGACCGGCCGGAACCAAGTGTAGGCTTCACCCGAACCGTCAGTTTGATCCGCTCTGCACGTCAAGAGGCGGAAGAGGCGAATGTAACTGTCCTGCTGTTCGACAACGGCGATTCCCTTCAGGGGACACTTCTGGGTGACTGGGCGGCCGAACAGACCGACACGACCCACCCTTTGATGTCCGCCTTTGGGCGCTTGGGCTACGACGCAATTGCGCTGGGGAACCACGACTTCGGCTTTGGTCTCCCAGCTCTGGGCCGGATCGTTTCTCGGGCACCTTGCCCGGTTTTGTGCAGCAACATGCAGTGTCTGACCGGGGTCGCGCCTTGGCAGAAACAGGCCATCCTGACCCGTCATGTCCACATCAACGGCCAAAGCATTGCTGTCCGAATTGGCGTTTTCTCGATCCTGCCGCCGCAGACGGTGAAGTGGGAAGCACCACAATTGCAAGGCCAGGTCGTAGCCGAGGATGCCGTCGCTACGGCGCGCCGGATGGCCGAGAATTTGCGTCGTCAGGGCTGTGCCCTGATTGTGGCTCTTGCACATTCCGGCCTAGGCGAGCCCGACGCCGCACCGATGTCGGAGAATGTGGTCGCACAGCTTTCTGCTCTGGACGGTATTGATGCAATCGTGGCCGGACACACGCACCTGACACTGCCCGACCCAAGCGATGGTAACCCGCAGCTGGCCAGACCCTTGGTCATGCCCGGATCAGCGGGGTCGCATTTGGGGGTGATCGACCTGACGCTTGCCGTGAACGCCACGGGAGAAGTGAGAATTGCTGGTCACAGCGCGCATCTGCGCGCGATCTGCCCGGGCGGGGCTGAAACCGGCGCTCGGGTCGTTCCTGAAGACCCTGAGATGGTCGAACTTTTTGCCGCCGCCCATAAGGCGACCCGCAAAGCCGCTGCCCAGCCGGTGGGCCGGATCAATCGTACCCTACACAGCTATTTCACCTTTTGCGGGGTGGATCAGGGGCTGAACTTGGTCGCCGCAGCACAGGCGGCAGCCCTGCGATCGGTTCTGGCCGGAACGACCTTTGAAACCCTCCCTGTTCTGTCCGCAGCCGCACCTTCGAAATTCGGAGGCCGGGCCGGACCACGGCATTACACCGAAGTCCCGGCTGGCGATGTCACCGTAAGGCATGTCTCGGACTTGCATGTGTTTCCAAACCAACTGGCCGCCATGCTGCTGGATGGCCGCCAGATCGCCGAGTGGCTGGAGATGTCGGCTGCCCAGTTTTCCCAACTTGGCAACAGCGACGAGCAGGTTCTGATCGACCCCGAGGGCACCGGGCACAATTTCGACGTGCTGCATGGGGTGACCTACAGGTTCGATTTGACCCAGCCCGCGCGATATGATTTAGGCGGCCAGTTGATCGACACGTCCCATTCCCGCCTGCGCGATCTTGCCTTTCAGGGCCGCCCCGTCGATCCGGATGAACAATTCGTCGTTGCATCAAACAGCTACCGAGCCAATGGCGGCGGCAACTTTCCCGTCCCAGACCCGGCCCGCCTGATCCCGGTGCCGCCGCTGAGCCTCCAGGGAATCTTGCGCGACTACCTGGCGGGACGATTGGGTCCGGATCCGGTGGAAAACACCGCCCAAAGCTTTTCCTTTGTTCCGCAGGCGGGCCGGTCCGTGATTCTGAAGACCGGGCCACGCGCTGCAAACTACCTGCGCGAGCTCGACCACTTTGCAGCCACCACCGACGGGCAGGACGCGCGCGGGTTTCTTAGGGTACGCCTGTCTTTGTGACGGGTTGCCAAGCGGGTGCGTGATGCCTATATCGGCGGTCGAGAGGTTGGCGCGGGCAAGCGCCTCGCCAACCTGGTCAGGTCCGGAAGGAAGCAGCCACAACGAGCCCCGCTTGGGTCGATGTCCAACCTCTCACTTGACGCCGCGCCGCGTATTCGGCCCGGTCAATCCAACCTCTGCATTTCGTCGTTGTTCCTGAAAACCGCGCTTGCGGGCGGGTCAGGCGATCAATCGCGGCCAAACGGCACTGCTGCGCCGGGCGAAGGCGCCGATATGACCGATTTCGGACAGCCCGAAATCCTTGGGATCCAACAAGTGCCGACGGGCGGTCGGACCATAGAGTTCAGCCAGCCGCCAGACGGCGGGCGGTGGCACTGTCTGGTCATCCTCGAACGCAATGATATCCGCCGCGGCGTTCGCCCGGCTCCAATCCGCCTGGGGAAGCGTGTCTCCCAATTCGGGCAGATAGCTGGTGGGCGATGTGCACCACTTGCGCCATTGCCAATAGACGCCAGCCGGCAAGTCGGCTCCGAATCCCAGTAGTTTCCCTGGCAGGAACCCCAGCAGATGCACCAGAGGTGGCACATGGCCATACCAGAACAAAGTCGCCAAGCCCTTGTAGGGCCACGGGTGATCGGCCACCGTCACCAAACCTGCGCACACACAGATCATCCGGTCGATCTGTTCGATTTCCGGTTGCAGCGGACCCAGCATTCCACCGACCGAATGCCCGATCACCCACAGTTTTGCCCGCGGATAGCGACGGCGCATCTCGGCACGCGCTGCGGGCATGTCGATCAGCGCCCAGTCCGCCATCGTGGCCTTCGAGTCTTTCAGCCGCCCGGTCAGCGAATGCTCGAAATCCCGGTAATCATATGTCAGGCAAGCCATACCGCGCTCGGCGGCCAGCCAGCGAGCAAAGTGCTGATAGTAGTCACGTGGCACTCCTGTTGCGCCGTTCAGCACAACAACGGTTTGCGGCTCGACCGCCGGAGTGTAAAGCCGCGCCGCCAGCTGGGTCTGGCCCGACGGAAACTTAAAGTCTTCCACGTCAACCGCGTGCTGCGAATCCAACATCTTTGCCTCCAAACACTCTGGACCGATCGGTCTAATACTTTGTGTCTGGACCAATTGGTCTAGGCCTGTCAATATTTGGCCTGCATGACCCAACGTCCACCAAACACCAAAGATCGCCTGATCGTGACTGCCGCCCGACTGTTCCAGCGCTCGGGCTATAACGGTGTCGGTCTGGCGGAATTGCTGGCCGAAGCGCAAGCCCCCAAGGGTTCGCTTTATCACCATTTTCCAAAGGGCAAGCCGGATCTGGCCCTGGCGGCGGCCAGTTGGGCCTCGGACGGGATGTTGAGCATGATCGCTGCGGCATTCAACGACGCCGCGGATTTTCGCGACGGGGTCACCACTCTGTGCCACAAAATCGCGAAGCTGTTCGACACCTCGGTCCAATGGGAGACCTGCCCGATCGCCGCCACCCTTTTCGAAAGCCCCGACAACCGCGCGTTTCGGGAACATGCCGACCGTCTGTATGAAAGCTGGATCATCGAAGTTCGAAATCACGCCGCGCGGTTCGGAGTTTCCGACCCTGAAAATGCTGCGGACACCCTGTTCATCGTAATGCAGGGCGGCTGGCAATTGGCCCGTGCCCGCAGGGATTCGAATGTGCTGCGCAGACTGCCTGATCTGTTCCCTTGGGACTCACTCCGGCAACCGGGCTGAAACCGTCTTGACTCGATCCCGGGTACACCGCTAGCGATGAGGGGATGGTTCCCGTGCCGTTTCGGTCCGGGATGAAAAGGGAACACGGTGCGGTCCAACCCGGAACTCCGGAGCGGACCAAGGCCGCGACTGCCCCCGCAACTGTAGGCGGAGAGCGATGCCGAAAAACCACTGACCGCAAGGTTGGGAAGGTCGGCAAAGCAAAGACCCGCAAGTCAGGAGACCTGCCATCAAACGTGAAACCGAAACTCGGACGGGGTGTCCGGGCAGGGTCTGGCCTTGAAACCGGCGTCTGTCCAAATCCACCCCGCCCAGCGCGCGGAGGGCGCAACATGATTTGGAAGACCGATACCCATGAATTCGCGGCAACAATCTGCCAGCGCACCGGAAAGAGCTGCCCGGCACTGGCGCGCATGGCACGGGCCATCGCGCAGGCAATGGCGACGGCGCAGGCGGCAACATCCCCCGACTTCCAAGTGGAAGGCAGCAGCGAACTGGCCCATTGCGAACATGGCTGCACGGCGCGGTTCGATGCACGTCCCGAACGGATCCGCGTGTATTGCGGAGCGGCCGCCGACACACCGTCCGGCTGCCTTGATACCTACGCCGACATGCTGTTTGACGACCAGAGCGACGCCCTGCCTGCGCAGGTCATCAGTGATCGACCCTGTGCGATGCTGCAGGCCACGGCGATCATGCCCGTGGTCAGGGCCGAGCGCGAGTTCCGCGCAACCGCCTGAATGTCAGGTCGCCAGTGCCTCGCGCGCTGGGGCGACGGCCCAGTCCATCTGAGCATCAGTCTCAACCGCGCAGGGGCGTACGGCCCGCAGGCGTTTCAGGGCCTGTTCCGGCTGCTCGCCGCTCTCGATCATCAAGCGCAGAACAACCATGCCAGACCGCCCACAACCGCCCCGGCAGTGGACCAGTACCCGCCCGCCGCCCGACAGCGCATGGCGGGCGGCGGCGCTGACTTCGGGCCATCGGCCGGATATCTCGGTCGACGGCGCCGAGAAGTCGGCGACCGGAAGATGCGCCCACCGACAGGCGCGCCGATGAATGTCACAGCCCAATTCGCCCGCACCCACAGAAACCAGTTCGGCAAGGGTTGTCATCGAAATCACCAGCCCCGGCGCCCAGGCTGAAATCAGGTCCAGGTCTCCCTCATAGTCGCCGCCACCGCCGGGAACCGAGGTCAGGGCCAGCGTACCGCCGCCCACCTGCAATGCATGAACCACAAGATTTGTCATCAGACGTTCCCCCCGAAACTGGCTGATTGAACTTGATCCGCGCAGTATGCCTCACACCGCGCGCTCGCCAAAGCGAAAAACCTGCACCGGTGCTGTGGACGCGGGGCACCTGGAACTCTACCCTGCATCGTCAGTACGAATCCGTCAGAGCAGACATGACCACACAGTCCAGCCCCGCCTATCAGGTTCTCGCCCGAAAATACCGCCCGGAAACCTTTGCCGACCTGGTCGGTCAGGATGCCATGGTGCGCACGCTGAAAAACGCGTTCGAGGCGGACCGGATCGCGCAGGCCTTCATCATGACCGGCATCCGCGGCACCGGCAAGACGACCACGGCCCGGATCATCGCCAAGGGCATGAACTGCATCGGACCCGACGGCAATGGCGGCCCAACGACCGAACCCTGCGGCCAGTGCGAGCATTGCGTGGCCATCATGGAAGGTCGCCATGTGGACGTGCTGGAAATGGACGCCGCCAGCCGCACCGGCGTGAACGACATCCGAGAGATCATCGACAGCGTGCGCTATCGCGCCGCCAGCGCGCGGTACAAGATCTACATCATCGACGAAGTCCACATGCTGTCGACCAGCGCCTTCAACGCGCTGTTGAAAACGCTGGAGGAACCGCCCGAGCATGTGAAATTCATCTTCGCCACGACCGAGATCCGCAAGGTTCCGGTCACCGTGCTGTCGCGCTGCCAACGGTTCGACCTGCGCCGGATCGAGCCCGAAGTGATGATCGGCCTGCTGCGCAAGATCGCCACCGCCGAGGGCGCGGAAATCTCGGATGACGCGCTGGCACTGATCACCCGCGCCGCCGAAGGCTCGGCCCGGGATGCGACCTCGCTGCTGGATCAGGCAATCAGCCATGGTGCCGGCGAAACCACCGCCGACCAGGTGCGCGCGATGCTGGGACTGGCCGACCGGGGCCGCGTGCTGGACCTGATGGACATGATCCTGCGCGGCGATGCGGCCGGGGCCCTGACCGAACTGGGCGCGCAATATGCCGAGGGCGCCGACCCGCTGGCGGTGTTGCGCGATCTGGCCGAAATCACGCATTGGGTCTCGGTGGTAAAGATCACCCCCGACGCAGCCGAAGATCCCACCGTATCGCCCGATGAACGCACCCGCGGCCAGCAGATGGCCGAGGCGCTGCCGATGCGGGCGCTGACCCGGATGTGGCAGATGCTGCTGAAGGCACTAGAGGAAGTCTCGGCCGCCCCCAACGCCATGATGGCCGCGGAAATGGCGGTGATCCGCCTGACCCATGTGGCCGATCTGCCCAGCCCGGAAGAGTTGATCAAGCGCCTTCAGGACAGCCCTCCGCCGCCCGTCGGCGGGCCGGGGGGCGGCGTTCCGGTTGCCGGCAACACCGCCCCGCCCGTGACCGCGACGGCCTCGGCCCATGCGCCCACCCCGCGCGGTGTGGGCGGCGCGCCCACGGCGGCGTTGGCCCAAGACGTGCAGACCGCGCTGGCGCGTTATCCAACGTTTGAGCATGTGGTCGAGCTGATCCGCTCCAACCGTGACGTGAAGCTGCTGGTCGAGGTCGAGAACGGCGTCCGCCTCGTCTCGTACCAGCCGGGCCGGATCGAGTTCACGCCCACCGAAAAGGCGCCCACCGACCTGGCCGCGCGGCTCGGGTCCGCGCTGCAGCGCTGGACCGGCAATCGCTGGGCGGTCTCGATCGTCTCGGACGGGGACGCGCCCACCATCGCCGAACTGCGCGACGCGGCCGAGCTGGCGCTGAAGGCCAAGGCCGAAGAACACCCTTTGGTTCAGGCGGTTCTGACACAGTTCCCCAAGGCCCGCATCACCCGGATTGAAACACCCGAGAACCGTGCGGCCAAGGTCGAAACCGAAGCCCTGCCCGAGGTCGAAAACGAATGGGACCCGTTCGAGGAAGACTGATCATCCGCGCAGAAGGCGCGCTGCCCTTGTGAAGGACGCAGACGGCCCGTATTTAGGCCGCAAATCGAATGACAGGAGACATACAGATGCTCAAAGGACTCGGCGGTCTGGGCGACATGGCCAAGATGATGAAATCCGCGCAGGAACTGCAGACCAAGATGGCGCAGATGCAGGAAGAGCTGAACACCATCATGGTCGTCGGCGAATCCGGCGCGGGCCTGGTCAAGGCCACGGCCTCGGCCAAGGGCGAACTGAAAGGTCTGGACATCGACCCCTCGATTTTCAACAGCGACGACAAGGAAGTGGTCGAGGACCTGATCCTGGCCGCCATCAAGGACGCGCAGACCAAAGCCGCCGAGCGGTCGCAGGAAGAAATGGCCAAGCTGACCGAAAGCATGGGCCTGCCGGCGGACATCAAGCTGCCGTTCTGATCTTCGCCCCTCAAACCCCCGCCGCCAAAGCCACGCAGGACAGGCCATGAGTTCGAACAGTGACATCGACGCCCTGATCGATCTGATGGCCAAGCTGCCGGGGCTGGGACCGCGCTCGGCCCGGCGGGCGGTGCTGCACCTGATCCGCAAACGCGCCCTGCTGCTGACGCCGTTGTCGGACGCCATGCAGCAGGTCGCCGCCACCGCACGCGAATGCCTGAACTGCGGCAACGTGGGCACCACCGACATCTGCGACATCTGCAATTCCGAAGACCGCGCCACCGGTGAGCTGTGCGTGGTCGAAGACGTGGCCGACCTGTGGGCGATGGAACGCGCGGGCGTGTTCAAAGGCCGCTACCATGTGCTGGGCGGAACGCTCTCGGCGCTGGACGGCGTCGGCCCGGAAGACCTGCGCATCCCCCGCCTGCGCGACCGCGTCACCGCCGAAAACATCACGGAAGTAATCCTGGCCCTGAACGCCACCGTCGACGGGCAGACCACGGCCCATTACATTGCAGATCAGTTGGAAGGACAGGTCCGCCTGACCTCGCTGGCGCAGGGCGTGCCGATCGGGGGCGAGCTGGACTATCTGGATGACGGGACCATCACCGCAGCGCTGCGGGCGCGGAAAGAACTGTAGCCGCCGCGTGCTGCCTGCAAGCAGCACGCTCTCGCCCCTCCTCGATTGCAAGGTACCACTTTACCCATCGGTCAGGTGTAGGCACCCGACGAGTAGGTCAATTCATAGGAATGGCTGTAGATCTCGAAGACTATCCCGAACGGATCCTCGACATAGACCATGCGGTAGGGTTTCTCGCCGGGGTAGTAGTATCGGATAGGCATGCGTTGTTTCCCGCCGGCCGCCACGATTTTTTCCACCAAGCCTTCGACATCAGGATCCTGGACGCAGAAATGGAACGTCCCGTTCCTGCGAAAGTCGATGTTGTTTTCCGGCGCGTAGTTTCCATCAAACTCAAAAAGCTCGATCCCGATACGATCGGCGGTCGCCAGATGCGCGATACGCAGTTTTTTCCAATTCGGGCCAAACACGTCCGTGCACATCACGCCGATGTCCGTGTCATCCTCGACCACGTCGGTTGGCGGCATGATCACGTAAAATCCCAAAACCTCGGAATAGAATTTCACGGCTTCGTCCACGTTCGGGACGGACAACCCGATGTGAGAGAATGTTCTTGGATGTTGAGGCATGGCTTGCTCCTTGGTCTATTGGGCAAGACGTATTTTGCAACGTCCTTGTTTCAAGCGCCCGCCCCACAAGGCAAAGCCGTGTTGTTCCATGCACATAGATCATCATGCACTGCTGCCGAGGCCTAGAATGATCTTTCCGTCGACCCCGCACCGTGTACTATGCCCTAGCCTGACCCATTTGATATCGGAACCCGCCATGAAACGCCTTCTCGCCCTGACCTTCGCCGCCTTCACCGCCACTTCCGCGTGGTCACAGCAACTGGTCGACAAGGGGTTCGTCGAAGGCTGGAACATCATGATGGACCCCAATCTGGGCAACGGCTGTCTGATCCAGACGGTGTATCAGGACCTGTCCGTGGTGCGCCTGGGCTACGATGCGCTGGACAATCGGGGCTATTTCACCGTTTTCCACAAGGGGTGGGGCAACATCGAGCCCGGCAAATCCTATCCGATCCGGTTCGAGCTGGACGGCAAGAGCTTTGACGCCACAGCCATCGGGTTCAAGCAGGATCGGGTGCCCGGTGCGACCGTGTTCTTCACCGACCGGAACTTTGTTGCAGCCATCGCCCAGAACAAGACGATGACGATCTACAACCCCGCAGGCGAGCGGGTTTTGGCGATCGATCTGAAGGGCACCGCCAAGGCATTGGACTATGCGCGGGACTGCCAGAACAAGAAGCTCTAGCGAATCGGATCGAACAACGCATCCGAAGCGGTGCAGTCCCGGATCACGTCCCGCCCACAGGGCACCGGGTCCAGATCACGTGACAGACAGACGCGCACTTCTTCGATGTAACCGTGCTTGCAAGTGACGGTGATCATGTCCGGCTCGAGCCTTGGATTGGCACTGAGGAAGGCATCCTCGACCACGCGCGCCGGCAGTTTCACGGCTTTGTCCAATTTGCGAAACACCGGCGGTCGGGTAATGCGCTCATAAGCCTGCCGGGACAGCTCGTAATAGTCCACCGCAGACAGGCCCGAACAGGTGCCGTGTTTCTTCCACTGGTGCCAGGCCAGGCCCGAACTGCCTTGAATATCTTCCATCTGTCGGGTCATCGCGCGGGACGGCGGTGCTTTGGCTGTCGGGCAATAGGACGGCCAGCCCTGGTGATATTGCGGCCACAATCCGTGCAGGATCCAGCCGTGATCGTGGCGCGCATCGCACTGGTCGGATCCGCGCGCGTCGCCTTCGCGGGCGCACCAGTTGGGCGACCAGCTCAGCGACAGGACGTAATAGTCGAACACGCCCGACTTCTCGCCATCGGCCAGCGCGGCCGTCGCGCCCAAAATCCACACCAGCGGCCCCAACAACGCCCAGCGCATTCGCCTCTTCCCTTCTTGCATCTGCACGACTATATACGGGCCAAGTTCCCCGACAACGGAAACCTGCCCCAAGACCACGGGGCCGCCGAATTCCGGCGACGGGACAGATGTATTCAAAGGAGACGGGCTGATGGCAAAACCCCTGATGGCCAAGGCAACCGCCGTTTGGCTGGTGGACAATACCACGATCAGCTTCAAGCAGATCGCGGATTTCGTGGGCATGCACGAGTTGGAAGTGCAAGGCATCGCTGATGGCGATGTGGCGGCAGGTGTCAAGGGGTTCGACCCGATCGCCAACAACCAGCTGACTCAGGAAGAGATCGACAAGGCCGAGAAAGATCCGCTGCACAAGCTGAAGCTCAAGTTCAACCCGGCCGCCGCCGGCGAGGAAAAGCGCCGCGGTCCGCGCTACACGCCGCTGTCCAAGCGTCAGGACCGACCGAACTCGATCCTGTGGCTGGTCAAGTTCCACCCGGAGCTGACCGATGGCCAGATCGCCAAACTGGTTGGAACCACCAAGCCCACGATCCAGTCGATCCGCGAGCGCACCCACTGGAACATCGCCAATATGCAGCCGATCGACCCGGTCGCGCTGGGCCTGTGCAAACAGTCGGAACTGGATGCCGCCGTCCAGAAAGCCGCTGCGAAGAAGGCCGCCGAAGGTGGCGTCATGAGCGATGACGAGCGCCGCAAGCTGGTCTCGACCGAACAGTCGCTGGAAATGGATGCCGCTCCCAAGATCCCCACGGCGATCGAGGGGCTGGAAACCTTCTCGCTGTCCGATGACGGCGACGAGGAAAAAGAAGACGAAGCAGTGGTGGATGCCGACAGCTTCTTCAACCTGCCCAAGGGCGGCGCCGAAGAAGACGACGAGGACGATCTGCGCAACTGACACTGTGCTGGCCCCGGTCCGATGGACCGGGGCCTTTTTGGAACTGGACCATGCTGAACATTCTATCGTCTATCTTCGGGCCGCACCGGGCGGTTTCGATTTACGCTTTCGCAAAAACAAAGGGACTGGCCATTCTGGGCGGCGTGGCCGTTATCGCCGTAGCTGCCGGTCTGCTGCTGTTCAGCGGCGATGGGAAACACGAACACGAAGCGTTTCTGACCGTTCCCGTGCTGTCGGCCACACCAATCAATGGTGATCTCAAGAACGGGGTCATCGCGTCGGTTCGATTGCCGGACGGATCGGCAACTTCAATCACCGCGACCGAGGCGCCGATCGCGCGCAGTGTCGGAACCACGGCCTGTGTAGAAAAGCGGGTTTACGTGGACAGCGGCGAACCGCGCTATCGGTTCAAATTGCCAAGCAACTGCGGCGCAAGCTGATTTGCAGAACCGCCCGGAGAATACTCCGGGCGGTTTTCTTCTTACAAAAGCTGGAACAGGATCCCGGCTGCAATAGCTCCGCTGATCCCAAGCCCGATGTAGGCTGCGAACACACGGGGTTTGACCAGAGACCAGACAGCCGCCATGGCCGGAATGGAACTGACGGCCCCGGCGATCATGAACGACATCGCGGCGCCCGCGCTCATCCCCTGCTCCATTAGGCCGGCCAAAAGCGGCGGCGCGACATACGAATTCAGGTAGGCCGGCATCCCGACAAAGGCGGCGATCACGATCGGCAAGGCACCGTCGCCACCGACCAGCCGCGCGATCAGATCAGCCGGAACATAGCTGATCAGCAGCGCCTCGAGCACATAGGCCAGAGCGAGCCACTTCAGCAGGAACAGGCCGTTCTGCACGAATTCCCGACGGAACCGGGCGCGGCGTTCGGGCTCTTGCCAAAAGCGCCAAAGCAGCGTGTCTTTCTTCGGACCGCAGCCACAGCATCCGGCCGGTTCATAGTGGCGCAGAGGTTGGGCAAAGGCACCCTGACGCATGAGAAAACGCACCGCGAACCCGCCGAACAATCCCAGTGCCACGGCTGCAACGGCTTTGCCGATCGCAAACGGCCAGCCCAAAGCGCCCGCCGTAATCAAAAGCGTGGGCGGGTCAATCAACGGCGAGCTTAGCCAGAAGGCCATCACCGCTGACAAGGGCGCACCCAACGCAAGCAGGCCTGCAATGAACGGGATCACCTCGCAAGAGCAGAACGGAGCCAACCCGCCAAACAATGCGGCCAGCAGGATCATCCGGGTTTCGCGGCCCTCGAAGGCCCGGGCAACCATAGTCTCGGCCCCGCTGGCCTTGAGGTAGGACAGCAACAGCACTGCAAACAGGATGTACTGACCGGTGTGCACCAGAGCCTTGGCTGCAAAAGTCGTGACGTTCACCCAATTGCCTGGGTCCAGAATGGCCACAAGCACAAGGATCGCCACGATCAGGGCCCAAGGTGTCTTCAGCAGACCGGACAAGGTTTGACCAACGGCCTTCGGGGATTGGGTCAATTCAGCCATCGTTGGCAACCTTTCTGGATTCATCCGCGCAGCATTCGCTGAGGATGAACTGCGCCAGTGATCTCAATTCATCGAAACATGCACGGTTGATTGTGGTCCGCCCGGATTTCTCCTGCTCGACCACGCCGCCTGCCGCCAAGAAACGCAGGTGATGAGCCAGGGTGGACGGTGCCATCCCCGTCCGGCTTTGGATTTCTCCGACCGTCAGGCCGGCCTGTCCAGCCCGCACAAGGGTCTTGAGCACCTGCAATCGCGCCTCGGACCCCATCGCGGAAAACCCTGCAGCAGCTTTTTCCACACTTGGTTATCTCCATTAAACTAGATTTATAGTTTTTTAGTGATGAGCTATGCCCGTGTCAACCGTATGGGTAAATTTCCGTTGATCCTGAATAAGTCCAGATTGCCCTGCATTTAAGTCCAACATATAACGAGGTATGGGAATTTCGGTCGAAACCTTCTTTCTGAAACCGGGCGGTCAGGGCACTCTGCAGGCGCAGATCCAGCAGATGATTGCCGAGGGCATCCTGTCAGGCCGCTTTCATGTCGGTGAGAAACTGCCGTCGTCGCGCAAACTGGCCGCGCATCTGGGTGTCAGCCGCATCACCGTGACGCTGGCCTATACCGAGTTGCTGGCAAATGACTATCTGACGGCCAAAGGCCGGTCCGGGTACTACGTGTCGCAGAACGCGCCAGTGCCGCCGAAATACACACCGGTTCAGCGCAGCGAAGAAACCGTCAACTGGGACGCCGCACTGGCCCGCCGTTTTTCCGACGGTGATTTTCTGGCCAAGCCACCGGATTGGCGGGAATACAGCTATCCGTTCATCTACGGCCAGGCCGACCGCACCCTGTTTGATCATGCGAACTGGCGCCTCTGCGCCGTTCGGGCCCTTGGCCACAAGGATTTCGACTCGCTGACCGGCGACTACGTGGATCAGGACGATCCATTGCTGATCGAGTTCATCGCTCGCCACACGTTGCCCCGCCGCGGTATCGCCGCTCGGCCCGAGGAAATTCTGATCACGCTGGGCGCTCAGAACGCCCTTTGGCTGACCTCGCGCATTCTTCTGGGCCATGGGCGAATGGCTGCGATCGAGGATCCCAGCTACTACGCTCTGCACGAACTTATGCGCTGCTCGGATGCCTCGATGACACCATTGCGGGTGGACAAGGATGGGTTGCCGCCCGAGTCCATCCCGGACGGCACCGATGTGATCTACACCACGCCCAGCCACCAATGTCCGACAACTGCGACAATGCCCGTCGCCCGGCGTCACGACCTGTTGAAACGCGCCCGCGAACTGGACGCGATGATCGTCGAAGATGACTATGAGTTCGAGATGGCCTTTCTGGGTGCCCCGTCCCCGGCGCTCAAGTCTTTGGACAAGGACGGGCGTGTGGTCTACGTGGGCAGCTTTTCCAAGTCGTTGTTCCCGGGGTTGCGGCTGGGGTACATGGTCGGATCCGAACCGTTCATCCGCGAGGCTCGTGCGCTGCGGTCGCTCGTTTTCCGACACCCACCCGGCCATATCCAGCGAACGGCGGCCTATTTCCTGTCGCTCGGGCATTATGATGCTCAGATACGGCGTATGTCCAAGGCTCTGATGCAGCGGCGCAAGACGATCGAGGACGCGATCGAGGCGAACGGGTTGACCGTGGCCGGGCGCGGCGTCTTTGGTGGATCGTCGATGTGGATGAAGGCACCGGACCATGTCGACACGGCGGAACTCGCGAAAACGCTGCAGAATCAGAGTGTTCATATCGAGCCCGGCGCTGCGTTCTTCTCGGGGCCGGATCGGCCCAGGAACTATTACCGCCTGGGGTATTCCTCGATTTCGGCTGACCGGATACCCGCGGGAATCGAACGGGTTGCGGCCGCGATCCGGGCCTACTGAAGCCACACTGGACCTACTCCGGCGCCGTGTCTGGCCCTAACCCAGATGCCCCCGTTGCGCCAAAACCAATGGCAAGCCAAGGCGTATCGCCTGACCGTTTCCACCATTGCTTGGAGAGCGTCCAAATGAAAATGACGACAGAAGAGGCCTTTGTTAAGGTTCTGCAGATGCACGGCATCGAACACGCGTTCGGGATCATCGGCTCGGCCATGATGCCGATCTCGGACCTGTTCCCCAAGGCCGGGATCATGTTCTGGGACTGCGCTCATGAAGGCAGCGCCGGCATGATGGCCGACGGCTACACCCGCGCCACCGGCAAGATGTCGATGATGATCGCGCAGAACGGCCCCGGCATCACCAACTTCGTCACTGCCGTCAAAACCGCTTACTGGAACCACACACCGCTGCTGCTGGTCACCCCGCAGGCGGCAAACAAGACCATCGGTCAGGGTGGGTTCCAGGAAGTCGAGCAGATGAAACTGTTCGAAGACATGGTCGCGTATCAGGAAGAGGTCCGCGATCCATCCCGCGTCACCGAGGTTCTGAACCGCGTGATCATGAAGGCCAAGCGCGCCAGCGCCCCGGCCCAGATCAACATCCCGCGTGACATGTGGACCCAGGTCATTGACGTCGAACTGCCCGCGGTCGTCGATTTCGAGCGTCCCGCAGGCGGTGAAACCGCTGTCGCAAAGGCCGCCGAACTGCTGTCGAACGCCAAGAACCCCGTGATCCTGAACGGAGCGGGCGTGGTGCTGGCCAAAGGCGGCATCGAGGCCTCGAAGGCCCTGGCCGAGCGTCTGGATGCGCCGGTTTGCGTCGGCTACCAACACAACGATGCCTTCCCCGGCAGCCATCCGCTGTTTGCCGGCCCGCTGGGCTACAACGGGTCCAAGGCAGCGATGGAGTTGATCAAGGAAGCCGACGTGGTCCTGTGCCTCGGCACGCGCCTGAACCCGTTCTCGACCCTGCCGGGCTATGGCATGGAATACTGGCCGGCCAACGCCAAGATCATCCAGGTCGACATCAACCCCGACCGGATCGGCCTGACCAAGAAGGTCTCGGTCGGTATCGTCGGCGACGCGGCCAAGGTGGCAAATGGCATCCTGGCGCAGCTGAGCGACACGGCCGGAGACGAAGGCCGCGCCGAGCGCAAGGCCAAGATTGCCGAGAAGAAGTCGCGTTGGGCCCAGAAGCTCAGCAGCATGGACCACGAGGACGACGATCCCGGTACCAGCTGGAACGAGCGCGCGCGCGCGGCCAAACCCGACTGGATGAGCCCCCGCATGGCATGGCGCGCCATTCAGGCCGCGCTGCCGAAAGAAGCCATCATCAGCTCGGACATCGGCAACAACTGCGCCATCGGCAACGCCTACCCGTCCTTTGAGGCGGGCCGCAAATACCTGGCGCCGGGCCTGTTCGGCCCCTGCGGCTATGGCCTGCCGGCCATCGTCGGTGCCAAGATCGGCTGCCCGGACGTTCCGGTCGTGGGCTTTGCCGGTGACGGCGCATTCGGCATCGCGGTGAACGAACTGACCGCGATCGGGCGTGAGGAATGGCCTGCCGTGACCCAGATCGTGTTCCGCAACTACCAGTGGGGCGCGGAAAAGCGCAACTCGACCCTGTGGTTCGACGACAATTTCGTGGGCACCGAACTGGACACCAAAGTGTCCTATGCCGGCATCGCCCAAGCCTGCGGCCTGAAGGGTGTCGTCGCCCGCACCATGGACGAGCTGACCGCCGCCCTGAATCAGGCCATCGAAGACCAGAAGAATGGCATCACCACCCTGATCGAAGCCCTGATCAACCAGGAACTGGGTGAACCGTTCCGCCGCGACGCGATGAAAAAGCCTGTGGCCGTGGCCGGCATTTCCGCCGACGACATGGTGCCGCAGCAGGTCTGAGCGGGAACGGAGCTGGAGCGGATGACCCTGACACCCATCGAGTTGTTGCGTCAGCAAGCTCCGGCAATCCGGCCAGTCGTTGCTCTGAGCGAAGGCAGTGATCCCCGCATCGTTGCGGGGGCGCTTGCCGCCCGGTCCGCAGGGCTGTCCGACATCATCCTTGTCGGTCCGCGGGCAGAAATCGAAGCCGAGTTGCTGGCGCAGGGCGCCGCACCGGGCGATGGCCTTTCCATCCATGACCCGACCGAGTCGCCGCTGACGGAGGAGTTCGCGGACATCTACCACGATCTGCGCCGGCACAAGGGCGTGGATGCGGTGTCGGCCCGGTCCGCCGCCGAAACGCCCTTGGTCTACGCGGCCATGCTGGTCCGGACAGGGCGCGCCACGGGAACGGTCGGTGGCGCTGTCCACACGACCGGTGATGTAGTTCGCACGGCGATTCAGGTGATCGGCCTGGCCCCGGATGCCGGATTGGTGTCCTCGTTTTTCCTGATGTACCCGCCGGACCAGGGCGGACCTGATGCGCGCGCGATGCTGTTTTCCGATTGCGGGCTCGTGATTGATCCGACCGCATCGGAGCTGGCCCATATCGCAGCCGCCTCGGCCCAGTCGGCCCGGGCCATCCTGCGGGAACAGCCGTCGCTGGCGATGCTGAGCTTTTCGACCAAAGGCAGCGCAAGACATCCCGGTGTCGACAAGGTCACCGAGGCAACACGTCTTTTGCGCGAACAGCATCCCGAGCTGCATGTCGACGGCGAGCTGCAATTCGACGCGGCTTTTCACCCCCCCGTCGGCCAGAAAAAGGCTCCAGGATCGACAGTGGCCGGAAAGGCCAACGTCATGATCTTTCCCAATCTGGACGCGGGGAACATCAGCTACAAGATCACCCAGAGGATCGGTGGATACATGGCGATCGGCCCGGTGCTGCAGGGTCTGGCCCGACCGGCGAATGATCTGTCCCGCGGCTGCAGCGCCGAGGATGTCGAACAGATGATCGCCGTGACCGTACTGCAGGCATTGGGAACATGACCATCAAATCTGGCGCCATCGTCAGAACAGTATTCTAAATCCGGGCTGAAAGTGACAAGTTCGTCCCGACGCAAATGACTGGATCCGCAAATGACCCATCAGCAGCCAATCCTCGACACGTCCCCCAAGGTCTCGGACGAGGTTCGCAAGACAACCTGCTACATGTGTGCCTGCCGGTGCGGGATCAATGTCCACATGAAGGATGGCAAGGTCGCTTACATCGAGGGCAACCGTGACCACCCGGTGAACAAGGGGGTTCTATGCGCCAAAGGCAGCGCGGGTATCATGCAGGTCAACGCCCCGTCACGCCTGCGCGCTCCGCTCAAGCGGGTGGGTCCGCGCGGGTCGGGTGAGTTCGAGGAAATCAGCTGGGACGAAGCGTTGGACATCGCGGTCGGCTGGCTCAAGCCGCTGCGCGAGGACAACCCCGAGAAGTTGGCCTTTTTCACCGGCCGCGACCAGTCGCAATCCTTTACCAGCTTCTGGGCCCAGAATTTCGGCACCTGCAACTATGCGGCCCATGGCGGTTTCTGCTCGGTCAACATGGCGGCCGGCGGCATCTACACGATGGGCGGCGCGTTCTGGGAATTCGGCCAGCCCGATTGGGACCGCACCAAGCTGTTCATGCTGTTCGGCGTGGCAGAAGACCATGACAGCAACCCGATCAAGATGGGTATCGGCAAGATCAAGGCGCGCGGTGCCCGCGTGATCGGGGTGAACCCGATCCGCACCGGCTACAACGCAGTGGCCGATGACTGGGTCGGCATCACGCCCGGGACCGACGGGCTGTTCATCCTGTCGCTGATCCATGTGTTGATGAAAGCCGGCAGGATCGACCTGGATTACCTGAGCCGCTATACCAACGCCCCTGTCCTGATGAATGCCGCCGAAGGTCCTGAAAAGGGCCTGTTTCTGCGGGACGCGGACGGCAAGCCGTTGGTGATTGACCGGGTCACGGGGCAACCGACGGCCTTCGACAAACCGGGCGTCCGGCCGGACCTGACCGCCACCTATGAAATGGACGGCATCACCCACCGGCCGGTCTTTCACCTGATGGCGGAAAAATACCTCAGCGACGAATACGCCCCCGAAGCGGTGGCCGAAGAATGCGGCATACCCGCCAGCCGGATCCGCGCCATCGCCGGTGAACTGGCGCGCGTCGCCTTTGACGAGGCCTTCGAGCTGGACCAGGAATGGACTGACTTCCGGGGCGAAAAGCACAGCAAGATGATCGGCCGGCCGGTAGCCATGCACGCGATGCGCGGCGTTTCGGCCCATGCCAACGGATTCCAGACCTGCCGCGCGCTGCACGTGCTGCAGATCCTGCTTGGCACGGTCGAAGTTCCGGGTGGGTTCCGCTTCAAGCCGCCCTATCCGAAGCCGGTCGAAGCGCACCCGACCCCCCATTGCAAGGTCACGCCAAACTCGCCCCTGGACGGCCCGCATCTGGGTTTCGTGCGCGGCCCCGAAGATCTGGCCCTGAAGGCCGATGGCAGCCCGGCGCGCATCGACAAGGCCTTTACCTGGGAAAACCCGATGTCCAGCCACGGGCTGATGCACATGGTGATCTCGAACGCTCACGCGGGCGATCCCTACAAGATCGACACGCTGTTCATGTACATGGCCAACATGTCCTGGAACTCGACCATGAACACTAAGGGCGTGATCGAGATGCTGACGGACAAGGATGACAACGGAGACTACGTGATTCCGCGGATCATCTACTCCGATGCCTATTCCTCGGAAATGGTGGCCTATGCCGACCTGATCCTGCCCGACACCACCTATCTGGAGCGGCATGACTGCATCTCGCTCCTCGACCGCCCGATCTGCGAGGCCGACGGCGCCGCAGATGCGATCCGCTGGCCGGTGATCGAACCCGATCGCGACGTGCGCGGATTTCAGACGGTGCTGATCCAGCTGGCCAACAAGCTGGGTCTGCCGGGTTTCACCGATGAGGACGGCTCGGCCAAGTATACGGACTACGCTGACTACATGGTCAACCATCAGCGCAAGCCAGGCATCGGCCCACTGGCTGGATTCCGCGGCGCAGATGGCTCGCAGGTGGGTCGAGGCGACGTGAACCCGAACCAACTGGACCGCTATATCGAGAATGGCGGCTTCTACCTGGAACACATCCCGGACGAGGCCCTGTTCTACAAACCCTGGAACGCCGCCTATCAGGACTGGGCAGTGGGAATGGGCCTGTATGACAGCCCGCAACCCTACCTGTTCCAGCTCTATTCCGAACCGATGCGCAAGTTCCAGCTGGCCGCCGAAGGCCATGGTGACCGCCAGCCCCCCGACCACCTGCGCGGCCGCATCACGGAAACCATGGACCCGCTTCCGATCTGGTACGAGACCGACCAGACCGGAAACGAAGGCTTCACCGTAAACGCCCTGACCCAGCGCCCCATGGCGATGTATCACAGCTGGGGCACGCAGAATGCCTGGTTGCGGCAACTGCACGGGCGCAACCCGCTATATGTTCCCACCAAGCTGATGCGCGAACACGGACTGAAGGACGGGGATTGGGCCAAAGTCAGTTCTCCGCACGGAGAAATCACTGTGCCGGTGATGGAAATGGCTGCGTTGAACGACAACACCGTCTGGACATGGAACGCCATCGGTAAACGCAAAGGGGCATGGGCGTTGCAGCCCGACGCACCCGAGGCGACCAAGGGTTTTCTGCTCAACCACCTGATCCACGAACTGCTGCCACCCAAGGGCGACGGTCTTCGCTGGGCCAATTCCGACCCGATCACCGGACAGGCCGCGTGGTTTGACCTCAAGGTCAAGATCGAAAAAGCCGAAGCACCGGCAGACGCCCAAAGCCAACCGGAATTCCCGCCAATCAAATCTCCGGTCGGCACCGGCCCCAAGGATCTCGCATGGAAGGTTGGCAAATGACGCTGCCCCACACTCCATTTGGCCCGCAATACTCCGGGGATGAATTGAGCCGAGCGGCTCAGGAGGGGGCTGCCCCCCTTTCGGCCCCGGCCCTCGACAAAGAGCAGACGCCATGACCCAACTTCCCCAATCCACTGAGCGAAAAATGGGCCTGGTCATTGACCTGGATACCTGCGTCGGCTGTCATGCCTGCGTGATCTCCTGCAAGGGCTGGAACACCGAGAACTACGGCGCCCCCCTGTCCGATCAGGACGCCTATGGCGCGGACCCCTCGGGCACATTCCTGAACCGGGTGCACTCCTACGAGGTGCAGCCGACCGAAGGTGCCGCCCAGCTGATCCATTTCCCGAAATCCTGCCTGCATTGCGAGGATGCGCCCTGCGTCACCGTATGCCCCACCGGCGCCAGTTACAAGCGGGTCGAGGACGGGATCGTGTTGGTCAACGAAAGCGACTGCATCGGCTGCGGCCTGTGTGCCTGGGCCTGCCCCTATGGCGCGCGCGAACTGGACGCAGCAGAGGGGGTCATGAAGAAATGCACCCTGTGCGTCGATCGCATCTACAACGACAACCTGCCCGAGGAAGACCGCGTTCCCGCCTGCGTGCGGACCTGCCCCGCGGGGGCCCGCCATTTCGGTGATCTGGGCGACCCCGACAGCGAGGTCAGCCAACTGGTGGTCGAGCGCGGCGGAATGGATCTGATGCCCGAAATGGGCACCAAACCGGTCAACAAATACCTGCCACCCCGCCCCAAGGATACGGTCGAAGAGCAGATCGACATCCTGGCGCCCCTGCTGGCGCCGGTCGCTGACGAGCCGAAGGGCTTCCTTGGCTGGCTGGACAAGGCATTGGAGAAGCTCTGACATGCATCCCGCACCTTCCGTCATCCTGTTCACCACTCTGTCGGGGCTGGGCTTCGGCCTGCTGTTCTTCTTGGGCCTCGGCTTTCCGAATGTCTCGGGCTTGGTGGCCTTCGTGTTCTTCGCCATCGCCTATGCGCTGTCCGTGGGTGGGCTCATGGCCTCGACCTTTCACCTCGGCCACCCCGAGCGCGCGCTCAAGGCGTTCACCCAATGGAAGACAAGCTGGCTCAGCCGCGAGGGCTGGTGCGCAGTTCTGGCCCTGTTGGTCATGGGGCTCTATGCGATCGGCGTGATCTTTCTGGACCAACGCTGGTCCGGTCTGGGTCTGATCGGTTCGCTGCTCTCATTGGCGACCGTATTCACGACCTCGATGATCTACACGCAACTCAAGACGATCCCACGGTGGAACCTGACACTGACGCCTGTGATGTTTCTGAGCTTCAGCGCGGCCGGTGGCGCGCTTCTGGCGGGGCAGACCGCATTTGCGATCCCGCTGCTGTTGATCGCCGCGCTGGTTCAAATTCTGTACTGGCGTTCGGGCGATCAGGCCTTGGCCAACTCGGGAACCAACCTTGGTACGGCAACTGGCCTTGGCGACAGGGGTTCTGTCCGCGCGTTTGAACCGCCGCATACAGGAACCAACTATCTGCTGCGCGAATTCGTTCACGTTGTCGGACGCAAACACGCAGACAAGCTGCGGGCCATTTCCTTTGCCTTGGCCTTCGTGGTTCCCGTCGGTCTGTTGATCCTGCCGTTCAACCACCTGGTCGGAGCGCTGGCGGTGCTGTCTCATATGGCGGGTATCGCGACTTCGCGCTGGCTGTTCTTTGCCCAGGCCGAACATGTGGTCGGGCTGTACTACGGCAAGCGCTAAGTCGCTCTGCAGGCAAGCAAAGGGCGGTGCCGGTTCTCCCGGACACCGCCCTTTTTCTTTTGGAACACGCCTGATCAGATCAGGCCCGCATGCTCCATCGCGGCATCAATCGCGGCCTTTGTGCTGTCTTCCAGCGTCGTCAGCGGCGACCGCACTTCTTCGGTGCAGCGTCCCAGTTTGCTGAGCCCGTATTTCGCACCCACCAGGCCCGGTTCGATGAATATGGCCTCGTGCAGCGGCATCAACCGATCCTGATACTCCAGCGCCGTCGCATAGTCGCCCGACAGGGTCGCCTGCTGGAACTCGGCGCACAGCTTTGGGGCCACGTTTGCGGTGACCGAGATACAGCCAACGCCACCATGGGCGTTGAAACCCAGGGCCGTCGCGTCCTCACCAGAAAGCTGGCAGAAGTCTTTGCCGCAGGCAGCGCGCTGCTGGCTGACGCGGGCGAGATCGCCCGTGGCGTCCTTGACACCGATGATCCGAGGCAGCTGCGCCAGCGCACCCATGGTGTCCGGGTTCATGTCGATGACCGAGCGGCCCGGGATGTTGTAGATGATGATCGGAATATCCGCACAGTCATGCAGCGCCCGAAAATGGGACAACAGGCCTTTCTGAGTCGGCTTGTTGTAGTAGGGCGTGACGACCAATGCCGCATCCGCACCCACTTTCTGTGCGAATCGCACGAACCGGATGGCTTCGACCGTGTTGTTCGACCCGGCCCCGGCGATGACCGGCACGCGCCCCGCGGCGGCCTTGACCACCTCGGCCACTACGGTTTCGTGTTCCTCGTGGCTCAGCGTCGGGCTTTCGCCGGTCGTGCCGACGGGCACCAGACCGGTCGACCCTTCGGCAATCTGCCATTCCACCAATTGTTTGAGCGTATCCAGGTCCAACTCGCCGTTGCGGAACGGGGTGACGAGAGCTGGCATCGAGCCTTTGAACATGGAACGCTCCTTGAGGTTCAATCGTGTGATGTGCGTCGCGGGCCGACACGAATTTAGGTTTCTTGAGTTGATCCCGGCGGCGCAAGGTTTATCCTGAATGGCTGTATCCTCGGTTGGTCGGGAAATGCAAGGGATGACACGGATTCTGTCGCTGATCGCGACGATGATTCTAGCTTTGACGCTTCAAACTCAGGCCGTGCGGGCCGATGCGGTGTCCGATCTTCGGGCCGCAATGTCCGAAATGCGCAAAGGCGACTGGAACGCCGCGTTGCGCGTGGCCGGCACCCGCGGTTCGGTCGCGCGCGACATCATCGTGTGGCACTGGCTGCGCCAAGGGTTCGGCAGCTCGGGCGATGTTCTGGTCTTTCTGGATCGGCGGCCCGATTGGCCGGGCCTTGCCTGGCTGCGCCGCAAAAGCGAGCCGTCCTTTACCGGCGCGGACCCGGACCGGGTGCTGAAGTTCTACAAGGACACCCCCCCGCAGACCGCCGAAGGAGCTCTGAACTATGCCGTGGCACTGAAGGCCAAGGGCCGAACCGGTGAGGCCGAGGCGGATATCGTCACTGCCTGGCGGACGATGCCGATGGGCTCGGGCCTGCAGCAGGACTACGTTCAGAACTTCGGGTCACTGCTGAAACCGCATCACGAGGCTCGTCTGGACCGGATGCTGTGGGATGGTCATCTGATCAGCTCGGCACAGATGCTGCCGCTGGTCAGCGAAGACTATCGCAAACTGGCCGAAGCGCGGATCGCCCTGCAAAAGCGCCAACCCGGCGTGGATGGCAAGGTTGCCTCCGTTCCGAAGGCGCTTGCCGATGATCCGGGGCTGGCCTTTGACCGGTTCGTATGGCGGGACCGCAAAGAGCTGGACGACAGCGCCATTGACCTGATGCTGGCGCGCTCGACCAGCCCGCAGGCACTGGGCGAACCCGACAAGTGGGCCGAAGGGCGACGCAGGCTGGCTCGGCTGGAAATGCGCCGGGGTGATGCGAACCGGGCCTATGCCATCGCCGCCAATCACCACATGACACCCGAGATGGGGTATGGTTATGCCGACCTCGAGTGGCTGTCGGGTTTCCTGGCTTTGCGCAAGCTGAACGACCCGGCCACAGCCGTTCGGCATTTCCAGAACTTTCTGGGGGCTGTGAAGTCTCCGATCTCGATGGGTCGGGGCGGGTATTGGTTGGGCCGGGCCTACGCCGCAACCGGAAACGCCGAGAAAGCCTACGAGGCTTATGCAATCGGCGCCGACTACCAGACCTCGTTCTATGGCCTGCTGGCTGCAGAACAGATCGGACGGCCATTTGACAGCGACCTGGCCAACCCGCGCCGGGCGCCCCATTGGAAACAAGCCGAGTTCGCCAAGTCCAGTGTGCTTGAGGCGGGGCTGCTGCTGATACGAGCTGGCGAGCCGGAATTGGGCGAACGGTTCCTGACGCACCTGGTCGAGAGCCTGGATCCGGTGCAGGCCGGCCAGCTGGGTGATCTGGCGGTCGAGTTGAAGGAGCCGCATCTGGCGGTGATGATCGCCAAACGGGCCGCGACGAATGGAGTCGTATTGCCCGCGGCGTATTACCCGGTGCATCCCGTTGCGGATATCGGATTGCCAATGGCCAAGGAAATGACCCTGGCCATCGCCCGCCGCGAAAGCGAATTCGACCCGGTCGTGATCAGCGGTGCCGGGGCGCGCGGCCTGATGCAGGTGATGCCTGCGACCGCCAAGCTGGTCGCGCAGGAACTGGGCATTCTCAGCGGCCATCAGACGGGACGTTTGACCTCGGATTGGCGCTACAACGCCAAACTGGGGGCAAACTATCTGGCCGGGCTGGCTGCCGAATTCAACGGCAACGTCGTGATGATGGCCGCAGGTTACAATGCCGGCCCCAATCGCCCGAAATCATGGATGGACCGCTACGGCGACCCGCGAACCGGCGCGGTGGATATCGTCGACTGGATCGAGACGATCCCCTTCAACGAGACCCGCAACTATGTGATGCGGGTGACCGAGAGCCTGCCTGTCTACCGCGCAAGGCTGGGCAAACCCGCGCTGCCGATCCCCTTCTCGCAGGAGTTGCTCGGATCAACCCTGTCTGCGTTCGCGCCATAGGGTAAACAGACCCGCCGCCACCACCAGCCCCGCCCCGGCGACCACCGCGGGGCGCAGGGTCTCGTCAAAGATCGTGATGCCCAGAATTGCGCTCCACATCAGGTGGAAATAGGCAAAGGGCTGTACGGCGCTGGCCTCTGCCATCTCGTAGCACTTGATCAGCAGCCAATGCCCCAAAACGCCGGTAATGCACAGCAGCCCCATCCAGAACCAATCCCGCGTCACCATCGGCTCCCAGAACCACAGGCCGATGCAGGTCATGACCAATGCTCCGACGATCCCGGTCCAGAAGAAGCTGGTTGCGGTACTGTCCTGACGCGCGGCATAGCGGGTCAGCAGACCATAGAACGCAAACATCAGCGCCGAGATCAGAGGGATCACTGCCCACGGATTGAAAACGCCCATGCCGGGCTGCAGAATGATGAGCACGCCAACGCATCCGACCCCGATGGCCGACCAGCGCCGCCAGCCGACCTTCTCGCCCAGCACCGGCCCGCTGAGCGCGGCGACCAGAAGCGGATAACAGATGAACACCGCCTGGCTTTCGATAAGGCCGAGAATGGTAAAGCCGTAGACGGCGACGCAGATCTCGCCGGCAAGCAGCAGGCCGCGCAGGATCTGCAGGCCCGGTTGCCGGGTCCGGGCCGCGGCCGCCAGACCACCGGGTGCACGCGCCGCCAAGGCAATCACGAAAGCCGCAAAGAACCAGTATCGCAGCATGACCACCATGTAGGTGTTGTACGTGCCGGCCAGATGGCGCGAGATGCCGTCCTGCAACGCAAACACGATCGTGGCCGCGATCATCAGCGCAATACCCGCCCGCACGTTGTTTGTCTGGGTCATGCCTTGGTTGCCTGCGTCATGTGCCGTTTGCGGCCGTATCCCGGCGCGCGGGATACCGAAAACCCGGCATCCTGCAACCCACGCCGCACGAACCCGGCTGCGGTATAGGTGGCAGCCGTCCCTTCGGGCGCGGTATGGGCCGCCACTTGCCGCATCAGTTCCGGCTGCCACAGCTCGGGGTTCTTGGCGGGCGAGAACCCATCCAGGAACCAGGCATCGGCAAGCCCGTCCCAAAGGGGCAGGGTCTGGCGGGCATCACCTTCAATCACGGTCAGACGCAGCGTGTCCAAATCACAGCCGCCACCCCGCCATCGGTCAAGGAACCGGCCGGCCCAGGGCGCCAGCTCGGGAAAGGCCGCAAGCGCGCGCTTCATATCGGCAGGGGCCATCGGAAAGGCTTCGAAACTGGTGAACGTCAGCGGACCCGATTGTCCGGACTTCTCCCATTCCGACCAAGCGGTCAGCATGTTCAGTCCGGTTCCGAACCCCAGCTCGGCGATGTGAAAACCGGGGGCAAAGCGAGCGGGCAGATCGTTGCCTTGCAAAAAGACATGACGGGTCTCCTCCAGTCCGTTCTGAAGGCTGAAATAGGGGTCGTCGAAACGATCAGAAACAGGGACTGTCTCATCCCTCCACGACAATTTGGCGCGCTGGTCTGCCATCGGGAATTCCTGTAGCTAAGCGGCGCGACACTGAACAAGGAAAAGGGGATTGGCAATGGTCGATGTGACGATCCGCGGGGCTGGTATATTTGGCCTGTCCATAGCCTGGACTTGTGCGCGACGTGGCGCCAGGGTCCGGGTCGTCGATCCCTACGGCGCTGGTTCAGGGTCCAGCGGCGGGCTGGTGGGTGCCCTTGCCCCGCACGTTCCGGAAAACTGGAACGACAAGAAAGCATTTCAATTTGAAAGCCTGCTGATGGCCGAACCGTTTTGGCGACAGGTGGAGGTCACCGGCGGCGTTTCGCCCGGCTATGCGCGTCTGGGGCGGATCCAGCCCATCAACGACCCAAAGAGCCTCGACCTGGCGCATCAGCGTGCGGCCTCGGCCCGCGACCTTTGGCAGGGTCGGGCTGAATGGACCGTGGTCGAGGCGCGCTCGGTCGGATCATGGTGCCCGCCCAGCGCAACGGGATTCGTCATCCACGATACGTTGAGTGCACGCATGCATCCACGCCGGGCCTGCGCCGCGCTGGTGGCCGCGCTGGCCGTGATGGGGGTTGAGGTCGTGCCCGAGGCCCCAGACACCGGGGCAGTCATTCATGCGACCGGGGTGTCCGGCCTGTTGGAGCTGTCCGATGCTTTCGGCAAGGCGGTCGGAAACGGGGTCAAGGGACAGGCGGCACTGCTGCGGTTCGACGCGGGCCAGGTGCCGCAGCTGTTTGCGGAGTCGATCCATTTCGTGCCCCACGCCGACGGGACACTGGCCATCGGCTCGACGTCCGAGCGGGACTATGACGACCCGACCGGCACCGATGCTGCGCTTGACGATGTGATCCAGCGCGCGTTGCAGGCGGTTCCTGTTCTACACGGCGCGGAGGTGATCGAGCGTTGGGCCGGAGTCCGCCCCCGCAGCAAGAGCCGAGCGCCAATGCTGGGCGCACACCCGCTGCAAAAGGGCCAGTTCATTGCCAATGGCGGCTTCAAGATCGGGTTCGGCATGGCCCCAAAGGTGGCCGAGATCATGGCAGACCTTGTACTGGACGGACAGGATTCGATCCCCGAAGGCTTCCGCCCCGAGGCGTCACTGTGACCGTGGAAGGGCCACGGCCTGCATGCACTGCCGACCGTCAGGACCGCGGACCCAAAAATCGTTCCCGTTTCGGCACAGCGTGGCAGGCTCGAAATGCATCAGCGGAGAGGACGCGCGAAAGGAAAACTCGGCCAGCGGCCCCATGAGATCAGTGGCGAGCAGCATCAGATGCTGCGCCAGAAGCGGTCCATGAACCACCAGCCCGGCATAGCCTTCGACATCGCGGGCATAGTCAAGGTCATAGTGGATGCGGTGGCCATTGAAAGTCAGCGCCGAGTACCGAAACAGCAGCGTGGTGTCGAACGCGACCTGGCGCAGGTCTGTTTCGTCCGTCCGGGCAACCGAGGCCTCTGGTTTTGGTGCATCGGCCGACGGATCCTCGCGATAAACAAGGTCCTGCCATTCGGTCAGGCACAGCGTATCGTCCTGCCAGATTTCGTGCTTGAGGGTCACAAACCCCAAGGGCCCGGTCCGTCCAGTTTTGGTGCTCACATTGCTCAAGGTCGAGCGGCGTTCGGCTGGTGTGCCAGCAATCAGCGGAGCGGCGAACCGTAATCGCCCACCGGCCCACATCCGACGCGGAAGACCGAGGTCGGGGACGAGCCCTTCGCCCACCACGGGATGGCCGTCGCGCCCCAAGCCCTCGGGCGGGCGCGGCGACCAGAAATACAGCTGGTGAAAGAACGGCGGCAGCGACGTGCCCATCCCGATCGAAGGTGCCTGCCCCAACGCCACCTGAAACGCCGCCGCCCGGGCAGGGTCCATCACGTCGTGCTGAATTTCCGAGGAAACTTGATCCGTCATGGCCGCACCCTAAGCAGGCTCGGCCAGCCCGACAAGGCTCAGAAACCTGCTTCGGCCCGCAGCTTCTCCATCAACTGGCCCAGCGTCCGTTCGTACCGGTCGCTGCGCAATCGACCTGCATCGTCGAACTCGTTCGAGCTGTCGGCCAGATGAATTTCGGGGCCCTGCAGGATGCGCGGCTGAAACGGCACCATGAAAGACCGCAGGATCATCTGCGCCCGTTCGCCTCCGGCCCGGCCCGCCGCTGCGGACATCACCGCAACCGGTTTGTCGGCCCAGGGATTGCCCTTGGTCCGGCTGACCCAGTCCAGCGCGTTCTTCAGAACGCCTGACGGCCCCTTGTTGTATTCCGGAGTGGAAATGACCACCGCATGGGCACCGGCGATCTGATCCGCCAGGATCTGAACTTCGGCCGGGATCCCCTCGGCCTCCTCAGCATCTCCATCATAGAGTGGCAGATTCAGATCAGCTTCGATGAACGTTCCCGCGCCGAACAGGCGCGCCGCTTCACGGATCAGGCGTCGATTGGTGGCGTTCTGCCGCAACGAGCCGGACAGGCCCAGAAGGATCGGTTCGGACATCAGGATATCTCCGTCATGTGTTTCGGCTGCAGTTTAGTCATCCCGACCGCAAACCATAGCCCGCCTGACGCGCAGTCAATGTGCAAAAAAGAAAGGGGCCGCTCGCGGCGGCCCCCGGCAGTTGGCTGATGATCGGCTCAGGCGTTGCCGCTTGGCACGATCACGATCTCGACCCGGCGGTTCTGCGCCTTGCCCTCGGGCGTCAGGTTCGAGGCGATCGGTTGGTTTTCACCGCGGCCGATCGTGGCAATGCGCGCATAGCTGACGCCATTGGCCTGCAGAACATCCGCCACCGCATTGGCGCGGCGTTCGGACAGGATCTGATTGTAGCCGGCCTCACCATCGCTGTCGGTGTGCCCGATGATCTGTACGTTCGAGTTGGGATAGTTCACCAGGTTTTGCCCCACGCGGACCAGATCCGCTCTCAGCGCAGGCCGGACCGTGGCGCTGTCGGTGTCGAAGGTGATGTCATTCGGAACCGTGACGATTAGCCGGTCTCCGGCGTTGACGATCGTGATACCGTCATTGGCCAGTTGCTGACGCAGTTCGGCTGCCTGCCGGTCCAACTGGTTGCCGATCAACCCGCCGCCGGCAGCACCGATGGCCGCACCGGCAACGGCACCCAGCCCAGGGTTCGAGTCATTGGCGATGGCGCCAACACCGGCGCCAATCAGACCGCCCAGCAACGCTCCCTGCTTGGCGTTCTGGTTCGGGTCGTCCTGAACCCGCAACGTACCGGGGTCGGTACAGGCCCCCAGCACAAATGCGGCGCTCAGCCCGACCGGCAGCAAGAATCTGGAAATTTTCATGGGTTCACCTTCTGCTCCTGCACCCGTTTTTCCGGGTTACGTGTTTGACGTGATTATAGCACGCCTGACACAAACAGGCTCAAGCGACAAAAACGTGAGATCGGCGAATACCCGCCGCCCTCAAGGCGCTCAGAAATCCGGCAGAGCGCGAAATTTCATCGATATGCCATCCTCGGGGTGTTTGACGCGCAATTCCTCGGAATGAAGCATCAGCCTGGCGAAATCGCGCGCTGGTCCTTCGGCATAGAACGGGTCGCCCAGGATCGGATGGCCCAGTGCCTGCATATGGACCCGCAACTGGTGCGAGCGACCGGTTTTTGGAAATAGGCGAACGCGGGTGGTGTCCCCGTCGTACCGGACGACCCGCCAATCCGTGACCGCCGGCTTTCCAGTCTCGTGGCACACCATCTGGCGCGGCCTGTTGGGCCAATCCACGATCAACGGCAAGTCTACCGTGCCGGTCTTTGGTTCCACCCGGCCCCACACACGGGCGACGTAGGTTTTTCGTGTCTGCCGGTTTTCGAATTGCTGTCCCAGATATCGTTGGGCGTGCGGGGTCTGGGCAAAGATCATGACGCCTGAGGTATCGCGGTCCAACCGGTGGACCAGCAAGGCCTGCGGGAATGCGGCCTGGACACGGACCAGCAGACAATCGGCCAGGTGCTCTCCACGGCCGGGCACCGACAGCAGGCCCGCCGGCTTGTTCACCACGATCACCTGCGCATCCTCGTGCAGCACGTCAAGCGGCGTTTTGGGGGGATCATAGGTATCGCTCATGCGGGCTGCCTATCGCAGGGCGCCGCCTCTCGCAACGTCGTCCTTGCGATGAGAAGGCTTCTCGGCAACTCTCGCGCCAGGCAGAGGAGATGACATGCACCCGACGATCGAACGAATGCAGGAAGTGGTCGCCAAGGGCGACGAGAGCCTGATCCATGAATTGCTGGCCGAAGACGTGCAGTTCCTTCCGCCGACCTACTACAGCACCTGGACAGGCCGCGCCCCGGTGGCGGCGGTATTGGGTCATGTTGGACAGGTTTTTTCCGAGTTTCGCTACCGCCGGATCATGGGCGATGGCAAAGACTGGGCATTGGAGTTTCAATGCAAGGTGGGTGAACTGGACGCGGTTGGCGTTGACCTGATCACGCTCAACGATGACGGGCTGATTCAGACATTCGAAGTCGCCATGCGTCCCTACAAGACCGTTGGCGCCCTGCGCGAGGCCATGATGGCGCGCGTCATGAAAGACCCCCGGTTCCTGGAATTTCGGAACGCTTTGAGCTGAGCCACCCGTGCCCATTGCCGCCGATCAGCTTCTGAGAGTTCCGCTGCTGCCGGTGCTGGCGGCACAGGCTCTGATGGTGCGACGAAGGGCCGTGCAGCTGCCCGAACCTGCTGGTGCGCGTGAGGGCCGGCAAGGCCGCGGGCCGAGACTGCGCCTGCTGATCACCGGCGACAGTTCAGCCGCAGGCGTTGGGGCTGGCACTCAGGAACAGGCGCTGTCGGGCCAGCTGGTGAAACTGCTCAGCCGCCAGTTCAGCGTTGAGTGGCGCCTTGTCGCAACGACCGGCCACACGACCGGTAACGCGATCGAAGACCTGCGCAGGACAGAAGGCCAGTTTGACGCGGCTGTTACGGCCTTGGGCGTCAACGACGTCACTCGAGCCGTGACCTGCAACCGGTTCAAACGGCAGCAGGCCGAGTTGATGCGCGTGCTTACCGTCGATCTGGGCGTGCGGACTGTGATCGTGACGGGCGTCCCGCGGATGGATCGGTTTCCGGCCTTGCCACAGCCCTTGGCATGGGTTCTGGGTCGGCAATCCGCGCGCCTTGACGAAGGGCTGAGAGAGGTGATCGCGAGCTTCCCCAAGGCCCGGCATCTGGCGCTGCACCTGCCCGACGATCCGGCCTTGGCCGCTGTGGACGGCTATCACCCAAGCCCCAAAGCCTATCGCCTTTGGGCCGAGCAGGCCGCGCGATTGATCCTCGATCAGGTCTGACCGCGCACCTGACGGATCATGGGCACTGAATAGACTACCAGTGCGGCCCAGATCAGCGGAAAGGCAATCATACGCCCGCGGTCGATCTGCTCACCAAACAGCGTGATCGCCGTGATGAATATCATGGTCGGCGCGATGTACTGCAGGATGCCCATGGTCGAAAGTCGCACCAGCTTGGCCCCGTTGGCATAGACCAGCAGCGGAACGGCGGTCACGATACCCGCCCCGGCCAATAGCATGGTATCCGATGCGGCACCTCCAAAATGTCCGGTGCCCTGCACGCCCAACCAGGTCACGTAAGCCAGCGCGGGAACCAGCAAAATCAGAACTTCAAGCAGGAATCCCTGGTTTGGTCCGATGGGCAACGAGCGCTTGAAGAACGCATAAAATCCCCAGCTGACCATCAACCCCAGCGCCGCCCATGGCAGACGGCCGGCCTCGACCACCAGAACCAGAACGCCCAAGGCGGCAAGCCCCACAGCAATCAACTGTGTTCGGGTCAGGGACTCGCGCAGCAGGATCGCTCCCAGCGCTATGCTGAACAGCGGGTTGATATAATACCCCAGCGCCGCGTCCAGAGCGTTGCCACTGGCGATCGCCCAGACGTAGATAGCCCAGTTCACTGAAATCAGGGCCGCCGTCAGGCATGCCATTCCCAACATGCGCGGATCGCGCAGCGCCGCCTTCAGATCACCCGTTCGCCCCAGCGCGACCAGCAACAGCCCGGCCACCGGTACCGACCAGATGATGCGATGCGCCACGATTTCGACGGGACCGATATGCGCCATTGCCTTCATGTAGAGCGGCAGAAAACCCCAAAGAACGTACGCCGTAACAGCCAGCGCAAGGCCTTTTGGCGAATCCGTGTTCTGGGTTTGGGTCGGGCGCTCGGCCATGAATGGTCTCCAGCTGATACCTCCCGTCTTTAGGCAAAGTCCTTTGCCATTGAAACTCAGAAAAGCTTGAAGACGCCCATAACGAATTGTGATGAGTCGGCGGCCCTATCGTCCGGTGTGCGACCGGCAGAACCATGTTCGGCTCTGCTTTGTTTTTCGCTAAAGTCGTGGCCAGACAGAGGCCTCGTCAAGAACCTCCGTCCGGCGCTATGCAATTGCATGGGAGCAACGCCCCCAACCCGCCATCAGACCTTCACACGTTCGGATTTCGGATCGTACATGGGTTTGAGCGACGCCTCGGCGCGGACCTTAACTCCACAGACGTCAATCTCGTATGTCGAGGACAGCACGTCGGCCGCGCTTTCGCCCTTGCAGGGGACATAACCCATGCCGATCGCGCCACCCAAAGTGTGGCCATAGTTTCCTGAGCTGATGTAACCCACATATTCGCCATCGCGGATAATCGGTTCGTTGTGGAACAGCAGCGGTTCAGGGTCGGTCAGCTTGAATTGCACCAGGCGGCTGTGGGGGCCGCTGTCCTTGCGGGCAATCACCGCATCTCGGCCAATGAAATCACATCCTTTGTCCACCTTGACGGCAAAGCCGAGACCGGCGTCCACAACGTGATCTTCGCAGGTAATGTCATGACCGAAGTGACGGAAGCCCTTTTCGATCCGGCAGCTGTCCATCATGTGCATACCGCACAGCTTCAGGCCCATGTCTTGCCCGGCCTCGTGCAGCGTTTCGAAAACGTGCCCGGCCATATCCGACGACACGTAGATCTCCCACCCAAGTTCGCCCACATAGGTCACGCGGTGAACGCGTGCCAAGCCCATTCCGATCTCGATTTCCTGCGCGGTGCCAAATGGGTTTGCCGCGTTCGAGAAGTCGTTGGGCGAAACTTTTTCAAGCAAGGTCCGCGCGTTGGGCCCCATCACCGCCAGAACGCCTTCGCCTGCCGTGACATCGGTGATGACCACATTGAAATTGCCCGAATGACGCATCATCCACGTCTGGTCGGCCAGTCGCGTCGCCGCCGGGGTCACGACCAGATAGGCGGTCTCGGAAAGGCGGGTCACGGTCACGTCTGCCTCGATCCCGCCATGCCGGTTCAAGAATTGGGTGTAGACGATCTTGCCGTTTGGAACCGCGTAGTCGCCGCCACCGATATAGTTCATGAAAGCCTGGGCATCGGGGCCTTCGACCCGGATCTTTCCGAAGGAAGACATGTCATACATGCCCACGTTCTCGCGCACCGCGCGGTGTTCGGCGGCCGAGTTCTCGAACCAGTTCTGGCGTTTCCAGCTGTAGCGGTATTCGCGTTCCTGCCCCTCGTTGGCAAACCAGTTCGCGCGCTCCCAGCCTGCCAGCTCGCCAAAGACGGCCCCGTTTTCTTTCAGGTGATGGTGGAACGGCGTCCGGCGCACGCCGCGCGCCGTGGCCTTTTGCCGGTAGGGGTAGTGGTCGGCATAGAGCAGGCCCAGCGTTTCCTTGGACCGCTCGAACAGATACTGCTTGTTGCCCTGGAAGGGCTGCATCCGGCTGACGTCCACGTCGCCCAGGTCAAAGGGTTTCTCGCCGCTGTCCATCCATTCGGCCAGCGCCATGCCCGCGCCGCCCGCAGACTGGATCCCGATCGAGTTGAACCCGGCCGCGACCCAGACATTGTCCATCTCGGGCGCAAGCCCAAGGTGATAGGCGTCGTCGGGCGTGAAGGACTCAGGGCCGTTGAAGAAGGTATGAATCCCGGCCTCGGCCAGCATCGGCATCCGGTTGCAGGCGGCCTCGAGGATCGGTTCGAAATGGTCGAAATCCTCGGGCAGTTGGTCGAACTCGAAACTATCGGGAATTCCGTTCATGGCCCAGGGCTTGGCATTCGGCTCGAAGGCGCCCAGCAGGATTTTCCCGGCGTCCTCCTTGTAATACGCGCATTCGTCCGGCACCCGCAGAACCGGAAGCTGGGTCAGGCCGTCGATGCCCTCTGTCACGATGTAGAAATGCTCGCAGGCATGCAGCGGAACGTTCACGCCCGCCATGCGCCCCACCTGATGCCCCCACATGCCGGCGCAGTTGACCACCATGTCACACTCGATATGGCCCGAGGCGCTGCCATCATCCGCCACCCAGTCGACGCCGGTAACTTTGCGGCCCTGCTTTGCGATCTCGGTGACCTTGACCCGTTCCTTGACGACGGCGCCGCGCTGACGGGCACCCTTGGCCAGCGCCAGCGCGATATTGGCCGGGTCGCCCTGGCCGTCCAGCGGCAGATAGACGGCGCCCTTGACCCCATCCAGATTCAGATGCGGATAAAGCTCGGCCACCCGCTCGTTCGAGATCTCTTCGACCTCGACCCCGAAGGCGCGGGCCATGGCGGCCTGGCGGTAGATCTCTTCCTTGCGCTCATCCGTAAGCGCCACGGTGATCGAGCCGCAGCGTTTGAAGCCGGTGGCGACGCCGGTTTCCTCCTCGAGCGCGCCATAGAGTTCCTGGCTGTATTTCGCCAATTTGGTCATGTTCGCGGTGGCGCGCAGTTGGGCGATCAGGCCAGCCGCGTGCCAGGTCGTGCCGCTGGTCAGCTGCTTGCGCTCCAGCAGAACAACGTCGCTCCAGCCCTTCTTGGTCAGGTGATAGGCCACCGAACATCCGATCACACCGCCACCGATGATCACCACGCGGGCCTTGCTGGGAAGATCAACCATTCCGAAGTCTCCAATCTCGAGTCGGCATAAGAGTGTCACGAACAGGCGACAAAGAATGCAGCAAAAACGTCAACTACGGCACAAAAATCACCGCAGCGCCGATTGGCGTTTCTGGCGGCGCAGAGCGAATGGCGTGATCCCGAAAAAGCTTTTGTAAACGGATGAGAACCCGTTGGGAAAGCCGCAGGCAAGGCCGATTTCACGTACGCTCATAGTGGTATTCAAAAGCAGGTTGTTGGCCTTGGCCAACCGCATCTCCCGATAGAACCCGTTCGGCGTGGTGCCGAAGAATGTCTTGAATTTGCGCTCCAGCGAGCGGTTCGACATTCCAAGCTCTTCGACCAGTTGATTGATGGGTAACGGATCTTCGATATTGGCCTGCATCAACTTGATGCACTGATCCAGCCGGGCGTCCCCGGTCGTTGTCGTCTTGGCGCCCGAAAACGGCTGCAACGACGAAAAGTCGCGGATGTGTTCGTGCAGCATGATGTCAGCCACCGTCATCTTGGCCGGCCCCGAGATGTGACGCCCGATCACCGCCAAAGCAATATCGGTCGTGGCCCCCATTCCCGCGCAGGTCACGACCGGGCCCTGCTCGGTCGCGATCGAAAGCTTAGCCTCGAACCGGGCACCGCGTTCGCGGAAGATCGACGCGTTTTCCCAATGTGTTGCCATGTCGGGCGTTCCGTGTTCGTCGATGTATCGGCTGGCGGCCTCGGCCAGCAAAAAGACCTGCGCACCGCGATAGGTATAGTCGGACACAACCCGGCCCAGCGACAGCTCGGGCTGGTCCGGGTCGGTGTTGCCGATCACGAACAGATAGTCGGCGTCCGGTTGGCGCGTAACGGGCTGGGTCGGAATGCTGGCGCCGCTGCTGCTGACGATGGTCCCCCCCTTGAGCGACCGATAGGCATAAGTGAACGGCGGGTGCGGACAAACCCGATTGGCGAGACGCAGCACATCCACCACCGACGCCAGTTCCAGCAGAACGAAGCCCGGCGCGGTGATGATGTCAAAATGCCATTGCGCCTTGACGCTGTCGGGTTTTCCAGGGTCCGGTTTCTCCGCCATCCCCGCCACTCACACGATCCTGTGCCCGGCCGAGCGCAAGGCATTGGCCAAAGCTTCGATGTGCTCAGGGCCCACTTCGCAGCATCCACCGATGATGGTGGCCCCTTGGTCAACCCAACTCATGGCATGTGCGGCATAGGCCGACGGGTCGAGATCGTGGCGCGCTTCCAGCGCGTCGACTGTCGGAGCGTCTTTCAGGAAGCCGTCAGAAATCCGGGTGAAGCCATTCGCGTAGGCACCGAAAGGTCTTTGAAGTGTAGCAAGGATCTCAAGCGCCGCGGGCACCGCCTCGGGCCGGGTGCAATTGATCAGAACCGCCTGGGGATCGAAGCGTTCGACCAGTGGCGCGATCGCGCCCAGCGGTTCGCCCGACCTCAGCCGCGTACCGTCCTCGTCCATGACCGACAGGGCCAGCCAAACCGGCTTGCCACAGCCTTCGGTTCCACGCAGGGCGCCTTCGGCCTCGGTCACGGACGAGACGGTTTCGATCAGAAACAGGTCCACCCGGATCTGCATCAATCGCACCAGTTCCGCGAATTTCTGCGCGGCCTCGTCGGGATCGGGGTTCAGATCGGGGCGATAGGTGGCCAGCAAGGGACCCAGCGCGCCGGCGATACGCCCCGCCCGCCCATCGCGCGCCAGTTCGGCCTGTGTCAGAGCCGCATCGATGAGTTGCTCCAGCTGGTCCTCGATCCCCGCTCGTACGAGGCGAGAGCGGTGCACGGCGTAGGTGTTTGTTGTCGCGACGGTTGCCCCGCAGTCGAAATATTCCCGATGGATCTTTCCGACCAACCCGGGCTCGTCGATCATTACGCGGGTTGACCACAAGGCGGTTGGCTGTTCGCCACGACGTTTGACCAGCTCTTGACCGATCGAACCATCCAACAGCGTGATGTCTGCCATCTCGTTGCCTCCTTACGGTATGAGAACCAGCTTTCCGGGCAGGGTCTTTGATTGAAAGTCCGTCTGCGCCTGCACGATCTCGCGCAGCGGGTACGTCTTGGAAATCAACGGCTTGATCCGACCCGCGTTCATCAACTCGACCAACCGACCGAAGACCTCGAAAGCCTGATGGGTGCAGCCGTGGATCGTGATGTCCCGCAGGTAGATTTCGCGCAGGTCGGCCTGCACGATCGGCCCGGCGATGGCGCCCGAGACGGCATAGTGGCCGCCCGGCTTCAGTGCCAGGATCAGGCCGGGAAAGACCGGGCCGCCGACCACGTCGATCACCACGTCAAAGCTGTCCGGCGGCAGCGGCGCGTCGCGGTCGAACGTGCCAGCCGCACCCTGCGCCCGCACCACTTCGGCCTTGGCCGCACTGGTCACCCCCCACACGGTTGCTCCCCGCAAGGCTGCCAATTGCACGGCCGCCAGCCCGACACCGCCCGAGGCGCCGGTGATCAGCACCTTGTGCCCGGCGGTTACGCCCGCGCGGGTCAACAGGTTCTCGGCCGTCCCGAACGCACAAGGGATGGCGGCGATTTCCACGTCCGACAGCGGTGCGGCGGTCACGTCGTAGAGGTCATCCGCCTCGAGCAGGCAGTATTGCGCAAAAGCCCCGTCGATCTCGGACCCCAGCGCGATGAAGCCTGTCGGGTTACCCGGGCGCGGGCGCGGCAGGTTGATCGGGCAGGTCACGCGTTGCCCCGGTTTGAAGCCGGCACCCGGCCCGATCTGCTCGACTATGCCGCAAAGATCTCCGCCTTGAATGCGGGGAAAGGACAGCGCGCCGCCCCAACCGCCGGCTTCGACCTCTTGGTCAACCGCGTCCGTCGCGCCGGTGACGTCCGAGGAATACCATCCAATCCGCGTGTTGATGTCGGTGTTGTTGACGCCTGCCGCGACCACGCGGACCAGAACCTGCCCGGGCCCGGGCACCGGAACCGGAATATCCTCACGCCATTCCAGAACTTCTGGACCACCGTGACCGGTCAGATAGACACCGCACATCGACTTTGGAGCATTCATTTCGCTGGCTTCTCAGGTCTGGTCGTCGGGATGGGGTGGAACCGGCCCCATCGGCACGATGTCGTAGCGGGCATTCAGATCGGCCATCTTGGCCTCGTCCTCAAAATCTGCCTGGGTCATGGTTGCCAGTTCCGCAAGGAAGCCGTCAAACCCGGAGGGTTGAAAGATCATGAGCATCCGTGCCGGTTTGTTGTCGGCCACCCGGCAAGCATGCGGCACACCCGGCGGAACATGCATGGTGGTGCCCGGCGTGCACAGGTGCCAATCTCCGTCGACATAGAAATCCACGGCGCCCTCGAGAAAATAGAAAGTCTCGGCGTGGCTGTCGTGGCGATGAAGGCCAAGCGCGAAGCTGGCCTTCAAGTTGTCTTCCATCAGGGTGTACGCCCCGCCCGTGTCCTGACCGGAAACCTTCACGAAGGTATGGTCGTTCTCCCAGTCATAGTTGGGACCCTCACCGGGTCCCTGCTTGGAATATCGCGGGCGCATATGGGCCTCCTTGTGTCAGGCGCGCAGCCGCTCGTTTACGGGATCCCACAGCGGCTGATCCTCCTGTACCACGGCGCGACACTTTTCGCCGTAGATTTCCACCTCGAGCTCGGTGCCCGGGTTGGCCAGATCGGCCTTGATCATGCCCAGCGCGACGGACTTGCCGACACGATAGCCCCAGGCGCCCGACGTGGTCTCGCCCACGATCTGATCGCCCTGCCAGATGCAGGACATGTAAGGCGCATCGCAGTCACCGGCCTCGACGACCAGCGTGACGAAAGACTTCTTCACTCCACGCTGCTTTTCGGCCAGCAACGCGGCCTTGCCCGGGAAGTCCTGCGGCTTGTCGAACTTGACGAAGCGTTCCAGCCCGCCTTCCAGCAACGAGTAGTCGGTGCTGAGATCGCCCTTCCACGCGCGGTATCCCTTTTCGATGCGCAGGCTGTTCAGCGCATACATGCCGAACGGCTTGGCCCCGGCGGCAAGGATCGCATCATAGATCGCGGGCATATGCTCGTTCAGCGCATGCACCTCCCAACCCAGTTCGCCGGCGAAGGACACGCGGATCAGGTGGGCGGGTTGCCCGGCCACGGTGGCGGCCTGATGGGTCAGCCAGCCCAGCGAGAGGTCGGCATCGGTCAGGCCCGACAGGATCTCGCGCGATTTCGGACCGGTCACGATCAGCGTATCGCGGGTGGTGGTCACGTCCTCGACCGTGACACCCGCGGGCATCGCGTTCACAAGGATGTCGCGGTCGTGCCATTGCGCGGTGGCGGCGGTGATCATCACGAAGTCATCCTCGCCCAGACGCATGCAGGACATCTCGGTCAGGATGCGGCCGCGATCGTCGGCGATGTAGACCAGGTTGATCCGCCCCACCTTGGGCAGGCCGCCGGTGACCAGCCCGCGCAGCGCCTCGGCCGCGCCCTCGCCCTTGACGACGAACCGCGAGAAACCCGGCAGGTCGAGCACGCCGCAATGGTCGCGCACGGCCTCGCATTCTTCCTTGATCCGCTGCTCCCACGGGCCGGACCGGCCCCAGGTGTGGGTGCTTTCGTCGGAGGTGTCGTCCCCCGGCTGCGCGAACCAGTTGGCGCGCTCCCAGCCATTGTAGGCCCCCATGACGCCGCCCAGTTCCTTGACCTTAGCGTGAACCGGCGACAGCTTCTTGTCGCGCGCGGCGGGCCATTCGTGACGGGGGAAGTGCATGGCGTATTCGTTGCCATAAACCTCCATGCCCTTCTGGTTGCAGTAGTCCTGATCGGTGTAGTCGGTATAGCGGCGCGGATCGACGGCCCACATGTCCCATTCGGTGGCGCCATCCACGATCCATTCGGCCAGCACCTTGCCTGCACCGCCGCCTTGGGCGATGCCGAAGGTGAAGGTATGCGCCTCGAAGGCGTTCTTGACGCCGGGCATCGGCCCGATCAGCGGCAGGCCGTCGGGCGCATAGGGGATCGGCCCGTTGATCACGCGGCCCACGCCCGAGGTCGCCATCAGCGGCACCCGCTCCATCGCGTCAGTGACGATGTCCTCGATCCGGTCCAGATCGTCGTTCCACAACTGGAAGCTGAAATCCTCAGGCATCGGGTCGTCCTCGGTCATCCAGTGGCCCTTGCAATTGGGCTCGTATGGGCCAAGGTTGAAGCCGTGCTTTTCCTGTCGCAGGTAGTAGGAGATATCCACGTCGCGCAGCAGCGGCAGCTTGCCACCGTTTTCCTTGGACCAGGCTTCGACCTCGGGGATCTCGTCGGTCAGCAGGTACTGGTGGCTCATGACCATCGCGGGCACGGTGCGGCCGCCAAAGGGTTTGAACCATTCGCCCACGCGCTGCGCGTAGTAGCCGGCCGCGTTGACGACATAGTCGCAGTCGATGTCGCCTTTTTCGGTGTGGACGGTCCAGGTGCCGTCGTCATGCTGGGTCACGCCGGTGGCCGGGCAGAACCGGATGATCTTCTGCCCCATGTCGCGTGCGCCCTTGGCCAGCGCCTGGGTCAGCTGCGCAGGGTCGATGTCCCCATCGGTCGGGTCATACAGAACGCCCTCAAGATCATGAGTTTCCAGGAACGGGTAGCGTTCCTTGGCCTGCTCCGGCGTCCACATTTCCATCGGGATTCCCTGGTAGCGGCCCATCGACATGGCCCGCTGGAACTCCTGCATCCGCTCTTTGCTGTGCGCCAGACGGATCGAGCCGGACACGTGGTAGTTCATCGGGTAGTCGACCTCTTCGCCAAGACGTGAATACAGCTCGGTCGAATAGCGCTGCATGTTCATGATCGCCCACGAGGTCGAGAAGGTCGGCACGTTGCCCGCCGCGTGCCAGGTCGACCCTGCGGTCAGCTCGTTCTTTTCCAGCAGAACGCAGTCGGTCCAGCCCTTTTTGGCCAAATGGTACAGCGAGGACGCCCCTACGACGCCGCCACCGATGATGACCACGCGGGCCTTGGTCGGAAAATCGCTCATTTTTCTAGATCCCTGTCATTGTGCCCTTTGGGGCAGTTCATCCGTGATGTCGTAGTAGTCGCCCTTGTCCGCCACGAAGATGTGGCGGGCCAGTTTCAACTGAGTGGGCTGGTCCAGAGCCCCCATCGAAACTGAAATCGTGTCTTCGTCCTTGTGCTGCCAGAACAGAAAGCTTCCGCATGCCTTGCAGAAACCACGCCGGGCCGTGTCCGAAGCCTGAAACCATCCAAGCGTATCACTGCTGTTCAGGGTCAGGTTGTCCTGGTGGGTCGCGGTCGAGGCCCAATAATGCCCTGACTGCCGACGGCATTGCCCGCAGTGGCAGGCCGAGGGCGGTGACAGCTCTCCGTTGATCGTGAAGGCCACCGAACCGCAAAGGCACGATCCTTTTTGCATGGCTCTATCCCTTTCCTGCAGGTGTCGCGCTGGTTCCCAGCAGGACGCCATAGATGATGAAACAGGTGGCCATGATGCGGCGCACCCAGACGTTGAACACGGCGCCCAGCGCCGCCCGCCCCATCACCGCACCCAACAGTGTGAACCCGGTGTAGCTGAGCGTCGTGATGATCAGCGCCGTCGGCATGATGATCGCCATTTGCTGCCAGATCGGCACATCAGGCTGCACGAACTGGGAAAACGCGGCCAGGTAACCTGCGACGCTCTTTGGATTGATCGTGGCGACGGCCAAGGCATGGAGGTAGACATGGCGGGCCGGGCGCTGGCTGGCCGGCGCGGGACGCGCGGCGTTCATCCACCCCCGGAGTCCCATCCAGATCAGGAACCCCGCCCCGATCAGCTTGGCCACGAAAAACCCGGTTGGCGAGGCCGCGATCAGGGCTGTCACCCCCAGAGCCGACAGGATCAGAAATGCGCTGGCTTGGGTCAGGATCGCCAGAACCCCAAGCATCGCCTTGGGAAATGGCAGGCTCATCCCGTTCGAGATGCAATTCACCGCATTCGGACCCGGCGTGGTCACGAACACCACCCAGAACAGCGCGAAAATGGTCCAGGCCTCAAAGCTCATCAGTACACCGGCGGAGCGATCACCCAGACGGCCACGGCGGGTTGGTCGTAAGGGTTCGCCCATTGATAGGGTTCGTGCTTGATCCGAAAGCTGTCCCCGACGCCGACGGTGAAATTTCGGCCTCCGATCGTAAGGTCGAGACGGCCCGAGATCATGTATCCAACCTCCTGCGTCGGACGGTTGGCCGGGGTCTGCATCCGGGAATGGGGCTCAAAGGTGGAATGCACCATCTCGAAATCATCGGTCAGGTCGGGCGACAGCAATTCCTCGATCAGCCCTTCCTCGCCCGACCCCATCGGCCGGCGCGAACCGGCGCGCACCACATAGCCCTGTTCCTCGGCCAGAACGCCGGTATGGGCGAACAGCATCGACATCGGCACGCCCAGGCATTCCGCGATCAGGCGCAGATCCGAGATCGACGGAGCAGACAAATCGCGCTCGACCTGGCTGAGCCAGCCCACCGACCGGTCCAACCGCGAAGCGATATCGGTCAGCGTCAGCCCGCGCGCCTTGCGCAGCGCGCGAATGTCCGCCCCCAGCGTCGCAGCGATATGGGCCTGGTCGTTCACGCTACCCCCCCGATTCATGAAATTTACGTCACATTTTTCACGATGTCCCGAATCGGTGAAAATTCCAAGGGATTTTTCACTACCGATCCTGATCCTTCCACGCTATGGCTGCGGAATGTGGATCGTCATTCTGTATTTCTGGGCCATCAACGCGTTGACTTTGCTGATGTTCGGCTGGGACAAGCTGCGGGCGATCCGACGCAGGCGGCGTGTCCCGGAGAAGTGGCTTTTGCGACTGGCGCTGTTGGGCGGCAGCCCCGCAGCTTTGTTGGGTCGCTGGATATTCGGGCACAAGACCCGAAAAAAGCGACTGACGACTCTGCTGTATGCCATTGCGGCTCTGCAGGCGGGCGCGATCTACCTGTTCCTCACCTAAAGTTCTGTTTGAAACTGGCAATTGGCAGTGCGATCGGGCAATGGTTGCACATGTTTGACAGAACTTCGTCCCAGGCGCTGGCCATCGGGTCAGTGGCGGTGTCCCTGCTGGTGCTGCTGCTCAAGGTCCTGGCATGGCATTTGACCGGGTCGGTCGCTCTGTATTCCGACGCAATGGAGTCTTTGGTCAACGTGGTCGGCGCGCTGCTGGCGTGGTTTGCCATTCGGATGGCAGAGCGTCCTGCCGACAGCAATCACCCTTTCGGACATCACAAGGCCGAGAACTTCTCGGCCATCGCCGAGGGGACCCTGATCGTTCTTGCCGCAATCCTGATCATTCAGGAAGCCTGGGGCGCCTTGTTCGCGCCTCACCTGGACCAGCTCGGACCGATCGGACTGGCCGTGAACGCAGCGGCCATGGTCCTGAACCTGGTCTGGGCCCGCGTCTTGATCTCGGCGGGTCAGAAACGGCGCTCGCCGGCCATGACCGCCAATGGGCGCCACCTGATGACCGACGTCTGGACCTCGGCCGGGGTCTTGTTGGGACTGATCCTGGTATTGCTCACAGGCTGGGCCGTTCTTGACCCGTTGCTGGCCATTCTGGTGGCCGCGAATATTCTGCGCGAAGGTTGGAAGGTCATTTTCCATTCGGCCGGAGATCTGATGGATTCAGCTGCCCACACCGAGGACACGGACATCATCGAGGCCGCCGTTCGGAACTCGTCTCAGGGAGCCTTGCAGATCCACGATCTGCGCACCCGACGGGCCGGCAAAGCCGTGTTCATCGAATTTCATCTGGTCGTCGATCGCAACATGACAGTCGGTGACGCCCACGACATCTGTGACGCGATCGAAGATGCAATCGCCGAAAAGCTGCCCGAGGCCCGGACCATCATTCACGTGGAGCCGGACTCTCAGCTCAAAGCCTCGGGAATCGAACCGGAATAAAGGTTCTACAGACGCCCGAAAACCTGCGCGAGGATACGCGACAGCCCATCGGCATCGGCCTGCTCGAACGCATCGGGCTGATCGCTGTCGATATCAAAGACCCCGATGACCTGCCCCGCAGAGTCCCGCACCGGCAGAACCAATTCGGACCGGGTCGACGAGGCACAGGCAATGTGCCCCTCAAACGCATCCACATCCGGGACCAGCTGAACCTCTCCGGTCCGCGCTGCTGCCCCGCAGACCCCGCGCGAGAACGGAATGACCAAACACCCATGCCCGCCTTGATAGGGTCCGATCTTCAACAACTCCGGCTCGGTCACACGGTAAAACCCTGTCCAGTCAAAGCGGTCGTCGCTGTGATGCACCTCGCAGGCGACGGTGGCCATCAGAGCGACCTGGTCAGTTTCACCTTCCGTCAGGGCTTCGATGGTTTTGGACAAGAGCGCGTAGTCAGCTTTCATGGGGTCATTTCCAATGTGCAACCGGGCCGCAACCTCTGCGGCCCGGTTCAGCTAATGGCAAAATGCCAAAGCGTCAAACCCGCTCGATCGCGATTGCGGTGCCTTCGCCGCCTCCGATGCAGATCGCGGCCACTCCGCGCTTCAGGCCACGCTTCTCGAGTGCATTTAGAAGCGTCACCATGATGCGTGCACCTGAGGCACCGATCGGATGACCAAGGGCGCAGGCGCCACCGTTGACGTTGACCTTGTCGCGCGGCAGGCCCATTTCGTGCATGAAGGCCATCGGAACAACGGCAAACGCCTCGTTCACTTCCCACAGGTCCACGTCGTCCTTGCTCCAACCGATCTGTTCCAGCAGCTTCTGCGCGGCCGGGACCGGAGCCGTGGTGAAAAGGCCGGGCGCCTGGGCGTGGCTCGCGTGGCCCAGGATGCGGGCACGTACATTCAGGCCGCGCGCCTCGGCCGTGTCAGCCGCAGCAAGAACCAGCGCCGCTGCGCCATCCGAGATTGACGAGGAATTGGCCGCCGTCACCGTGCCATCCTTGCGGAATGCCGGCTTCAGCGTCGGTATCTTTTCCGGCCGCGCCGATTTGGGCTGCTCGTCCGAATCCTGAATGATTTCACCTTTGCGGCTTCGGACCGTGACGGCTGCGATCTCGTCCGAGAAGGCCCCGCTGGCCTGCGCTTCGAGCGCATTCGACAGCGATTTCAACGCGTATTCGTCTTGCGCCTCTCGGGTGAATTGATAAGCCTCGGCGCAGTCTTCGGCAAAAGTGCCCATCAGGCGGCCCTTGTCATAGGCATCTTCCAACCCGTCCAGGAACATGTGATCCACCACCTGGCCGTGACCGATACGAGCCCCGCCGCGCATCTTGGGCAGCAAGTAGGGCGCATTCGTCATGCTTTCCATCCCACCCGCAACCATCGAGTCTGCATGGCCAAGCGCGATCTGATCGAACGCCATCATCGCCGCCTTCATGCCCGACCCGCACATCTTGTTCAGCGTGGTCGCAGGCACCTCTTCACCCAGACCTGCCGCAAACCCTGCCTGCCGCGCCGGAGCCTGCCCCTGACCGGCGGGCAGAACGCAGCCCATCAAAACCTCGTCGACCGTCTGCGTCTTGGCGTTTTCAAGCGCCGCGCGAATGGCGACGCCACCCAGTTCCGCCGCAGGCACGCCGTCGAACATTCCTTGAAACCCGCCCATCGGCGTCCGGGCCGCACCAGCGATCACAACCTCTTTCATGTGACGACTCCTCCTTTTGTCGAGTGCTTGGATACCGAATGGTAAGAAATGCCGTCTAGCGTATTTCTACGATCGATCGACGGAATCCGAGGGGAGTCACGTGGCACTGAGCAGCAAAACGACAGGCGAGACGCAGATCATCACAGTCGACGCCGCCCGCATCGACGCCGCCATGGCGATACAGTTCAAGGAAGACATGCGGACCCAAACCGCAGATGGCGCCGGTCGGATCATCCTGGACCTGTCTGCGGTCGAGTTCATAGACTCCAGTGGATTGGGCGCGATCGTGGCGTCCATGAAGCAACTTGGAAATGGGCGCAGGCTGGAACTGGCAGGATTGCAGCCTGTCGTGGCCAAGGTTTTTCGGCTGACGCGGATGGATACGGTTTTCAAACTGCATCCCAACTTGGATGACGCGCTGGCCTCCGAGTTGGAGTGAAGCGTCAGGGGGCAAATGGCGTGACAGTCAACTGCGAAGACGGCCGACTCGAAGTGGCGTTCCCTGCCGTCGAAGCCGAGGCCAGCCGCGCCATCGCTTCGTTGCACGCGGGGCTGTCGAATCTCGGTTTGCCGGGGCAAAAGACTGCCGACATCACGATCGTGTTGGCCGAGGCGATCAACAATGTTGTCGAACACGCCTATGCTGAGCGCGCGCCCGGAATGGTTCGGGTTTCCGTGCTGGACTCCAAAGATTACCTGGAGGTCCAGATCACTGACACCGGGCACCCCTTGCCCGGCCTGAAGATGCCTGATGGTATTCCCGCCAGTGTGGAAACCGATACTTCAAACCTGCCCGAAGGTGGATTCGGTTGGTTCCTGATCCGCACATTGGCCGACGAGGTGCGGTATGACCGCAGAAACGGCCAAAACCTGCTATTCTTGCGGTTTGAGCGCACAAAAAAAGCGGATCGGCCACAATAACGCCCAGATCGGACCATTGTCGCGCCGCAAACGACCGGCAGAAACAAGGGGTAGCTCAGATAGCTTCCCTCGGCGCCATGTGTCACAGCCCCCACCCAGTGAACGGCGCCGAGGACCTTCTCCTTGAAATGACTGGACATCAGCCAACGGCACCCTAGTGTCGACGCGTTCAGGAGGAGACCCATTCCATGCGCGATTTCCACGCCCCCGGCCGTTCCGAGGTTTTATCGACCGAAGGGATGTGCGCAACCTCGCATCCGCTGGCTGCAAAGGTGGCGCTGGACATTCTGGGCCGCGGCGGAAACGCGATGGACGCAGCCATTGCCGCGGGCGTACTTCTGGGCATCTGCGAACCGCAGATGACAGGTCTGGGTGGCGACTGTTTCGCTCTTTACAATCGCGCCGGCGAAACGAAGGTGCGCGCGCTGAACGGATCCGGGCGGGCGCCCGCTGGCGCCTCGGCCGAAGATCTGCGGGCCCGTGGGTTGGCTGCGGTGCCACTTGACGGCCCCGAAGCGGTGACGATCCCCGGGGCTGTTGACGCATTCTGCCAACTGTCAGAGGCCGAGGGTCGATTGGGGATCGAGGCCCTTCTTCAACCTGCAATTCACTATGCCGAAACGGGCGTTCCGGTTGCACCTCGCGTCGCGCATGACTGGTCGATCGGGGCCGAAACGCTGCAGGGCGCAGCCCGGGATCACTATCTGATCGACGGCCGCGCCCCAACGACAGGTCAGGTGTTTCGCGCTCCGGGTCAGGCAGAAGTCCTGCGTCGCGTGGCCCGAAGGGGACGTGACGCCTTTTACGAGGGCGAAATCGCCGATGACATGCTGGCCGCGTTGAATTCCCGAGGCGGTGTTCATTCGGCCACGGACTTTCACGACACAAAGTTCATCGAAGCCTCACCGGTCGGAGGTGACTACCGCAACGCTGAACTGCTGGAACATCCGCCGAACGGACAAGGCGCGACTGCGATCCTGCTTCTCAACATCCTCAAGCATTTCGACATTGCAGGCATGGACCCGTGGGGCGCCGAACGGGCGCATATCGAAGCCGAGGCGACCAAGCTGGCCTACGATGCACGCAACCGGTTCATCGCCGACCCGGATCAGTCGTCGCGCATGGAACATTTTCTGGCGCCGGAAACGGCGGCAAAGCTGGCCGAGCTGATTGATCCCCGGCGCGCCATGACCGCCGCCGCCCCGCTGACCGAAGCGGTGCACAAGGACACGGTTTATGTCACGGTCGTCGACCGGGATCGTATGGCTGTTTCTCTGATCTACTCCATCTTCCACAGCTTCGGATCGGGCATCGCCTCGGAAAAGTTTGGCATTCTCCTGCAGAACCGCGGATGTGGTTTCAACCTTGAACCGGGACATCCGAACGAGCTGGGCGGCGGCAAGCGCCCGATGCACACAATCATTCCCGCGATACTGAAGCAAAACGGGCAGATAGCCATGCCGTTCGGCGTGATGGGCGGGGCCTATCAGCCGACAGGCCACGCGCGCCTGGTTTCCAACCTTCTGGATTTCGACTTGGGGCTGCAGCACGCCGTCGACGCACCCCGCGTTTTTGCCGACGGTTCGATCTTGAAGATCGAACCCAGTTACGATCGCAGGATCGCGCAACAATTGTCGGAAATGGGGCACAATGTCGTCGAAACGGAAACGCCTCTGGGCGGCGCCCAGGCGATCCGAATCCGTCAAAGCGGAGTATTGGAGGGCGCCAGCGACCCCCGAAAGGACGGTTGCGCTTTGGGTTACTGACGCCGCAACGGCGTCAACACCGTATCAGTTCAGTTGGAAGTGCAGCGGATAGCTGCCGTCCTGAAACGGCCCGAACATGTTGGGAATATCAGGATGATCAACAGGTTCGCCAGACTGGTCGGCAATCAGATTTTGCTCTGATACATAAGCCACATAGAAGGATTGATCGTTCTCGGCCAGCAAATGGTAGAACGGCTGATCCTTGATCGGGCGGCTGTCTTCGGGAATTGCCTCGTACCATTCCTCGGTATTTGCAAATTCCGGATCCACGTCAAAAATCACCCCTCGGAAGGGATGTTTCTTGTGACGAACCACCTGGCCCAGGCGGTACTTTGCATGTGTCTTCAGCATTGTTTCAGCCCCCAAGGCACTTACTAAACCTTTCCGCCGGCAATTGCCAATCATTGATCTGAAATTCGCGGAAACAGTCTGTGAACCTATGCCTGACAGTCGTCGGCCTGCTGCAGGGTTTCTTATACGATTGTGATTTCCTCGGCCTGCAATCTGCGCTAGAATAAAGAAAAAAGGCACGAGGCACATGAGCAGAAAACTTCTCGTACTCTTCGGGGTGCTGTTTTTGGCATCCTGTGGGGGCGGCGCACAGCGTCCGCCCAGCAACCTCAATGACGCTTGCGCCATCGCACGCGAGCGGCCGGACATGATCAAGGCATTCAAAAGCACGGAACGCAAATGGGGTGTTCCGGTTCATGTCCAGATGGCAACCATCTACCAAGAAAGCCGCTATCGTCACGACGCGCGGACGCCCCACAAATATGTTCTGGGAGTAATTCCGATGGGCCGTCAGAGCAGCGCCTATGGCTTCAGCCAGGCCCTGGACGGAACCTGGGAAGAGTACCAGCGCGAAACCGGGAAGCGGCGCGCCAAGCGTGACCGCATTCGTGACGCGTCAGATTTCGTCGGTTGGTACATGAACAAAAGCAGCCAGAAGATCGGAATCTCGACCAGCGACACGCGGAACCAGTATCTGGCGTATCACGAAGGTCGCGCGGGTTACGCACGCGGCAGCCACTACGGCAAGACCTGGCTATTGAACGTGGCCAATGACGTGGACGCACGTGCGCAGATGTACCAGGCGCAGCTGTCCAGCTGCCGCTACTGAAAGAGCCGCGGGTCAGCGGTTTTCTGACCCGCGCCGCGCCTTGTTCGAAAACAGGCCGCTGTCGATTCTGACATCTTCGTCGAGGGGACCCAGCAGCACCGTGGTTTGACCCCCGGCGTTGTCGTAGATGACCCATTTCCTCAACTCGATCGGATTTGCCGTGAACATCAGCTCGATCCGCCCGGACTCGGGGTTTTTCGGGTCCTGCGCGGTGACGACCGTGGCTGTGCCATCAAATGTGTGGCCGACTACCATGTTGGCCTGCGACAGGTTCACGTTGCGCGCCAGAACCAGCGACAGCGGTGTGCGCTTCAACGGGTACTGCTCGGGCGGCTGGTTTGATTTGGGGTCGAACACCATCACCGTGCCGGCATTGGCCAACACGACCGCACTGTTGGGCGGATCGTATTCGAACCGCATCTTTCCGGGGCGCTGCAGCCACAGCTTGCCGGTACTCAGCGATCCGTCATCGTTGACTTGGGTAAACGTCGTCTGAACGGCCTTCAATCCGTTCAGATAGTTCGAGATCTGCGACAAGGGAAGCTTGTCGGCGGCCCAGGCTGCAGGGGCAGTCAAAGCAAGGGCAAGGGCAAAGGCAATCTGTTTCATGACACACAGATATGCGCTCTGCCCTTGTTATTAAATATCCTACTGTTCCGGGACGAGGATTTCGCGTTTGCCCACGTGATTTGCTGCCGAAACAACGCCTTCGTCCTCCATCTGCTCGACCAGCCGTGCAGCCTTGTTGTAGCCGATGGCAAGTTTCCGCTGGATGTACGAGGTTGAACACTTGCGATCCTTGATCACGATGGCAACCGCCTGATCGTACAGGGCATCCTCACCATTGGTGTTACCGCCAGTGTTCAGCCCCAGAACCGCGTCGATATTGTCGGCCTTGTCCTCGGACGGGCCGTCCAGCACGCTGCCGACATAGTCGGGCGGGCCATACTGCTTGAGGTGGTTCACGACCTCCTCGACCTCTTCATCCGACACGAACGGCCCGTGGCAGCGAGTGATCTTGGCGCCGCCAGCCATGTACAGCATGTCGCCCTGCCCCAGCAGCTGTTCGGCCCCCATCTCGCCCAGGATGGTCCGGCTGTCGACTTTCGACGTCACCTGGAACGAGATCCGGGTCGGGAAATTGGCCTTGATCGTGCCGGTGATGACGTCCACCGAGGGCCGCTGCGTGGCCATGATCAGGTGGATGCCCGAAGCCCGCGCCATCTGCGCCAGACGCTGGATGCAGGCTTCGATCTCCTTGCCGGCCACCATCATCAGGTCAGCCATCTCGTCGACGATGACGACGATATAGGGCATGGCCTTGGGTTCGAACTCTTCCGTCTCGAAAACGGGTTCTCCGGTTTCGTCGTCGAACCCGGTCTGGACCGTGCGGCTGAACATCTCGCCCTTGGACAGCGCGTCCTTCACCCGGCCGTTGTAGCCGGCGATGTTGCGCACGCCCATCTTGGACATCTTGCGATAGCGGTCCTCCATTTCGCCGACGACCCATTTCAGGGCAACCACCGCCTTTTTCGGGTCGGTCACGACCGGCGACAGCAGATGCGGGATGCCGTCATAGACGGAAAGTTCCAGCATCTTGGGGTCGATCATGATCAGGCGGCATTCGTCCGGTGTCAGCTTGTACAGCAGCGACAGGATCATTGTGTTGATCGCCACCGACTTGCCCGAACCGGTCGTCCCGGCGATCAGCAGGTGGGGCATCTTGGCCAGGTTGGCCACGACCGAGTCTCCGCCGATATCCTTGCCCAGCGCCAGCGGTAGCGCATGGGTGCCGTCGCCGAAATCGCGGCTTGCCAGGATTTCGCGCAGGACCACCATCTCGCGGTTCTCGTTGGGCAGTTCGATGCCGATGACCGAACGTCCGGGCAGGGTCGAGACCCGCGCGGACAGTGCCGACATAGACCGGGCGATATCATCGGCCAGCCCGATCACGCGGCTGGCTTTCAGGCCCGGTGCGGGTTCCAACTCGTACATCGTGACGACAGGGCCGGGGCGGACACTGACGATCTCGCCTTTGACCCCATAATCATCCAGCACGTTCTCCAGCATCCGCGCGTTTTCCTCCAGCGCTTCGTCACTGAGGTGATGACGCTGAATGCCCGACGGGTTCGTCAACAGGCTGAGCGGCGGCAGTTCGAAATCCGTGTGCCGCTCTTCGAAAGACAGGCTGGGCTGCGCTTCGGCCTGAGCCCGTCGCGACGGCAGGACGTTGCGCCGGACGGGTTGCGCCACGACCGGCTTGCGCGGTTCGGCAACCGGGATCTTCAATGCCGGGCGTGCCTCGGCGATTGGGTCCTCTGCATCCTCGAACACCTGATCGTCGTCGACATCCTCCGGCGCATAGGCCGAGACCGGGTCTTCCGCGAACGTCTCCATTTCCGCAGAAGGCTGCGCCGGGTGACCTGTCAACGGCGGCTCGGGCGGGAGCCCGGCAGCAGTCAGCGGAGGTTCGGGCGGAAGGTTGCCCGCTCGCGGCGCAGTCAGGATCAGCGGGTCGGGACCACGGCCGCGCCCCTTGGTCAGCGGGCGGTTCGGATCGGGCTCGGGCGCGATTTCACCGGTGGCGACCTTGCGGTTCTGGATCACCGCGGAGATCTTCGAGCGGATCCGGTCCTCGCCCGGCATCTCGTCATATCCGGTAACGGGTTCCGGATCGACCAGTTCGGGTTCGGGCATCGGTTCGGGGCGGCGGATCAGGCCAGGCATGCGCGCAAGCAGGCCCGTTTTGACGGGCTCGGGGGCTGCGATCTCGGGCTCTTCAAAGACCGGATCGGCATAGGCCAGTTCATCCTCGAATTCGGCACCGGCGGCCTGGGTTGCCTTGCGTTCCTGCCACTTTTCCCGGCGCGCCTGCGCCGCACGGGCCGTGGCCGAAGCCCCCTGCCCCAGCGCAGTCATCAGCATGTCATAGGCCATCACCAGACCCAGCAGGAAAGCCCGGAACCCGCGCCGGACGTCCGATTTGGTGAAACCCAGCACAAAGACGCCCAATGCCAGCATGCCGGCCGCCATGGCCAGTGACATCAGCTTGACCATGAAATGCGACGAGAGCGGCAACAGCGTCAGCAGCGCGCCCATCACCGTATCGCCGAACAGACCGCCAAGACCAAAGCTGTGCGTCGCGCGCCATTCGGCACCGGGCACCAGGGTTGCGGCATAGACCGAGAGCACGGCGATCCAGATCGGCGCGAAAATCAAGCGGGCCACGGCGCGATCCTCGCCGAAATGGCCGGTAAAGCGCACGCCCCAGCCGACCAGCACCAGCGCGATGCCAAGGCTGCCCCAGCCCACGATCATGAACAACGGTGCGGCGATCGAAGCGCCGAACCGGCCCAACCAGTTCTGCACCGGCGCGTCGGTCGAGACCATCCAGTTCGGATCATCCGGCGTGTAGGACCAGATCATCGCCGCGGCGGCCAGGCCGGCCAGGATCAGGGCGATCCCGATCAGTTCCTTGCTGCGCCGCTCGATCGCGGCCTGGGTGGTGCTGTCCAACAATGGGTCGCGGTTGCGCGCGTTGTAAGATGCCATGTGCCCTCGTACCTCACGAATAGATGCAGTCGCGGAGCGTGATCAGCCCGCGCTGCATCTCTGTTTTTGGGGCCACCATCGCGACCCTGATAAAGCCTTTGCCCGGGTTCTGCCCCGGATCCCCTTGTGAAAGATATGCGCCCGGCAGGACCCGAACCCCGGTTTCCTGCCACAGCTTCAATGCGGCCTGCTCGCCATCTTCGACAGGCAGCCAAAGAAAGAACCCCGCCTCGGGCGGCATATAACTCTGAACGCCCGCAAACACCTGATCGGCGATGGCGTATTTTTCCTGATACAGCGCACGGTTTTCCTGAACATGCGCCTCATCGGCCCAGACCCTGGCCGCGGCGGCCTGCAACGGCGACGGCAAGGGCGCCCCGGCATAGGCGCGCAACTGCTTGACCCGCTTGATGCTTTCCGGCCCGCCCGCTATCAGCCCCGACCGCAGCCCTGCCAAGTTCGACCGTTTCGACAGCGAGTTGAACAGCGTGATCCGCTCGGGGTCGGCGCCCAGCTCCTGCGCGACGGTCAGGATGCCGGTGGGCGGCGTGTCGCGGTAGATCTCGGAATAGCACTCATCGGCGAAGATGCGGAAATCGTACCGCTCGGCCAGCCGGATCAGCTCGGCCCAGTAGTCGCGCGAGGCGACGGCACCCTGCGGGTTGGCGGGCGAACAGATATAGGCCACGACAGTGCGGTTCAGCACTTCCTCTGGCAGGCCGGCATAGTCCGGCAGATGCCCGGTGGCCGCGGTGGCCGGCACGAAATACGGCTGCGCCCCGACCGAGATCGAGGCCACCATGTAGACTTGGTAGAACGGGTTGGGGCACAAAACGATCGGCTGTCGGCCGTTCTTCTGCTCGGGGCACAGGGCCATGGCGGCGTTGTACAACCCCTCGCGCGTGCCGTTCAGCGCCATGATGTTGGTCTCGGGGTCCATCCGCACGCCATAGCGGCGGTCGATCCATTCGGCGATGGCCTCGCGCAGCGCGTCCGACCCCTCGTTCGGCGGGTATGTCTGGAACCCGGCGGCGTCTTCCACGATGACATCGGTCACCCAGGGCGGAAAGTCATGCTTGGGCTCGCCAATCGTCATGTGCACGACATCGCCACCCGGCGCGTGATGGTCGAGCAGGGCGCGTAGACGCGGAAAAGCATAAGCCGGTAGGTTCGAAAACCGCTCGGGGAAATTCATGACTGCTGCCTCGATACCGGGATCATTGGCGCCCCGGTTTTCCAGCAGATTACAGGCCGAACCCCCGCGCGTCCAGACAAAGAGGTTCCGAATCAGGGGATTGTGGCATTCAGGTCAGAACCACCTCGGCCGCCGCACCCAGCCGCAAAAGCGCCTCTTCCGAGCCCGGATAGCCCAGCATCATCAGCCCGCAGGACGGTGTCGAAGTGGGTAGCGACAGCGCCGCCAGCCCCATCAGGTTGCCGATCCGGGTATTGCGCAGGGCCAGAAGGTTCTCGGTGACGTAGTAGTCATTGTCGTTCATCAGCCGGTCCAGATCCGGCGGCATGATCGGGGCCGTGGGGGCCAGAACCGCGTCGAATCCGGCGGTGGCCGCGTCCCAGACCGATCGGCAGGCCTTCAACCGAGACCACGCGGCCACGTAATCCGGGCCGGAATGCCCCTTGCCTGCGCGGAACCGTTCAAGGATCTCGGGATACATCGCCTCAGGGTTGGCCTCGATCACGTCGCGCCACAGGCCATAGGCTTCGGTGGTGTAAAGGACACCGGACAGGCCCATCGCCTCGGCCAGTTCCGGCACCTCCAGCGGCACGATCTCGGCCCCGGCATCTCGCAGGCGGTCCAGCGCCTCGGCATAGGCCTGGCGTGGTGCGTCGCGCAGATCGTCCTGCGCGATTGTCTGCAGATCGGCAAACCGCCGCCCCTTCAGGCTGGCGCCCCGCAGATCGGCAGGCGTTCCGCCCTCCAGCAGCACCAACATCTGCGCCGCATCCTCGACGGACCGCGCCAGCGGGCCAACCGTGTCAAACCGCAGGCACAGGGGCACCACGCCCTCCAGGCTCAACCGCCCCGAGGTGGTTTTCAGCCCCACCAGATCGTTCCACGCGGCCGGAATGCGCACCGATCCGCCCGTGTCCGAGCCGATTCCGCAGGCCGCCAGACCAAAGGCCACCGACGCCGCCGCGCCCGAGGACGACCCGCCCGGAACCGCCTTTTCGTCATTCACGCAGGGCGGCGTCGCGGTGACGGGGTTCAGGCCAAGGCCCGAGAAGGCCAGTTCGCTCATATGCGTCTTGCCCAGACAGACCGCGCCCATGGCCGTCGCGTTGCGCAGGACTGTTGCGTCATGCTCGGGCACGCGGCCGCGCAGCAGGGCCGATCCGGCCTCGGTTCCGATCCCGTCGGTGTCGAACAGATCCTTCCAGCTGATCGGCACCCCGTCCAGCAGGGACCGGCGCAGACCTTGGGCCGCCCGTTCCTTGGCCGCGCGGGCTTCGGCGCGGGCGCGGTCATGCGTGACACGGGCATAGATGCGGTCGCGGTGCGGATGGGCGTCGATGGCCGCCAGATAGACCTCGGTCAGTTCCTCGGGATCGATCTGCCCCATGCCGATCCCCCGGCCCAGGTCACATGCCGTCATGGTCAGCCAGTCCTGCATCTTTGCCCCCTTGTCGGAAAAATTCGTGTTTCGGCGACGGTAGCGACAGGACTGCACATGGACAATCCCGAAAGGGCGCGCATATTGCACCGCATGACACAGGTTTCCGATATCTTGATCGTGGGCGGCGGGCTGAACGGCCCCGCCCTCGCGCTGGCGCTGGCGCAGACCGGGCACAGCGTTACCGTGATCGACGCACTGGCCGAGAAGGTGCGCAAGACCGCGGCGTTCGACGGGCGCGCCTATGCGCTGGCGCTGGCCTCGCAACGATTGCTGGCCGCGATCGGCGTCTGGGAACGGGTCGCGGAGCACGCCCAGCCGATGTTGGAGATCAAGGTCACCGATGGCCATGCCGGCGCAGGCCCGTCGCCGTTTTTCATGCATTTCGACCATGCCGAGATCGAGGAAGGCCCGATGGGCTATATGGTCGAGGACCGTCACCTGCGGCGCGCGTTTCTTGCGGCGATGGAGGCAGAACCGGCGATCACTCGGGTCGATGGCAAAACCGTGGTTGCGCAGGAAACCGGGCCTGGTGGCGTGACCGTGACGCTGGATGACGGATCGGCGCTGTCCGGTCGGCTTCTGGTGGGATGTGACGGCCGCCGCAGCGGCACCGCCGCCCGCGCCGGGATCAAGCGGACCGGATGGGACTACGGCCAGACCGCGCTGGTCTGCGCCATCGAACACGACCTGCCGCATCACGGCATCGCACATCAGTTCTTCATGCCCCCCGGCCCGCTGGCGATCCTGCCGCTGACCGGCAATCGCAGCTCGATCGTCTGGAGCGAACGCTCTGACACCGCGCAGCGCATCAACGCGCTGGACGAGGCCGAGTACCTTCAAGTTCTGCGGCCCAGATTCGGCGATTTTCTGGGTAACATCCGCCTGCAGGGCGACCGGTTCACCTATCCGCTGAACCTGACCATCGCCAATTCCTTCATCGCCGAGCGGCTGGCGCTGGTGGGTGATGCGGCCCATGGCATGCACCCGATCGCCGGTCAGGGGCTGAACGCCGGGCTGCGCGACGTCGGCGCGCTGGCCGAGGTTCTGACGCTGGCCGGGCGGCGCGGCGAGGACATCGGCTCGGTGCTGGTTCTGGAGCGCTATCAGGAATGGCGCCGCTTTGACACGGCGGCCCTGGCAATGGCGACGGATGTGTTCAACAAGCTGTTTTCGAACGACAATCCGATACTGCGGCTGGGGCGCGACATCGGAATGGGCATCGTGGACTCCCTGCCCAGCCTGCGCCGCGGCTTCGTGCGCGAGGCCGCCGGTTTGACAGGCGACCTGCCCAAGCTGCTGCAGGGCCGCCCGATCTAGTCGAGCTTGCGCGCCTCATCCACCAGCATCACCGGAATCCCGTTGCGGATGGGAAAAGCCAGACCAGCGGCTTTCGAGACCAACTCCTGCCGCTCGGCGTCATATTCCAGCGTGGTATGAGTCTGTGGGCAGATCAGCGCCTCGAGCATGTGGCGGTCGAATCCCGGTTCCGTCTCTGTCATTGCAATTGTTCCTCGTTTGAACCCCCGCGCAGCGAGAATTCGATCAGTGTGACAAGCGTTTCGCGCCGGGTGCGCAGACAGGGCGCCTCAAGCAGGGCCTGCTTGTCCTCAGGGTCGAAATCCAGAAGCATAGACAGGGAATTGACCAGCAATTCGTCATCCGCCTCGTTCAGTGACTCCCAATCGGTCGACAGTTGGCGGGCGGAAAAGTAACGCCCCAGCAGACGCAGGAAACCGGACCGGTCGAACGTATCGTCTATTTCCCCTTTGCCCAGATCGCGGTCGAACCCGTCCCAGGTAACGGCGCAGCGACGATACGGCGTGAAACCATCCAATTCGGATTGGATGCGAAACCGGGACACACCGGACAGAGTGATCAGATAGCGCCCGTCTTCGGTCTCGGAAAACTGCGTGACACGTCCGGCGCATCCGATCCGATGCAATTTGGTGTCGTCGTTCTGACAAGGGTTCGGCTGGACCATGCCGATCAACCGCTCTTTGGTTTTCAAGGCGTCATCCAGCATTTGCAGGTAGCGGGGCTCGAAAATATGCAGCGGCAGGCGTGACCGGGGCAGCAACAGCGCCCCGGGCAGAGGAAACACGGACACCGTGTCCGGCAGATCGGCGGGATGCATCATGTTTCCGACTCTAGCTCTGATGCGCGGTTAGGCAAATATCATCGAGCTGAGTTTGCGGCGACCGTTCAAAACGATCGGGTCATTGGCCTTGAGCGCATCGAAGATGGTGAACAGCTGCGCCTTGGCTGCGCCATCATTCCATTCCCGATCGCGGCGGAACAGCTCCAGAAGCTGGTCAACCGCCTCGGCGGCCTTGCCGTTGGCATAGAGCGCCTGCGCCAGGTCGAACCGGACCTGATGGTTGTCGGGATCTGCTTCGACCGCTGCCGTCAACTCGGCCACCGGCCCGGCATTTGCGGCCTGCTTGGCCAGTTCCAGCTGCGCGTGGGCAGCTTCCAACTCGGCCGTCGTTGAAATCTCGGCCGGAGCGCCGTTCAGGATCGCCTCGGCCTGATCAAGGTCACCCATCGCGATATGCGCCCGCACCAGGCCGCCATAGGCCGCGGCATGTTTGGGGTCTTCGCCAAGAATGGCGGCAAAGGTCTGGGCCGCATCCACTGCCGCGCCATCATTCAGCATCTCTTCGGCGGCCTCCACGGCCTCGTCCAGCTGGCCGCCCGGGCTCTGGCCCCCGGCGGCCTCGATCACACGGTCGATAAAGGCCTTGATCTCCGATCCTGGCAAAGCGCCTTGGAACCCGTCAACCGGCTGCCCCTTGAAGAAGGCATAGACGGTCGGAATCGACTGGATACGCAATTGCGAGGCGATCATCTGCGCCTCGTCCACGTTGATTTTCACCATCTTGACCGCGCCCTTGGCCGCGGTCACGGCCTCTTCCAAGGCCGGACCCAAGGTCTTGCAGGGACCGCACCAGGGCGCCCAGAAGTCGACGATAATGGGCAATTCCTGCGATGCCTCGACGACATCGGCCATGAAAGTGGCCTCGGTTCCGTCTTTGATCAGATCGGTGGCTGCGGGGCTGCCTGCGCCGTTCAGAAGTTCCATGGCATTCACTCTCCGGATTCAGTCTTGCGCCTTATATGCAACCAGCCGACCGGGAAACCAAGGGCCGAGTTGCGGAATCCCGCACCGATCAAAGATCGAAACTGGCAAAGACGGGCGCGTGGTCGCTGGGCTTCTCCCAGCCGCGCGCGTCGCGCAGGACGCGGCTGGAATGGCCGGCGTTCGAGATATCAGGCGTCGCCCAGACGTGATCCAGGCGCCGCCCCTTGTCAGCCGCATCCCAGTCGCGGGCGCGATAGGACCACCAGCTGTAGAGCTGTCCCTCGGGGATGTCCTGCCGGGTGATATCGACCCAGCCGCCCGCATCCTGCGTCTCGGCCAGTTGCGCGACCTCGATCGGCGTGTGCGACACGACCTTGAGCAGTTGTTTGTGCGACCACACGTCGTCCTCGCGCGGGGCGATGTTCAGGTCGCCGACCAGAATGGATTTCTGCGGCTTTTCGGCGTGGAACCAGTCGCGCATGTCGGTCAGGTAATCCAGCTTCTGGCCAAATTTCTCGTTCACCTCGCGATCGGGAACGTCGCCGCCTGCCGGGACGTAGAAATTGTGGATGATCACCCCGTTTTCCAATCGCCCCGCCACATGCCGGGCATGGCCCAGCCCGGCAAAGTCCTGATCGCCCAGATCCGTGATCGGCAGGCGCGACAGGATGGCCACGCCGTTATAGCCCTTCTGACCGCGGGCGATCATGTGGGTGTAGCCCAGTTCCGCGAATCCCTCGGTCGGGATCTTGTCGACCGGCGATTTGCACTCTTGCAGGCAGAGCACGTCCGGCGCTTCTTCCTGCAGCAGCTTCAGCACGATGGGCTCGCGCAGGCGAACGGAATTGATGTTCCAGGTGGCCAGAGTGAAAGGCATGATCGGGGTTCCCTTGTCGCGACTCGGGCAAACTAGCGCGGCAGGTGCTGGGGTGCCATCCGAAAAAAAAGCCGGGCCAAAGGCCCGGCAGTCCAACAGGGAGGTACATGTCATGACCCGGACATGCACGGGATGGGATTATCCTAAAGATGCCTGCAGAGTATCACTTTGATCCACATCAATCCACCTATGGTTACGACACCAGTCGATATCCACCAGATTCTGTGACCAAAAGGCGCGCATTGGAGGGATCGGGCTCGATTTTCTGACGCAGGCGGTAGATGTGCGTTTCCAGCGTATGTGTGGTTACACCGGCGTTGTAGCCCCAGACCTCGTGCAGCAGCACATCGCGCGCCACCACGCCGTCGGTCGAGCGATACAGGAACTTGAGAATGTTGGTTTCCTTCTCCGTCAGCCGAATCTTGCGGTCGTCCTCGGTGATCAACATCTTCATCGCGGGTTTGAAGGTATAGGGCCCCAGGACAAAAACGGCATCTTCAGACTGTTCGTGCTGGCGCAGCTGCGCACGGATCCGAGCCAAAAGAACCGGGAACTTGAACGGCTTTGAGACATAGTCGTTGGCACCCGCATCCAACCCCAGGATCGTATCGGCATCGCTGTCATGGCCGGTCAGCATCAGGATCGGGCTTTTGACCCCCTGCTTGCGCATCAGGCGGCACAGCTCGCGCCCATCTGTGTCGGGCAAACCCACATCCAGGATCACAAGGTCATAGATGGCTTCGCGCGCCCGCTCCATCGCGGATTGGCCGTCGGAGGCTTCGAATACATCAAAGTCCTCGGTCATCACCAACTGCTCGCTCAGCGCCTCGCGCAGGTCTTCATCGTCATCGACCAGCAGGATTTTCTTGAGTTGCGCCATGTCCCGGTCCTCCTAAACCTTTTGCAACACTTGAGCGTGGAAAATGCAATCAACAAGTTTTGCTGCAATGCTCTCACGCCCTCGTGTCTGGTGGGCCGGAAATGTTTCACATTTCCTTTCGAACGGGCTAGGACGAGGGTCGAACGTTACAGGATAACATCAATGAGTCTCATTCCAGACATCACCGAGTTGCTGGCCCGGGCGCGTGCCGACCTTCGGATGGGCGTTCCGGTCGTGCTGACGGATGACGGGGATTTCAGCGTTGTCGCCGTCGCCGCAGAGACACTCAACCCGCAGCGTCTGGCGGACCTGAGGGGTCTGGGCGACACGCCTGTGGTTGCCATCACTGGACGACGGGCCGAAACGCTCAAAGCCCGCGCCTATGACGGTGATCTTGCTCGGGTCGTGATCCCGGCCGAGGCTGATCTGGGGTGGGTGCAGGCAGTTGCAGACCCGTCCGACGACCTGAATGCCCCGATGAAGGGGCCCTTGATGACACAGCGCCAGGGCAATGCGCACCTGCATCGCATCGCAATCGCACTGACCAAATCCGCCCGCCTTCTGCCGGCCGCGGTGGTGGTTGCGGTCGAAAACGGCCGGGCCTTTGCGGCGACACACGGTCTGACCTGCATCGACCACACACGCGCCGCGCCGCATCTGGCGGATCGCAGCCCCTTGCACGAGGTGGTGGCCGCGCGCCTGCCGATGGAGGTGTCCGAGGCCGGTCGTCTGCACGTCTTCCGCCCAGAGGACGGTGGCGAGGAGCACTATGCCATCGAAATCGGCCGCCCGGATCGCTCGAAACCTGTTTTGGCTCGGTTGCATTCGGCCTGCTTTACCGGTGACCTTATGGGCAGCCTGAAATGCGACTGCGGCCCGCAACTGCGCGGTGCCCTGGCCCAGATGGGGGCCGAGGGGCATGGGATTCTGCTGTATCTCAACCAGGAAGGTCGCGGGATCGGCCTGGCCAACAAAATGCGCGCCTATTTCCTGCAGGATCAGGGCTTCGACACCGTCGAAGCCAACCACCGGCTTGGGTTTGAAGATGACGAGCGCGATTTCCGCCTTGGATCGGACATCCTGAAATCGCTCGGGTTCAGTTCGGTCCGGTTGCTGACCAACAACCCGGCGAAGATCGCAATGATGGAACGGACCGGGATTGCCGTTACCGAGCGTGTGCCGCTGAAGGTCGGGGAAACTGCCCACAACCGGGCCTATCTGGCGACCAAGGCCTCGAAATCGGGCCACCTGCTGTGAGTCCTCTTGATCTGGTGGTGACGCCGACCGGAGTGCGGTTCTTCGGCCGCAGGTTTCCCTGCACCCTCGGCAAAGGTGGCCTTAGCAACCACAAGCGCGAGGGCGACGGGGCCACCCCCACAGGGCACCACCACATTGTCGGGATGCTGTACCGCCCGGATCGGATTGCGCCTCCCGCCCCGTGGGCTTTGCCCATCGGGCCGGGCGATCTGTGGTCGGATGACGATGGGGATCAGGACTACAACCAACACGTTCGGGCGCCCTATCCATGCAGTCACGAACGCCTGCGTCGGGCAGACCCGCTGTACGATCTGGTTCTGATTACCGATTGGAATTGGCCCGTCGCCACACCGGGCAGCGGATCAGCGATCTTTCTGCATCAGTGGCGCAGACCGGGCTATCCGACCGAAGGCTGCGTAGCCTTCCGGCGCGACCACCTGCACTGGATCGCGCGGCGCGTTGCACCCGGAACCCGGATCATCATTCCGCGGGTTTGACCCGATCACCAAAGATGGCCGACCCCACCCGGACATGCGTTGCACCCAGTGCGATCGCGGTTTCAAAATCGCTGCTCATCCCCATGGACAGGCCTTCCAAACCGTTTCGGCGCGCGATCTTGGCCAGCAGAGCGAAATGCAGCGCGGGCTCCTCGTCGACGGGCGGAATGCACATCAACCCACGCACCGGCAGGTCAAGTGATCGACATTCGGCGACAAAATCATCGGCCTCGGCGGGCATAACCCCGGCTTTCTGGGCCTCTTCGCCGGTATTCACCTGAATGAACAGATCAGGACACTGCCCCAGCTCTTGCGCCAGCCGCGCAAGGGTTTTAGCCAGTTTGGGACGGTCGACCGAGTGGATCGCGTTGCACAGCTCCATCGCTTGCCGCGCCTTGTTGGTTTGCAGTGGACCGATCAGATGCAGATCAATTTCGGGATAGCTTTCACGGAAGGCGGGCCACTTGCCGGCGGCCTCCTGCACCCGGTTTTCACCAAAACACCGGTGACTCTGCTTCAACACGGCCTCGACCCGGTCGTCGGGCTGCAACTTGGATACCGCAATCAGCCGGACCGAGCCCTTGGGGCGGCCGGCTGCGGCTTCGGCCTTGGCGATGCGGGCGGTGATTTCTTGCAGCGACATGGATTCCCTCTGTTTCCATTTGTCCGCAGAAAAACACCATGTCGGGACAAAAGAAAAGGGCGGGTCCGAAGACCCGCCCTCAAACCTTGCGGTTCAGATCAACTTAGAAGTTGAACTGAGCACCGAAGTCAGCGCGCAGCTTGCTGTCGCCGTCACCGGCTTTCGACTGGCCGATACCACCGCGCAGCGATGCACCGCCGCCCAGGTCGTAGATGGCGCCAATGCCGTACTGCTGGGTGTCGTCGTCAGCCGAACCGTCACCGTAGGCGAAGGTCAGGGTGGTTGCAGCGCCCAAGTTGTAAGCAGCCGACAGACCGTATGCAGTGCCGTTCAGAGCATCGCTCGAAACGTCGTCGTCAGCCACAAACAGAGTGCCCGAGAAGTCGCCCCATTCGCCGCCCAAAGTCAGAACGGTCAGAGTTTCTTTCTCACCACCAGGTGCTGCCTCGGTTTGACCGTAAGCAATTGCTGCAGTGATGTTGCTGAAGGTGTAGGTTGCGCTGATATCCCAGCGATCGCGACCATCAGTCTTGGTCAGCACGCCACCCGGAGCGGTCCACGTGTCCGCACCCTGATCATACGACGCACCAAATGCGAAGTCACCAACCGCGTACTGGAAGAACACACCGTTCACACCGGCGCCAGTCGACGAGTAACCAGCAAAGCTGTAGTCAACACCCGAGTACTGGCCGATGAAGTTTTCCAGGCCCGGCTCGTTACCGTAGTAGTTTGCCAAGTTGTCGAACGCACCAGCAATGTTGCCGGCGTCAACACGCAGACCACCGTAGATGACCGAGAAGCGTGCACCGTTCAGACCGGCCTCACCAGCTTCACCATCGTTGGTGTCGTCGGCTTGCAGGCGAACACGAGCCTCAAAGCGGACGCCGCCATCGGTTTCCGCGATGCCGTCGATGTTCAGGCGGAAGCGCGAAACCAGAATGGTTTCTTCGACAGTGTCGGACACAGTCGCTTTACCAGTGGTCGTGGTCGTGGTCACGCCGGTGATGGTAGCACCGCTGGCAGTCGTCAGCGTTTGACCAGTGTTTTGGTTGGTAAACGTTACTTCGTACGACTTGCTGTTGTCTTCTTGGTAGCTGATACCAAAGCGGCCATAACCGCTGAACTTAACTTCGGCCGCGGCAACCGATGCGGTTGCGATCAGTGCGGTCGATGCGAAGAGAACTTTTTTCATCTTGTTTCCCTCGGTTTCAATAATTTCTACTCGACACATACCTGCTGCATATGTCTCAGCACGCAGACCGTTTCGCTCTTTTTGCCCCTGTTGCGCAAGCATGCCTTGGACAGCTTCGGTTCTTTGGCCCCAAATTGGTGCAAGGATGCCACAGTCGAATTCGCCCCGATATTTCAGCGGCACCGGTAAGTAAGCCAAGAATAGGGTTGTTGCAGCACAGTACGTTGTCTAGGAGTATCTCCTAGCAAAGCAAAACATGTGAAAACAGGACCTGCCGACGATGCGCCTGCTAATGATTATGGGTTTGACCGTTTTGACTGCCTCCGTTTCTGCGTGCGGGCAGAATCGTGGCGCGCCTCCGAATGAAAAGTACTTAAATGTGGATGGCACTTCGAGTGAAGCCCGCGAGCTCAACGATCCGAATCGTTCGACCATCTGGGATGTGTTCGGCCCCAACAACTCGGAACAGGTCACCCAGGTCAACCGGTACCTATGGGCGGCGTCGCTGGATGTGCTCAGCTTCCTGCCGGTGCAGGAGGTGGATCCGTTTACCGGCGTTATCATAACGGGTTACGGCAAACCGCCGGGCGGTGGGCGGTCCTATCGGGCAACGGTGCACATCAGTGATCCGGCCCTGGCGGCGCGGTCCCTTTCGGTGGCTCTGCAGACCAGCGGAGGCGCTCCGGTCAGCGCGGCGACCACGCGTGCGGTCGAAGATGCAATTCTTTCGCGGGCGCGTCAGCTGCGGATCGCGGACAACAAGCTCTAGCAACCCGCAGAAAATCACAATATTACCACGCCGGGCCCCTGCCCGGCGTTTTCATTCACGAAGGACCGCATGATGTCGCGTTACTCGGCCAACGAAATCGAAGCAAAATGGCAAGAGGCCTGGGACAAGGCCGGGATCTTCACCGCCAAACGGACGGCGGACAAGCCGAAATACTATGTGCTGGAAATGTTCCCCTATCCTTCTGGGCGCATCCACATGGGGCATGTGCGCAACTACACCATGGGTGACGTGATCGCGCGCCACAAGCTGAGCACCGGGCACAACGTTCTGCACCCGATGGGCTGGGACGCTTTCGGGATGCCGGCGGAAAACGCGGCCATGGCCATCGGCGGCCACCCCAAGGATTGGACCTATGGCAACATCGCCGACATGCGCGCGCAGATGAAGCCGCTGGGCCTGTCGATCGACTGGTCGCGCGAATTCGCGACCTGTGACCCGGAATATTACGGCCAGCAGCAGGCGCTGTTCCTCGACATGCTGGATGCGGGGCTGGTCTATCGCAAGAACGCCGTGGTCAACTGGGACCCGGTGGACATGACCGTGCTGGCCAACGAACAGGTGGAAAGCGGCCGCGGCTGGCGCTCGGGCGCATTGGTCGAGCGGCGCGAGCTGACCCAGTGGTTCTTCAAGATCTCCGAGTTCTCGGAAGAGCTTCTTGATGCGCTGGATACGCTCGACAACTGGCCCGCCAAGGTGCGGCTGATGCAGGAAAACTGGATCGGCAAGTCACGCGGGCTGGAGTTTTCCTTCGAGCGCACCGACGGCAGTGCACCCATCACCGTCTATACCACGCGGCCGGACACGCTGTTGGGGGCGTCTTTCGTGGGTATCTCGCCCGATCACCCGATAGCCAAGCAGCTTGAGGCCGAGAACCCCGAAGTCGCTGAATTTGTTGCCGAATGTCGCAAGGGTGGCACCACGGAAGAGGCTATTGAGACCGGCGAGAAGCTGGGTTTCGACACCGGCATCCGCGTCAAACACCCGCTGGACCCGAATTGGGAACTGCCGGTCTGGATCGCGAATTTCATCCTGATGGATTACGGCACCGGCGCGATCTTTGCCTGCCCCGCGCATGACCAGCGCGACCTGGATTTCTGCCGCAAATACGACCTGCCGGTAATCGACACCTTCTTTGCCCTGGATGACGACACGCCGGTGGACAAGATCGCCTTCGTCCCGCCGAAAGAGCAGAAGGTGCGCTGGGTCAACCATTTCGCCGGTCTGACCGAGGCCACCGGACAGGAAGCCATCGACGCCACCATCGACTTTGCCGAGAAGGCCGGCTGGGGCAAAGGCGTGACCAAGTACCGCCTGCGCGATTGGGGCCTGTCGCGCCAGCGCTACTGGGGCTGTCCGATCCCGGTGGTACATTGCGACGATTGCGGCGTGGTGCCGGAGAAAAAGGAAAACCTGCCGATTCGCCTGCCCGACGATGTCACCTTCGACAAACCGGGCAACCCGCTGGATCGTCACCCGACCTGGCGCGACTGTGCCTGCCCGTCCTGCGGCAAACCGGCCAAGCGCGAAACCGACACGATGGACACTTTCGTCGATTCGTCGTGGTATTTCGCCCGTTTCACCGCCCCGCGGGCGGAAACGCCGACCGATCTGGCCGAAGCCGAGTACTGGATGAACGTGGACCAGTATATCGGCGGCATCGAACACGCGATCCTGCACCTGCTGTATTCGCGGTTCTTCGCCCGCGCCATGCACATCACCGGGCATCTGCCGAAAAAGGCGATCGAGCCGTTCGACGCGCTGTTCACCCAGGGCATGGTCACCCATGAAATCTATCAGACCCGCGACGACAAGGGCCGCCCGGTCTATCACCTTCCCGAAGAGGTCGAGGACGGCAAGCTGAAGGCGACGGGCGAGCCGGTCGAGATCATCCCCTCGGCCAAGATGTCGAAATCGAAGAAAAACGTGGTCGACCCGGTCAGCATCATCTCAGCCTTCGGGGCGGATACCGCGCGTTGGTTCGTTCTGTCCGATTCGCCGCCCGAGCGTGACGTGGAATGGACCGCCGCCGGCGCCGAGGCCGCGCACAAGCACCTCAGCCGCGTGCATCGCATCGTGTCCGAGATCGCCGCGTCCGACGCCCCGGCCAATGCCGAGGACGAAGCGCTGCTGCGCGAGATGCACAAGACCATCCATGACGTGACCGGCGGGGTCGAATCCTTCGGCTTCAACGCCTCGATCGCCAAGCTCTATGCCTTTACCAACACGCTGGCCAAATCCAAGGCGGGCGCGCAGGCCAAGCGGCAGGCGGCCAAGACGCTGGCGCAGCTGATGTCGCCGATGACCCCGCACCTGTCCGAAGAACTGTGGCAGATGCTGGGCGGCGAAGGGCTGGTGGCGCTGGCGCCCTGGCCGGTGGCAGACGAGTCGATGCTGGTCGATGACACCGTCACCCTGCCCATCCAGATCAACGGCAAACGCCGCGCCGAAATCAGCGTGCCCAAGGATCTGGACAAGACGCAGGTTGAAAGAATCGCGCTCAGCACCGAAGCTGTGCAGAAGGCGCTGGATGGCGCTGCTCCGAAAAAGGTGATCGTTGTTCCGGGCCGGATCGTGAATGTCGTTGTTTGACCGCAGAAACCTGCTGCTTTCGTTGGCGGCGTTGACCGTGGCGCCCGCTTGTGGGTTCCAGCCGGTTTATGCCCCGGGCGGCGCCGGCAGCGAATTATACGGCAAGGTCGCCGTGTCAGCGCCAGATTCGGTCGAAAGCTACCTTCTGGTGCAGAATCTGGAGCAGTCCCTCGGGCGCAGCGTCAGTTCAGCCAAGGATTACAGCCTGAATGTGCAGGTCTCTACGGTGACCCGCGGGGCCGCCATCACGACCTCGAACGAGACCAACCGATATTCGATCGACGGGCGCGCCAGCTATACGCTGAAATCCAATGAAACGGGCCAGATTCTTGTGTCCGGCACTGTGGCCGATTTCGTAGGCTACTCCGCCGCGGGGTCCACCGTTTCCACGCTCGCTGATGAACGGGATGCCAAAGAGAGGCTGATGGTCATCCTGTCCGATCAGATCGTCACGCGCCTGTATTCCGCACCGGGCCTGGCTTCATGAAGTTGTCCCCGCGCGACGCCGAGGGGTATTTCGCCAAACCTGACCCCGACAAGACGGGATTGTTGATCTACGGCGCCGACGCGATGCGCGTGGCGCTCAAGCGCCAGCAGGTATTGGCCGCGCTGTTGGGCCCAGGTGCCGAAGAGGAAATGCGCCTGACCCGTCTTCCGGCCTCGGATCTGCGGGCGGATCCTGCCCTTCTGCTGGATGCCGTGAAGGCTGTCGGGTTCTTTCCCGGCGCGCGCGCCGTATTCGTCGAGGATGCAACCGACGCCGCAACCCCGGCGATCACCGCCGCGCTCGAGGATTGGGCGCCAGGCGACGCTCAGATCATTGTGACCGCCGGGCAGCTCAAGGCCAGCTCGAAGCTGCGCAAAGCGTTCGAAGGCCATCGGGCCGCCTATGCGGTCGGGATCTATGACGATCCACCGTCGCGCGCGGAGATCGAGCGTGTTCTGGCCCAAGCCGGACTTGCGAGCGTTCCCCGTGACGCGATGTCCGTGCTCAGCGATCTGGCCACCGAACTCAGCCCGGGCGACTTTGCGCAAACCGTTGAAAAGCTGTCTCTGTACAAACGCAGTGATGCCTCAGACGTTGCCGTCGAAGACATCGAGGCCTGCGCGCCGCAATCCAATGAGGCGGCCCTGGATGACGTTCTCAACGTCGTTGCCGAAGGCCGATCCGGTGAAATCGGGCCCCTGATCCGGCGGTTGCAGGCGCAGGGAACAAATGCAGTGTCCCTGTGCATCGGCGCGACCCGCCATTTTCGCACGCTCTATGCCTGCGCCTCGGACCCCGGTGGCGCAGCGCAAGGGATCGGCAAACTCCGGCCGCCGGTCTATGGCAAACGGCGTGACCGGATCCTTCGGCAGGCGCAGAATTGGGGCGCGCACAAGCTGCAGACGGCTTTGACCGTGCTGACGGATACGGATCTGTCTCTCCGGTCGGCAGGGCAGACTGCCCCGGCCATGGCCCTGGTCGAGCGCGCTCTGATCCGGCTGGCCATGCTGGCGCGGTCACGCTGAATTGAACTGACGGCGCGTCCGACTTGACGCGGCGGCGCAGTCCCCCACCCTGTCGCCAGTGCAACCACGCAGGAGCATGACATGTACAAGATCTACGGGCGCATCCAGAGTCGTGCCTCTCGGGTGATCTGGCTATTGGAGGAACTGGGGCAGGACTATGAGTGGATCGATGCCGGCCCGCACGATCCGCGCGTTCTGGACCTGAACGGAACGGGCAAGATCCCTGTCCTGCAGGATGGCGATGCAGTCATTTCGGACAGCGCGGCGATCATGACCTATCTGGCGGATAAGCACGGGGCCTTCACTTTCCCCGCCGGCACCCCGGAACGGGCCGAGCAGGATTCGTTGTTGCACGCGCTGTTGGAAGAATTCGACGCTCCGCTTTGGCTGGCCGCCCGCCATATGTTCATCCTGCCCAAGGACAAACGCGTTCCACAGGTCGTCGAAACCGCCAAATGGGAGTTTGACCGCAGCTTTCAACGCATGGGGCAGCGATTCAAAGGGCCATTCCTTCAGGGCGAGCAGATGACGATCGCGGACATCCTGTGCATTCACTGCATGAGCTGGGCAAAGTCGGCTGGATTCCCGATGAATTCAGACAGCCTGAAAGCCTACGGCAAGCGCGTTCGCGAGCGTCCGGCCTACAAGAAACTGGGTGAAATGGCCAAATCCGCCTAATCCGCTTGGGGCAGCCCGGCCCATTCTGCGGCCGAGCGCCCCGCCCAACGACCTGTCGCCAGGCATGCGGTCAGCAGATAGCCACCGGTCGGGGCTTCCCAGTCCAGCATCTCGCCTGCGCAGAACACGCCGGGCTTGGCGTTCAGCATCAGCCCCGAGTCCAGCCCGCTTCTCGCAACCCCGCCTGCGGTCGAAATGGCTTCGTCCAGCGGGCGCAAGCCTGCGTTGCGAACAGGCAAAGCCTTCAAAGTCTTGACCCAATCATCCCGGCGCAGATTCTGCCCATGTGTCATTTCGTGGAACAAGGCGATCTTTGGCGGCGGCAGTCGCAGGCCGTTCTTCAACCAACGGGTCAAAGTGGTTTTCGGGCCAGCTTTTGACAAACGCCTGGACAGATCCTGAATCGTGCGGTCCGGCGCGAGGTCCACATACAGATCAGCACCCTGCCGCAGCGCGGGTGTCAGCGGGTAAAGACCGCCCCCTTCCAGGCCTTTGGCTGAAATGACCGCCTCGCCACGGCTGGCAAGGTCGCCCGCGCGCCACCGAACAGATTTCAGCGCCTGACCGAAATACGCGGCCATATGGGGGCTCCATTCGACGGACAGTGCGGCGTTCGATGGTGCAAAAGGGAACAGCGGAACCCCGGCATCGGCCAGAGCCGGCGCCCAGGCGCCATCCGACCCCAGACGCGCCCAGCTGGAACCGCCAAGCGCCAGAACCGTGACGTCAGCAACCACTTTCTGCCGACCTGCCGGCGTATCAAAGACCAGCGCGGGGCCGTCCCAACCCAGCCAGCGCCAACGGGTGCGGATCTCGACCCGCATCTCTTCCAGCCGCGCCAGCCAGGCGCGCAGCAATGGCGAAGCTTTTTTTGATTTGGGAAATACCCGCCCTGTGGACCCCGTGAACAGATCTTGACCCAAGTCCCGCGCCCAGCTTTGCACGCTCTGCGCATCGAAGGCGGCAATCATTGGGTGCAACCAGTCCGCCGCATCGCCGTAGGCCGAAATCAGGCGGTCAAACGGCTCGTCCTTTGTCAGGTTCAGACCGGACTTCCCCGCCATCAGGAATTTGCGGGCCACCGAGGGTTTGGCCTCGGCAACCAGCACATTGTGCCCGGCCCCGGCAAGTTCTTCGGCGGCCATCAGCCCGGCGGGGCCTGCCCCGATCACCACTGCCTGTGCCATATCTGCCCTCTTGCCTCACTTGCGTTCAGCCGCGACTGTGTTCCGGTGATGACGAACAGCGATCCGATCTGCCCGCTCTGCAACCGCCCGATCCCGAACGGGACCGGCAGCCTGCACCATCTGATCCCAAAACTCAAAGGTGGCAAGGGCGGTCCCACGGTTCTGCTGCACAAGATCTGCCACAAGGAGGTGCACGCCACCCTGACCGAAGCCGAGCTTGCGCGAGACTTCAACACTGTCGAAAGCCTTCGCACGCATCCCCGGCTGAACCGATTTCTGGACTGGGTACGCAAACGTCCGCCTGGATTTCAATCCAAAGTCCCGGGCCGACGCCGCGGCCGTTGATCAGGCTGGCAAGAACGGGTCACCCATCGGGTCTGTTTCCGTTGCAGCCAGGCCCTCGACCTCGATGCCCAGAAAGTCTGGCGCGGGAACGATCCGCGCATCGGGAATATGCTGGTATTCCAAGGTGGTATAGGGACGTTTCCACAGCCATTCGCGATTTGCGACCGCCCAGGGATCAGGGTCCGGCGGCACCTCGGTCGTGAAGGCATAGAAATGCAGATCAAACCCGTGCGAGGCCACGTCCTGCATGGAGAGCAGGCGCAGGCCCAAATCCCTGCAAAACGCATCCTCTGCCGAAATGTCGCCGGTCCGCAGAGTGATCTGGCCCACGGCGGCCTGTCCGAACGGGGTCGCATCCCGCGGCTTTTCGGGTCGGTTCCCCTCGAAATCATGCTGAAGAAGCTCGATCGAGAAGTCTTCGGGGTCCGACAGATGGCACATGTAACCGATATCTCGAAACTGGGCCGGACGGCTGACGTTGATGCCAGCGCGCCGAAGCCATTCCGCAGCATGGTCGAGATCCGGCAGGGTGATGCCGATCTTCCAGTACCTCTGACCCCGGTCGTGGGCGTATCCGCCGCCTCCGGGCAACAGCAGAAGGTCGGCGCTGGGCCCCGGATAGCCCACTCGCTGCGCATCTCCCTCGGCACGCACGACCATGCCGAGGTTTACGCTGTAGAAATCGGCCAGCCGTGCGGGATCAGCCACGCGCAGGCGAAGGGCAGCGATCCTCATCCGCACATCCCGGCGATACCGGCCGCCGTCTGCGGATCAGCGGCCAGGCTGTCGGCAACCAGATCCCGCGCGGTCTGCATCAGATCTTCCGGAGCGACCACCCGGTCCACCAGGCCAAAGGCAAGCGCTTCGTCCGCCGTGACCTTCTGGCCTGCCATCAGGATCAACTTGGTCCGGGCAGGGCCGATCAGCGCCCGCATGCGTATTACGTCCGATGGCTGTGGCAGGAACCCCAACCGCATGACCGGGTAGAAGACCTTGGCCGTGGGCACCGCGATGCGCAGGTCACAGGCCAAGGCCATACCGTTGGCCCCACCCGCCATGGTGCCGTTCAACGCAGCAACGGTCAGGCAGGGCAGCGCCGCGATGGCTCCGGACAAACGCTCCCACAGGTCCGAGGTCACAAGACCTGCCCGCGCCTCGTCCAGATCGGCGCCGGCACTGAACACCTTGCCCGCTCCGGTCAGGATCAGGGCGCGCGCCTCTTGGGCGGCTTCGGCGATCTGCAACAGGTCCGACAACATGGCCCCGGTCAGGGCATTGGCCTTGCCGGGGTTGTTGATCGTGACCGTCCACAGACCGTCCTGCTGGGTCAGGTCGATCACGTCAGGCCGATCCTCTGGCGAATGTCGTCACGGCGCAGCGAAATCTCGGTTCCCAGAAACTCGTCCGCATCTTCCGAGCACATCCACAGCAGCGCCCGCGCCGGCCAGTCGGCCGGGATGTGATCGTCCCAGTCCAACTGGCTGACCGGGTTGATGCCGCTGGCCTTGATGACCCGCTGCATGTCGGTCGCCACCGTGCCCGGGGACAGACCCATGGCACGTATGCCGTGATGCGCCTCTTCCAGGTGAAGACATTCGGTCAGCATTTTCGCCCCGGCCTTGGACGCGCAGTAGTGGCTCCAGGCCTCGACCGGGTTGGAGGCGGCTCCGGAGGAAACGGTCAGGACCGTCCCGCCGCCCGCCGCCCGCATCAGCGGCAGAACCGCGCGCATCCCGTGGAACACTCCTTTGAGGTTGATGTCGATGGCCTTGCTCCAGGCTGCTGGATCGGCATTTGACAGGTGAAAGATCGGATCGATCACACCCGCATTGCCGATCAGCACGTCCACGCGGCCAAAGCGGTCGGCGCAATCCGCAACCGCTTGTTCCACCTGCGCAAAATCGCTGACGTCGCAAGACAGCGCGATGGCGTTCCCGCCCAATGCCGCGGCCAATGCATCGATCTGATCATGGCTGCGCGCTACCAGCGCGACATTGGCGCCGGCTGCGGCAAATACGCGCCCTGCTTCGGCGCCGATGCCGCGGCTGGCTCCGGTGATCAGTACTGTTTTGCCCTTCATGTGCATCCTGTAATCCTTTTGGATTGAAATCGGGTAAAGTGGTACCGCGCAAACGGGGAAATCGTCCAGCCCTTGCCCCTTGACGGCAGCTGCGACAACCACGACCATGCGCGCAATTTTTACCGAGAAGGGTTCCCGTATGTCCGTTTTCTTCCGCCGCAGCTGCGGTGCCGCGCTGGCCTATGCCGTTGCAACCCAAGGCGCTTTTGCCGACCTGTCCGCCAACGATGTCTGGTCGGATTGGCAGTCCTACATGGGCAGCATGGGGTACACCATCACCGGCGAGCAGAACACCTCTGGCGACGTCACCACCATCACGAACATGACCATGAAGATGGACCTTCCCGAGGGAGAAGGCTCGTTCGACATGGTCGTTCCGGAAATGACCCTGACGGAAAACGGCGACGGAACGGTCAGCATAGAATTCCCCGAAAGCTTCCCCATGACGGTATCCGGCCAGGCCGAGGAGGAAGAATTCTCGGTGGATATCCTGTACTCGCAGACCGGGTTGAAAATGCTGGTTTCGGGGTCGCCCGACGACATGACCTATGACTACTCTGCCAGCAAGCTGGCACTGGCGCTCGACAACATCATGGTCGATGGCGAAGCGATGCCCGACGACGCGCTGGATCTGGGTTTTGAGATGATCAACCTGGCCGGCGCATCCCGGATGCAGATTGGAGAGGGCCGCAAGGTCGACCAGAACTTCACCGCGGCAAACCTGACCTATGACCTGAATTTCCAAGACCCGGAAACGGGCGAAGATGCACGCATCAACGGCAAGCTCGACCAGCTGGAGTTTGAAGGCAAGAACGTAATCCCCGAAGGCTTCAGCCTGGCGGACGTGGAAGGCGCATATGAGGCTGGTTTTGCCTTCGACGGGATCTTCACCTACGGCGCTGGCCAAACCAGCATCGCAGGCACCAGCGAGGGCGAGGCTTTCTCGATGGCCAGCAGTTCGGACGGTGGCCGCTTCGGTGCCAGTATCGACGCCGAGCGTCTGGCGTATGACGTCGAACAGAACAATGCAAAGCTGGAAGTAACCACGGCAGACCTGCCGTTTCCCATCGAGATTGCAATGGCGAAGGCCGGTTTGAAACTCGAGGCACCTATCCAGGCATCCGAAGAGGTCGAGCCGTTCGGCTTTGCGATGAACCTGACAGACTTCACCATGTCCGACATTCTGTGGAGCATGTTCGACCCCGCAGGCGCGTTGCCACGCGATCCAGCCACGATCGCGCTGGATGCAACGGGCACCGCAAAGATTCTCCTGAACTTCCTGGACCCGGAAGTTGCCGAAGCATTGGAAGGCTCGGACGAGATTCCGGCCGAACTGCATTCGCTCAAAATCAATGAACTGCTGGTCTCGATGGTCGGTGCCAAGCTGACAGGCACCGGTGATTTCACCTTCGACAACTCGAACACCGAAGAGTTCGGAGGAGTTCCGGCGCCGGCGGGTGAGGCAAACCTTCAGTTGGTGGGTGCCAACGCCCTGATCGACAAGCTGATCGGAATGGGGTTCATGTCCGAGAACGACGCCATGGGCGCGCGCATGATGATGGGGATGATGGCTGTTCCCGGCGACCAGCCCGACACGCTGAACTCCAAGATCGAGTTCACCAAGGACGGCCAGATTTTGGCCAATGGTCAACGGATCAAGTAACCTCGCTTGGCCTGGCCTTCGACCAAGGGCGCGGTGTTCCGCGCCCTTTTTCTTTGGCTCGATGCAATCTCGGGCTTTTCAGGTCTTCAAAGCAAGTTCCTGCACCAGAGCCCGGGCCATCCGCCGTGTGACTTTGCGCCCGTCGAACAGTGCTGGTACGGGATGCTCAGCCGCGATGCTCGCCATATGAAATCGGTGGTTTCCATCGTAGAACTTGAAGTTTGTTTCGCACAAGAACAGTTGACCGGTCTTGGCACAGGGAAGGATATCGTGGGCATAAAGCCCGACACCCAAAGCGGCCTTTACACCCCTCGCAATCGCGTTGATCCGGCCAATGTTGGGCGTGATCAGCAGCCTGTGAAAATACCTTATCATCTGAGGGTCTACGGGTGTGTCACGGGTATGGACGCTGGCTTCGCGTCCCGCTCTAACCCAAGAAAACAGAACCTGGTCGCCCACCGCTTGCGCACGAATGCAGACGTGCCACATCTCACCTTCATACTCGTGACGACAATCGACATACTCGGTGTTGTAACGATCCGGGTCCAACTCTGCAGCATTCCCGAGAAGCTGAACCGGAACATGAGCGTTCGAAACTTCGTTCGAGAACGCAGTTTGAAACGAAGACCCAGTCTCGATAAGCCGGGGCATTGGAACCCCTGCCGCTGTCAGAACCTTGTTCTGACGGATCTTGTGCCCGACGACGCGGCCGTGTTCGACCGAGTGCAAAATCCTGTGGCCCAGTGCCTCGATTTCAGATTCCCGCGCACGCAGCCAGTCAACTTTTTCGTTCTGAACGACAAACAGCTCGTTGTAGTGAAGCAGAACGTAACTCTGCGGGTCGTCGATCGCACCGCGTGCCATCAAGTCGGCGAAGGGCAAAACCTCGGAGGGAACGCCCAGCTTACCCATCACCCGAGTCAGGCGCACGATGATGTTGCGGGACCCTTTGCCCTTGGCCAGGACGCCGGGCTCGTCAAACTCAACCACAAAGAAGCGCGCCAAACCTCATACCTCAAATTTCAGTGCCGCCGGGCGACCGGTCATTCTCTGCAGTCAGCTTACCCTGCAGCTGCGGCCCTTCCCAGCGGGATCTATTTCCGTAGACCCCGATTTCCCAACGTGCCGACACCATCCGTGACGCATTGGATACACCCAAGGGCTTGCGAGGCGGGTTGACCAAGGCTAGGTCCAATACAATCAATTGGAGGCACCATGACCCGATCACCCGAAGCAATCAGCCACGAAATGCTGGACCTGGCCCGCAAGGCCGGAGCCGAAGCGGCCGACACGATCGTGATCGACGGATCCTCGGTCTCGGTCGAGGTGCGTGGTGGCGCTTTGGAGCACGCCGAACGCGCCGAAAGCACCGACGTGGGGTTGCGTGTTTTCATCGGCAAGCAGCAGGCCATCGTGTCCGGCTCGGACAGTCGTCCCGAAACGCTTGCCGCCATGGCCGAACGGGCCGTAGCGATGGCGTGCGAAGCGCCCGAGGATCCGTTCGCTGGCCTTGCAGATCCGGAACAACTGGCCAGCGATTTTTCCGTCGACTCCTTGGAGCTTTTTGACCCCACGCCCGAACCTTCAGCAGACGCTCTGATGCAGGACGCGCTGACCGCCGAGGCTGCGGCCCTGGCGGTGGAAGGCGTTACGCAGGTGTCTGATGCGGCGGCATCCTACGGTACTCACCGGGTTCATCTGTCCGCGACAAATGGATTTTCCGGTGGTTATGCGCGCAGCAGCCGCTCGGTTTCATGCGTGGCGATCTCGGGCGAAGGCACCGGGATGGAACGCGACTATGACGGAGACAGCCGCAGCTTTCAGTCCGACCTGCGCAGCCCCGACGAGATCGGCCGGATCGCGGGCGAGCGTGCCGTGCAGCGAGTGGGTGCCCGAAAGCCGGAAACAGGGCGTTTCCCGGTATTGTTCGACGAGCGGATTTCGTCCTCATTGATCGGGCATCTTATGGCGGCCAGCAACGGCGCGGCGGTGGCCCGCGGCGCCTCCTGGCTCAAGGACAGCCTGGGCCAGCAGGTGCTGCCTGCACATCTGTCGCTGATCGAAGACCCCCATCGCCCGAGGATTGCGGGATCGCGCCCGTTTGATGCCGAAGGATTGCCGACCGCGCGCCGGATGATCGTCGAAAACGGCGTGCTGACCGGATGGACACTGGATCTTTCAAGCGCGCGCAAACTGGGCATGAATTCCACCGGGAACGCCGCCCGTGGCGTGTCCGGTCCTCCATCTCCCAGCAACTGGAACCTGAGCCTGACCCAGGGCGAGTTCAGCCGCGACGACCTGCTTCGCGACATGGGAACGGGATTGCTGGTGACCTCGATGATCGGGTCCACCATCAACCCCAATACCGGCGATTACTCACGCGGTGCGTCGGGTTTCTGGGTCGAAAACGGCGAGATCTCGCACCCGGTCAACGAATGCACGATTGCCGGAAACCTGCGGGACATGCTGATGCGGATCATCCCGGCCAATGACGCGCGTACCTATCTGTCCCGGGTCGTGCCCTCGCTTCTGATCGAAGGGATGACACTTGCCGGAAACTGACCTGTCCCTGCTGATCGACGCCGCACGCGAGGCCGGCCGGATTGCCGTCGCCTATGCAGGCCGCGAGATGCAGAGCTGGGACAAACCCAAGGACGCCGGGCCGGTGACCGAAGCTGATCTGGCCGTAAACGCAATGCTGGAACAACGCCTGCCCAGCGCGCGGCCCGGATATGGCTGGCTGAGCGAGGAGACTGAGGACAATCAGGACCGATTGACCCGTGACCGAGTGTTCATCATCGACCCGATCGACGGCACCCGCAGCTTTGCCGAAGGGTCGCGGACCTGGGCGCATTCCTTGGCGGTCGCCGATCGCGGACAGGTCATCGCCGGCGTGATCTACCTGCCGATGCGCGACATGCTGTTTGCTGCCGCGCGGGGACAGGGGGCAACCCTGAACGGTCAGCCGATCCGGGTGACCGCGGCGGCCACAGAGGCCGAAGCCGAGGTTCTGGCCGCAAAGCCGAACCTGAAACCGGATCATTGGCAGGGCGGGGTCGCGCCGATCTTCCGTCGGGCCTATCGCCCGTCGCTGGCCTACCGTATGGCGCTGGTCGCGCAGGGCAGGTTCGACGGGATGCTGACCTTACGACCAAGCTGGGAATGGGACATCGCGGCCGGGGACCTGATCCTGCGCGAAGCAGGCGGCACCTGTACTGACCGTACCGGGCGCCCGTTGCTGTTCAACAACCCCAACCCACGGCTGAACGGTGTTGTTGGCGCCGGGTCCGAATTGCACAAGGTACTGATGGACCGACTGGATCAGCCAATGCAGGGGCATCGGGCATGAGCAAACCGCGATCCCTCAGCTTGGCGGCCTATCGCGCTTTGTCCTGGGGTGTTCCCAAGCCCACCGGACACAACACGCCGCCTCGCCCCGCGGGTGAGTTGCTGTGGATTCATGTTGCCAACGCACAGCGCCTGCGCGCGGTGAACGACTTTTGCAAGCGGCTGCAGCAGTCCCGGCCAGGGTTGTCGATTCTGTTGACCGTCCCGCCTGACGCTGACCTGACACGCTGGGCAGGCTGCGACATGGAATTGGTTCCGCTGCCTGACGAAAAAACCGGCGCGGCGCGTGGATTCCTGGAGCACTGGCAGCCCGACATGGGGCTGTGGGTCGGCGGCGGCCTGATGCCCAACGTGATCACCCGCGCGGCCGAACGCGGTATACCCATGGTCCTGCTTGAGGGCGAGAACGAGGTTCGTGTTGCCTTTGTCGGGAAATGGCTGCCGGACATCAACCGCTATACCTTTGACTGCTTCCGTGCGATCCACGTCACGTCCGAGGATGCAGCTCGGCAAATCCGACGTCTGGGCGTCCCGGCATCGAAGGTGGCACTGTTTCCGCCGCTCAGTATCAGCCCCACGCTGCGCCCCTGGCCCGAGGACGAACTGATCGAGACGAACCATGCGTTGGCAGGGCGGCCGGTCTGGCTGGCGGCGTGGGTCGACGCCAAGGAATTCATCTCGGTGCTCAGCGCACATCGCCAGGCCATGCGGATGCTGCCGAGGCTGGCCCTGATCCTGCATGTCGCGGACATGTCCGAGGCGGCGCCTCTGCGCAAAAGGCTGGAAACGATGGACCTGCGCTGTGCCAACTGGGAAGATGGGGACATGATCGAAGACATGACCCAGGTCATCCTTGCGTCGGACCCCGAGGCCCTTGGCCTTTGGTATCGCGTCTCTCCGGTGACGTTCATGGGCAGCACGCTCGAGTCGGGAATAGGCGGGCATGACCCGATCGCGGCCGCAGCCCTGGGCTCGGCCCTGATCCATGGACCGGACGTGAGCGGCCACAAGGCCCTGTATGACGCGCTTGATGGTGTAGGAGCCGCTCGAGAGATTCGCACCGCCACCGAACTGGGCGACACTGTCGTTGAATTGCTGGCCCCGGACCTGGCCGCGAACATGGCCCTTGCCGGTTGGCAACTGGTGACCGAGAGCGCGCCCCAGGTGGATACTCTGATCGACATGGTACAGGAACATCTGGACCAGCACGGAGCGGAACATGAGGGCGCCTGAATTCTGGAACAACGCGCCGGATCACCCCGGCCTGCGCGCAAGGCTGCTGGCGCCGCTTGGCCGCGTCTATGCGCGGGCAACGGCGCGGCGGGTGGCGTCGGGATCCGGCGTTGATCCGGGTGTACCCGTGATCTGCGTCGGCAACCTGAATGCTGGCGGCACCGGAAAAACGCCGACGGCGATCTGGGTTCTTGAACAGCTGCGCGACGCGTATCACACGCCGCATGTGGTCACCCGCGGCCATGGCGGATCGCTTGAGGGGCCGGTTCGGGTCGACCCGGTCCGACACACGGCGGCGCAGGTTGGTGACGAGCCATTGTTGCTGGCGGCCTTCGCCGAGGTCTGGGTCGCCAAGGACCGTGCCGCCGGCGCCCGCGCCGCAGCCGAGGACGGCGCCACCGCGATCGTCCTGGACGACGGATTCCAGAACCCTTCGGTGGCCAAGACATTCTCGGTCGTCGTGGTGGACGCGGTCCGTGGCTTTGGCAACGGCTTGTGCCTGCCGGCCGGACCGCTGCGCGAGCCGGTCGACGTGGGGCTGCAACGGGCCGATCTAGTACTGTCGCTGGGCGACTTGGCCGCGCAGGAACAGTTCGCGAAGCAATGGGGCGACAAGCTGGGCGTTCCGCACGCAACCGGTCAGGTCATGGCACTGCAAACCGGGATGGACTGGAGCGAAACTCCGGTCCTGGCCTTTGCCGGTATCGGCCACCCCGAGAAGTTCTTTCAAACCTTGCGCCAACAGGGCGCGCGGCTGCTGCGGGCCGAGGCGCTGGACGATCACCAGCCGTTGACGCCGGCCCTGATGACCCGGCTGGAAAACGAGGCGCGGCTGCTGGGCGCGCAGATGGTCACCACCGAAAAAGACGCCGTTCGCCTGCCGCCCGCCTTCCGCAGCAAGGTCATCACCCTGCCGGTGCGCCTGCAGGTGTATCAAGCCGACGACGTGCGTCAGCGGTTGCTGACGGCTGCGCCGCCGCCCTAGTCGTCTTCGCCCAGTTTCGGGGCGGGGCGCGAAAGGTTCAGATCGGCATCCGAAAAGACGAATGGCGCGCGAATCCCCGGCACCCCGTCCAGGTCGATCTGCATGCCGCGTGCGATTACCTGCGGATCGGCCATGACCTCGTCCAGCGTATTGATCGGCCCGGCGGGGATGCCCTGCGCCTCGCAGGCGGCCAGCAGGTCGGCTTTGGCCCAGGTCGCCGTGGCCCTGTTCAGCCGTGCAATCAGGGTGCGGCGATTGGCCAGCCGGTCCTTGTTGTGCAGGTATTCGGGCGCCTCGGCCATGTCGGGCAGGTTCAACACCCGGCACAGGCGCTGATATTGCCGGTCATTACCGGTGGCGATGATGATGTAACCGTCGGCACAGTCGAACACCTGGTAGGGCGCCAGGTTCACATGCGCGTTGCCCATGCGCTGCGGCACTTGACCCGTGGTCAGATAGTTCAGCGCCTGGTTTGCCGTGACCGCCACGGCCACATCCAAAAGGGCCATGTCCACATGCTGCCCACGCCCTGTGCGCTGGCGCTGGTGCAAGGCGGCCAGAACCCCGGCCACCGCATAAATGCCGGTGAACACGTCGGTGATCGCCACGCCTGCCTTCTGCGGCTGGCCGTCGGGCTCTCCGGTCACGGACATCAGCCCGGACATGCCCTGGATGATGAAGTCATACCCGGCCCGATGCGCATATGGCCCGGTCTGCCCGAACCCGGTGATGGAGCAATAGACGAGGCGCGGGTTCAACTGGCTGAGGTTGTCAAAGTCCAGCCCGTATTTCTTCAGCCCGCCGACCTTGAAATTCTCGATCACCACATCGGCGTCAGCGACCAGCGCGCGCACCTTCTGCTGCCCTTCGGGGGTCGAGAAATCGGCGATCACAGACGCCTTGCCGCGATTGGTCGAATGGTAATAGGCCGCCGAGACATCCTGATCGCGGGTCACGAAGGGCGGACCCCAGGCGCGGGTGTCGTCGCCGGCCGGGGATTCCACCTTGATGACCTCGGCGCCCAGATCGGCAAAGGTCTGGCCGGCCCAGGGGCCAGCCAGAATGCGCGCCAGTTCGACAACCTTGAGACCGGCCAGAGGCCCGGTCATCAGTTGCCCAGTTCCTTTTCGATCAGCGCCTTGAACTCGTCATAGGACTGGTTGTCGACCTTCTTGCCGTTGACGACAAAGGACGGGGTGGCCTGGATACCGTCTTTCTCGGCGTTTTTCTGGTACCAGGCGACGAGGGTCTGCGCCTTGGTGCCGTCCTGCAGGCAGGCTTCCAGCTGATCGTTGCTCAGCCCGGCTAGACGGCCGATCTTGCGCAGTTCTTCCACGATCTCGGCCGGGCCGCCGGCGCGTGTCCATTCGGACTGGCCCTGATAGATCAGGTCGGTGATGCCGAAGAACTTTTCGGGGCCACCGCAGCGCGCCACCATCGACGCCCAGATGCCGTAGCGGTCGAAATAGACCTCGCGGTAGATGAACTTGACCTTGCCGGTGTCGATGTATTCCTTCTTGAGCTGCTTGTACGGCCCCTGATGGAAATTCGCGCAGTGCGGGCAGGTATAGGACGCGTATTCGATGATCTCGACCGGCGCATCCTCGGCTCCCTGCACCATCTCGACGATGGTCGAGGTGTCCAGATCGGCGTTTTGCGCTTCGGCGCTGCCGACCAGTTGTGGCACAGGCACGGTGCTTGGCGATTGGGTCAGCCAATAGCCGCCTGCGGCCAGCGCCACGGCCGCGCAGATTACGGTTGCAATACGGCTCATACTCAGCCCTTTCTCAGCGTTTTTGTTTGGATAGAACGTTCCGGCCCAGTCGTTCAAGGGCAGCACGCAAGTCTTGGTCGTGAACCTCGCGCGTCACTTTGTCTGCCTCGGCAACGACTTCCGGTGCGATGGTGGGTTTCGCCTGTTTCGGTCGATGCTCGAAACTGGCCTGCCCCTCGGCAAATCCTGTGTGAGCGGTCTGGGTGATGCGGATGCGGCTGATGGCGCTGTAGCCATAGACGGCATTCACCTTGTCGCGCAGATGGTCCTTCTGCATCTCGAGCATCGGGGCCTGAGGTCCGGTGGTCAGCACGGTCAATGTGGCGCCGAACCCACCCTTTCCATAGCCCACCTTGACCGGTCGGGCGATGGCGGCGATGTCCGGGCCCACGATATCGGCCCAATGGGTCAACAGGCGCGACACGGCAAAGCCGCGGCTTTCGCCGGCTTTGCGGATCCGATCGCTCAGCAAGGACGCGGTGCGTTTGAACCCGCGGGTGGTGGACCGTCTTGGTTGCATCTGGTTTCCAGCTCCTGCGCCGCTATTGTAATGGGCGTGCATCCGGGCGCCAGCGAAACCCGACAGAGAAATGGATAAAACTTGCGTGACACCGCCACTTTCGACCTGAGCCGCAGCCTGCTTGCCTGGTACGACCGCCATGCCCGCGATCTGCCGTGGCGGATCAGCCCCGCCGACAGGGCCTCGGGCGTGCAGTCCGACCCCTATCGCGTGTGGCTGTCCGAGGTGATGCTGCAGCAGACCACGGTGGCCGCCGTGCGGGATTATTTCCTGCGCTTCACCGCGCGTTGGCCGGATGTCCGGGCGCTGGCCGCCGCACCCGATGACCAGGTGATGGCGGAATGGGCCGGGCTGGGCTACTACGCCCGCGCCCGCAACCTGCTGAAATGCGCCCGCGCGGTGGTGGACCAGCACGGCGGGCGCTTTCCCGACAGCCATGATGCGCTGCTTAAGCTGCCCGGCATCGGCCCCTACACCGCCGCCGCCATCGCGGCCATCGCCTTTGACCGGCCTGAAACCGTGCTGGACGGAAATGTCGAGCGGGTCATGGCCCGGCTGCATGACATCCACGACCCGCTGCCGAAATCGAAACCTCTGTTGAAGGCGAAGGCCGCCGCGCTGACCCCGGACGAACGCCCCGGCGACTATGCCCAGGCGGTGATGGATCTGGGCGCCACGATCTGTACGCCGAAGTCTCCGGCCTGTGGCATCTGCCCGCTGCGAGACCCATGCCAGGCCCGCGCTGCCGGAACACCGGCAGAGCTGCCGCGCAAGACGCCCAAGGCGCCGAAGCCCACCCGGCTTGGCCACGTCTACATCGCGCAGCGCGCCGATGGCGCAATCCTGTTGGAGCGCCGCCCGGAAACGGGGCTGTTGGGCGGGATGCTGGGCTTTCCAGGTTCGGATTGGGCCGAGGACGCGGCCGAGGCGCCGCCCTTTCCTGCCGATTGGGCCCTGCTCCCCGCCGAAGTGCGACACACCTTTACCCATTTCCACCTGATCCTGCGCGTCTGGACCGCCGCCGTACCCGCAGAGGTGGACCCCGTGGGGTTGGTCGTGATGCCCAAACATGCCTTTCGCCCCGGCGACCTTCCGACCGTGATGCGCAAGGCGCATGATCTGTGGCGCGGCAGTTCTGCATCTGGGAAAATGGATCGGGCAGGATTATCCTGACGGCAGAGTTTCGGAGCCTGACCATGATCTCGACTGATACCCTGTCGCGCTGGCAGACAGCCCTTCCTTTCTGGGTTTCGTTCCTATTGATCCCGATCCTTTGGTTCACCGCTTTCGCCGGCGGCTGGTGGGTATTGCTGGTGCCGCTGTCCACTTGGTGGTTGTTTGCAGCGCTGGACGGGCTGACCGGGCTGAACCTTGAAAACGCCGACCCCGAAACGCCCGAGGACGCGCTGCGTTGGTACGTCCTGCTGACCAAGGCCTGGGTTCCCGTCCAGTTTTTCACGCTCTATGGCCTGATCTGGTACGCCACCCGCGCCGAGCACCTGTCATCGCTGGAAAAGATCGGACTGTTCTTCGGGATGGGCGTGATCTCGGGTACGATCGGCATCAATTACAGCCACGAGCTGATGCACCAGAAGGGCCGGCTGGAACGGTGGCTGGGCGACATCCTGCTGGCGATGGTTCTGTATTCTCATTTCCGGTCCGAACACCTGCTGGTGCATCACCGCTATGTGGGCACGCCCCGCGACCCGGTGACCGCGCGCTACAACGAAGGGTTCCACCGCTTTTATCCGCGCGTCCTGCGCCAGTGCCTGGTATCCGCGTTTCAGGCCGAGAAGACAAAGCTGGCGCGCAAGGGGCTGAACTGGACGGACCGGGCGAACCCGTTCTGGCGGTATTGGGCGCTGCAGGGATTGATGCTGGCGCTGGCGCTGCTGCTCGGCGGATGGGCGGGGCTGGGGCTGTTCCTGGTTCAGGCCGGCACCGCGATCTGGCAGCTGGAGCTGGTCAACTATGTCGAACATTACGGGCTGACGCGAAAATACCTGGGCGACGGTAAATACGAACATGTCCGGCCGCGCCATTCGTGGAACGCCGCACACAAGGCCTCGAACTGGTTGCTGATCAATCTGCAACGCCACTCGGACCATCATTACAAACCCAACCGGCGGTTTCCGCTGCTGCAGAACCACCCTGCCGAAGCGGCCCCGCAACTGCCCTATGGCTATCCGGTGATGACGATCGCGGCGATGGTCCCGCCGCTGTGGCGGCGTGTGATGAACCCGCGGGTGCGGGCTTGGCGGCGACAGTACTACCCCGAGATCACGGACTGGAAGCCGTACAACAAGGCAATGCTTCCGATGCCACGGTCCTGAGAGCGGTCAACGCAGCGCCCAGATATCGACCGGCCGCTCGACGCCGCCAACCGCCTGTGCATCGTGGCGCTGGAACCCGTTCATCAGATCGGCAGCCGTCGACGCTTCGCTTAGGGCCTTTTCGCGCAGCGCGTCGCTGATGACAATCCGCGCACCCATCTTTCGCGTCATTGCTTCAAGCTTGGCAGCCAGATTGACCGCGTCTCCGATCACCGCGAATTCCAGCCGGTTGGCCCCGATGTCGCCCAGAACGACCGGACCGTAGTGAACACCGATGCCAACCTGAATCTCCTGCTCGCCTGCCCGTCGGCGTTCCAGATTCCAACGGTCGATGATGTCAGCCATTGACCGCGCGCAGGACAGGGCGTTGACCGCGTCCAGCGGGGTTGGAACCGGCGTGCCGAACGTGGCCATCAGCCCGTCGCCCAGATACTTGTCCAAGGTTCCGTGGTGATGGAACACCTCGGCCTCCATTCGCGCATGGAAGCCCCGCAGCACCTCGATCACCTCATACGGGTCGCGGCCGGCAGCGAATTTCGTGAAGCCCACGATGTCGATGAACAGAACCGCGATGTTTTCCTTGCGCACCTGCTTGAGCGGTTCGTCGTTCTGGCTCAGCTCCTCGACCACGTTGGGCGAGAAGTATCGCGACAGGTTGGCGCGTTCCCGCTCCAGTCCGGCATTTGAGATCAACAGGCGATTGAGCCGCCGCATCGACACGCCCAGCGTAACCGCGACCATCATGAACACGATCACCTCTTGCACGCGCATCGGAACCATGAAGCTGTTGGGGTCCAACAGTTCGGCCACGGCCGGATAGCCCTGCAACGCGGTGGCAACCTTTTCGCTGAGCCCGGGGATGGGCGTGGCCACCCACCAGGCGACGATCCAGCCCGCCGTCCACATCAGGGCCGTCCAGCTGCCCATGGCGATCACCGTGCGCCAGGAATAGGCCAGCGTACCTGCGGCCAGGATGATGAAGAAATACTGGAAATTGTCGAACCGGTACTGCATCGCCAGCGGGCGCACATCGTCGCTGAACGGGTTGGGAACGACCATGCCCAGCGTCATGATCAGCAGATCGGCGAAAATCAGCAGAAGCTCGATCCGGGATTGGCCCACACGGCCAGCGCGCCGGATCAGCCAGCCGTTGCCGCAGAGCAGCAGCAGGATGAAATGATACCACATCACATCCCAGTTCGGATTCAGAAACACCAGCAGGACACCGGTCAACGCCATGGCGATCCAGCGGGCGCGGACGGCCAGTTCCAGCCCCTCGCGCTTGTGCCGTTCCAGCGCGGCTTCGGTGTATTTGTTGTCCAAATTGAGTTTGTCCGGCGTGGTCACGAAAAACCGCTGAAACCGGGATTGGCTGGCCGTGGTATCAGACATTTCTGATGCTCCCTCGCTATGTAGCGGGATATGGGGTCGAACCATCCAAACATCACGGGGCCAAAAACAAAAGACCCCGCCGGGTTCGGCGGGGCAAGGCTTGGTACCATGTGTCAGGCCACAGGCACCGGCGGTATTGGTGTGATCAGTTGTGCAGTTCGGCCCGGATCTGCTGGCGCAGCACGTCGATCGGAACGGTTTTTCCGTCGCGCTTGAAGCACCAGTATGTCCAGCCATTGCAGGACGGCGCGTTTTCCAGATGCGCGCCCACCTGATGGATCGAGCCCTTGATGTTGTCGCCCACCAGCGTGCCGTCGGCCCGCACCTTGGCCTTGTGCCGCTGGTTCATCGAATACAGCTCTTCGCCCGGGCGCAGCATGCCGCGTTCGACCAGCTGGCCGAAAGGCACGCGCGGCTCGGCGCGTTTGCTGGCGCTGACCTCGAGCGCGTCACGGTCGAACTTGCGCACCTTGGCGATGCGCTTTTCGGCCACCTTGCGATAGCTGTCCTCTCGCTCGATCCCGATGAACTCGCGGCCCAGCATCTTGGCCACCGCGCCGGTGGTTCCGGTGCCAAAGAACGGATCAAGCACCACGTCGCCCGGATTGGTCGAACCAACCAGAACCCTGTGCAGCAGCGACTCGGGCTTCTGCGTCGGGTGCGCCTTGTCACCATTTTCATCTTTCAGGCGCTCGTGGCCCGTGCAGATCGGCAGCACCCAGTCGCTGCGCATCTGCACGCCTTCATTCAAGGCCTTCAGCGCCTCATAGTTGAAGGTGTATTTCGCGCCTTCCCGCTTGCTGGCCCAGATCATCGTCTCATGCGCGTTGGTGAACCGCTTGCCGCGGAAATTCGGCATCGGGTTCGACTTGCGCCAGATCACGTCGTTCAGGATCCAATAGCCCGCATCCTGCAGGGCCGAGCCCACGCGGAAGATGTTGTGATACGAGCCGATCACCCAGATCGCCCCATTGGGCTTGAGCAGGCGATGCGCGGCCTTCAGCCACTCGCGGGTAAACTGGTCATAGGCGGCAAAGCTCGAGAACTGGTCCCAATGATCATCGACCGCATCCACCTGGCTGTTGTCCGGGCGATGCAACTGTCCTTTCAGCTGCAAATTATACGGCGGATCCGCAAAAATCAGGTCGACTGACGCCTCGGGCAGACTGTTCATCACCTCGATGCAGTCGCCAGATAGAATCGTGTTTAAAGGGAGCGCGGATGCGCCCTTTGTCTTGGTAGTTGTCATGTCTCTGCCTCAAGTTCCACGGCGCTTTTGCGCTCATTTGGTTGAGACTAGGATGAGTCAAACTGGATTCGCCGTCAAATTCTTTTTTGAATCAGAGGGTTACGATTTACTCTTGATACAAGATATTGTGGACGGGCTTGAATGAACGTCTATGGTGTGGGGTTACCCCAAGATTTTGCAGCGCCTCGCGGTGTTGTTTGGACGGATAGCCCGCATTGGTTTCCCAGCCGTAGCCCGGATGCTGTTGCGCCAAATCCACCATCAGTTGATCGCGCCAATTCTTTGCAAGGATCGACGCCGCCGCAATCGAGACTGACTTTGCATCCCCTTTGACCACAGCCTGCGCCGGCAAGGTCAGCCCTTTGGGGATCAGATTGCCATCGATCAACAGATAGTCCGGCGCAGGATGCAGGGCGGCGACGGCGCGCTCCATCGCAAGATGAGAAGCATACAAGATATTGAGGTCATCAATTTCCTCAACCGACGCCTCGGCAATGGCAAACTCGGCCCGGGCACGCAGATCTTCTTCAAGGGCGAGCCGCCTGCGCGCCGTCAGCTTCTTGGAGTCATTCAATCCGTCGGGAATGTCTTGCGGATTCAGAATGACCGCAGCCGCCACGACCGGACCGGCCAACGGGCCGCGGCCCACCTCATCTACGCCGGCTATTCTGGGGCAGCCTTGCGCAATCAGCGCCTGTTCCAATTCAAACGTCGGAGTCGTCATCCCCTCGGCAAACCGTTTTTTGGCCCGAACCGCAACAAAAAAGAAGGAGGCGACCCAGGTCGCCCCCTTCCCGCACAGCGCTTCTGCGGCGCTGCTCCTGCTCGAAACCGATTACTGGTAAACCACGCGGTATCCTTTCTGGCGCAGGCAGGCGGGTTCGTAGGCCCGCTTCACCTTCTTGCCGTCCCAGAACCCCACTTTGCACTGTTGTGGCAGGCTATTGGCATGTTTGTAGTGTTTCTCGAGGCAATTCGGCCCCAGCAAAGGACGTTTCTTCGCATAGCCGTTGTAGGTCTTCAGGCAACGCTGCGGCAGGTCATAGCGGGCGACACGCCGGGGCAGCGGGCGGATATGATCGGGCCGAACGTTTTGAGGCTGGTAGACATAGTTGTTCTGCCGGGTGACACGCTCTTTGCGCTTTTCCTTGTTATAGTGATTGACGGCCGCACCGATGATGGCAATGGCCGCCAACCCGCCCAGAATATCATGGGCGTCGGCCGCCTTGGCCTGGGATGCGGAAACGCCGGTGATGGCGACTGCGGTGGCGACGACGAGGGCGATGAACTTCCGGTGCATGACAAGTGTCCTTTCAAAGCTGGACGCGGCGCCACTGGCTGACCGCGAAACTGATGCAACAGCTTTCGGCCACCCGCCGACAGACAAGCAATAACGGCCCGCTGTTATCCGATATCATCGCCGCAAACCCTTTGAGATATTGAATATCGTGCCAAGCCATGCGCAGGATGCAGCCTATGAAACAGTTCCTCTCTTTCCTGGTCGTTGCGACGTTGATATCGCTGAGCACCACCGTTTCGGCGGCCGAATGCTATGCCGATTACAAGGCCAAACAGGACAACCCGCTGCGCCTGCACTATGGCGTGATGCAGGTGTCCGCCTGCAAAAAGGGGCAGGCCAAGCAAGAGGTGGCCAAAAGGCTGAAATCCTCGGGGTGGACGTTGCTCAACGTGATCAGCGTTTTTGGACCGGAAGGGTTGGATCAAAGGAAGGCCAATGCCGGAAAATTCTATCTCCGTTTCTGAGGCGCGGCGGTCTGGCACCCGGCTGGTCGGAGCAGGCATCGCCGCAATCGTCGTGATCCTGATCACGGCCGCAGCCTTCTTGTTCTGGACCCTGCCCGATGCCAATGCTTTCAACGCGCGGGTCGAGCGGCTGTTCGTCGAAAGCGATCTGACCACCCAGGCTGAAATCCGATTGCTGGAGATCCTCGCGCAATCCGGAACCGCATTTGCCGACACGCTGGCCAGCTACCGGATGGTGATCTTCGTACTGCTGATCTTTGCCACGGCCATGCTGTTGGCCGCCTTGGTCTTTCTGGTGATGCTGGTGACGTTGAACCGTAGAATGGCCCAGATCGAGCGCACGGGAATCCAGGTCACGTCGCTGCTGATCAGTCGCGAAGAGAACACCGTCTACCTGAACAACATGGATTTCAAGCTGACGCCCGCAGCGATGGAAACGCTGGCCGTCCTGGCCGAGTCCCGTCTCGACGACGAAGTGCTGTCGGGGGTTCAGATCGAAGCCATGATCTCTGGCCGAGACATATCGGACTGTGACGAAGCCGCCGGGGCCACGCGCATCAAACGGCTGCGGGACGCGCTGGGCAATCAGATGGTCAGCGAGCTGTTGGTCAAAAACATCGCCAAAAAGGGCTATATGCTGGCGATCGAAAAAGACGTGATCCAGATGGTCTGACCGTCTCGGCCGTGGATCGCGATCGGTAAATTCTGTGTTGCGCCCCTTGGAAATCGGGCTGCAAAAGCCCATCCTCTAGGGACCCGGGCAAGGGAGACGGCCGATGAATGTCCACGCCACACGGAATACGAACGGCTACGGAATTTCGATCGAAACGCTTGACGGCAGGGTTGCCATCTACCGCGATGACATCCTTCTGGCTGAAAGCACGAATGCCAAGGTCATGTATGAAACCCGGCTGCCGCCTGCGATTTATGTTCCGCGCGAAGACGTGCGCGTTGATCTGAGCGGCGAGACCGAGTTGCAGACCTTCTGCCCGTTCAAGGGCACAGCAACCTATCACGATGTCCTGATTGGCGACGAACGGTTGGCAAACTCGGTTTGGGCCTACGAGGATTCTCTGCCTGAAAGCAAAGCCATCCAAGGTCACATCGGCTTCATGCCGGCGGCCTACACTCATATCGATCTGGGCGACAATCAATTGCGCCAACCGCGAGACGGCAACATCAGCGGCCCGTTGATCGATTGGTTGATGCGTGGCGCGGGGTCGATCTCAACACCGGAAGATTTCACCAAGACCCTGGCCGAAAAAATGCTGGAACACGGCATCGCCATTCAACGTCTCAGCATCCTTGTCTGGTCGCTGCATCCCCTGATCGCAGGTAAGCACTACATCTGGGAAAAGGGTGCCGAGGAGATTTCGACCAATATTCCAACCTACGAGATTCACGATCACCCCGCTTTCATCAACAGCCCCTTGCGGCATGTCTCGAACGGGTTGGGCGGCGTTCGGCAACGGCTGAACGTCGACAACCCCCACAACAGTTTCCCCATCATGGAGGACCTGCGCGCCAAGGGGGGCACCGATTACGTGGCAATGCCACTGCCGTTTTCCGACGGGCGTATCAATGTCCTGACGTTGACCTGCGACCACCCCAACGGCTTTACCACGGAAAACCTGGGGCTTGTCTTTGAGTGCTCGGCCGTCATCGCCCGCTACTATGAGGTGTTCATGCAGCGCGAGAATGCCCAGGCCCTTCTCGAGACCTATGTGGGCAAACGAACCGGGGCCCGCGTTTTGGGCGGCGACATTCGTCGCGGCGACGGAGACGACATCGACGCGGCCATCATGTTCTGTGACCTGCGCAACTCGACCAGTCTGGAAGAGGATCTGGGCCGCACGGAATACATCAACCTGTTGAACGAATTCTTCGAAACGGTGTCCGGCATCGTCCACGACAACGACGGTGAGGTTCTGAAATTTATCGGCGACGCCGTTCTTGCGGTTTTCCCGGCAGGTGAGGACCCCGGCAAGGCACGGTCAGACGCTCAGCGCAGTGCCGTTGAAATCGTCGAGAAATTGGCCGAGTTGCGTCGCTCCGACAAGAACCGGCAATGCGATTGTTCGATCGGCGTATCGTTCGGGCGTGTCACGTACGGAAATGTCGGTTCGCGCGAGCGGCTTGATTTTACGGTGATCGGACATGCAGCCAATGTCGCGGCGCGGTTGGGCGAGTTCGGCAAGCTCAATGGCCATCGGATCGTCGTGTCCGAAGATATCGAGCCGGCCTGTTCCCGGGCCGTCCCATTGGGGCCGGTCGACCTGCACAACGTTTCGCATCCGGTGATGTCTTTTGCCTTGCAGACATCCGCTGACACGGTTCTGGATGCCTGAGCACCCGGCACCCTTGCCCCCCGATCCTAAATGGCCACTCATAGCTGCGCACGGCACTGGTGCGTCTTTTGATCCTGGCGCGAGGTACTGACCTTAGCCCGAACGGTTTAACTTGCGGCACCCAGCAAAATCAAAGCAGTTTGCGCGGGAGAAATCGAACTTTGCATCTGTGCGATCTGAGTCCGGGCGAGATAAGTATCCGTCAGTTCGGCAATTGCATCGGCATCGACGAACTGCGAAAGGTTCGGCGAACCAGTCACTCTACTCAGCTTGTCCCGAAATACGTCCAGCTGCTTGTCGATATCCAGCTGTCCAAAGCTTGCCGGCAGGCCCAGCGCTGTTTCCATCATGCTGCGCAACGGCGGTAGGCTCATCAGATCGTACCACTTCTTGGTCTCGCTTCCGGACTGCCCGGCAAGGTCTTTCAAAGCGTGCTGGGCAAAAAGCGCGATCCGCATGGAGTCGTCGGCTTCTCCGACCGAGCTTTCGAACCGGGCGACGACATTTTTCTGAGCGATCTTCTCCATGTCAGTGATCAGTGCGGTTTTCCGGACTTCGCCCGGACCCAAGCCGAATGCTTCGGAAAACTCCCGATATCTGCTGTCAGCAAGCCGGTTCGCAAGGGCGTCATCCGAACTCGTACCGTCTGACAAGACCTTTTGAATGAAGTACCGATTGTCCAGATCACCGTCCAATCCGAACGCGCCCAACGCGACCTGCAGCAGTCGCCTGTCAGAGACCAAATCTTCTGCCGACCGGACGTTTCGGATGTTTTCCACAAAATACTGCGTGTCCCGGTCATTGATCACCGAGGTGGAAAAGGCCTGCAACTGGGCGTCATAGGTGCGCTGCAAAAAACGCCACCCCACGATTCCCCCAGTTGGAATGACCGGCAGGAATGTCATTGCCGATAGGCCATCAGACGCTCTTCGCGCGGCAGCAACGATCGAAGAGCCTTCAGGCATTTGTAGTACTGCTCGGTCACCAGGGCTTCGGTCGCCTGTGCCAGGACCCGGCGACTGTCGACATCCGTGAAGACCTGGCTCAGTTCCTCGATCCGTCGCAGCAGCTGTTGTTTTGCGTCTCCCGCTTCCAGATCTCCGGACAGGACCAGCTGGGCCGCGTAACACACGCGCCTGACCGGGGTCGTCACTTCGTCGGGATGTATCGCGTCGCGCAACCGAAGGACATTTGCCTCGGGCGTCATGATTGAAAAGCGGGTCCGGCGGTCGCCGTTCTCGATCACAACGCCATTGATCAGAACCCGCTCTTTCGGAGCCAGCTTCAGAACCAGCCCGCCCATTACGCGGTCCCCCGCTGACGTAGCCCGCGCAAAACCGCCAGATTGATTTCAAGCAGCGGCTCGACCCCGGCCTTGCTGGCCAGAACCTGGCCCGTATGCTGCTCGGTGAACTCGGCCAGATAGAAGATCCGCGCGCGCAGCTCATTCGGCAGTGCATTGTCCGAGTCCACGACGCCATTGGCCAGGACGGACCACAAGCGGCGGTTTTCATGCAGGGCCTGAACAAAGCCCGCGAAATCCGAGGCTTTGCGCGCGGCTGCTGCCTTGAGCCGATGCGTGATCTTTGAAATCGCCTCATACTCAGTATCACGCGGGGTTCGCGTCGGAGCGGCGGACTGAGCATATGCCCGTTGTGCAAGCGTTTGCGGGGTCACTTGAAATCCTTTCAAAAGGCCGTCGTATTTGCAGTCACAGCCGGGGCGCGTAGATCACGCCCCGGCCAAGTTTCCGCCTTAGCGGAACAGCGAGAGGATCGACTGCGGCGCCTGGTTGGCGATCGACAGCGATTGTGTCGCCAATTGCTGCTGGACCTGCAGGGCCTGCAGACGGGCCGAGGTCTCTTCCATATCGGCGTCCACCAGCGAGCCGATGCCGGATTTGAAAGAGTCAGTCAGGTTCGAGATGAACTCCTTCTGGGTCTCGATCCGCCCTTGGGCCGAACCGAACGCGGCCGACGCATCAATCGCCGTGTCGATCAAGGTTTCGATCGTGCCCAGTGCTGCGGCAGCGCCGGCACTGGTCGAAACGTCAATCGAAGACAGCGCACCAAGACCGCCAGAACCGGCATTGGTGAACTGGGCCGAAACGGTTACGTCGCGATCTGCGTCAGCACCAGCGGTTGCGGTCCCGGTCACGAAGGACAGAGTGCCCGGCGCGCTGGAGTCATAGTCGATCGCTACACCGGTGATCCCAAGCGCGTCGATCTGGTTCTTCAGCCCCACTGCCACGATGGCATCTGTGTAGGCAGAGTCATAGGTTCCCGAAGGGTCCAGATCGCTGGCCTGCACGGTGTATGATGCAACTTTGTCCCCGATGGTGATCGACACTTTGTCGCCGACGGCGAAGTTGTCGGTCGAACTGTCGATCACGATGTCACCGGAACCGCCGGACTTGTCCATTGTGAACCCGGCGGCGTCATTGTCAGTGGTCGCGTTGTCCGAGCCGGCCAGAACGCCCTTGCTGGCATACCCACCGGTCGACAGGTCCTGGCTGGCCACCGAAATCGACGACGCGGTCACGTTGCCTGCGCTGTCGCGATCCAGCGACGACAGGATCGATGCGGTGCCCGCTGACCCATCCACAAGATTGAGGCCGTTGAACTGTGCGGCACCGACAACCGATGCGATCTGGTCCCGCAGGGCGGTTACGTCATCATTGATCTTGCCGCGGTCGACGTTGTCCTCCTGTGCGGCGACGATCTTGTTCTTCATCTGGGTCAGCAGGTCGGTCACGGTTTCCGAAGCGTTCCGGGCCACGGCGACAGTCGATTCACCCAGTGCCAGGCTATCCTTGATCGCATTGAAACCGTTGACGTCGGATTCCATCACCTTGGAAATCGCCCATACGGCCGAGTTGTCCTTGGCCGTAGCGACATCCTTACCTGTCGAAATCGCGTTCTGGGTTGCTGCAAGGTTCTTGTTGACCGATTTCAGAGTCTGCAGCGCAACCATCGCGCCGTTGTTTGTCAGAATGCTGGACATGTTTTTCATCCTTTTCCATTCGGGCCTTCTTCGCCCAGTGACGCCCGACCATCATTGGCGGACATGTTGTCGTTCTGACCTGTGCGAGCTACCGATCGGTGGTCGCGCCACCATCTTTCGAGGTGCGGGACCACTTTTGGGCCTGATCTCCTAACGGAGTGCTAAGGCGGTCCGACGGAAAAAGACGGATTTGAATCAAACCCGCCGCTAGGCACGTTTTTCCAGCTTGGGATCCTGACGGACGGCGAAGCCATTGCGTTGCCCGGCCGCGTCATAGGTCGTGAATTCCTGCCGGATTTTTCTGAGTTCAGCCATCCGGTTCATGACCGCCCGAATCCCTTCGGCCGCGCTGGTCAGCAGGCCGTGATTGCGCTCGACCTTCTTGTGCAGTCGAATCAAGTCGTCACTGTCGTGCACCTGCATCTCGTTGAGTGCGCCGATCAGTTTTTCCTTCTGCGGCATCATCTGGCCCAGCCGATCCAGGTCCCCTTCGACCAAAGCCCTGCGCTCGAGATCGAGAACCTCCTCGAGAGCCTTAATCAGTCCCTGCTTGTGCTCAGTCGGCATGGGTCTTCTCCATCATTGCATTGAAAAGGGTTTCCGACAGTCCGATCCCGCCGGATCGGGCCAATTGCCTGGCCTGCTCCTGCAACAGGAAAGACGAGAACTGGTCTTCGCCCGCGCCACCTCCAAAAGCCTGCCGCGTCTTACCCAGGCCTGCGGCTTTCAGCATTTCGGCTAGAAAAGTTGCCTCAAGCTCGACCGCTGCGGCCTTGAGTCTTTGTTCGGTCATATTGCTGCGTGGTACCGGCGCGAGGTTTGGGATTTCCATCGCCCTCTCCGAAAATTGTTTCGATCTTTGTCGATCAAAGCGAAGAGCGGTTAAAATAAACGTAACTACCTTGAGGGCAGGTTTGGGCCAAACAACCGGAGCCGGAGCAAAATGCCCAACGCCCTGACCATGATGACCAATGTGATTTCCGGCGGAAAGCCGGATTGGGCCGCAAAGTCCGAGCCCCCAACAAAAGGCGACTCTGATTTCGCGGAACTCATGGCCGAAGAAGAGATGCCGAACCTAGAGGCCGAGGCGAAACCTCATCCGGACAGCCGCACGGATCCAGAAATCGTGGATGGCGATGAAAACACCGACCCGGAAATCCCGCAGGCCGAACCCGATTTGGCTGAACCACTGGAATTGCAGGGATCACAACAGGACGCTCGACTGAAAGACACGCCTCTGCCCATGGCAACGCCCGGTGAACTTCCAAAGCGCGAGGCGACGGCGCACGCCACTCTCGGGGCCAGCCCCCCGGCGGAGGGATGCCAGTCAACTGCCGCCGCGGCCATGCGCGCAGTAACCTCTGATCCCGATCGCCGATCGCTCGCGGGCGACACGGGCAAGGGAGCCGAAGCGCCCGAGCGTGCCGCGAGCACAGCGCCCCAACCTGCGTCAGCCGCAAAAGAGCAGTTGAACGCCACCGAACCTGGAATGAGTGGAGGGCTGCAGAACCGAAAGGACGAATTGCGCACTGCAACCGGTAAAGAAGCCAGGCGCGACGAGCAGGCCACCGGATCGTGGGGGGTGGATCAACGGCCGGCCAAACCTACTGGCCAGGGAACGGAATCCATCATCCGGGCGCAGATCGTCGGTACATCGGAACGCGCAGCACTGAAGGACCCGATGCCAGAGGACAGTCTGCACGACCGGATGCCAGCGCAGGACTTGGGTACGACCCCAGCGCAAAGGGATACAGGCCCGACCAACGGCGTCCCGCTCTCGGGCCGGGCGGAAATTGCTCGGGCGGTCGCCGGGCAAATGGCGGCCAGCATCGTCGCAAAGCCGGGAAGCGGAAGCGTGGAAATCGCACTGACTCCGGAAGAGCTGGGCAAAGTTTCGATCAAGGTGACCGGGCGCGAAGACGGGTTGCACATGATGATCGTCGCTGACCGGCCCGAAACCATGGATCTCATGCGCCGGCATATTTCGATCCTTTCAGCCGAGTTCAAAGAGATGGGGCTGGGCGATCTTTCCTTTGATCTGGGCACCTCGGCGAACCCAGAACAGGATGCTGAGCCACGTGAACACAGCACATTCATCACCGCGGGGGAGCTTGACCCTGCAACCGAAACACCCGCTCGGGCCCGCCCAACCCAGGTGGACCGGGCGTTGGACCTGAGGCTTTGACCCATGATCACCACAGCGGCATCCACGACACAAACTCCCTCAACAGCGCATCCAACGGGAACCTCGACAGCGACAGGGCTGACCTCGGACTTTGAGACGTTTCTCATGATGTTGACGGCGCAGGCGCGCAACCAGGATCCTCTGGAGCCACTGGATTCGTCGGAATATGCGTCGCAACTCGCCCAGTTTTCGATGGTCGAGCAGCAGGTGCAGACCAACGACCTTCTGGCAACCCTCACCGCCACCCTGAGCAGCGTCAATCTGGATGAGCTGTCCAACTGGATTGGGGTCGATGTTCAGGGGGCAGCCTCCTTCCGGTTTGATGGCCAGCCGCAGACCATATTCACTCAGCCCGACCTGGGCGCGGATGCGTCTGTGCTGGTCATCAAGGATTCTGACGGAACCGAAATCGACCGGGTCTCTGTTCCGGTCTCCGAGACCGAGTTTCTTTGGGCTGGAGTGGATGCATCGGGCAATCCGCTGCCCAACGGCAACTATTCCGCGACGCTGGAAAGCTTTTTGGGGGATGAACTGCTCTCGGCGCGGCCTGCGGCCACCTACAGCCGCGTCGTCGAAGCCCAAGTCGGGGCCGGTGTCGTCATGTTGACCTTGGACAGCGGCGTCGTGATTCCGGCAACCGACGTCGTTGCCGTTCGTACCGGCGCTTGAACTCGGGGGCGCTGCGGGCCAAGGATTGGCCGTCCAGATTCGCAACGCTCCGGTGTCTCAACTGTCCGTTCCAACTGCTCCTCCACCCGGCCTTGCAGACCAACTTGTCGAAAGCGGGTTGATCGCAAAAGACGCCCAGTTCGAAACGCTGTATGGCGGACGCACGAACCAGGTGTGGAAGGTATTGGACGCCGAGCCGGACCGGGTTTTGAAGTTCTATCGGTCTTCCCTTCAAAACCCGCTGTTTCGCAACGACGCCCAACTCGAAGCAGCCTGTCTGCACGCACTTGCTGCGACGGGGTTTGTTCCGCGGCTTCGCGCCTCGGGCAGCTTTGGCCCGGATCGCTGGGTTTTCTATGACCATGCGGCTGGCACTCCGTGGCGAGAAGGGACCGCGCAGGTGGCGAAACTGCTGCATGATCTGCACGCCCGAGAAATCGTGCTAGAGGTCCCTAAGGGATGCAATGGAAGCGTTGATCTCGATCATCACGGCACCCGTATATTGAACGGTTGCCGCTCGGAACTCAGCGCCGTTCTGGCCGAACGCAAACCCAGGGTCCGGGTGCCGCCGACCCCCCGAGTATGCCTGATCCATGGCGACCCGGTGGCCGGCAACATCCTCGTCTCCTCTGCGGGGCTGACACTGATCGACTGGCAATGCCCGGCGATGGGTGACCCATGCGAGGATCTTGCCCTGTTCCTGTCACCCGCCATGCAGCATCTCTATCGCGGCAAGGCGCTGACCCCCGAGGAAGAGGCTACGTTTCTGTCGGCCTATGACAGCCCGCAGACGGTGCGCCGATACCTCGCGCTGAAGCCCTGGTACAATTGGCGTATGGCGGCCTACTGCCTGTGGCGGGCCGAGAATGGTGCGCCAGCCTATAGGGCCGGCTTTGACCTTGAGGTTGCGGCCCTCTGACTGTGAGCCGTATCACAAATCGGCAAGAGCCATGGCCGCATAAGCCGGCGGCATCAGCAGTCGCCGCCAGCGCCCGAATGGGAACTTTGACGGCGGTTTGGCGATGACGTCCGGAATATTCGCGGGCTCACCCAAAACCAAGCGGGCCAATGCCCGCCCGCAATAGCTGCCCATCGCCACGCCGTTCCCGTGATAGGCCAGACCGGCAAACAAGCCCGGGTGGCCCGGAACCTCCCCGACAAAGGGCAGCAGGTCACGGGTCAGGCAAACCATACCTGACCACATATGAGTTGCCTCAACCTCGGCCCAACCCGGGAACATGCGATCAAAGTCACTGCGTACTTTGCAACGGATCGCAGCTTCGGCGCGCGGCGAGGACATTAGGCCTCCTCGCATTCCGAAAAGGAACCGGTTGTCCGGCATCAGACGGAAATAGTGCAGCAGGTTGCGCGTGTCGTACGCCATCTGGCGCGAAGTCCAACCCTGTTCCTGCAATTCAGCTTCGGTCAGCGGACGTGTCACCATGACCGTAGACTGTGCGGGCATGTAACGGGCGGCCAACCAGTCGGGCAGATCGTCGCTGGAATAACCGTTGGTGCAGATCAACACCGTCTTGGCCTGAACACGGCCCGTGGGGGTGGTCATCCAGTACCCGGACCCGGCTTTTCTGATGCCCTGAACCGGGCTTTTCGAGAATACTGCGGCACCTTGAGCCTGCGCGGCCCAGGCCAACCCGAACAGGTATTTCTGCGGGTTCAGCCCAAAACCGACCGGGTCGGTATATCCGCCAAAGAAACGGCCCCCCATACCGAGGCGTTCCAAATCCGACGGCTCATGCAGAACCCCACCGCTTTCCGCGCGACGCCGCAGCCGCTCCATCGCGCGCGGGCTGTGCGCAAGCTGCGTCTCTCCTTCGGAGTGAACGTCTGCGTCGATCCGAAAGCGCTGCAAAAGATCCGCAACCAAGGCGACCGCGTCGGTTTCGGCCTGCGCGTAATCCTGTGCCGCCGAAATCCCATAGCGCCGCGCAAGTGTCGCCGAACCAAGCTTGGACCCTCCTTGGCAGCAAAACCCACCATTGCGCCCCGAAGCGCCCCAGCCCGGAGTTTCGGCCTCGAACACTGCGACAGACACACCGCGTTCGGCGAGGTGCAGGGCAGCAGACAATCCGGTGAACCCGCCGCCGACAATCGCAACGTCGGTCGACAAATCACCCGAATGAACGGGCCAGTCAGGCGCCGTAGTGGTTTCATCCCACCAACACCCCTCACGGGGGCCGGGGCCATAGGTATAGGCCGGAAAGATCCGCCTCATTCGGTGCGCGCGGCAGCTTGTTCCTCTTGCCGCTGCCGGACCATCGCGCGTTTCGACACCAGCGACGCAGTGATCACACCGACGGTGACCACGGCGATCATGATGGTCGACAGCGCGTTGATTTCCGGGCTGACCCCCAGACGCACCTGCGAGAAGATCTTGATCGGCAGGGTCGTGGCCGAGGGGCCGGACGTGAAGGACGCGATCACCAGGTCATCCAGCGAGAGGGTGAAGGCCAGCAACCACCCCGAGATCACCGCCGGCGCGATGATCGGCAGCGTCACCAACCTGAAGGCCTGCGCCGGCGAGCAGCCCAGATCCAGCGCCGCCTCTTCCAGCGACTGATCGAACGTCACCAGCCGCGAGGACACCACGACCGACACGTAGCACATCGAAAAGGTCGTATGCGCCAGCACGATGGTCAGGATGCCTCGGTCCAGCCCGATCCCGATAAACAGCAGCAGCAGCGACAGGCCGGTGATCACCTCGGGCATCACCAGCGGCGCGTAGATCATCCCGGAGAACAGCGTGCGGCCAAAGAACCGCCCGCCCCGCACCATGACATAGGCGGCCATGGTGCCCAGAATGGTCGCCAGCGTCGACGAGAACACGGCAACGCGAACGGTGACCCAAGCCGCATCCAGAAACGCCTGGTTCTGCATCAGTTCGCCATACCATTTGGTCGAGAACCCGGCCCAGACCGTGACCAGCTTGCTTTCGTTGAAGCTGAAGATGATCAGGATAACCATCGGGATGTACAGAAACGCAAAGCCCAGCGTCAGCGAGACCGTGTTGAACCAGCTCAGCCTGTTCATTGCTCTGCCTCCGCCTGTTTCTGCTGGTTGCGCTGGAACAGCACGATCGGGATCACCAGGATCAGCAGCAGGATCACCGCCACGGCGCTGGCCACCGGCCAGTCGCGGTTCGAGAAGAACTCCTCCCACAAGACCTTGCCGATCATCAGCGTGCCCGACCCGCCCAGCAGCGAGGGGATCACGAATTCACCGATCACCGGAATCATCACCAGGAAGCATCCCGCAATGATGCCCGGGCGCGACAGCGGGATGGTCACCAGCCAGAAGGCCTGCGTGCGCGAACAGCCCAGATCCTCGGCCGCCTCGATCAGCGAGCCGTCCAACCGATCGAGCGCGGCGTAGATCGGCAGGATCATAAACGGCAGATAGGTGTAGACGATGCCGATATAGACAGCCGTCTGCGTGTTCAGAATGGTCAGCGGGGTCGAGATGATGCCCGTCCACAGCAGGAACTGGTTCAGGTAGCCTTCGTTCGACAGGATCCCCATCCACGCATAGACGCGGATCAGAAACGAGGTCCAGAACGGCAGGATCACCAGCATCATCAGCGTCGGACGCCATTCCTCGGGCGCGCGGGCCATGCCATAGGCGATGGGATAGCCCACCAGCAGGGTCAGCGCGGTCGCGATCAGCGCGATCTTGACGCTGGACAGGTAGGCTTTCCAGTACAGGTCATCCTCGGTCAGCCAGACGAAATTCTCGAAATCCAGTAGGCTGAAGAATTCCTTGATCCCGGCCCAGCCCTGCGACAGATCAAGGGTCGGGGTGTAGGGCGGGATCGCAAGCGCGATGTCCGACAGCGAGATCTTCAACACGATGAAGAACGGCACCAGGAACAGTGCCAGAAGCCAGACATAGGGGATGGCGATCAGGACCGCGCGGCGCATCAGTCTGCCAGCAGAACCGCCGCCGTGGCTGTCCAGGACAGCCAGACAGGGTCTTCCCAAGTAAAGGACCGGCGGGAAATCCGCCGTGTGTTGGCCGTTTGCGCCTTGATGATCGTCCCGTTTGGCAATTCGACATGGTAGGTCGACAGGTTGCCCAAATAGGCAATGTCATGCACCTTGCCCTGCACTGCGTTGACGGCATCGGCAGGACGCTCGGCCGAGATCGTTACCTTTTCCGGCCGGATGGCCAGGTGACAGGCCTGCCCGTTTCCAAAGCTTGCCGCCGATGTCGCCGTCAGTGGCGGCTGGCCCTCGGCCCATTCGATACTGTACGAGCCCTCACCGGCGGCGGTTGCACGACCTTCGATGATGTTCACGTCCCCAATGAAATCGGCGACATAGACCGAGTTCGGGTTTTCGTAGATCCGGTCCGGCGTGGCGACCTGCATCAACTGACCCTGATCCATCACCGCAACACGGCTGGCCACCGTCATCGCCTCTTCCTGGTCGTGGGTCACGATCACGAAGGTGGTGCCGGTCTTTTCCTGAATGTCCATCAGCTCGAACTGGGTGTCCTGGCGCAACTTTTTGTCCAGTGCACCAAGAGGTTCGTCCAGCAGTAGCAGTTTCGGCGCCTTGGCCAGCGACCGGGCCAGCGCCACGCGCTGTCGTTGACCACCGGAAATCTGGTGCGGTTTGCGGCGGGCAAATTTCTCAAGACGGGTCAGGCGCAGCATCTCCTCGACCCGGTCTTCCAGATCATGCTTGGGCATGTTGTCCCGGCGCAGGCCAAAGGCGATGTTGTCCCAGACGTTCAAATGGGGAAACAGCGCGTAGGACTGGAACATCATGTTGACCGCCCGCTTGTTCGGCGGCACCGGGTCGATGTCCTGACCACTCAGCATGATGTGGCCTTCGGTGGGTTTCTCGAACCCCGCCAGCATCCGCATCATCGTCGTCTTGCCGCAACCCGACGGCCCCAGCAAAGCAAAGAATTCCCGCTCGAAGATGTCCAGCGACAGATTGTCTATGGCAGTAAAGTCCCCGAATCGCTTGGTCACATTTTTGAACTGGATCAAGGGTTTCGCCTGCGGATCTTCCCACGGCGCAAAGACGGTAGAGTTCAAATCGGCCCCCGTAAGTCAGCCTGTACAGGTAGTGCGCAAGGCAGAACCATTCTGCCTTGCGCAATCATTTCGGATCAGGTGCCCGATTTGATCTTGGTCCACAGACGGGTTACCACCCGCTGCGTTTTGGCCGGGTAAGGCGTGGTGATGTAGAGGTTCTGCATCGTGGCATCATCCGGATAGATCGCCGGATCGCCGATCACGTCTTCTTCCAGAAACTCCTGCGACGCCTTGTTGCCGTTGGCGTAGTAGACGTAGTTCGACGCCGCCGCCATGTTGTTGGCATCCAGGATGAAGTTCAGGAATTTATGCGCGCCGTCCGGGTTGGGTGCATCCACCGGAATGGCCATCTGGTCGAACCACATCAGCGAGCCTTCGGCAAACGGATGGTATTCGATGGTCACACCGTTGTCGGCCTCATCCGCCCGATCGCGGGCCTGCAGAATGTCGCCCGACCAGCCCACGGCCACGCAGATGTCGCCATTGGCCAGCGCATTGATGTATTCCGAGCTGTGGAACTTCTGGATGTAGGGACGCACGCCCATTAGCACTTCTTCGGTCTTGGCGATCACGTCGGTGTCATGGCTGTCCGGATCTTCGCCAATGTACTGGAGTACCATGGGAATGATCTCGGACGGCGCGTCCAGGAAATGGACGCCGCATGAGGCCAGCTTTTCCATGTTCTCGGGCTTCAGCACGAGGTCCATGCTGTTCAAGGGCGCATCGTCGCCCAGCACTTCCTTGACCTTGTCGACATTCACGCCCAGCCCCGTGGTGCCCCACATGTAGTTGATCGAATAGGCGTTGTCCGGGTCATATCCGGCCGTACGTTCCTGGATCACATCCCAGAGGTTAACTGCATTGGGCAGCTTGGACATGTCCAGTTTCTGGAAGGCTCCAGCCTGGATCTGGCGCTGAAGGAAGGTGCCCGACGGCACCACCACATCGTAACCGGATCCTCCGGCCAGCATCTTGGTTTCCAGAACCTCGTTGCTGTCGAACACGTCGTAGATCAGGGTCAGACCCGTCTCTTCCTGGAATTTGCTCAGCAACTCCTCGTCGATGTAGTCCGACCAGTTGTATACGCGCACCTCTTCCGCAACAGCGGCCGACGTCCCCAATGCGACAATTGCCGTCATCGTCAGCGTTTTGATTTTCATTTTCTTCTCCCTGCAAGTGTACGGGCATTTTCCCGTTTTTTTGGATTTGATCAAGTTTTGCGTTTTCCCTCGATACGTCGTATGGTTTCACGGGGCAAGAAACCTGACAAGCCGGGAGCATTGGGATCGGGGTGAACCAATTGGATTTGATCAAAAATAAGGCATCTGCTGCAGTGACCCAGACCGAAAAACGACCAGCACATGAACAGGTGTACCAGACACTGAAGTCGCAGATCATGTTCGGCGATCTGGTGCCGGGGCAACCGGTCACGATCCAGGGCCTGACCGATTCGCTGGGCGTGGGCATGACCCCGGTGCGCGAGGCTATCCGGCGCCTGATCTCGGACGGTGCGCTGATCTTTCAGGGCAACCGGCGGGTCAGCGTTCCCCTGCTGACCGCAACAGATGTCGAACAGATGATTTTCGCCAGAAATGCCGTAGAATCAGAGCTTTCCCGGCGCGCAGCAGTCAACATGACCACGGCGGATATCGACCAGCTTGAAAAGATCGACGAACAGCTGGATCGCACGATCGCCGACGGGGACGTTGGCGGCTATCTTCGCCTGAACCATGCATTCCACGAAAAACTCTATGACCACGCCGGCGCGCCGATTCTAAAGGATTTGGCCGAGCGCCTGTGGCTGCGATTCGGGCCGTCCTTGCGCGTCGTCTGTGGGCGCTTCGGCACCCAGAGCCTTCCAGACCGGCACAAGGACATCATCGATGCCCTGCGCGCCAGCGACGCTGAAAAAGTCACAAAAGCAACGACCCAGGATATCGAACAGGGCATGGAACTGATGGCCGAGGCGCTGGCGACCGAATAGGTCAGCGCGATTCGATTGACAGGAAAAAATTTGATCATATTGTGACGGCAACCGCTGTTGCAGGAGTAGAGACCGATGTCGACCATCACCAACCACATGCCGACCGCCGAATTGCAGGCCCTGGATGCGGCGCATCACCTTCACCCGTTTTCGGCCAACGGCGCACTGGGCAAGGAAGGCGCGCGCGTCATCACCCGAGCCAAGGGCGTCTATCTGACCGACAGCGAGGGCGAAGAGATCCTGGATGCCATGGCCGGCCTGTGGTGCGTGAACGTCGGCTATGGCCGCGACGAACTGGCCGAAGTGGCGGCGCGCCAGATGCGCGAACTGCCCTACTACAACACCTTCTTCAAAACGACCCATGTCCCGGCGATCGCGCTGGCGGCCAAGCTGGCCGAACTGGCACCGGGTGACCTGAATCATGTCTTCTTCGCCGCCGGCGGGTCCGAGGCCAATGACACCAACATCCGTCTGGTCCGCACTTATTGGGCGGAAAAGGGTCACCCCAACAAGAACATCATCATCAGCCGCCACAACGCCTATCACGGGTCGACCGTCGGGTCGGCTTCGCTGGGCGGCATGGCCGGCATGCACGCGCAGGGCGGCATCCCGATCCCGAACATCCACCACATCAACCAGCCCAACTGGTGGGCCGAGGGCGGCGACATGACGCCCGAAGAGTTCGGTCTGGCCCGCGCACGCGAGCTGGAAGAGGCGATCTTGGAACTGGGCGAAGACCGCGTTGCCGCCTTCATCGCCGAGCCGGTCCAGGGTGCGGGCGGCGTGATCGTCGCGCCCGACACCTACTGGCCGGAAATCCAGCGCATCTGCGACAAGTACGACATCCTGCTGATCGCCGACGAGGTGATCTGCGGCTTTGGTCGAACCGGCAACTGGTTCGGCTCGCAGACCATGAACATCCGCCCGCATATCATGACCATCGCCAAAGGGCTCAGCTCGGGCTATGCGCCCATCGGCGGCTCGATCGTCAATGACGAGATTGCCGAGGTGATCGGCGGGACCGAGTTCAACCACGGCTATACCTATTCGGGCCACCCCGTCGCGGCGGCCGTCGCGCTGGAAAACCTGCGCATTCTGGAAGAAGAAAAGATCGTCGAGCATGTGCGCGATGTCGCGGCCCCCTATCTGAAACAGAAATGGGAGGCGCTGGTCGAGCACCCGCTGGTGGGCGAAGCCAAGATTGTGGGCATGATGGCCTCGATCGCGCTGACGCCGGACAAGGCCAGCCGGGCCAAGTTCGCCTCCGATCCGGGCACGGTCGGGTACATCTGCCGCGATCGCTGCTTTGCCAACAACCTTATCATGCGCCATGTGGGCGACCGGATGATCATCTCGCCGCCGCTGATCCTGACCCCGGCAGATATCGACGAGATGTTCGTGCGCATTTACAAGTCGCTGGACGAGGCGCAGGCTGAGATCATCGCCCAGGGCCTGATGAAAGCGGCCTCGTGATCTCAGGAAAAAATCGCAAACGGGCGGTCCGGTAGGGCCGCCCTTTTTCGTTCAGCGCATCCGTTCCAGCAATTGCACGGTGGCATACCCATCCGGCAAAAGACCTCGCGCCATTTGGTAGGCCCGCAGCGCATTGATGGTGTTCGGACCGATCCGCCCGTCGATGGCCTGCGTGTCGAACCCGGCCAGGGTCAGGCGCAGCTGCAACTCCTTGCGTTCGGTAAAACTCAGCACCCGGTCGCCGCGCGGCCAGCTTGCGCGGAACGGACCCTGCCCGGCCAGCCGGTCTGACAGGTGGCCGATGCCGATCACATAGGCATCGGCGCCGTTGTAACGCTCGATCACGCTGAAATTGTCAAAGATCATCAGGGCCACGCCACCGCTGCCGGCCGGCAGCAGGATCGAGGCGGGCCCGAAATCTGCGATGCCACCGCCGTTCGCGGCGCGGACGCCGCGTGCGGCCCATTCCGAAGGCAGCAAACTAACGTCCCGACTGGCGCTGGCATAGTCGAACCCTTTGGGCAAACGCACCTCGACCGCCCATGGCTGACCTTTGGTCCACCCGAACTTGGCAAGGTAGGCGGCAGCAGACGCAAGCGCATCCGTAGGATCGTCCGACCAGATGTCGCGGCGTCCGTCGCCGTCGAAGTCAACCGCGTGCTCGAGGTATGAGGTCGGCATGAATTGCGTGTGCCCCATGGCACCCGCCCAACTGCCCGTCATTCGGTCCGAGGTGATGTCGCCGGCCTGCACGATTTGCAATGCCGCGAGCAACTGTGTTTCAAAAAACTGCGCGCGCCGCCCGTCATGGGCAAGCGTTGCAAGCGACCGGATTGTCTGGCTGCTGCCCCGATACGTGCCGTAGGATGTTTCCAGCCCCCAGACCGCGACCACCACCTCTTTTTCGACCCCGTACCGGGCTTCGATCCGGTCCAGCGTATCCTTGTACCGCACCAGCGCCTTGCGCCCATTCGCGATGCGCAGGTCTGACACGGCCGAATCCAGATACTCCCAGATCGGTTTCGAGAACTCGGCCTGACTGCGATCGCGCTTGATGGCGTCGTTGTCGTAGGTCAGGCCTGACAATGACCGGTCCAGGACCTGCGGCCGGATACCTGCCGCAACTGCCCGGTGCCGGAAGGCATTCAACCAGGTCTCGAAGCTGGTGTTGCCTTCGACGACCACCCGGTGCATGCCGGTGGTCGGCCTTGGCACCGGCCGGATCGAAACCGTCAGATCGGCCGACGCCAACTGGATCGAATCCAGCGCCGGTCTGATCTGTGGTCGTTTGGTTGTATTCGAAGTCTCCGCCTGCAAGATGGATGCCCAAAATGCGGCGGCCACAAAGCCACACACATATTTCATGATTCAGGTTTTCCTGATTACTGCTCGCAGACAGGGTACCCCAGATTGCGCAAATCACAAAGCGCTCAGGACTGGCTCTCTTGATCTTTTGCTTCGCGCTCGGCCCGGATCTTGGCCAGCGCCTCTCGCAGCAAAGGCACGCGGTTGGGGCGGAAACTGTCCTGGGTGACGGACATCGCGCGCATCCGGTCCAACCGAAACACGCGAAAATCCCGCCTCAAATGGCACCAGCTGAGCAGTACGCTGGCATGATCCATGTACACGATGCTCAGTGGGCTCACGCGGCGCTGGGTGTCGTCACCTTTCGCATCGGTATAGTCGAACTCGACCACACGCTCGTCCCACGTCGCCTGCCGCAGGTCGGCAACTTCGATGCTGGGTGCGGCAGGACGGTCGAACCGGGTGGCGGTCAGCACTGCGTGGCTCAGGCGGTGGGATTGGCGGTGTGGCAGCCGGCCCTGCAGTTTGCGCAGCGCCGCACCGGCGGCGTCCGACAGAGCCGGGTCTCCGATCAGTTGCACCTCGCGTAGGCCAAGAACCAGCGCCTCCAACTCGTCATCGGTGAATCCCAGCGGCGGCAGTGTCGCGTCTTCGATCAGGGTGAACCCGAACCCGGCCTCGCCATCAATGACTGCACCGAGACCACGCAGAGCGTCGATGTCGCGATGCACGGTGCGTGCCGAAACCCCCAGATCCTGCGCCAACTGCGCCGAGGTCTTGGGCGACGGGCCAGACCGCAAGGCCTGCATCAATTGGAACAGTCGGGCGGTGCGGGACATGATGTCATTCAATCTAAACCTAATGACAGAAACTGTCATTAGCCCGCGATAGACCGGCGGCACCCCAATTTCGGAGCCTATTATGTTGACCCTTCTTACCTACCCTTCCGCTTTCGGACTTTTCAGCGCCAGCCCCTTTTGCGTCAAAACCGCCTATATGCTGCAGCTGGCCGGGCTGCACTGGCGCCGTTCGGACATGGTCGATCCGCGACAGATGCCGCACAGCAAGTTGCCGGTTTTGCGCACACCCGAACGTCTGGTGCCGGACAGCGACCAGATTCGCGACTGGTTGGAAGCGCAGGGCGCCGAATTCGACCGTGGCCTGAGCGATGTGCAAAAGGGCCAGTCCCGCGCGTTGATCCGCATGGCCGAGGAACATCTGTACTTCCAGATCGTCATTGACCGCTGGGCCAACGACGAGGTTTGGCCAGTTCTGCGCGACACCTTCTTCTATGAGATTCCCCGAATCGTCCGACGCCCGATCTCGAACTCGGTTCGGAAATCGGTCTTGAAAGGCCTTCGGTCCCAAGGGATCGGGCGCTTCTCCGAGGCCGAACGGATGGCACGGGTCGAACGCGACCTCGAGGCGATCTCAGCTTATCTGTGGCAGGCCCCGTATCTTTTGGGCGATCACCCCACTTCGGCCGACCTCAGCGTCGGCCCGATGCTGGCTGCGATGCGGGCCACTCCGGCCGATACCCGGCTGACCCGGCGCATCAAACAGGATACGCTGCTGAACAGTTATGTTGACCGGATGGAACAGGCGATCCCCCTGCCATGAGGCCTTTCGATGACCCCAAGGTGGCGTCTGCCTACGAGGCATTCGCCGCGGACACCAAAAGCGGCGCTCTGGCTCTGCGCGATCTGGTCTTCGCCACCGCGCAGGAACTTCAACCGGCGGTTTTGGTGACCGAGGCTCTGCGATGGGGCCAACCGGCCTATCTGAGTCCCAAGGGAACAACCATCAGGCTGGGTGGACACACCTCCGCCCGGTTTGCCCTGTTTGTCCACTGCCAGACCCGGCTTATCGGTGAGTTTACCTCGGCCTTTCCCGACGCTGACAGGATTGACGGCAATCGCGCCATCCTGTTCGACGGGATCGAACAGATCGACCCCGTCCGGCATGGATGGCTGATCGCCCGGGCGTTGACCTATCACCGCTGACGGCGTTTGCGCTCGACCTTGCGTTTGATCTTGTCCTTCTTGCGCTTGGTGCTGACCGCCTTGCGCCGTGTCGGACGGCCGGGCCGCCCACGTCCGCCGCCGCGCGGCATGGCCTGATCTTCGATCGACAGCAGCTCCAACTCCAGCCCGCCGGTCACCGGTGTGGCCTCGGTCAGGCGCACTGTGACACGCTGGCCAATGGCGATGGTCAGGCCGGTATCGGCCCCCATCAGGGTGCCGGTCTCGGCGTCGAAGTGAAAGAACTCGCGCCCCAGCGACCGCACCGGCACCAGCCCGTCGGCCCCGGTTTCGTCCAGTTTGACGAAGGCCCCGAACCGGGCGATGCCGCTGATGCGGCCGGTGAACTCGTTGCCGACGCGCTCGCTCAGATAGGCCGCCAGATAGCGGTCAGTCGTGTCGCGCTCGGCCATCATCGAGCGGCGCTCGGTGTCCGAGATGTGGGTAGCAATCTCCTCCAGCCGCTCGATCTCGTCGGCGGTCAGCCCGTCCTTGCCCCAGCCATGGGCCGAGATCAGCGCCCGGTGCACGATCAGGTCGGCGTAGCGGCGGATGGGCGAGGTGAAATGCGCATAGTTGCGCAGCGCCAGCCCGAAATGGCCAAAGTTCTCGGGGCTGTAATAGGCCTGCGCCATCGACCGCAAGGTGCTGAGATTGATCAGCTCAGCATCCTCGGTGCCGGCGGCGGCATTCAACAGCGCGTTCAGGTGACGGGTCTGCAGCACCTGCCCTTTGGCCAGATTCAGCCCGGCGGCCTGTGCCGTCTCACGCAGGCTTTCCAGCTTTTCGGGCGCGGGTTCCTCGTGCACCCGGAACAACAGAGGGCTGCGCTTGGCGATCAGCGTCTCGGCCGCGGCCACATTGGCCAGGATCATGAATTCCTCGATCAGCCGGTGCGCGTCCAGCCGCTCGCGGAAGGCCACGCTTTCGACCTCGCCCTTGTCGTTCAGCACGATCTTGCGTTCCGGCAGGTCCAGGTCCAGCGGCTGGCGTTCGTTGCGCGCCGTCTTCAGTGCGCCATATGCGGCATAGAGCGGCTTCAGAACGCTCTCCAGCAGCGGGCCGGTCCGGTCATTGGGGGTGCCGTCGATGGCCTCCTGCACCTCGGCATAATGCAGTGACGCGGCCGAGCGCATCAGCCCCCGCACAAAGCGGTGGTCGATCTTGTTGCCGTTTGCATCGATCCGCATCCGAACCGCGATACAGGCGCGTGGCACGCCTTCGTGCAGCGAACACAGATCGCCCGACAGACGGTCGGGCAGCATCGGCACGACGCGGTCAGGGAAATAGGTCGAGTTGCCCCTCTTGCGCGCCTCGCGGTCCAGCGCACTGCCGGGGCGCACATAGGCGGCCACATCGGCAATGGCGACCCAGATCACGTGGCCGCCCGGGTTTTTCGGATCATCATCGGTATGGGCATAGCAGGCGTCGTCATGGTCGCGCGCGTCCGACGGGTCGATGGTCAGCAGAGGGATGTCCCGCAGATCCTCGCGCCCTTTCAGCCCGACGGGCTTGGCCCGGTCGGCCTCGGCGATCACGTCATCGGGAAAATCATCCGGGATGCCATGCTGGTGGATCGCGATCAGCGACACCGCCTTGGGCGCGGACGGATCGCCCAGCCGTTCCACGATACGCGCACGCGGCAGCCCCATACGATTTTTTGGCCCGGCCTGCTCGGCCTCGACCAGTTCGCCATCCCTGGCGCCCAGCGCCGCGCCTTCGGCCACCAGCCATTCGGTCGATCCGGCCTTGTCGATGGGCACGATTCGACCGCCCTCGGCGCCCTTGCGGAAAATGCCCACGACCCGGCGCGGATTGGCGCCGATGCGGCGGATCAGGCGGGCCTCGTAATTGTGGTCTTCTTCATGCACCTGGGTCAGCCGGGCCAAGATCCGGTCACCCTCGCCCAGCGCCGGGTCGCTGGCGCGGGAAATGATCAGCACGATCGGCTCGACCCCTTCGCCATGCCATTCCAGCGGCCGCGCGAACAGGTCGCCGTCGGCGTTCGGCGCCTTGACCTGCAGCACGCTGACCGGCGGCAGGCGGTCCGGGTCGCGATAGCTGCGCTTGCGCTTTTCAAGATGCCCCTCGGCCTCAAGCTCTTTGAGAATCCGTTTCAGGTCGATCCGGTCCGCGCCCTTGATGCCAAAGGCCTTGGCAATGTCGCGTTTCGAGGTGAGCGTGGGGTTCGCCGAGATCCAGTCGAGGATCTCCTGCTTGGTCGGTATGCGTTTCATGATTTCCGCCTAACACGCCGATACGACCGCGTCATGACCAAAAAGTGGCCGGGCGCATCAATCACTCAGGCGAAATAGTCGGCCAGGATCCGGGCATAGATCGCCTTGAGCTGCCGGATCTGCTCGACCGGGACGGATTCGTCCACCTGGTGCATGGTGCGTCCGACCAGGCCGAACTCGACCACGGGGCAATGATCCTTGATGAACCGCGCGTCCGAGGTGCCACCGGTGGTGGACAGCTCGGGCCGGCGGCCGGTCTCGGCCTCGACCGCGCGGGCCACCAGTTCCGACAGCGGCCCCGGAGGGGTCACGAAGCTTTCGCCCGAGACCTTGATCCGCGTGTCGATCTGCACGCCGAACTCGGCCGCCACGTCGGCTGCCTGCGCCTTCAGCCAGTCACTGAGGCTGGCGCCTGAATGCAGGTCGTTGAACCGGATGTTCACCGCGCCACGGCACTGGGCGGGAATGACGTTGGTGGCCGCGTTGCCGGTGTCCATCGTGACCACCGCCAGGGTCGAAGCGTCGAAATGGTCCGTCCCCCGATCCAGTTCGTGACTGGCCAGCCGATCCATCAGCCGCGCCAAGGCCGGCAGCGGGTTCCTGGCGCGATGCGGATAGGCCGAATGACCCTGCACGCCCGTCACCTCGAACCACGCGGTCATCGATCCGCGGCGGCCGATCTTCATCATCTCGCCCATCTCGTTGGGGCAGGTCGGCTCGCCCACCAGACAGACCGACATCCGCTCGTCTTGCGCCTGCATGTAGTCCAGCAGCGCGGTGGTGCCGTCCACCGCATCGCCTTCTTCATCCCCCGTGATAGTCAGGATGATCGCCCCGTCGGGCGGGGTGTCGCGCACGAAATCCACCGCCGCCGCGACAAAGGCCGCCACCCCCGATTTCATGTCGGTCGCGCCCCGACCGTACAGAATGCCATCATGGATTTCCGCGCCGAACGGCGGGCGGGTCCATGCGGCCTCATCGCCCACCGGCACCACGTCAGTATGGCCGTTGAACCCGAAACTGCGCGCATGCCCCTTGTCGCCCCACCGGGCGAACAGGTTGCAGACACCGCCGCGATCCACCCGCGTGCAGGTGAAACCGGCCCGCGCCAGGATATCTTCCAGCAGAATCAGCGCCCCGCCTTCCTCGGGTGTGACCGAGGGGCAACGGATCAGGTCTGCGGTCAACTGGACAGAGTCGGTCATTCAGGGGCCTCGCAGGGTCGGCAGGATGTGGGTTCACGCACAGATTCAACGAATTGGCCGCAATGCCAACCCCGATCGGTGGTTTTCCGGTCGCCCAGCCCGAAAAAACGGCAAAAAAGAAATCCCGGTCGATGACCTCGCGACGACCTTGCCGCGCCATGGCAAATTGCGCTAGAGCGCCGCGAAACAGGTGAACCAGCCATGACGCGCGCCCTTTTCGCATTGATCTGCCTGACCTTCGCGGTCTTTGCACAACACAGCCAAGCCGAAACTCTGACGGTCACGACGGTGGAGCGTCCTCCGTTCTCGTATGTGGATGAGGGCGAGGGCACCGGCTTCTCAATGGACCTGCTGGCCGCGCTGGCTGAAGAACTGGGCTGGGAATACACGGTCGTTCGAGTCGACGCGTTCGGGGACATGCTGTCAGCGGTCGAGAACCGCGAAGCCGACATGGCGATCGCGAATATTTCGATCACCGCAGGCCGAGAAGCCCGGATGGATTTTAGCCAACCGATTTTCGAAGCGGGCCTTCAGATCATGGTACCATCAGACGCGGCGCGCAGCCCGTCCTTGATGCAGGCGCTGCTGTCACGCGAGCTGTTCATCGCCATCGGGCTGGCCTTTGCCATCCTGCTGGGTGGCGGCATGCTGATGTGGGGGTTCGAACGCCGATCCCAACCCTATTTCGACCGCGACCTGAACGAGGCCTGGTTCCCATCCTTCTGGTGGGCGTTGAACCTGGTGGTCAATGGCGGCTTTGAAGAGCGGATGCCCCGGACCCCGTTCGGGCGAATTCTGGGTGTGATCCTGGTCGTATCCTCGCTGTTCATCGTGTCGGTTTTCACCGCAAGGATCACCTCGGTCATGACGGTGGATGCGATCACCAGCAACATCAACTCGGTCAATGATCTGTACGGCAAGCAGGTCGGGACGATCTCGGGTTCGACCGCCGCCAGTTTTCTGAACCGGCGCGAGGTCGAATTCACCGGGTACGAAGACCTGGACAGCATGTTGACCGCGTTCAAGGATGGGGACCTGGATGCCGTCGTGTTCGACGCGCCGATCCTGTCGTATTTCGCCGCACATGAAGGCCGCAAGATTGCGGCAATGACCGGCGGCGTCTTCCTGCGCGAGAATTACGGTATCGTCTTCCCGACCGGGTCACCTCTGGTCGAGGATGTGAACCAGGCGCTTCTGGGCCTCCGCGAAGATGGCACCTATGACCAGATCTATCGCAAGTGGTTCGGCACGCGCCGCTAGGCGCTTTCGGGCTTGTCGCCGAAGAAGGGCGTCATCTGCGCAACAATAACCGCGTTTTCCTCAAGCGCCCTCTGCATCAGAGCGCGTTCGTCGGGGTCGATCTCGTGCCCCTGCGCCTCGCGCTCGGCCAGGGTGCCATAGCCGGTTACGTCCAGTGGAGCCGTATCGGCCTGCTTGAGAATGGCCACGGTTTCGCGCACGGCCTCGGCCTCGTCCACTCCGCTGGCATAGCACATAAGCGCCGCGCCGGTAGCGCCTTCGGGCAGGCCGTCGCCATCCTTGCGACCAATCTGAACCAACAGAGTATAGACCTGCTGGCGCGAGGGTTTCTTTTGCTTTTCCATGCCGTGGGCCTTAGCCGGGGGTCGGTCGATGGTCAAGCATGGCAGCTCGACGCGGTTCCCGGATGCCGTGTCGTTTTTTGACGCGCTCAAGCCCACCGTTCAGTCAGACTGGTCGCGAAAAACGACGGAGGACATCATGACCAAACGCGGCCGCTGCTTGTGCGGTGAAACCCGCTGGGAGTTTGAGGGCGCCGAGACCTGGAGCTGCTATTGCCATTGTGACGATTGCCGCCGCAATTGCGCCGCGCCCGTGGTCGCGTGGTTGGGCGTACCCTCACGCAATTTCCGATGGACCGCCGCAACACCGCGTACTTTCGCCAGTTCGAAAGGCGTCCAGCGTCATTTCTGCGCCACGTGTGGCTCTCCGATGGGGTTCGAGGCCGACCACTATGAAGGCGGGATGCACCTGTACGCGACCTCGCTGGAAGACCCTTCAGACTTTGCGCCAACCTTTCACGTCAATTATCAAAGCAAGCTGCCCTGGCTGGATCTGCGCGATGATTTACCGAAATACGAAGGCACCCTGCTGCACGCGCCCGAGGATCTCGCCGACTACCAGGCGGGATAGGTCCGACCCTGCCGAACGAAAAAGGCCGCGGACCAGAGCCGCGACCTTCGGAACATTGAACGACGTCTACGATCAATCGCGCAGCAGCTCGTTGATCCCGGTCTTCGAGCGGGTCTTTTCATCCACCCGCTTCACGATCACCGCACAGTACAGGTTGATCCCGTTCTTCGACGGCATCGAACCGGACACCACCACCGAATAGGGCGGCACTTCGCCATAGAACACTTCACCGGTCTCGCGATCCACGATCTTGGTGGACTGGCCGATATAGACGCCCATGCCCAGAACCGAGCCTTCGCGGATGATGCAGCCCTCGACCACCTCGGAGCGCGCCCCGATAAAGCAGTTGTCCTCGATGATGGTCGGGCCGGCCTGCATGGGTTCAAGCACGCCGCCGATGCCGACGCCGCCCGACAGGTGCACGTTCTTGCCGATCTGCGCGCAGGATCCGACGGTGGCCCAGGTATCGACCATGGTGCCTTCGTCCACATAGGCGCCGAGGTTCACGAAAGACGGCATCAGCACAACGCCCGGCGCAATATAGGCCGATTTGCGCACCACGCAGTTGGGCACCGCGCGGAAACCGGCCGCGCGCCACTGGTTTTCACCCCAGCCGGCGAACTTGCTGTCGACCTTGTCCCACCAGCCGCCGCCCTGCGGGCCGCCGGACTGGATTTCCATGTCCTTGATGCGAAAGCCCAGCAAAACCGCCTTTTTAGCCCACTGGTTCACATGCCAGCTGCCATCGGCCTGCTTCTCGGCGACCCGCAGCGCGCCGCTGTCCAGCGCGTTCAGCGTGTCCTCGATCGCTTCGCGCTGTTCACCGGTGGTGGCGGGCGTGATCGTGTCGCGGGCCTCCCATGCGGCCTCGATGGCGGTTTCCAGTTGGGCGTTGGACATGGGGTTACTCCGTGCTGACTCTCGTTTGGTTGGTGTTGCCTATATGAAAGCCGGGGCCAATGCGCAATGCGACGTTGGCGGAGCCGTTTGCGGCCACCCGGCGCGAAAACCCGTCGGTTTCAGCTGGCGCGGCGGATATGGCGCACCAGAATCGCTGTGGCCGTGGCGGTATCGCGGCGCTTCATCGCCTGCACGATGGCGGCGTGGTCGGTGTCTTTCCGCTGGACCCAGCGGTGACGCCAATGGGCGAACAGATGGCGGGCGCTGGCGATATGCAGATCGTCGATCGTATGCAGCAGGCGCGGCCGCGCGCAGGGTGTCAGGATCGCCCGATGAAAGGCGCGGTTCCGGGTTTCCCATGTGGGCATGTCCTGCGCCTCGTCGCAGGCGATGCGGGCCTTGTCGGCCGCTTTGAGATCCGCCGGTGTCAAATTCTGGATCGCATGTTGCAGGGCCAGCGATTCCAGGGCCACGCGCATCTCGATCACCTCGCGCACCTCGGCCGGGTCCAACGCGGTAACGCGCATGCCGCGCCGTGGTTCGCTGTGGGCCAGGCCATGCGCCTGAAGCCGCAACAGCGCCTCGCGCACCGGGACATGGCTGGTGTCGAACGCCCGCGCGATATGGTCCTGCCGCAGTTTCTCACCCGCGGGGAGCTCGCCCGTGATGATGCGCTGGCTGAGCCGGTCATAGATGGAATCTGCAATCGTGGCGGTCATGGAATTTTATCTATAATCCCAAGGCCCGGCCCTCAAGGCGCAAATTCAGACGGTCAGAGGGTCAGGTGCGATATTGCCCCCGCAGACCAGAACCGCGACCCGTTCGCCCGGTTCCGGCGTGTAGACGCCCGAGGTCAGAGCCGCCAGGGCCGTCGCCCCCGCCGGCTCGACCAGAATGCGGTGCGCCTGCCACAGGCGCTGCTGCGCTTCGGCGATGGCGTCATCGCTGACCAGCACCGACGTCATCCCCTGCGCCAGCCCAAAGCAGATGTCGCCGATCCGCCGCGCACCCAGCGCGTTGGCGGCTATGCCGGAAACGGACACATCCACGGGCGTTCCGGCCTGCAATGCCGCGTTCAAGGCACATGAGGTTGCCGGCTCGACCGCAACGACCTTGCGCGCGCCCTGAAACCAGGCCAGCGCGCCCGCGATCAGCCCACCGCCGCCCACCGCCACCAATACGGTATCGGCCTGCAGGCCCTGGCTGTCCCATTCGGCGAAACAGGTGCCCTGCCCGGCCACGGTTGCCGGCGCGTCATAGGCATGGATCTGCATCGCGCCCGTGCGGGCCTCGTGTTCACGCGCCATCGACAGGGCATTGGCATATTCACCCGGCACGACGCTCAGATCGGCGCCGATCCGTTCGATCAGGGCGATTTTGGACGGACCGGCCATCTCGGGCACGAAGATCTTGGCCGGATGGCCCAGCGCTCGCGCCGCATAGGCCGCGGCCGCACCGTGATTCCCGCCCGATGCCGCCACCACTCCGGCCGCGGGCACATCCGTGCTCAGCAGGGTATTGAAGGCGCCGCGCGCCTTAAAACTACCGGTGTGCTGGAAATGCTCCAGCTTCATCTCGACCGGCTGCGCCAGTCCCAGCGCGTCGCTTGTCATGACCGGTGTCACCTGCGCGTGGCCATTGATGCGTTCGGCTGCGGCCGAAATTTCAGTCTTCCAATCCATTCTCGTCTTTCCGTGACTGGCACTCTGCCCGCGAACCCTATAGCTGTTTGAAAAACACGCAAGCAGGGAACCCCCAGCAATGAGAGAAGACCGCCTCAGCCCTTTCCGCGATGCGCATACCGACCGCTCGACCGCAAGCGAAGTCCCCGACACGCCGCAGACACGCTCGCCCTCGTACCGGCTGGCCTTTGCCGATGACGATTTCCTGTGCCGAGAGGAACTGCGGCCCGTGCGTCTGCAACTGGAACTGCTGAAGCCCGAAATGATCATGGCCGAACGCCAGATCACGTCGACCATCGTGATGTTCGGCGGCGCGCGAATCCCGGAACCAGCCAAAAAAGACAGCGCCCGGACGGCCACGCTGGCCGGTCTGTCGCAATACTATGACGAGGCGCGCGAATTCGCCCGGCTGATGACCGAGAAATCCAAGCAAAGCGGGTGCCGCGAGAACGTCATCGTCACCGGCGGTGGCCCCGGCGTGATGGAGGCCGGAAATCGCGGCGCCAAGGATGCTGGTGGCTGCTCGATCGGGCTGAACATCGTGCTGCCGCACGAGCAGGCGCCCAATGCCTATGTCACCCCTGAGCTGAGCTTCAATTTCCACTATTTCGCCATACGCAAGATGCATTTCCTGATGCGCGCCCGCGCGATCACCATCTTCCCCGGCGGGTTCGGCACGATGGATGAGTTGTTCGAGTCCCTCACCCTGATCCAGACCGGCCGGATGGAACGCGTGCCGTTCCTGCTGTTCGGGCGCGAGTTCTGGGAGCGGGTGATCAATTGGGAAGCGCTGGCCGATGCTGGGACCATTTCCGAAGAGGATCTGGACCTGTTCCGCTTTGTCGATACCGCGCAGGAGGCGGTCGACATCATCGAACGCTGGGAGCCCGCCCCGCCGCGCGACGACATACCGGGGCGTTGAGCGATGGCGCGCACCTCCAAGACCGGTGAGATGCTGCATCTGCGCGGCAATGCCCTGAGCAAAGGCGAACCGGTGGCGCTGCCGCTGACCCAAAGCAGCATGTTCCACCTGCCCGGCGCGCCGGACGGGCACCCGACCTATGGCCGTGTGGACAACCCGACCTGGACGCAGGTCGAGCATGTGCTGGCGCATCTCGAAGACGCACCCTGCCTGATCTTTCCGTCCGGCATGGGTGCAATTTCGGCGGCGTTGTTCGCCACCGTGCGGGCGGGGTCGCGCATCCTGATCCCGTCGGACGGGTATTATGTCACCCGCCTGCTGGCCGACCGGTTCCTCGCCCCGCTGGGCGTGTCGGTCGAAGAGCGCCCCACGACCGCATTCGCGCAGGGCGGGTTCGACGGATTCGATGTAGTTTTCGTCGAAAGCCCGTCCAACCCAGGGCTCGACATGATCGACCTGGCGCAGGTGGCCCGCGACGTGCGCGCCGCGGGTGGCATCACCATCGCCGACAACACGACGCTGACTCCGCTGGGACAGCACCCGCTGGACCTAGGCATCGACATCGTCGTCGCCTCGGACACCAAGGCGATGGGCGGGCATTCCGACCTGCTGATGGGCCACGTGGCCAGCCGCGATGCCCAGATCATGGAACGGGTCGAGGAATGGCGCCGCGTCTCGGGCGCGATCCCCGGCCCACATGAGGCCTGGCTGCTGCATCGCGGGCTGGAGACGCTGGACGTCCGGTTTGATCGCATGTGCAGCTCGGCGCAGGTTCTGGCCGAACGGCTGGCCGATCATCCGGCGGTCACGCAGATTCGGTATCCCGGCCTGCCCTCAGACCCGTCCCATGATCTGGCCTGCAAACAAAGCACGCGGTTCGGCTTTCTGCTGACGATCACGCTGGCCTCTGAAGACCAGGCCGAACGGTTCATCAATGGCTGCCCGCTGCTGCGCCCGGCCACGTCCTTTGGTGGCGTGCACAGCTCGGCCGAGCGGCGCGCGCGTTGGGGGGATCAGGTCGATCCCGGATTCGTGCGACTTTCGGTCGGGTGCGAGCCGGTGGACGAGCTGTGGCAGGCCCTAAATGACAGCCTGAATGCGCTGGCCTGAGCCTTATTTCTTGGGCTCGCGCAGTTCGGTAAAGACGTAGATCGGCAGCAGAACCCCCGCAATCAAGGCGCCCAGCCAAACCAGAAGCGTCGCCGCAAGCAGGTTCGAGATGCCGCCCACCGTCAGCCCTGCGGCGACCAGATCGGTGATCAGAAGGCCCACGAAGGTGACCACCAGCGCGATGCCGCCCTTCAGCGCCGGCACGTTCTTTTCCCCGATCTTTAGGATCAATGGCTCGGCCACGACCTGAACCAGGGTGAACACGATCACTACCACGATGAAGGACACCGGTTTGATCGAAAAGCCGGTCAGCAACAGGCTGGCCAGCAACAGACCGATGGCATTGCCCGCCAACAGGGCCAGGGCCGACTTGATTCTGCGTGACATGCGTTTGACTCCATCCGCAACAGTTCGAAACATGCGGATATTATCAGGATGCCGGAATTTTTCGAGAAAATTCAAACCGCTCGGCGTTCGGTCCTGTTGAAATTCCATGACACGACACAATCTGAAAGGTTAACTGCCAACAACGTCCACTGGCGAAACCCATCAGAAACGAGAGATATATGAGCGACAATCCATATTCGGTGTTGGGCGTCTCGAAAGACGCCAGTGCCGCCGAAATCAAGAAAGCCTACCGGCGCATCGCCAAGGACTGCCACCCGGACCTCAAGCCCGGGGACGCCAAGGCCGAGGCCAAGTTCAAGGCCGCCGCCGCAGCCTATGACCTTTTGAAAGACCCCGAAACCCGGGCAAAATTCGACCGGGGCGAGATCGACGCTTCGGGCCAAGAACGCCCGCAGCAGCAATACTACCGCGAATATGCGGAAACCGCGGGCAACCCCTATCGCGCGGGCGGCGGGGTCGAGGACGACGACATGTCCGACATCTTCGCCCAGTTCTTCGGCAACCGTGGCAACGGTGGCTTCAGCGGGGGGCGTGCGCGCGAGTTTCATGCGCCCGGTCACAACGTGAACTACAGCCTGCAGATCAGTTTCCTGGACGCGGTCTTTGGCGCCACGCAAAAGCTGACCCTGCCCAGTGGCGACCGGATCGAGGTGAAGATCCCCGCCGGCATCACCGACGGCCAGACCATCCGCCTGCGTGGCAAGGGCGCGCCGGGCTATGGCGAGGGGCCGCCGGGCGACGCGCTGGTCACGATCCGCGTGGCCGAACACCCGGTGTTCGAGCGCGAGGGCGACGACATCCGCATCACCCTGCCGATCACCATCGACGAGGCCGTTCTGGGCGGCAAGGTCCCCGCGCCCACGATCGACGGCCGCGTGAACGTGACCGTGCCCGAGGGCACAAGCAGCGGCAAGACCCTGCGCCTGCGCGGCAAGGGCGTCAGGAAACGCGGCTCGGACAAACGCGGCGACCAGCTGATCGAGCTGAGCGTGGTGATGCCCGACAAGATCGATGACGAGCTGAAGCAGTTCATGCAGAACTGGCGCAAGTCGCACAGCTATGACCCGCGGAAAGGAATGCCGGCATGACCCGTTCTCTGACCGAAGCCGAACTGATCGAAGCCGTCCAGAACCTGACGTCCGAGCGGTTGTCCCGATTCCTGTCCGCCCGGATCGTGATCCCGCGCCAGTCCGACCAGGGGCTTGTCTACGAGCGGCTGGACATGGCGCGCCTGCAACTGGCCTGCGAGCTGGACAACCAGTACGAGATGGAGCCCGACGCCCTGTCGATGGTGCTGTCGCTGATCGACCAGATGCACGGCCTGCGGGCCGAACTGCGCGAAGTGCTGCGCGCCATCGACGCCCAGCCCGACCCGGTGCGCAGCAAGCTGGTCGAACGGATCGGAACAGCGCGGTTCCGCCGCAGCTAGGGCCTGCGTGCAAGGCGGGTTTGCCCTTCTGGACTCGGTGGTTTTGCCTTAGAAGGCGCCATCGATTCAGAACCGGGTGCTGCGATGACACGGACCAAGTCGGAATTGCTGATGCCTGCGGGCAATCTGCGCAAGCTGAAACTGGCCGTCCTGTACGGGGCGGATGCGGTGTATCTGGGCACGCCCGACATGTCTCTGCGCACCAAGTCCGAGTTTTCGCTGGACGAGGTGATTGAAGGGGTCGAGTTCTGCCACGCGCATGGCCGCCGCGCCTACCTGACGCTGAACCTGTTCTCGCACAACAAGGACATCCCCAAGCTGGACGAATACATCGACACGGTCCGCAAGGTGCGGCCCGACGGGTTGATCATCGCCGACCCCGGCGTGTTCCAGTACGTGCGCGACCGCGCGCCCGAACTGCCGCTGCATATCTCGACCCAGGCCAATATCTGTTCGTGGCTGTCGGTGAAGTTCTGGCAGGATCAGGGCGCCGAACTGGTGGTGCTGGCGCGCGAGGTCTCGTATCCCGAACTGGTGGAGATTCGCGAGAAATGCCCCGACATCCGGCTCGAGGCTTTCGTGCACGGCGCCATGTGCATGACCTATTCGGGCCGCTGCCTGCTGTCGAATTTCATGGCGGAACGCGGCGCCAACCAGGGCAACTGCGCCAATTCCTGCCGCTGGAACTATGCGCTGAAGCTGCGCCTGAAGGACAGCACCCATCAGGAACTGCGGATCACCGAGGAAAACGCCGACCTGTTCGAATTCCTGCTGGAAGAAGGCTGCCGCCCGGGTGAACTGATGCCGATCGAAGAGGATGATCGCGGCTCGTACATCCTCAATTCGCGCGATCTGTGCATCATGCCCAAGCTTGACGAATACCTGAAGATCGGCGTCGACAGCCTCAAGGTCGAGGGGCGCGGCAAGTCGGAATACTACGCCGCCATCGTCGCGCGCGCCTATCGCATGGCCATCGACGATTACTATGCCGACCCCGAGAACTGGGACCCGAAGCCGTACATGCGCGAGTTGGAGACCGTGGGGAACCGCGGCTACACGCTGGCCTTTCACGAAGGGCGGCTGACCAATTACGCGCATGATTACGAGCACACCGCGACCATCGCCCAATGGGAATATGCCGGACTGGTGACCGACGTGACCGAGGATGCCTTCCTGGTCGAGGTGAAGAACAAGCTTGAACCCGGGGACGTGCTGGATTTCGTCTCGCCCATCTCGCGCGAGACGGTCCTGCTGCGCGTCTACGAATTCGAACGCGCCAGTGACGGCGCCAAGCTGGACGTGGTGCATGGCAGCACGAAAACCGTGATCCGCCTGCCGTTTTCCCTGTTCGATCACGAAGACCCCGACGACCTGCGCGCCCGTTTCCCGGTATATTCGGTCCTGCGCAAGGAGCGCGCTCTGACCGACGAACATTGGAGCCGCATCCGTTTTGACAAGCTGGTGCAGGGGTTGGAAACCTCGGGGCGCGACAATCCCGCCGCCTATGCCCGCCGCCGGGACGAGCTGGTGGAGAAGATCGGTCAGGACGGCACCGCGCGCCGGTTCAAGACCAACCGCGTAGGCACCGAGGGCTGCTGCGGCAAAGGCTGCAACGGCTGCCTGATCTTCTGGCAGGATGACAAATACGCCCTGGCGCGCGAGGTTCTGTCGAAACGCAAGCAGGGAGAGCAGCTCAGCCGGCGCGAGGCCGCCGCCCTGAAGCTGCCCGGTGACGCGGCCCGCGATCAGTTGCCGACGCGGTAATCCTCGGGCACGAAGAACGTATAGTCGCGGTCGGCCACCGCTTCGTGGCAGTCATGGCAATAGGCAACCGCCCCCGCGCGATCCCCCATCGTGTCGCCAAACAGCGACCCGTCGGGCATCACCATGACATAGCGCCAGTCGGCGGTGTCGGGGCTGGTGCCTTCGGGCAATTTCTCCATCACGAAAAGAGCGCCGGGATGTACCCTGCCCTCATCCGTGACGGTCATGCTGTCCTTGGCCAGGACCGAGCCCACGGGCAGCTTATCCCACGGTTGCAACGTGCCGTAATTGTGGGCCATCCGGTTGGCATAGCTGTTGACGTAGCGTTGCCCATGCGTGGCCGACAGGTACGGCGCGTCGTTGAACAGCGGCCAGTTCTGATAGTTCATCAGTTGATCCAGATGCGCGGTGGCATAGCCGCGATCCATCTGTTTCCTGAGGGCACGATAGTGCTGCCGCGCGGCCTCTTTGCTCAGCTCCGCCGGGTTCTCGATCGCCAGATGCGCCTCGGTCCCGTTGGATTGCGCCCATGCAATGGCGGCGCCCGATGCCACCAATACGGCGGTCATGCAGATCGTGGACAGTTTCGTCAGTGCGTTCATGTATTGGCCCACCCTGTTCAAGGCTTGCCTGAATTCCGCAGATTTCCCCGACAAATATGAGCGGACTGGACGAAACGCACCAGAACCGGACTGTCCAACTCACCGTCTTGTGCGCAGATTTTACGTGCGCGCAACCGCGCACCTCTCATGGATCAAGACTACCAAATCCGGCCGTAGAATCACACACCATTTGCCCGCGAACCCGCGGGCGTCAGATCAACCTTTCAGCCCGGCCTCGGCCTCGATCTGGCGGCGCGATTTGCGGGCGCGCTCGGTGGCCGATTTCAGCTGGCCGCAGGCGGCCATGATGTCCTCGCCCCGCGTCTTGCGGATGGGCGAGGCATACCCGGCCTGATAGATGATGTTGGCAAAGGCCCGGATCCGGTTGTTCGAGCTGCGCTTGTATGGCGCACCGGGCCATTCGTTGAACGGGATCAGGTTGATCTTGGCCGGAATGTTATGGCGCTTGATGTGGTCGATCAGGCGATGTGCGTCCTCGTCGCTGTCGTTCACGCCGTCCAGCATCACGTATTCAAAGGTGATCCGCTCCGAATTCGACGCGTTGGGATAGCTGGCCAGCGCCTGCAGCAGTTCCTCGATGTTCCAACGCTTGTTGATCGGGACCAGAACGTCGCGCACCTCGTCCGTGGTGGCGTGGAACGAGATCGCCAGCAGGCAGCCGATCTCTTCCGCCGTGCGTGCGATTTCGGGTACCACGCCCGAGGTCGACAGGGTGATCCGCCGGCGCGACAGGGAAATGCCCTCGGGATCCATCGCGATCTTCATCGCGTCGCGGACGTTCTCGAAATTGTACAGTGGCTCGCCCATGCCCATCAGCACGATGTTGGACAGCAGGCGCGTTTCGTTCTTGGGCGCGCCCGGGGTCGGCCATTCGTCCAGATCGTCACGCGCCATCATCACCTGACCGATGATCTCGGCCGCAGTCAGGTTGCGCACCAGCTTCTGCGTTCCGGTGTGGCAGAACGAACAGGTCAGCGTGCAGCCCACCTGCGACGAGATGCACAGCGTGCCGCGATCCTCTTCGGGGATGTAGACGACCTCGACCTCGTGCCCTCCGGCAATGCGCACCAGGTACTTGCGGGTACCATCCTCCGAGACCTGGCGGGTAACCACCTCGGGGATTTCGATCACGAAATTCTCGGCCAGCTGCGCGCGATAGGCCTTGGCCAGATTGGTCATCTGGTCAAAGTCGCGCACGCCCCATTGATAGATCCACTGCCAGATCTGGTTCACCCGCATTTTGGCCTGCTTTTCAGGCGTTCCATGTTCGATCAGAACCTCGCGCAGCCGGTCGCGGGTCAGACCGACAAGGTTGATCGTTCCCTCGGGCAATTTGCGGGGAATGGTCATGACATCCTGGGTGATCGGCGCTTTGGCGGACATGGCGGTTCTCGGGCGTTCTGGCTTGGGATGCGCCTCTATATAGGAACGCCGCCAAAGATCAAAAGGATTCGTGCGAACCTGTCCGAATGTCAGTCGAGGAACCGCAACAGTTCGGTGACACGGGCCCGCCCCAACTCGACCCGGCACGAGGTGATCGCAATGCCCGTTCCGGATCCACCACCAAAAGACGCGCCAACTGCTTCGCACTGCGCATCGCGATAAGTCTTCCAGGCCTCTTGAGAAGTTTCAAGCGCTGGCAAAGCAACAGCCCGACCCGTCACTTCGTCCAGTTCCTTCGCCGCATCGACTGCGAACCCAAACGCCGCGACCAAAGCGGCCTCGACATTGGTCTCGGCCCGACCGACGCATGTCCCGATCTCGACCTGAGATCCGGCATCGGCGCATTCCAGCGCAGGGTCTGCAAATGCCGATGCCGGAAAAAGAATTGCTGCCCAAACCCAACGCATGTCCGTCTCCTCGCCTGTCCACCCACGGTTTCAGACAGAGCTTAGCACAGCGGTCAGGCTTGGGCACGATTTAGATGCAGCGGGCGATCACACCCCTGCTGGCGGGATGTAGCAGTCCTCGGCATCCAGTGTCTTGACCGGATCATTCGGGCCGCATTGCTCGCCCGTGACCGGATAGGTTTCGGTGGATTTCTCGCACGCGCTCAGAGTTGCCGCTGCAACAATCAGAACCGCAATAAGGGGTTTGGTCGACATGTCTGGACTCCTTCTTCGTTGTCTGAACCGATTGGTTCAGAAATCGAGTCCGTCAGCCTTGATGCGGATCAAGTTTTGGCACCGACGTTGCGTAAACGGATGCACAAAAACGCAAAACCCCGCCATTTTGGCGGGGCACGAGATCTGGACGGGTTGGGCAGTTACTTGGTGCAGCGCTTCTCGGCGTCTTCGATGGCTGCGGTAAAGCCCAGCAACGAGAACGTGTCCTTGGTCTGGGTGCCGCGTTCGGACCGTGCGGTCAACACGGCCTCGGTCCCGCGCTTCATCGCCGTGACGATCTTGGCATCATCCGCGGCGCTGGCGGGCCACGCCCACTCGCCCTCGGTGAACAGTTCGAACTCGGACCCGTCGATTTCCAGATTCACCGTGGACCCGGGCGCGAATGGGTAGCCTCCGGTGAATGTCACCTGGCCTTTGACCTCGGCGTTGGGGCGATAAAACACGAACAGCAGAATGTCGCTGCGACGCACCGATACCACACGGCCACCGCGGGTATTCACGGTCTCCTTGGGGGCGGATACGCTCCAGCACTCGGTCGGATCGTCTTCGACGAACACGCTCCAATCAGTCTGAGCGGACACACGGTTCGTACTGGTCGCCTGCTGGGCGATCGCTGTCGTGGCCATCCCTGCCACACAAAGGCCCGCGCATACGCGGGCGAGCATTGTTTTCATTCGTTCAGCCTCCTGGCTCGACCCACACCTCAACTCCATCCCGGAAGGCCGCGAACCCTGACGGTCCGTCTGTTGCAGTTGCGCATCCGGATGATTGCCGACATACACACACTAACGCAGGTTTCGCCACAGGCGAAAGGGCGATTGGCAGAATTTTGCGCACATTCCGGAGGGACGACATGACGCAGCCAGTACCGATGACCGAACTGTGGCGCGGACCGCTGTTGGAGAGCCTTCATCTGGGCCATGCGGTGATCTGCGACGACAGCGGCCAGATCGTGCGCAGCTGGGGCGATCCGAACGCAGTGATCTATCCGCGGTCGTCAGCCAAGATGATCCAGGCGCTGCCGCTGATCACCTCAGGCGCGGCGGCCAAATACGGACTTGGCTCCGAGCATCTGGCGCTGGCCTGCGCCTCGCACAACGGCGCGGCGATCCATACCGAGCGCGTGACCGCTTGGCTGGATCACCTGGGCCTGTCCGAGCCCGATCTGCGCTGCGGCCCGCAGGAGCCGGCCGACATGGCCGCGCGCGACGGCCTGATCCTGGCCGACGACACCCCCTGCCAGATCCACAACAACTGCTCGGGCAAGCATTGCGGGTTCCTGACCCTGGCCCGACACATGGGCGCAGGCCCGGAATATATCGAGATCGACCACCCCGTGCAGCAGGCCTGCCTATCGGCTTTCGAAGAGACCACGGGCGAGGACAGCCCCTGTTACGGGATCGACGGTTGCTCGGCGCCCAATTTCGCCACTTCGCTGGTGGGGCTGGCGCGGTCGATGGCGTGGTTTGCCTCGGCCGGCGACCGGTCGGACCGGGCCAGCGACGCGGCCCTGCAATTGACCCGGGCGATGGTCGCCCACCCCGAGCTGGTGGCGGGCGAAACCCGCGCCTGCACCGAACTGATGCGGGCGATGAACGGCCGTGCCGCGATCAAGACCGGGGCCGAGGCCGTGTTCGTCGCGATCATCCCGGAAAAGAAGATGGGTGTGGCGCTGAAGATCACCGATGGCGCCACCCGCGCCAGCGAGTGTGCCATCGCCGCCATTCTCGTCAGCCTCGGCGTGCTCGAGGCCGATCACCCGGCCACGCGCAAATTCATGAACGCCACGCAATACAGCCGCCGCGGGCTGGAATGCGGCGTGATCCGCCCCGCGCCAGGTTTCCCCGGCTGAGGGTCACATCTCGATCTCGTGGATCTCGGCCACCTCGACCGAGCCCGAGCCGTTGACCACCATGGGGCAGCCCTTGGCCATCTCGGTGGCGGCTTCGACGCTGTCGGCCTTAACCACTGTAAAGCCCGAGGCCGGGTTCGGCCCGCCATTGCCGGCCACGCCATCGGCGCTGACGGTATGGGACTGGCCCACCGGGTTGCCGGGGATTTCCAGCGCCGGCCCCATGTTCTGGAACCACGCGCCCCAGGCGGCCATGGTGGCTTCGATCTCGGCCGGGTCGGTCGGCGTGGTGCCGCCGTGATAGACAAACAGGTACTGAGGCATTTTCTGGTCTCCCTTTTGGTCAGACGGGGTTGGCAAGCCGGGCTTCCAGCTTGCGCAGCGACGAGGTCCAGCCGCTTTCATGATTGGCCGAGACGTCGTCATCGCCCAGATCGCGGTGATCCAGGATCAGGCGCGCTCCGGTGTCGGTCGGCTCGACCGCCAGCTTTACATGGCTCTCGGCGCCGCGCTGGTCCTGGTCGTCATGCCAGCCCCAGGTGAACCCGACCGAGTTCGGCGGGTCCACATGGGTCACATGCCCGGACACCTTGAACCGCTGCCCGTCACCATTGACCATGACCGAATACCACGGCCCAAGGCGCGAGAAATCCAGATCGTGCTCCGGCACCTCGACCCCTTCGGGCCCCCACCACTGCAACAATCTGGTTCCGTCGCTGATCCAGGCGAACAGGGTTTCGGCGCTGACCGGAAAGTCACGCACCAGCTTCAGGTCGGCCATGAGGGGTCCTCCTGCAGAATGTCGCCCAGGCGGTTCAGGCTGGCCTCCCAGAACTGGCGTTTCGAGATGGTCCATTCGGCAATCGCCCGCAGCCCCTCGGGGCGGATCGAATAGATGCGCTGGGTGCCGTTCACGCACTGGTTCACCAGCCCGGCCTGCCGCAGCACCTTCAGGTGCCGGGAAATGGCCGCGCCGGACATGCCCTTGCCCTGGGCTAGGTCTCCGGCAGGCAGTTCGCCGTGATCCATCAGTTGTTCAACGATCGTGAATCGGGTCGGGTCGGACAGGGCCGAAAAGGCATCGAGCAGCGTGTTCATAGCTATTGATTAACACGAATGTTAAACAATGGGAACCCGAAACCGTCGGATCAGCCCCGCGCAAAGTCCGATCGGGCATATCCCTGCAGGTACAGCAGCGCGGTCAGGTCGCCATGGTTGATGCGCACGTCGCATTGCGCGGCGACCGAGGGCTTGGCGTGCAGGGCCACGCCTGTTCCGGCGCGCTCCAGCATGCCCAGGTCATTCGCCCCGTCGCCCACGGCGATCACTTCGGCCTCGGAAATACCCAGCCGGGCCGATATCTGCTCCAGCGCCTCGACCTTGGCCTGACGGCCCAGGATCGGGCGCTGCACGTCACCGGTCAGCTTGCCGTCCTCCGCCAGTAGCGTGTTGGCGCGGTTCTCGTCAAAACCCAGCAGCTCGGCCACGCGGGCCGTGAACGCCGTGAACCCGCCCGAGACCAGCGCGGCATAGCCACCATTGGCCCGCATCGTCGCCACCAGTTCGCGGCCGCCCGGCATCAGGGTGATGCGCTGGTTCAGCACCCGGTCGATCACCGACACGTCCAGCCCCTTCAGCAGGCCCACCCGCTCGGTCAGCGCGCCTTCGAAATCCAGCTCGCCATTCATGGCGCGGGCGGTGATGTCCTTGACCCGCTCGCCTACCCCGGCCTCGTCGGCCAGTTCGTCGATGCATTCCTGCTGGATCATCGTGCTGTCCATATCGGCCAGCAGCATCTTCTTGCGGCGGCCCTCGGCCGGCTGCACCACCAGATCGACGTCCAATTTCTGCAGGTCGGCCCAGACATCCCAACGGTTGGCCGGAACCGCCGGCAGGGCAAATTCGGCCGCCTCGTCGGGGCTCAGCCACTGGATGTCGCCCCCGCCCCAGGCATTGCGCAGCGAGTCGATCAGCGCCCCGTCCAGCGACGGCGTCTTGGGGTTGGTCAACAGGGTGGCAACGTACATCTTGATCCTCCGGCAGCCTGCCCTGCGCATATCGCAGGTGCAGCATTTCCGCCAGAGGCCAATTCCGCGCCGCTAGCCCAGAATGCCCGGCAGGCGCAGCCCGTGTTCGCGGGCGCAGTCCTTGGCGATGTCATACCCCGCATCCGCATGACGCCACACGCCCGAGGCCGGGTCGTTCCACAACACCCGCTCCAGCCGCCGCGCGGCGTCCTCGGTGCCGTCGGCGCAGATCACCACGCCCGCATGCTGGCTGAAGCCCATGCCGACCCCGCCGCCGTGATGCAACGACACCCAGGTCGCGCCGCTGGCGGTGTTGATCAACGCGTTCAGCAGCGGCCAGTCCGACACGGCGTCGGAGCCGTCCAGCATCGCCTCGGTCTCGCGGTTGGGGCTGGCGACCGAGCCGCTGTCCAGATGATCCCGGCCGATGACGACCGGTGCGCTCAGTTCTCCGTTCGCGACCATCTGGTTGAAGGCCAGTCCGGCCCGGTGCCGATCGCCCAGCCCGATCCAGCAAATCCGCGCGGGCAGGCCCTGAAACGCGATCCGATCCTGCGCCATATCCAGCCAACGATGCAGATGCTCGTTCTCGGGGAACAGCTCCTTCATCTTGGCGTCGGTCTTGTAGATATCCTCGGGGTCGCCCGACAGCGCGCACCAGCGGAACGGGCCGATGCCACGGCAGAACAGCGGGCGGATATAGGCCGGGACGAAACCGGGAAAGGCAAAGGCGTTCTCAAGCCCCTCGTCCTGCGCCACCTGCCGTATGTTGTTGCCATAGTCCAGCGTCGGCACGCCCGCGTTCCAGAAATCGACCATCGCCGCGACATGCTGCTTCATCGAGGCGCGTGCGGCCTTTTCCACTGCTTTAGGGTCTGTTTCCCGCTTTTCGCGCCATTGCGCCAAGGTCCAGCCCAAGGGCAGATACCCGTTGATCGGATCATGGGCGCTGGTCTGGTCGGTTACGATGTCGGGACGCATCCCGCCGGCGGCCATGCGGCGGTAGATCTCGGGAAAGATCTCGGCCGCATTGCCCAGCAGACCCACGGACTTCGCCTCGCCCGCCTTGGCCCAGCGGTCGATCATGGCGAGCGCCTCGTCCAGAGTTTCGGCCTTTTCATCCAGGTATTTGGTGCGCAGCCGGAAATCGATGCTGTCGGGGTTGCATTCCACCGCCAGACAGCAGGCCCCGGCGAAGACTGCCGCGAGGGGCTGTGCTCCGCCCATGCCGCCCAGCCCCCCGGTCAGGATCCATCGGCCGGTCAGGTCGCCGCCATAGTGCTGGCGCCCGGCCTCGGCGAAGGTTTCATAGGTGCCCTGAACGATGCCCTGCGTACCGATATAGATCCACGACCCGGCCGTCATCTGGCCGTACATCACCAGGCCCTTCCGATCCAATTCGTTGAAATGGTCCCAGGTCGCCCAATGCGGCACGAGGTTGGAATTGGCGATCAGAACCCGCGGCGCGTCCTTGTGAGTGCGGATGATCGCCACCGGCTTGCCGGACTGCACGATCAGGGTCTCGTCGGTCTCGAGATCCTTCAAACTGGCCACGATAGTGTCGAAATCCTTCCAGGTCCGCGCTGCGCGACCGATGCCGCCATAGACCACCAATTCGTGCGGATTTTCGGCCACGTCGGGGTGCAGATTGTTCATCAGCATCCGCAACGGGGCCTCGGTCAGCCAGCTTTTGGCATTCAGCTCCGGCCCGGTCGGCGGAAAAACGTCACGGGTGTTCTTGCGCGGGTCACTCATTTCGGGGCTCCTTTTTCGGCCAGCGCGCCCGACAGGGCCAGGGCGCGCAGGCGGTCAAGCATCTCTTTCAGGTGCGGGCGCAGGCGTTCGGCCCGGTCCGCGCGCCAGGCCCAGGTCGGCGTCTCGTCCATATAGGCGCGTTGGGCGATCTCCGTCTGGATCGCATGTATGCCCTTGTCCGGGCGGCCATAGTGCCGGGTGGTCCAACCGCCCTTGAACCGGCCGTTCAGCACCGCGGTACAGCCGGACGCCTGAGCCACGGCGTCCACCGCCTGCGCGACCTCGGGTGCGCAAGTGGTGCCGTCATTGGTGCCCGTGTTGAACACCGGCAACTCTCCGTCGAACAGGAAGGGGATCCGCGACCGGATCGAGTGGCAGTCGAACAGGATCGCCACGCCATGCCTGGCCCGCACCCGCTGCAACTCTTCCTGCATCGCGGCGTGGTAGGGGGCGTGGAACTTCTCGCGCCTCTCCTCGATTTCATCCTCCGACGGCTCCTGCCCTTCGAGCCAGATGGGTTGCCCGTCAAAATCGGTCAGCGGCACCAGGGTCGTCGTGTTCTGCCCCGGATAGAGCGACTGACCTGCGGGGTCACGATTGGCGTCGATCACATAGCGGTGCACGCGGGACTGAACCACCGTCACATCGCCAAAAAGCCCTTCATAGAGCCTGTTTATGTGCCAATCCGTGTCGGCCAACGCCCGGCCGGTCTGGTTCAGGCGCGCTTGTATCTCCTCGGGCACGAAGGTTCCGCCATGCGGTTGGCCCAGCACGATCGGGCCCTGCCCCCGCTGCACCTCGACCACGGTCATGCCATCACCTCCGGCAGCGGTACGCCCAGCGCCTCGAGGATCGCGCCGCTGGCCACAAGATCCTTGGCCCGCTCCAGTTCCGGGGCCAGGTACCGGTCCTCGGCCAAAGGCGGGATATCGGCGCGCAGCCGCGCAATCACCCGCTGCAAGGGCGCGCTGGTGACCAGCGGGGCGCGGAACTCGACGCCCTGGGCGGCACAGAGCAGTTCGATCCCCAGAATGTGGTTCAGGTTTTCCACCATGCGCGTCAGACGCCGCGCCCCGTGGGCGGCCATCGAGACGTGATCTTCCTGGTTGGCCGAGGTGGGCGTGCTGTCGGTAACGCACGGATTGGCCAGATGTTTGTTCTCGCTCATCAGCGCGGCGGTCGTGACCTCGGCGATCATGAATCCGGAATTCAAGCCCGGATCGGGGGTCAGGAATGGCGGCAGATCAAAGCTGAGCGTCGGATCCACCATCAGTGCGATCCGGCGTTGCGCGATGGCACCGATTTCGGACAGGGCCAGCGCGATCATGTCGGCGGCAAATCCGACCGGTTCGGCGTGAAAATTGCCGCCCGAGACGATCATGTCGGGATCGGACAGCACCAGCGGGTTGTCAGTGGCCGCGTTGGCCTCGGTCTGCAAAGTCGCGGCAGCCTGCCGGATCACGTCCATCGCGGCACCGGTGACCTGCGGCTGGCAGCGAATGCAATACGGGTCCTGCACGCGGCTGTCGCCCTCGCGATGGCTTTCGCGGATTTCCGAACCCTGCAGCACGGCGCGCATGGCGTTGGCGGCCTCGATCTGGCCGCGATGACCGCGCAGGGCATGGATCTCGGGCTGCAGCGGCGCGGTGGAGCCCATGATGGCATCGGTCGATACGGCCGATACGACCAGCGCGTTCTGCGCCGCGCGCCAGCCTTCGAACAGGCCCGCCAAGGCGTAGGCCGTCGAGAACTGGGTGCCGTTGATGAAGGCCAGGCCCTCTTTCGGCCCCAGTTGAACAGGCTCTAACCCAACCTTTTTCAATGCCTCGGCGCCCGGCATGACCGTACCGTCCAACTCGGCTTCGCCCTCGCCGATGACCACCGCCGTCATGTGCGCCAGGGGCGCCAGATCACCCGAGGCCCCCACCGAGCCCTGCGCCGGAATCACCGGGGTCACGCCACGGATCAGCATCTGTTGCAGCAGGTCCACCAGCGCCCACCGCACACCGGACGCGCCGCGCCCGAAGGACAACAGCTTGAGCGCCATCATCAGCCGCGCCAACCGCCGCGGCACCGCCGGGCCGACCCCGCAGCAATGGCTGAGGATCAGGTTGCGCTGCAGCGCCGAGGTGTCCTTGGCCGCGATCTTGAGGCTGGCCAGCTTGCCGAAACCGGTATTCACGCCATAGACGGGCTGGTCACCGGCGGCGGCCTCCGCGATGCGGGCGGCGGCGGCCTCAACAGCCGGGCGACAGCAATGATCCAGAACCACCGGCGTTTCGGTCCAGTAGATCTCCGCCAGTTGGGCCAGCGAGACCTGCCCCGGAACCAAGGTCAGACTACTCATGCCTCCCCTCCGAAAATGCGCGCGTGCAGCGGGTTGAACCCGATCCGATAGGCCAGCTCGGCCGGGTGAGAGACGTCCCACACGGCCAGATCCGCCCGCTGCCCCGGCGCTATCGTGCCGGCATCACTCAGCCCAAGCGCGCGGGCGGCGTTGCGGGTGACCCCGGCCAGCGCCTCGGCCGGGGTCATGCCAAACAGGGTGCAGCCCATGTTCATCGTCAGCAGCAGCGAAGTCAGCGGCGAGGACCCCGGGTTGCAATCGGTCGCAAGGGCCATCGGCACCCCGGCCTTGCGGAACAGGTCGATCGGCGGGGCCTGCGTTTCCCGCAACGTGTAGAACGCGCCGGGCAGCAGAACCGCGGTCGTTCCGGCCTCGGCCATGGCCGCCACGCCGGCGGCATCCACATATTCGACGTGATCGGCTGACAAGGCGCCGAAAGACGCCGCCAGCCGGGCCCCGCCCAAGTTCGACAATTGCTCGGCATGTAGCTTGACCGGCAGCCCCAAGTCGCGCGCGGCGTCGAACACCCGGGCGATCTGCACGGTGTCAAAGGCGATGCCTTCGCAGAACCCGTCGACTGCGTCGACCAGCCCCTCGGCATGGGCTGCGCGCAGGGTCGGGATGCAGACCGTGTCGATATAGGCGTCCGCGCGCCCCGTAAATTCGGGCGGCACTGCATGAGCGCCCAGAAAGCTGGTCCGGACCCGCACCGGGCGCTGCTTTGCAGTTTCCCGGGCCGCGCGCAACATGCGCAGCTCGGTGTCCTGATCCAGTCCATAGCCGGACTTGATTTCAATGCAGGTCACACCCTCGGCCAACAGGGCGTCTATGCGAGGCAGTGCCTCTTGGATCAGGTCCTGCATACTGGCGGCGCGTGTGGCGGTGACCGTCGACAGAATTCCCCCGCCGGCGCGCGCAATCTCCTCGTAGGTTGCGCCGTTCAGCCGCATTTCGAACTCAACCGCCCGGTTGCCCCCGAAAATCGCATGCGTGTGCGGATCGATCAGGCCCGGAGTGATCAACCGATCTGCAAAATCGACGATCGGCCAGTCGGCGTGATCCGGCGGCAGATCTCGGTGCCGCCCGATCCATTGGATCCGGCCCGACGAAACAGCAATCGCCGCGTCTTCGACCAAGCCATAGGACGCAACCCCATCCGTCATGGTTGCGATCCGCCGACAACAAATCACCGAATTTCTGGTCATCGCGATTCTTTTGGACTCCCCTCGGGTTTCAATTTTTCGTATACGTGTAAAAACTTAAAGTCTACACAAAAAGAAACGCCGATGCATATCCACGCCAAAGCCGCCTTGTTAGGCTCTCACTGGGTTTCGAACCTGAGGGTCGAAACTGCGAATGGTGTCATCACGGGATTGGAGACCGGTGCGCGTCCGCAGTCGGCCGACACCTGCGTTGATGTCCTGCTGCCAGCCTTGTCGAACCTGCACAGCCACGCGTTTCAGCGCGCTATGGCAGGTATGACCGAGTTTCGCGCAGCCGGGCGGGAAAGCTTCTGGTCCTGGCGAAATCTGATGTACCGCTTTCTCGACAGGTTGACGCCCGAGCAGATGGAGGCCATCGCCGCGCTGGTGTTCCTTGAGATGCAGGAGGCCGGATATGCCGCAGTCGGGGAATTCCACTATGTGCATCACCAGCCCGGCGGAGCGCCCTACGACCAGCTTTCCGAGCTGAGCCAGCGTATCCTCGTAGCAGCTTTGCGGACGGGAATCGGTCTGACCCATTTGCCGGTTCTCTATTCCTACGGCGGCGTCCGCCAAGAGCCCCTGTCTGGCGGCCAACTGCGGTTCGGCAATGACGTGGACCGGTTCATGGACCTGTATCACGAGTGCCGGTCGGCTGCCGCAGATCTTGCCGCGGACACGGTGGTCGGCATCGCGCCGCACTCGTTGCGCGCCACCTCACCCAAGGACTTGGCCCTGCTGCTGGCGCAGGTTCCGGAGGGTCCGGTTCATATCCATATCGCCGAACAGGTGAAAGAGGTCGAGGACGTGCAATCCGCTTTGGGCCAACGCCCGGTCGCCTGGCTTCTGGACAATGCCAAAGTCGATTCACGCTGGTGTCTGATCCATGCCACCCAGATGAACGACGCCGAAACACGCGCTCTGGCGCGTTCGGAGGCCGTGGCCGGCCTGTGTCCGATCACAGAAGCCAATCTGGGCGACGGGATCTTCAACGGAGTGCCCTACCTTGACGCTGGAGGACGGTTCGGTGTCGGATCAGACTCCAACGTGCGGATTTCTCTGCCAGAAGAGTTGCGCAGTCTGGAATATTCCCAGCGCCTTCGCGACCGATCCCGCGCGGTTCTGGCGGCAGCCAACGGTTCCGTGGGACATGCGTTGTACACCGGCGCGGCACAAGGCGGGGCGCAGGCTCTGGGCCGCAATGCCGGAGAGATCGCGGTCGGCAAACTGGCCGACCTGGTGGCGCTTGACCGGTCGCACCCAACGCTTTGCGCGCTGGCGGATCATCAGCTTCTGGACGGCTTGTGCTTTGCCGCACCCGATGATCTGGTAACGGATCTGTGGTCGGCAGGCCGTCATATGGTGCGGGATGGCAGGCATATTGCGCGCGAGACGATAATCAGAGACTACAAAGCCGCGATTGCAGACCTGTTGACTGACGTCTGAACCGGCAAAGAACTGAGTTGAGATCAAGATGACCCAGACCGCTGACACGACCGGCTACAAGGAAATCAAGCAGACTGTGCTTGACCGCATCCGCTCGGGCCAGTGGCTGCCGGACATGTTGCTGCCCAACGAGCAGGACCTTGCGGTTGAGTTTTCATGCACGCGTACAACGGTCAATCGGGCACTGCGCGAACTGGCCGAGGAAGGTTTCCTGGAACGTCGCCGGAAGGCCGGTACGCGGGTGCTGAGCGCGCCGCAGAGACAGGCCCGGTTCACCATCCCGTTGGTCCGGGAAGAGGTCGAGGCTCTGGGCGGCACCTACCGCTATGCACTTGTTTCAGCCCAAGCCGAACAGGCGCCCGAATGGCTGGCCGCGCGGCTGGCGCTGGGTTCGGATCAACGGGTGATGCATGTGCGGTGCATGCATTTTTCGGACAACACCCCGTTTCAGTTCGAGGATCGCTGGATCGTTACGGCCAGCGTTCCGGCTGTCGAACAGGCTGATTTCTCGACGCTGGGACCCAATGAATGGCTGATTCAGACGGTCCCCTTCACCAATGTCGAGCTGTCTTTTCTGGCAAGCCGCGCCGATGCCGAACTGGCCGGATTTCTGGACGTAACGGTTGGCGAGCCGGTCTTTACCGCGGAACGTATCACCTGGTTGCAAGGCAGCCCAGTTACCTTCGCCAAGATGTATTTCGCGGCCGGTTACCGGATGACCACCCGGTTCTGAGGCTGTCCGGGCCTTTACCGCGGCCCGATTCCGGTACAGGTTCGCCTTGACCGAGCAACGGCAACACGGAGAACGGGATGAGCAACCCGCTATACGATCGACTTTTCGGCATTCACGCGGGTAAGACAACGCCGTTCCTGCATCTGCCGGACGGACGCGTTCTCTCACATGCCGATTTCCTGGACATGGCGGCCCGGATCGCCAACGCTTTGACGGCCTGCGGACTGGAACCGGATGACCGCGTTGCGGTGCAGGTCGCGAAATCGCCCGAGGCGCTGGCGCTTTATGCAGCCTGCGTTCAGGCCGGGCTGATATTTCTGCCGCTGAATACCGCCTATACGACAGACGAGCTGCGGTATTTCATCGAAAACAGCGGTGCTCGGATGGTTGTCGCGGATGCCAAATCACAAGCCGATATCGAGCCGATTGCCCAAGCGCAGAATGCGATGCTCGAAACTCTGAACGCGGACGGTTCCTGCAGCCTGATGCGGCGCGCGCTTGGGATGTTGCCAGCCTTCGAACCCGCGCACAGGACCGAGGATGACCTCGCAGCTTTCCTTTACACATCGGGCACCACCGGGCGGTCCAAGGGTGCCATGCTGACGCAGGCGAACCTGCTGTCGAACGCCGAAACGCTGGTGCAGCAGTGGCGCTTCAAAGCGGACGACGTGTTGCTGCACGCGCTGCCGATCTTTCACACCCACGGCCTGTTCGTGGCCACCAATGTCATGCTGTCGGCCGGTGGATCGATGATCTTTCTACCGCGCTTCGATCTTGACGACATCCTGCGCCTGATGCCCAAGGCCACCTCGATGATGGGGGTGCCGACCTTCTACACCCGGCTTCTGGACGACAACCGGTTCACCGGAGATCTGACCCGGCACATGCGGCTGTTCATTTCCGGCTCGGCGCCGCTACTGGCCGAAACCCACACGCGGTTCGAGCAACGCACCAGTCACCGCATCCTTGAACGCTATGGCATGACCGAGACCAACATGAACACCTCGAACCCCTATGACGGCGAGCGTCGGGCCGGAACCGTGGGCTTTCCGCTGCCGGGGGTCGAGTTGAAGATCACCGACCCCGAAACGGGCGATCCGCTGCCGCAGGGCGAGATCGGCATGATCGAAGTGCGCGGCCCGAACGTGTTCAAGGGTTATTGGCAGATGCCCGAGAAAACCGCCGCCGAGCTGCGCGAGGACGGGTTCTTCATCACCGGTGATCTGGGCCGCATCGACGCGGATGGCTATGTGCATATCGTCGGGCGCGGCAAGGACCTGATCATTTCGGGCGGCTACAACATCTATCCCAAGGAAATCGAGCTGGTTCTGGATGACCAGCCCGGCGTGCTGGAAAGCGCGGTGATCGGCGTGCCGCACCCGGATTTCGGGGAGACCGTGCTGGGCATCCTGGTGCCCGAGGCCGGCGCGGCACCGGATCTGGATGCGATCATGGAGGCGTTGAGCCAAAGCCTCGCCCGTTTCAAACATCCCCGCAGGCTGATCCTGCTGGACGAACTGCCGCGCAATACCATGGGCAAGGTGCAGAAAAACGCCCTGCGCGAGGCCTACAAGGACATGTTCGCGGGCGGCTGATCAGGGGCGCAGCGGCACGCGTCCGGCTTCAGTCAGCAGCCAGCAGTCGCGCCCCTCGAACACGGCAACCCCGGTTTGGCGGCCATAGCCCGCGCCGCTGTCCAGATTGATGCGGTTTCCGTAATGGGTGGGGCGGTCCACGACCGTGTGGCCATGCACGATCAGCTTGGGGTGCGGGGTTTCGCAGGCGTGAAAGCTCTGACGGATCCAGACCAGATCGTCCTCGGCCTGCGCGCTCAGCGGCACGCCCGGCCGGATGCCGGCATGGACAAAGGCCAGCTCGGGGGTCTGGTGCATCCGCACCAGATCGCGCAGAAATGCCTTGTGCGCGGCCGGCACTGCCGCAAAGGCCGCGCGATGCACATCCTGAAGGCGGGTGCGGTCTTCGAATTCCACACCATAGCTGCGCAGGGTTTCGGTGCCGCCCAACCGCTCGTGCAGCCAGTGGTAGCCGACCAGAAGATGCGGATCATGGCGCGGCTCATCCTGCAGGAACCACGCGAACATCCGGTCATGGTTGCCCAGCAGCGTGACCCAGTTCCGCCCGGCGTCGCGCCCGGCAATCAGCCGGTCCAGCAGGCCCTTGCTGTCGGGGCCGCGATCGACGTAGTCGCCCAGAAACACGAGCCGCGCATCGCGCCCGCCATCCTGTTCGATCAGGGACAGGGCGCGGTCGAACTCGGCCGTCTGGCCGTGCAGATCACCGATGGCGTAGGTGGGCGCGGTCATGTCCATGTCTCCGTTCCAGGCGGGGTTGGATTTGCGGGCCTTTGCAACGACAACGCCTGCACCGGGCGGGTGCAGGCGTCAATCGCTTTCATCCGGGTCTTGCCGGATCAAACCACGTCGAACTCCAGCGGCTTGATCTGGGTGAACAGCCCGGTTTCGGCCAGCTTGGCGCGGGCTTCTGCCGGAACCGGCTCGTCAACATACAGCAGCGCGATCGCCTCGCCCCCCGCCTGGGCGCGGCCCAGGGTAAAGTTGGCGATGTTCACGCCATGCTCGCCCATGGTCTTACCCAAGGTGCCGATGATGCCCGGCACGTCCTCGTTGGTGGTGTACAGCATATGCGCACCGACTTCGGCATCGATGTTGATGCCCTTGATCTGGATGAAGCGCGGCTTGCCGTCGCTGAACACGGTGCCCCCGATCGAGCGTTCGCGCTTGTCGGTCACCACGGTCACCTTGATATAGCCCTCGAAGGCGCCCGACTTGTCCTGGTTGGTGGTCGAGATCTTGACGCCGCGCTCTTTGGCCACGACCGGAGCCGAGACCATATTCACCTCAGGGTTCGAGCGTTTCATGATCCCCGCCACCACCGCGCAGTTCAGCGCGGCCAGGTTCATCTGCGCCGCAACGCCGTCATACAGGATGTTGATCGCCTTGATCGGCTCGTCGGTCATCTGGCCGATGAAGCTGCCCAGATGGCCGGCCAGCTTGATCCACGGTCCCATGACCTTGGCCTCTTCGGCGGTGACGCTGGGCATGTTCAGCGCATTTTCCACCGCGCCGGTCAGCAGATAGTTCGAGATCTGCTCGGCCACCTGCAGCGCCACGTTTTCCTGCGCTTCGGTGGTCGCCGCGCCCAGATGCGGGGTGCAGACCACGTTGGGCAGGCCGAACAGCGGGTTTTCCTTGGCCGGTTCCTCGCTGAACACGTCGAACCCCGCGCCGGCGACATGGCCGGATTTGATCAGTTCGGCCAGCGCCTCTTCGTCGACCAGACCGCCGCGGGCGCAGTTGATGATGCGCACGCCCTTCTTGGTCTTGGCCAGGTTCTCGCGGCTGAGGATGTTGCGGGTCTGGTCCGTCAGCGGCACGTGCAGGGTGATGAAATCGGCCCGCGCCAGCAGCTCGTCCAGCTCGACCTTTTCCACGCCCATCTTGTCGGCCTTCTCCTGGCCCAGATAGGGATCATAGGCGATGACCTTCATCTTCAGCCCCTGCGCCCGGTCGCAGACGATGCCGCCGATATTGCCGGCGCCGATCACGCCCAACGTCTTGTTGGTCAGTTCGACCCCCATGAACTTGGACTTTTCCCAGTTGCCCGCATGGGTGCTGGCATTGGCCTCGGGGATCTGGCGCGCCACGGCGAACATCATCGCGATGGCATGCTCGGCAGTGGTGATCATGTTGCCGAAGGGCGTGTTCATCACGATCACGCCCTTTTTCGAGGCCGCGTCCTTGTCGATATTGTCGGTTCCGATACCGGCGCGGCCGATCACTTTCAGCTTGTCGGCCTTTTCCAGAATCTTCTCGGTGACTTTGGTGGCCGAGCGGATGGCCAAGCCGTCATAGTTGCCGATGATCTCGGCCAGCTTTTCCTTGTCCTTGCCCACGTCGGGCATGAAATCCACGTCGATGCCGCGGTCGCGGAAGATCTGAACCGCGGTTTCGCTGAGCTTGTCGGATACGAGTACTTTGGGGGCCATGTGCGTGGTCCTTGAATGGGATGATGGCTCCGGGCCGGACGCGGCCCGGATCTTGTCGGGGGAAGGGGTCAGGCGGCTTCGGCCTGGGCTGCGATCTCGGCCTCGAACGCCCATTTCAGCCAGGGCAGCATCGCCTGGATGTCGGACGTTTCGACCGTGCCGCCGCACCAGATGCGCAGCCCGGCCGGCGCGTCGCGATAGGCGCCGATGTCCAGCGCCACGTTCTCGGCCTCCAGCCGCTTGGCGACCGCCTTGGCAAAGCTTGCGCCGTCGCGAATGCGCGGATCGGTGAACTTCAGGCAAACGCTGGTGTTCGACCGGGTGGCCGGGTCCTCGGCCAGGTTGTCGATCCAGTCGTTCTGGTCGCAGAAGTCAAAGATCGCCTGCGCATTGGCATCGGCGCGGGCGATCAGGCCCTGCAGCCCGCCGACCGAGCGCGCCCAGTCCAGCGCGAACAGGTAATCCTCGACCGCCAGCATCGACGGCGTGTTGATGGTGGCACCCTGGAAGATGCCCTCGATCAGCTTGCCGCCCTTGGTCAGACGGAAGATCTTCGGCAGCGGCCACGCGGGGGTATAGCTTTCCAGCCGTTCGACCGCGCGGGGGCTGAGGATCAGCATGCCATGTGCGGCCTCGCCACCCAGAACCTTCTGCCAGCTGAAGGTGGTGACATCCAGCTTGTCCCAGGGCAGGTCCATCGCGAAAGCGGCGCTGGTGGCGTCGCAGATGGTCAGGCCGGCGCGGTCATCGGCGATCCAGTCGCCATTCGGAACCCGCACGCCCGAGGTGGTCCCGTTCCAGGTAAAGACCACGTCATTGTTGAAATCGATGGACGCCAGATCGACGATCTGTCCGTAATCGGCGGTTTTCACCTCGGCGTCGATCTTCAGCTGTTTGACCACGTCGGTAACCCAACCCGCGCCAAAGCTTTCCCAGGCCAGCATCTCGACCTTGCGTTCGCCCAGAAGCGACCACAGCGCCATTTCCACCGCGCCGGTATCCGAGGCCGGAACGATCCCGATGCGATAGTCGGCCGGAATGCCCAGCAGCTCGCGCGTGCCTTCGATGGCGGCCTTCAGCTTGTCCTTGCCGACGGCGGCGCGGTGCGATCTGCCCAGCGCGACACCAGCCAGCTTGTTCAGCTCGAATGTAGGGGGTTTGGCGCAGGGGCCCGAGGAAAAACGCGGATTGGCCGGCCGCGCTGCCGGTCGTTCGATGGTCATTGGTGTTACCCTTCCAGATATACGCCCCTCGTTGGGGAGGGGTGTCCCGCGGCCAGACCTAGGGGGCCGCGGTTGGGCGGGCAAGCGGAAAAGACGCTTTGAATATCAAAAACGACACGGGCGGTGACGCCAAATCGGAACACAGGTTTCCGATCGGCGCATTTTGCACCCGCAGAAAGACCTCAGCGATCCAGCCGGACGGTTTCGCCCGTGGCCAGCGATTGCTGCGCCGCCAGACCCATGCGTACTGCCCACATGCCGTCGGTCAGGCTGACATCCGGGGCGTCGCGCTCACCGCGCACCAGCGCCAGAAAGCCCTGGTGCTGATAGAAGGTCGAGCCGTTGTGGTCGCCCGCCGCCAGCAGGCGCGGGTCGACGGGAATGTCGCGGGCGACAGGGCCCTTGGGGTCGCGCGGGCTGACGATCAGCTGCGGCACCGGCGGCGCGCCCAGATGTTCGGGCCAGAACCGGCCCGGCCCAGGGACCAGCGCCTCGATCTTGGCCTTGGGGCCGACGACCGAGATTTCCTCCTGATACTGCGCACCTTCGGCGAACATACACAGCTCCAGCATCGCCCGCGCGCCCGAGGCGAAATCGACGATGACATAGCCGTGGTCGAGGATGTCGGGCGTCTCGCCGTCATAGGTTTCGTCCAGATGGTTCACGGCCTGCCCGCCGCTGGCGCTGACGCGTACAGGATCGGATTGCAGGATCAGGCGCATCAGGTCGAAGAAATGACAGCATTTCTCGACGAAGGTGCCGCCCGTGTTGCGGTTGAACCGGTTCCAGTTGCCGACCTTTTCCAGGAACGGAAAGCGGTGTTCGCGGATGCTCAGCATCTTGACCCCGCCGCTGGTGTCCTGCGCCTCGGCGATCAGGGCCGCGATGGGCGGCATATAGCGATATTCCATCGCCACCCAGATCGGACAGGGATAGCTGCGCTCGATCTCGGCCAGACGGGCCGCATCGTCGGGGTTGGTGAACAGCGGCTTTTCCACCAACAGAGGCAAGGGACGCGTTTCGGCGATCTGGGCGATCTGATCCACATGCAGATGGTTGGGGCTGGCGATCACCAGGCAGTCCAGGTCTTCGACCGCCAGCAGGTCCTGCAGCGACGGCACCATCCTGGCCCCCGGCGCAATCGCCTGCGCGGCGCGCGCCATCCCGGGGTCGGGCTCGAAAATGGCGGCCACTTGCGTGCCCTCCAGCAGGGCGATGTTGTGCAGGTGCTCCTGCCCCATCATGCCACATCCGATCAGCCCGTAATTGATGGTCCGGGTCATGCGCGTTTCCTCGTCATTTCAGTCGTTGGACGTAAGTTGCCCGGTCCGGGTCGAACCAGGTTTTCGAAAACTCGACGGGTTCAGGCCGTTCCGACCAGCTGAACCGCTCGATATAGCCGACGGTCTCGCCCGCCGGCCGGGTGAAGTTCGCAGGGGTCCAGTCGGGCAGCCGGCCGACCGAAACCCGATCCTCGGCGCGGGTGATCCAGAACCCAAGCTGCTGCTGGTAATAGCGATAGAGCGAGTCCGACAGCAGCCGCCGGTCGATCAGACCGGCTGATTCGTCCAGCCAGATCTCCTCGACCGCGATGATTGTGTCATTCAGATAGCGCATCCGCCGCACGCGCGACCCGCGCCGCGAGGTGCCGAAATCGGGCAGGTCGGCGGGCTTGTCCAGGTGATCGACCGACAGAATGTCGGCGCGCGGCAGGCCGCCGCCCTCGGGCAGTTCCAGCCGGAACATGGCATAGACGCTGTTCTGGGTCCCGGTCTCGCGCACATAGTTGCCCGAGCCCTGGATCCGCTCGAGCATCCCCTTTTTTTCCAGCTCGGCGAGCGATTTTCGCAACGTCCCGACCGAGACGTTCAACTGCGCCGCCATGTCCCGCTCGGGCGGCAGACGCTCGCCGTCGATCAGCCGGCCGGCGGCGATGTCGCGGATCAGCAGCTCGGCGATCTGCACATAGATCGGCAGGGCGTTGGGGTTTCTGGTCGATGGGGACACGCGGGCGCTTCACTTGGTCGCAGAAAAAATTGATACACTATTGATCTACATCAATGTGGTTGCTACGCAAGAGAAAAGTTGAGCCCGGCAGGAGAGAGAATCAGATGACGATCGTCCCCATCACATCCCCCGATCTGGATGCGGCCGAGGTTTCGTGGTTCGCGGCGCTGTGCTCGGACGATTATCAGTTTCTCGGCGTGCCCGACGGCGATCTGCGCTCCAGCTGGGAACATTGCTCGGGCATCGTGAAAGAGGCCGAGGCGCAGGGCTTTCGCAACATCCTGTGCCCGTCCTCGTATCAGGTGGGGCAGGACACGCTGAGTTTCGTGGCCGGCTGCGCGCCGATCACAGAAAAGATCAACCTGCTGGCCGCCGTGCGCTGCGGCGAGATGCAGCCGATCATGCTGGCACGCACCATCGCGACGCTGGATCACATGCTGAAGGGGCGGCTGACGGTCAACATCATCTCGTCGGATTTTCCTGGGGAAAAGGCCGAAAGCAGCTATCGCTACCAGCGCTCGCGCGAGGTGGTCGAGATTCTGAAACAGGCCTGGACGCAGGATGAGATCAATTACCAGGGTCAGGTCTACAATTTCTCGGGCCTGACGACCGATCCGGCCAAACCCTATCAGACCGGCGGGCCGCTGCTGTATTTCGGGGGCTATTCGCCCGATGCACTGAAGCTGTGCGGGCAACATTGCGACGTCTATCTGATGTGGCCCGAAACCAAAGACCAACTGGCCGAGCGGATGAAGGCCGTACACGCGGTGGCCGACGAATACGGACGCACGCTGGACTATGGCCTGCGGGTGCACATGATCGTGCGCGACACCGAGGCCGAGGCCAAGGAATATGCCGACTATATCGTGTCGAAACTGGATGACGAATACGGCCGCGCAATCCGCGAACGGGCGCTGGACGCCACCTCGCTCGGTGTTTCGCATCAGGCCAGGAACCGCGAGCTGGCCGACAAATACGGCTATGTCGAGCCGGGCCTGTGGACGGGCGTCGGCCGGGCGCGGTCAGGCTGCGGCGCGGCGCTGGTGGGGTCGACCGACCAGGTGCTGTCGAAGATCGAAGAGTATCAGAAGATGGGCATCCGCGCCTTCATCTTCTCGGGCTATCCGCATATGGACGAGGCCCGCCATTTCGGCACCCGTGTGATGCCACATCTGAAAACCTGCTCTCTTCCCGAAGCCTATGGAAGGGTCCCTGCTGACACCCCGGCGACGCCGCTGGGCAACGGAGTTCGTCGTTGATGCAACGTATCAAGCTTTCTGACACCCTGGAACTGAGCCGCCTTGTCTATGGCATGTGGCGGCTGGGCGATGACAGCGATACCTCGGCCGCGCATGTGGCAGCCAAGATCCACGCCTGTCTGGATCAGGGCATCACCAGCTTCGATCAGGCCGACATCTATGGCGACTATGGCGCCGAGGCGGTTCTGGGCAACGCCCTGCGCGCCAATCCCGGCCTGCGCGACCGGATGGAGATCGTCACCAAATGCGACATCGTCGCCCCCTGCGGGCGTTATGCGGATGCCAAGGTGAAATACTACGACACCTCGCGCGCGCATATCCTGAAATCGGTCGAAACCTCGCTGCGGGAAATGGCGATCGAGCATATCGACCTGCTGCTGATCCACCGCCCCGACCCGTTCATGGACCACCATGAAACCGGCGCCGCGCTGGACGAGGTCGTGGCCAGCGGCAAGGTCCGCGCGGTGGGCGTGTCGAATTTCCGACCCTGGGACTGGCAGCTGCTGCAATCGGCCATGAAGACCCCGCTGGTGACCAACCAGATCGAGATTTCTCTGGGCGCGATCGCCCCGTTCACCAATGGCGATCTGGCGTTTCACCAGCAGCACGGCCACCCGGTGATGGCGTGGTCGCCGCTGGGCGGCGGGGCGCTGATGGCGGGCAATCCTCCGGTGGGTGTGGTCGCGGATGAGATCGGCGCGCAGTTCGGAGTCGACCGTGCCGCGGTGGCCGTCGCCTTCCTGCTGGCCCATCCGGCCGGCATCCTGCCGGTTCTGGGCACCAACAGCCTGGACCGCATCAAGCGCATCTCGGACGCCCTGAAAGTCAATCTGGATCGTGAAGCCTGGTTCCGCCTCTACGAGGCGGCGCTGGGGCATGAGGTACCATGATGAACGCATTTTCGAACGACATGGCGCGCACCTTCATTCCGCACAAGGACGACACCCGCACCCTGCGGGACGCCTTCGGCCGGTTCGCCACCGGCGTCACCGTCGTGACCTGCGACAGCCCCGACGGGCCGGTCTGCATCACGGCCAACAGCTTTTCCTCGCTGTCGCTGGACCCGCCCTTGGTGATGTGGGCCGGCGACCGGAACTCGCGCCGGTTCCCCTATTTTCACAAGGCGAGGCATTTCAGTGTTCATGTTCTGTCGGCCGACCAGGCCGAGCTGTGCTTTGGCTGCTCGAAAGACGCCTTTGCCCTGCGCGACATCGACCACGACCGCTGCGAAAACGGCACGCCGCTGCTGCGCGGATGCCTGGCGCGGTTCGAATGTGAACAACATGCGTATCACGATGCGGGCGATCACGTTATCGTGGTGGGCAAGGTCTTGCGGGCCAGCATGGCGGACGGAGACGCGCTGACCTTTTACGCCGGCAAGCTCGGCCAATTCGCGCACCAATAAGCGCGGGACACGGTCGCGGGCAAAACCCGCGGCCTGAACAGGGAGGATCCGCATGGGCGGATTGACGTCGGTGCTTGCGCCGATTGCATTCGTGAACGAAACCGCGCTGCGTCTGGGCCGCGCGGTCGGTGTCGTTGCGATCGCCTTCATGGTGATCGCGATCCTGATTCAGGTGTTCTTCCGATACGTTCTGGGCAACGCCCTGCCCTGGCCTGACGAGGCCGCGCGGTTCTGCATGTTGTGGATGACGGGCCTGATGGCACCCACCGCATTCCGGCGCGGCGGGTTCGTGGCCATCGACATGCTGGTCCGCTTTCTGCCGCGCGTACCCGGCCAGTTGCTGAACCTGTTTCTGCTGCTGCTCAGCCTGACGGTTCTGGTGGTCGCCGTGCGCATCGGCTGGTCCGAGGTCACCGGTTTTGGCGGGCGTTTCGCCACCGCCGCGCTGTATTTGCCCACCTCGCTGGGCTTTGATGAATGGTACCGGATCCCGCGCAGCTGGATGATGGCCTCCCTGCTGGTGGGCGTGATCCTGCTGCTGTCGGTCAACGTCGAACTGATCCTGCGCTCGATCATCACCATGCTGGGCGGCGGCGACCTGCTGCCCGAAATCCCCGAAGCCGCCGTGGGGGCCGAATAGATGCTGGTCTGGTTCCTGCCCGTCTTCCTGGTGTTTCTGCTGATCGGCCTGCCGGTCTTTTTCGCGCTGCTGGCCGCACCCGGCCTGCTGCTGTGGCTGAACGGCCAGACCAACGACATCACCTTGCTGTATCGCAACGTCTACAACGGGATGGACAGCTTTCCGCTGATGGCCATCCCCTTCTTCATGCTGGCCGGTGAGCTGATGAACCGCGGCGGCATCACCATCCGGCTGGTCGAGTTCAGCCAGGCACTGATGGGCCATCTGCGCGGCGGGCTGGCGCATGTGAACGTGCTCAGCTCGATCCTCTTCGCGGGGCTGTCGGGCTCGGCGGTGGCCGATACCTCGGCGCTGGGCTCGATGCTGATCCCGGCGATGGAGAAGCAGGGCTATACCCGCAAGTTCGCCGCCGCGATCACCGCCGCCAGCTCGGTCATCGGGCCGATCATCCCGCCCTCGGGGATCATGATCATCTATGCCTATGTCATGGGCGAAAGCGTCGCGGCCCTGTTCCTGGCCGGCATCGTGCCGGGCGTCATGGTGGGCATCGGCCTGATGCTGATGATCAAGGTCATGGCCAACCGGTATGATTTCCCGGTGGCCAGCCGCAAATACACCTGGCCCGAGCGCGGTCAGGCCAGCCTCAAGGCCTTTTTCCCGCTGATGACGCCGGTGATCATCCTGGGCGGCATTCTGGGCGGCATCTTTACCCCGACCGAGGCCGCAGCCGTTGCGGTGGGTTATGCCTTCATCATCGGGTTTTTCGTGCTGCGCACGCTGACCTTGAAAGAGGTGCCCGAAGTCCTCAGCAATGCGGGCATGACCTCGGCCGTGGTGCTGCTGCTGGTGGGGGCCGCGATGGCGTTCAAGACCGTGGTCAGCCTCAGCCATGCGCCCGAGCAACTGGCCGCGCTGATCCTCGGACTGTCCGAAAACCCGCTGATCCTGCTGTTCCTGATCAACCTGCTGCTATTCGTCGTGGGCATGTTCCTGGATGCAGGCCCGGCGATCATCATCCTGGGGCCGATCCTGGGCCCGATCTTCACCAGCCTGGGGGTCGACCCGATCCATTTCGCCATCATCATGAGCGTCAACCTGACCGTTGGCCTGGCCACGCCGCCCATGGGGCTGGTGCTGTTCGTGGCCGCCGCCGTGTCACGCGAACGGGTGGAAACCATCGCCAAGGCGATCCTGCCGTTCCTGGCCGTCGAAATCGCGGTGATCTTCCTGATCACCTATGTCCCCGCAATATCCATGACGATCCCGCGTTTGACGGGATTTGCAAACTAGACTGAGTACCACAGGGAGGAAACGCATGCTCAGAACATTCTTCAAAACCGCAGCACTGGCCACATCGCTGGTGGCGGCCTCGGCGCTGGCGGCCTCGGCGGCCGACTACACGCTGCGCGCCACCGCCAACTCGAACGAAAACGACGAGGACTATGACGGCCTGGTCGTGTTCAAGAACTTCGTCGAGAACGCCTCGAACGGCGCGATCGAGGTCGAGCTGTTCATCGGCACGCAGCTGTGCTCGAACGGGGCCGAATGCCTGCAGGGCGTGGCCGACGGCACCATCGACATCTACATCTCGACCTCGGGCGGGGCCTCGGGCATCTTCCCTTACGTGCAGGTACTGGACCTGCCCTATCTGATGGCCGACGACCGCATCGCCGAGCGGGTCCTGTCGGGTGATTTCACCCGCAAGATGCGCGAAATGGCGCTGGAGGATTCGGGCGGCGCGATCCGTCTGATGACCATCGGCAACACCGGCGGCTGGCGCAACTTCGCCAACACCAAGCGCCGCGTGACCCAGCCGTCCGACATGGACGGGCTGAAGATCCGCACCGTGGTCGCAGACCTGCCCCAGGAACTGGTCAAGGCCCTGGGCGCCTCGCCCACTCCGATCCCGTGGCCGGAACTGTTCACCAGCTTCCAGACCGGCGTGGTTGACGGCTCGAAGAACGGCATCACCGACATCATGGGCATGAAATTCCCCGATGCCGGCCTGCAATATGTCACGCTGGACGGGCACGCCTATATGGGCGCGCTGTGGTGGATGAACAACGCCAAGTTCCAGGAAATGCCCGAAGATCTGCGCCGTGTCGTCGTCGATGGGTTCTATGCGCTGCAGCAGGCCACCTTTGCCTCGCCCAAGCGCAAGTCGATCCAAGCATACGAGGATTTCGTGGCCGGTGGCGGCGACCTGTACGTGCCGACCCCCGAGGAAAAAGAAGCGTTCAAGCAGGCCGCGACCCCGGTCTATGACTGGTTCCAGCAGAACGTCGCGCGCGGGGACGAGATCTATGGCGCTCTGACCGCGGCCGTGGCCGAGGCCGAAGCCGAGATCAACGCGGAACGCGCCGCCGACCTGAACTGATACGGTTCGGGCCGGGGTGTCGCGTCATCCCGGCCCGCCTTTACCGAAAGGGGTACATCCACCCCTTGTAGTCATTGACCAGCACATGGGCCTTTTCGATCTGTTCGGGCGTCATCTTCTTGACCACCTCTTCAAGGCTGATCGCCGCATCGGGGTCGCCGCCGATGGCGCTGAGCGTGTACCACATGTAGGCCCGCACCAGATCGGGCGCAGGCAGGCCCAGACCCAGCTCGTAATACCACCCGACACCCGATTGCGCGCCCGGATGCCCCTTCATCGAGGCGCGCAGATACCATTCGAACGCGCGCTCATAGTCCTGCTCGACCCCAAGACCAAGGCCGTACATCACGCCGATCAGCTCCTCGGCCTCGGCGTTGCCCGACCGGGCCGCGGGCAGAAGCTGTTCGCGCGCGGCGGCAAACTCGCCCGCCTCCATCAGATCGCGGGCCTGTTCCAGTTCGGCCCAGACGGGCGAGGCGGCAAGACAAAGGGCAAGCACAAGCTGGCGCATGGTGCGGCGGGTCTCCTGTTTTGCGGGGCGGCCTGGGCGCAGGACCTGCCCTCGCCCCTGACCGATGACGACTTTCTGTTCTTTGATAGGGAACAGGCCGCGATCGGTCACCAGCTATTTTATGACCCGATCCTGTCGGGCAACCGCAACATCACCTGCGCCCATTGCCACCACCCCGATTTCGGCACCTCCGACGGCCTGTCGCTGGGCATCGGCGAGGGCGGCCAGGGTCTAGGCCCCGACCGCACGCCCGGCACCGGGACGGACCGCATCCGCAAGCGCATCCCGCGCAACGCGCCGGGCCTGTGGAACCTGGGCGCGCACGACATCCACACGATGTTCCATGACGGGCGGCTCAGCCTGTCGGACGTCTATGGCAACGGGTTCAACTCGCCCGCGCAGGAATGGCTGCCAGAAGGGCTGAACTCGCTGCTGGCCGCGCAGGCGCTGTTTCCGCTGACCGCTCAGTTCGAAATGGCCGGGAACGTGGCCGAGAACGAGGTCACCGGCGCCGTGCATGACCGGATCGACAAGGGCTGGCCGATCATCGCCAAACGGGTGCTGACCGACCCGAAATACGGCCCGGCGATGGTGGCCGCCTTTGACGACGTGGACAGCACCGAGGACATCACCATCACCCATGTCGCCAACGCTCTGGCCGCTTTCATGGCCATCGAATGGCGCAGCACCGACAGCCCGTTCGACCAGTACCTCGCCGGGCACGAGACCGCCCTGACCCCCGATCAGAAGGCCGGGATGCGGCTGTTCTACGGCAAGGCGCGGTGCGCCACCTGCCATTCGGGGCCGCTGCTGTCGGATCAGAAATTCCACGCACTGGCCCTGCCGCCATTCGGCCCGGGCCGCACCCGGCAATGGGACGCCTATGCCCGCGACGTGGGCCGCATGGGCGAAAGCGACCGGCTGGAGGACGCCTACCGGTTCCGCACGCCCATGCTGCGCAACGTGGCGCTGACCGCACCCTACGGCCACAACGGCGCCTTTCCCGACCTCGAAGGGATCATCCGCCACCACCTGGACCCGGCAACCAGCCTGTCACGCTGGACGCCCAATCTTGCCGCGCTGCCCAAGGTGCCGTGGCTGGAACAGGCCGATTTCATCGTCTGGCAGGACCGGTTCGAGATGGCGCGCCAACGCGCCAAGCTCGACATCACGCCAGTTGACCTGAGCGACGGCGAAATCGCGCAGCTGGTGGCGTTCCTGCACGCCCTGACCGGGACCAGCGTGGAGACGCCGCCCTTTGGCGTGCCCGCGGGCTTCAAGCCCTGAGAAAAACCCCCGCCGGATCGGGCGGGGGTTTCAGTGTTTTTATTCGGCGGCTTCTTCGTATGCGTCCATCGGCGGGCATGTGCATACGAGGTTCCGGTCTCCGTACGCGTTGTCGACGCGGTTGACGGGCGACCAGTATTTGTCGACGCCCATGGAACCCGGCGGGAAGCAGGCCTGTTCGCGGGTGTAGGGTCGGTCCCACTCGCCCACCAGGTCGCGCACCGTGTGGGGGGCGTTCTTCAGCGGGTTGTTCTCGGGGTCGATCTTGCCGTCGATGACATCCTGCGCCTCGGCGCGGATCGACAGCATGGCGTCGCAAAAGCGGTCCAGCTCGTCCTTGGGCTCGGATTCCGTCGGCTCGACCATCAGCGTGCCGGCCACCGGCCATGACATGGTCGGCGCGTGGAAGCCGCTGTCGATCAGCCGCTTGGCCACGTCGTCGACGGTAATGTTGCCGGCCTCGGCCAGCGGGCGGGTGTCAAGGATGCATTCATGCGCCACCCGGCCGGTCTCGGAGGTGTAGAGGATCGGATAGGCCTCCTGCAGGCGCGCGGCGATGTAGTTGGCGTTCAGGATCGCCACCTTGGTCGCCTGGGTCAGGCCCGCGCCGCCCATCAGCAGCACATAGGCCCAGCTGACCGGCAGGATCGAGGGCGAGCCGAAGGGTGCAGCCGAAACCGGACCCACGGCGGTGCCATATTCCGGGTGGCCCGGCAGGTGCTCGGCCAGATGCGCCTTGACGCCGATCGGGCCCATGCCGGGGCCTCCGCCGCCATGCGGGATGCAGAAGGTCTTGTGCAGGTTCAGGTGGCTGACGTCGCCGCCGATGTCGCCGGGGCGCGACAGGCCCACCATGGCGTTCATGTTGGCCCCGTCGATATAGACCTGACCGCCGTGGTCATGGGTGATCCGGCAGACCTCCTGCACCGTTTCCTCGAACACGCCATGGGTCGAGGGGTAAGTGATCATGCAGCCGGCCAGGTTGTCCGAGTGCTTCTCGGCCTTCTCGCGGAAGTCGGTCAGATCGATGTTGCCCTTCGCGTCCGCCTTCACCGGCACCACCTGCCAGCCGACCATCTGCGCCGAGGCCGGGTTGGTGCCATGCGCCGAGGTCGGGATCAGGCAGACATTGCGATGCCCCTGCCCGTTGGCGATGTGATAGTTGCGGATCGTCAGCAGGCCCGCATATTCGCCCTGCGCGCCCGAGTTGGGCTGCTGGCTGATCGCGTCATAGCCGGTGATCTGGCACAGCTTGTCGTTCAGGTCGGCGATCATCTCGTGATAGCCCTGCGCCTGATCTTCCGGCACGAAGGGGTGCATGTTGGCGAACTCGGGCCAGGTGACCGGGATCATCTCGATCGTCGCGTTCAGCTTCATGGTGCAGCTGCCCAGCGGGATCATCGCCCGGTCCAGCGCCAGGTCGCGGTCGGCCAGGCGGCGCATGTAGCGGGTCATCTCGGCTTCGGCCCGGTTCTTGTGGAAGATCGGGTGGGTCAGATAGGGCGTCTCGCGCAGCGCATAGTCCGGCAGGCGGTACTGCTTGTTCGAACTGTCGTCCTTCTTGTCGATGCCGAAGGCACCCCAGACCGCCTCGATCGTCTCGGCGCGGGTCTGTTCATCCAGGCTGATGCCGACGCGGGTCCCGCCTACCTTGCGCAGGTTGACGCCGCGGGCCACCGCCGCCTCCATAACGGTTTTCTGCAGCGGGCCGACCTCGACCGTGATCGTGTCGAAGAACACCTCGGGTTCGACCTTGAAGCCGTGCTCTTCCAGCCCGGCCGCCAGGCGCGAGGTCTTGCGGTGCACCGACTGCGCGATCGCCTTGATGCCGTCGGGGCCGTGGTACACGGCATACATCGAGGCGATCACCGCCAGCAGCGCCTGCGCGGTGCAAACGTTCGAATTGGCCTTCTCGCGGCGGATATGCTGTTCGCGGGTCTGCAGCGCCAGACGATAGGCCTTGTTGCCGCGGCTGTCGATACTGACGCCGATGATCCGGCCCGGCATCGCCCGCTTGAGCTTGTCTGTGGTGGCCATGTAGGCGGCGTGCGGCCCGCCATAGCCCATCGGCACGCCGAAGCGCTGGGTCGAGCCCACGGCGATATCGGCGCCCATCTCGCCCGGCGATTTCAGCAGCGCCAGCGACAGGATGTCGGCGGCCACGATGGCGATGGCGTTGTGTTCATGCAGCGCCGCGATTTCCTTGGTGAAGTCGCGCACATGGCCATAGGTGCCCGGATACTGGAAGATCGCGCCAAAGACCGCGCCCGCGTCCAGCTCGTCAGGGTCGGCAACCGTGACGTCGATGCCCAGGGGTTCGGCCCGGGTCTTGATCACCGCGATGGTCTGCGGGTGGCAGTTGCGGTCCACGAAGAAGGCCGCGTTGTTGGCCTTGGACCGGCCGCCGCGCTTGGCCATCGCCATCGCTTCGGCCGCTGCGGTCGCCTCGTCCAACAGTGAGGCGTTGGCCACGTCCAGCCCGGTCAGGTCGCTGACCATGGTCTGGAAGTTCAGCAGCGCTTCGAGCCGGCCCTGGCTGATCTCGGGCTGATAGGGCGTGTAGGCGGTGTACCAGGCCGGGTTCTCCAGGATGTTGCGCAGGATCGGCGCCGGGGTGGTGGTGCCGTAATAGCCCTGACCGATCAGCGAGGTCAGAACCTTGTTCTTTCCCGCCACCTTCTTCATGTGATAGAGCGCGTCGCGTTCCGTCATCGCCGGGCCCCAGTCCAGCGGCTCTTTCTGCCGGATCGCCGAGGGGACGGTGGCGTCGATCAGATCGTCCAGCGTCTTGAAGCCAATCACTTTCAGCATGTCGCGCATCTCGGTCGGGCTGGGACCGATATGGCGACGGTTGGCAAAGTCATAGGCTTCGTAGTCGGTCAGTTTGAAGGCCATTGCAGCGCTCCCATGGATAGGTCAGGCCCGACGGAGACTGAGGAAGCCTCCGGCGGGGAGTAAGGGCCGTCCCGGGAACTGTCCGGTGGACAGTTTCAGGCCCGAACGGGCGGAGCCCAAATTCGGCGGCACAAGTCAAAACGATGGAGCCCCATGCGGAGACTCCGCTTGGGTTTAGCCGATGAACGCCTTGTAGCCGGCCTCGTCCATCAGATCTTCCAGCTGCGCGGCATCGGTGATCTTGATCTTGTAGATCCACGCCTCGCCCTCGGGATCCTCGTTCAGCGCGCCCGGGTTGTCGGCCAGCGTCTCGTTCACCTCGAGAATTTCGCCATCGACCGGGGCATAGATCTCGGAGGCCGCCTTGACGGATTCGATCACCCCGATCTCGCCGTCCTTCGCGAATTCCTCACCTACGTCCTGCTGCTCGACGAACACCACCTCGCCCAGCTGCTCGGCCGCGTGCTTGGTGATGCCCAGCGTGGCCGTGTCGCCCTCGACCGTCAGCCATTCATGTTCTTCGGAATAATAGGTTGCCATGCTGTCTCTCTCCTGACTTCAACGCTTGTAATTCTGTTTGACGAAGGGCAGCGCCACGATCCGCGCCGGCTGCGCCTTGCCCCGGATGATCAGATTCACCTTCTCGCCCGGCTCGGTGTGGCCGGCGGCGACGTAACCCATCGCAACCGGTCCGCCGACTGTCGGGCCGAACCCGCCCGAGGTGATCTGACCGATCGTGTTGCCCTGAAGATCCTGCACCTCGACCCCCTGTCGCGCCGGGGCGCGGCCTTCGGGTTTGATCCCCACCAGCTTGCGCGCGGGACCTTCGGCCAGTGCGCGCTGGATGCGGGCCGCGCCGGGAAAGCCGCCCTCTTCCTTGCGCCGCTTCTGGATCGCCCAGGCCAGGTTGGCCTCGATCGGCGAGGTGCTCTGGTCGATGTCATTGCCATACAGGCACAAACCCGCCTCCAGCCGCAGGCTGTCGCGCGCGCCCAGGCCCGCCGGTTCGCAATCCTCATGCGCCAGCAGGGGGCGGGTGACCTCGATCGCCTTGTCCTCGGGGATCGAGATCTCGTAGCCGTCCTCGCCCGTGTAACCCAGTCGCGAGATCCGGCATTCGACTCCGTCGATCGGGGCAACGGTGGTTTCCATGAACTTCAGATCGCGGGCCGCCGGGCACAGTGCGCCCACCACGTCCTCGGCTTTCGGGCCCTGAACCGCCACCAGCGCGCGGTCGAAGATCTCGGTCACCTCGACCCCGTCCAGGTGCGCGCGCATGTGCGGAATGTCCTGATGACGCAGCGCCGCGTTCACCACCACGAAGAAATGATCGCCCGCGTTCGACACGATCAGATCATCCATGATCCCGCCGTCCTCGTTGGTGAAGAACCCATAGCGCGCCTTGCCCTCGGGCAGCGTCGCAAAAGCCTGCGGGCACAGCGCCTCGAGCTTCTCGCCCACATTCTCGCCCCGCAGTATCACCTGACCCATGTGGCTCACATCGAACAGCGCCGCCTTCTCGCGGCACTGCTTGTGCTCGCCCATGATTCCCAAAGGATACTGAACGGGCATCTCCCAGCCCGCAAAGTCAACCAGCTTGCCTCCCAACTCAACATGAAGGTCATACAACGGCGTGCGCTTCATTCCAGGCATGTCAGTGTTCTTTCTTTTGGCAAAAGTGGCGCGATGGACCGGATCCAAAAGCGCATGGCTGGGAATAGCATGCCACGGCAGCCTTTCCGGATCGAGTCAGTGGAATTCTGGCTGGGCGACATGCATTTTCCGGTACCGGCAACTTCGCGGCTGGCGGTGTTCCGTCCGACTTCAGATCGCAGGTATTCATCACGGCCTAAATCGCTCATGGACAAGGAGTATACATCTGCATGCTGCAGCTTTGTGTCGTATAGGAAACTTTTTTCCGTTACGCAACAGCTGAAATTGCAATATTCACGGTCGGCGGCCCCGTACCTCAGCGATCGGCAAGTGCCGCCTCCAAGGCCTTCAACCCCGTCACCAGATCGGCCTCGGCGGTATCCTCCGCGAAGTCATGACTGATGCCGTTGATGGATGGCACGAACAGCATTCCGACCGGCATCAAGGCTGCCACGTTCGAAGCATCGTGCAAGGCCCCGGATGGCATGACCCGCCAGTTGCCGGGCGCGACGGTCTGGGCTCCGTATTCCAGCGACCGCCGGAGGGTCGGATCCATTTCAACCGGCTCGATGCCCAGCATTGGCCCGAACTGCGCATCGCCCCCGATGGATTCACTGACCTCTTGGGCGGTCGTACGAACGATGCTTTCCATTCGGGCCAGACGATCCGTGTCCTGATCGCGCCACTGCATCGAGAAACGGACCCGGCCAGGAACGATCGAAGAGGCATTCGGAGACAATTCGACGTGTCCGATCGTCCAGACCGTCTGCGGGGTCACCACGTTGCGGAACCGCTCGTTGATCAGGCCATTGAAGATCGTCAGAGCCTGGAACGCGTCTCGGCGCAGGTGCATCGGTGTCGTGCCGGCGTGGTTCTGCTGGCCGGAAAACTCGATGACCATGTCGCGAATGCCCACGATGTCCGAGACCACACCGATGGCCTCGGCGTTGGCATCCAGAATCGGACCCTGCTCGATATGCATTTCGATGAACCCGGTGAATTGGGCGGGGTTCACAAAATCCTGCATCAGACTTTGCATCCGAGCGCGCGCGTCACCGAACCGTATGCCCGCGTGGTCGGTCAGGTCGTCAGCCTGCGCAAGGGGCAACTTGCCGGACCAAATGGCTGATCCAGTGGTGACGCCGAACCGGCCTTCCTCATCCTGAAAGCTGACCACCGAGATCGGGCGCTGGCTGGAGCGAGCCAGCTCCAACGCCGCGATCACGCCCAGCGCGCCATCCAGCCAACCGCCCTCGGGCTGGCTGTCTGAATGCGATCCCATCAATAGCGACGGCGCGGACGCCAGACCGAACAGGTTTCCGACCGGATCAAAATGCGGTTGCAGCCCGGCCTCCTGAAATCGGTCAGCCAGCCATCGCCGCGCCGCAATGTCCGCGTCTGAATATGCCGGGCGCACGACGCCCTTTCCAACCCCCGCAGCTCCGAATTCCCGCAGCTTGTGCAGATCATCCAGAAACCTCTGCGCATTCACGGCCATTGCGCTGTCCTTTCTTGTCGCTTGCCGCAACTCTATCGCCGGCCCGCCCGCCCGCAAGCCCGGTTGCAGGCGGCCCCGGTTTTTTGACGGCAACCGGCCGAACACCTCTGGCCCCCGCAGGTAAGCTGCCCTAAGACTTCGGGCCAAGAGGGACCGACATGTCATACATCACATTGGTACGCCACGGGCAGGCCAACACCACCGCACGGGACGAAGACAGTTATGACAAGCTCAGCGAGCTTGGGCATCAGCAGGCGCGCTGGCTTGGGGCCCATCTGCGCGAGACCAAAGCCCATTATCCACGGGTGTTTTGCGGCACCCTGACCCGGCATGTGGAAACGGCGGCAAGCATGGGTCTGCCGGAACCCGTCCGCGATGCACGTCTGAATGAAATCGAGTATTTCACCCTTGCGCAATTGTTCGAGGAACAGCACGGCGTGACGATCCCGACGGACCGCGAAGGCTTTGTTCAGCACCTGCCGCTGACCTTCAAGGCCTGGGCCAACGGCGACATTCGGAACGCGCCGGAAACCTTCGAGCAGTTTGAAACTCGCGTCTCGGACGCTCTGCGTGAAATCCATGACGGCGACGGGCCGGCCATCGTGGTAACCTCGGGCGGGTTGATCTCGATGGTGGTGCGGCAGGCGATGGGGCTGGACATTCCGGCAATGGCGCGCGTGGCCCTTGCCATCATGAACACCTCATTGCATCGTCTGCACCCGATCGGAGCGGACCTGAGCCCGGTTCTGTTCAACGCGGTTCCGCATCTGGAAGCGCCGGACCGGCATTTCGCCCAGACCCACCTGTAACCGGATCGGAGGTCCCAGATGCAGATCTACTACGCACCCCGCACTATCTCGATCGCCGTCGTCATCGCGCTTGAGGAAGCCGGTCTGGACTATGAGGCGATCAAGCTGGACTTCGCTGCGGGCGAGCAGACGACGGCGGCTTACAAGCAGATCAACCCCAAGGGTCGCGTTCCCGCTCTGGTGGTCGATGGTGGCATTCTGACGGAAACCGGCGCTCTGCTTGAATACATCGCAGCCAAGGCCCCGAAGGCCGGGCTTGTTCCGGACGATCCGGTCTTGGCCGCGCGGATGCGCGAGGTGATGTATTATCTGGCCTCGACCATGCATGTGAACCATGCGCACAAGATGCGCGGTCACCGCTGGGCGGATCAGGAGTCCAGCTGGCAGGACATGAAGGGCAAAGTGGCCCAGACGATGACCGAGTCCTGCGCTTACATCTCGTCAAACGGGCTGCGCGGCCCGTTTGTTTTGGGCGAGGCATTCTCGCTGGCCGACGCCTATCTCTACGTGGTTTGCAGCTGGTTGGAAGGTGACGGAGTCGATGTCACGGCCTTTCCCAAGATCCAGACCTTCCGCGCGGCGATGGAGGCCCGACCCTCGGTTCAGGCGGTACGGGCCGCCGGAATGCTCTGACAAAAGGACATCGCATGACACATCTCTGGGTCCGGGCTGAACAACGCCCGAACGAGGAACGGGTGGGCCTGACGCCCGAGGGCGCGGCACAACTGATCGCCGCCGGCATCCGCGTGACGGTCGAGGAGAGCCATGTCCGCGCCATCCCGATCGACGGCTACCGCGCGGCGGGCTGCGAAATCACACCGGAGAACTCGTGGCCGGATGCGCCGCTGGATGCGATCATCTTCGGCCTCAAGGAACTGCCCGAGGACGGCACGCCGCTGCCGCATCGCCACATCATGTTCGGCCATGCCTTCAAAGGCCAGCATTCGGGCCGCAAGCTGCTGGAGCGCTTCAAGGCCGGCGGCGGCACGCTGTATGACCTGGAATACCTGGTGGACGAGAACGGCCGGCGGGTCGCGGCCTTCGGCTATTGGGCGGGCTACGCGGGCGCGGCGGTGACGCTCAAGACCTGGGCGGCGCAGCAGAGCGGCGAGATCTGCGGCCCCGTCGGTGTCTATCCCGGCAAGGACGCGCTGAACGCCGAGCTGCTGGCCGAGCTGGACGCCACCGGCGCGCCCCGCCCCCGCGCCATCGTGATCGGCGCGTTGGGCCGCGTCGGCACCGGCGCGTCCGACCTGTGCGAGGCGATGGGGGTCGACGTGACGAAATGGGACATGGCCGAAACCGCCCAAGGGGGACCGTTCCCGGAAATCCTAGAACACGACATCTTCCTCAACTGCATCTTCGCACGCCCCGGCACCCCGGTCTTCGTCCCGCGGGAGGCGCTGAATGCCCCGCGCAAGCTGACCGCCATCGGCGATGTGGCCTGCGACCCCGACAGCGACTACAACCCGGTGCCGGTCTATGACCGCGCCACGACGTGGGAAGAACCCGCCCTGCGCGTGGCCACCGACCCGGTGCTGGACGTGATGGCCATCGACAACCTGCCCTCGATGCTGCCGGTCGAAAGCTCGGAAGACTACGCCGCGCAACTTCTGCCCTCGTTGCTGACCCTGACAGACCTGACCTCGGGCGTTTGGGCGCGGGCCGAGGACACCTTCAAATCCCATATCGAAAGGATCTGAGCCATGGCGATTCACTGGTGTGGCACCGGCCTGTCGGCCATCCCCGGCCTGCGCCGCCTGATCGAGGCCGGCCACAAGGTCACCGTCTGGAACCGGACCGTCGACAAGGCCCGCGCCGAGGTCGGCGACCTGACCGACGACATCCGGGCCTTCGACATTGATGCTCTGAGCGCGGTGCTGGAAAAGGGCGACGTGATCGTCTCGATGCTGCCGGGCGACTGGCACGTGCCGCTGGCGGAACTGGCGATCGCGAAGGGCGCGCATTTCGTCTCGTCCTCGTATATCGCGCCCGAGATGCGCGCGCTGGACGACAAGGCCCGCGAAGCCGGCGTCGCGCTGGTCAACGAGGTCGGGCTGGACCCCGGCATCGACCACCTGATGGCCCATGCGCTGGTCGATGACTACCGCGCGTCCGACGCCTTCGACCCGGAAAACCACCTCAGCTTCATTTCCTACTGCGGCGGCATCCCCAAGAACCCCAACCCGTTCCGCTACAAGTTCAGCTGGTCGCCCCTGGGCGTGCTCAAGGCGCTGCGCTCGCCCTCGCGGTCGATCCGCGACTATGCCCCGCTGGACGTGGCCCGGCCCTGGGACGCGATCAGCACCTATGTCGCGCCGCTGCCCACGCCCGAAAGCTTCGAGGTCTATCCCAACCGCGACTCGATCCCCTTCATGCAGCAGTACCATTTCGAGGAGCACTGGCCGGTCAAGGAATTCGTCCGCGGTACTCTGCGGCTGAACGGCTGGTCGGATGCGTGGTCGGACGTGTTCCGCGAAATCGAAACGCTGGAAGGCCCCGAGGGCGATGCCCGGCTCAAGGAAATGTCCGACCAGTTCTGGGCCGAGAACGCCTATGAGGAGGGCGAGCCCGACCGCGTCGTGCTCTGCGTCGGCCTGAAGGCCGAGAAGGACGGCATACCGGTCTGGCACAAGACCTATGTGATGGACGCCTGGGGCGACGCACGCGGCAGCGCGATGGCGCGTCTGGTGTCGATCCCGGTCTCGCTGGCGGTCGAAGCGGTGCTGAACCGCGCCATTCCCGCCGGTGTCCATGCCGCGCCCAGCGATCCGAAACTGGTTCAGGGCTGGATGGCCGAGATCGACAAGCTGGCACAGCACCTGCAGGTGGTCGACCACCTGGGCTGACCCAACCAAAAAGCCATTCCGGACGCACCGGAATGGCTTTTTACTGGTGTTTTCACCAACCGTCGGATCGGCGCCTGTGATTCAGATGTAGCGCTCGATCGTTTCCTCAAGATCGCTGCGGTTGATGCCAAGCTCGGACAGCTGCCGGTCATCCAGACCGCTCAGATGTTGCGCCGCGCGTACGATGTCATCCTTTACCGCCCGGATGCGCATGGCGCGATCGAACAGAAGCAGCGCGCTGGCGGATGGGCAGGGTTGTTGAGTCGGTTGCATTGTGTCGAGCATCGGCTGTTTCCTCCCAGTTTGGCCGGTGTCCTGTTGGGGCGCGGCCCTGGTTACTGCGTAAACGCGGCGCGCTGATAGACGCTCTGATAGGCCGTTTGGGGGATGTCTGAGCGGGTGATGCCGATATCGTGGAGCTGCTGGTCGCTCAGGCGTTCGAGGTCACGGACCGTCTTCGCAAAGATCTGCTTCCGAAACCGTTCGGTCTTGGCCTCGGCGTATTTTGTAAAAAGGTCATGAAACAGGCTGTGGTTCGACTGTGTGGTTTGTGCGTTTGCCATTGGTTTGTCCTCCTGAAAACCGAACTGCATTGCAGTACTGTCATCAGATAAAAGGACGCCGCGTTAACGGTTCCGGACCAACGGATTAAGCTTTGTTAACCTGACGTCAGGGTGGGCGGGGTCACTGACCGGATGGCAGGGCCACCCGGATGGCGAAGGCGGTGGCGGGGTCGATCTGCGGGTCAGCAAGAAGCGCCCGCAGCGCAGGTGCAAGCGTGTCATCCCCCCAATCGCGCGTGGCCAGGGCGATCTGCCCTGCAGTGTTTTGGTCGCGCGCAATCTCACCGACAAAGATATCAAGGATCTTCCCGCGGTGTTCCGGCATCGCATCGCCGCCGTCGATCAGCGCCGCGATGATTGCCTGCCGATCCTTTGGGGAAAGCGGGCTGGCGGTCAGAGCCTCCTTGATCGTGCTCAGGGCTTGGTCGCCGTCGATTTCGATACCGGCAAGCGCCCATTCGCGCAGGTTGAACCCTCCGGTGGCGACCGCCTTTGGATAGACCGCGCGCACCGCCTTTGCCACGGCCGGATCAGATTGCAGGCCCAGCAGCCGGATCGTTGCCGGGGCATAGGCTACGCGGTTCAGACTCCGCAAATCGCGCAGAAGATCCGGGGTTGCAGCAGCATCGCGCAGGTCGCGCACAGCCGCATAGGGTGCCCGGTGGAGCTCGATGAGAGCGGTATTCCGCAACAACCTGTCCCCGGAATTCAGATAAGCGGCAAAAAACGCGGCGCGCTCGGCGGATCGGGATCCGTCCAACCGCCAGCCTTGGCCTTGCGCCTGTACCTCGGCAACAAAATCGGCCCGCTGCGGCGTCATCAGAAACCCCTTGGTCCAGGATTGATCAAATGCGCGCCCGGCCTTGTCCCGGCTGCCGGGGCCATAGATCATCAGGACCACCCGGTCAGGATCAGCCCGCAGAGCATTTCGAGTGCTGCTGTCCACCAGAAACGGTATCTGGGGGAGGTCCGAAACCTCGCCCCAACTGCCTTTCAGCAACCCGACAGGTGCATAGCGGAAAGGGTCTGCGGGCGCGGGTGCAGCCAGAACGATGACCGAAGCAGACAACAACCGGTCGGCCAGAGAGTTTTCGGGAAGCGCCAGACAAACGGTGCAGGACAGCGCCGGACGCTGCGGCCACGCCGGCACGGCCATAAGGGCCAACACCAATATCGTCTTCAACATGCGCGGCATCTGGCGCCCCTGCTGTGGACCGGGCGCTGCGCCATACACGGCGCCCTCTGGCCCGGAGCATAGCGCAGAAACACCGTGCGGGCGACCAAGTCTACATCAGGTCGTTCTCGACATCTTCGGCCGAGATGCCCAACGCGTCCAACCCGTTCTCAAGGTGATCCGACAGATGCGGCGTGCCGATCAGGTAATCGGCGCATGGCGTCGAAGCCTCGGCCTTGGCCGTAGCGATCGCCTCGCTGAGGTCGTCCGGGAAAAAGCTTTCACGCCCAATCCACATGATCGCCACCAACTCGGCTTGCTCGTCTTCGTCCATGCGATCGATAAAAGCCCGCAGCTCGCCCTCGGCGCGATCCAGCTCGCGGCCCATCATGGCGACCTGGGCGACTTTGGTTGGCGAGATTTCCAGCATTGGTTTCAACTCCTCTGTCCGCAATTGGAGTCCATCTCAACCATTGCATCGCGCCTGCGTCCTTGATCTTGCGCAAACTACAGATCTTCACTCGTGCGGGCGCGAGACGGGGTGAGATGGCACCGGTGCGGTGCGGAACGGTCGGAAAGTGGCCTTCTTGATCCACAGTTTCAGCGCCTGCCAGTGGATCAATGCAACCGCCCGCCGCGCGCCAAACGGGCGTCGCAGCAGCGAACGAAGGATCGCGCCATTGGTGAGAGGTTGCCGGACGCCCGTGAGCGTAGCAATCAAACCGCCCCCGTCGCGGCCGTAGTCGATCCAAACCCCGACCCGGTCCGGGCGCAGGTCGAACCGGAAAGTGTAGGTGCCCTCGATCTTTTGAAACGGCGAGACATGCATCACTTTGGTCGCGCATATCCGATCAGAAGGAGCGACCACGTCAAACCCCGGCTTGTGGCAGACATAGCTGTGCCGCGTTCCATGAGTGTTGGTGACCTCGGCCACCACGGCAAACAGTGCGCCTGCGTCATTCAGGCAAAACCAGAAACTGACCGGGTTGAATACGTGGCCCAGCACCCGGGGTTGGGTCAGCAACAGAACCTGCGCGGGTTGGGGGATTTGCATCGCCCGCAGACTGTCGCGGAGCCACGGGGCACCCCGACCATCGCCAGGCTCCCCTCCATGATCGCGGGTCCGCCAGCCGGTGAGGTTGGGTCTATCTACCGAAAACAACGCGGGCGTTTCCGCTGCCTGTTCGGGATCCAGCAGAATGTAGTCGACCGAGTAGCGAAAGGCGTTCTCGATGGCACCTTTCCTTCCGTGAAAGGTATGGGCCGGAACGAAGTCGATTTCTGGCATGGTCGGACTGATCTTTTCTAGCGGTCAACATTCTGGATCGGCTGCGTTTTTCAGCGAACATCCATGATCATGATACGAAAAAAACGCGCGACCGGATCAAAAATCTCGGGCAGGCGTGATCCGACTTGGGTGCGGCACCGTAATACAGTTATGTTTACCGAGATGGACACCGTTGTTCCGGACGATGTCGCGACCGCCCCGGCGGCGCGGCCGGCTGGGCGCGGCACGAAACGAACCAAGGGATCGTCGGTGAACGGTACGAAGAATAATGGCGCGGCAAGATGCGAGTGGGTGTCCCACGTCCAACGCATCCGTCAGTCGCAGGATCAGGCGGCGTTTGCCGAGCTGTTCCAGCACTTTGCCCCTCGGGTCAAAGCGTTCCTGATCCGGTCGGGTTCGGACGCGACGTTGGCCGAGGAATGCGCGCAGGAAGTCATGGCCACGTTGTGGCACAAGGCGCATCTGTTTGATCCGTCACGGGCTACCGTGGCGACATGGGTCTTTACGATCGCGCGGAACAAACGCATCGACGCCATTCGCAAACAGCGGCGTCCTGAACCGGAAGAACTGACATGGGGTCCCGAAGCGGAACCCGAACAGGAAGACGTAATCGCGCTGCAACAGGAAACGGCGCAACTGAAAACGGCCCTGCTGCAATTGCCCGAGGCACAGCGGGAACTGATCGAGAAGGCGTATTTTGGTGACCTGAGCCATCGCGAGATCGCTTCGCAGACCGGGCTTCCGTTGGGCACCATCAAATCGAGAATTAGGCTGGCGCTGGACCGCTTGCGCCACGCGATGAACTGAGATGATAGAGATGAGCAAAGAGATCAAACATCACCTGACGGACGACCTGCTGATGGCCTACGCCTCGGGCACACTGCCCGAAGCGTTCGACCTGATGGTCGCGACCCACCTGTCCCTGTGCGACCATTGTCGCGCCCGCGCTGAGAGTTATGACGCGGTGGGCGGACACATGCTTGAGGACCAGGTCGAAGCCGCACCTTTGTCCGCGGATGCCCTGTCATCGACAATGGCTCTGATCGCGCAGGGTGCGCCGACCCCAAAGCCCGCGCGCGCGAAATGTGACGTGCTGCCGGCACCGTTGCAGGATTACGTCGGCGGCGATGTGCACAGCATCCGCTGGAAGCCGATTGGCATGGGCGTCAAGCAGGCCATTCTGCCAACCTCGCGCGATGCTACGGCGCGCCTGTTGTTCATTCCGGCCGGTGCCGCAGTACCGGACCACGGCCACAAGGGCATGGAACTGACCATGGTTCTGCAAGGCGCGTTTTCCGACGAGGTGGATCATTTCGCCCGCGGCGATGTCGAGATTGCAGACGAGGACCTGGAACACACGCCCGTGGCCGACATGTCCGAGGATTGCATCTGCCTGGCGGTGACCGACGCTCCGCTGAAGTTCAACAGCCTGATCCCACGGTTGGTGCAGCCCTTCCTGCGAATCTGAACGGTCCCTCGGGTGTGCTAGGCTTGGAGCCGGGAATCACCGGGAGGATATGCAGAATGTTGAAACAAGCTCTGGCAGCTCTGTTCATTGCCGTTGTGGCCGTGCCGGCCTTGGCCCAAAGGACGGCCGAGGTGAAGTTCCAAGCTGGAAACTTCGGCACCATGGTTAACGGCACTATCACGGGTAATGAATATTTCGATTACGTGCTGGGCGCGAAAGGCGGGCAGGAATTGTTTGCCGAGCTTCAGGTCAGCGATACCAACGGCAGCGGCGTAGTCTATTTCAACATCATGCCGCCGGGCAGCGACGGGGTCGCGATCTACAACGGCTCGATCGACGGCAACACAGCCCGCATCACCCTGCCCGAGGACGGGGATTATACCATCCGCGTCTACTTGATGGGCAATGACCGGGATACCGGCAAGACCGTCGGCTACAATCTGGACCTGTCGATCCAGTAGGTCTCAGCCCTCGGACTTGCCCAGCGGCACCACGTTGGCGCGGTCCTCGGGGGCCAGTTCCTCGAAATCGAAATTGTCCAGCCGCTGCGCCCGGCGACCGGCCTTTTCCGCGCTGATCTTGATTTCCGAGATATCCTTGGCCGCCTGCCCGAAATGCCGGTCGAGATTGGCCACCCGGTCGCCCAGACGCTCCACATCCTTGTGCAGCAGGCCCAGTTCCTTGCGGATCGCGCCCGCCTGTTCCCGCATCCGCGCGTCCTTGAGTATGGCGCGCATCGTGTTCAGCGTGGCCATGCAGGTGGTCGGCGAGACGATCCAGACCCGTTTCGAGAAACTCTCCTGCACCAGTTCGGGGAACTTGGCGTGCAGCTCGGCATAGACCGCCTCGGAGGGCAGGAACATCAGCGCCCCGTCTGCGGTTTCACCGTCCAGAATGTATTTCGTCGAGATGTCGGTGATGTGCTTGCGCACCGTGCTGCGGAACATCTGCACCGCCGCCTTCAACTCCATGTCATTGCCCGCGCCCACCAGCGCCTCATAGGCCTCCAGCGGGAACTTGCTGTCGATCACGATGGGCCCCGGCGGGTTGGGCAGGCGGATCAGGCAGTCGGCGCGTCTGCCGTTCGACAGGGTCGCCTGCAGCACATAGCTGTCCGAGGGCAGCGCCTTGGACACGATGTCGTTCAACTGGATCTCGCCGAAGGCGCCGCGGGTCTGCTTGTTCGACAGGATGTCCTGCAGCGACAGCACGTCGCCCGAAAGCTTGGTGATGTTGTCCTGCGCCTTGTCGATGGCGGCCAGCCGTTCCTGCAACTGGGTCAGCGAGGTCGCGGTCTGTTTCGAAGACCCATGCAGGGTTTCCTTCATCCGCTCCTGCATCTCGGCCAGCGCGCGGGCGGATTTCATGGCGTTTTCGGCCAGCCGGTCGTTCATGTGCTGCTGCACCGCCGACAGCCGCGCCTCGACCGTCTGGATCACCTGCACCTGCGCATTGGCCTGCGTGTCCGAGACATGCTGCAACCCGCCGCGCAATTGCTCCTGCCCCTGCCCCAACTGCTGCACATGCTGGCCCAGATAGGCCAGCTGCTGCGCCAGCGGCTCGGCCATCCGGGCCGAGCGGCTGGCCGCGCGCAGGGCCAGAAACAGCAGGACGAGGATCAACAGAGCCACGCCCGCCCCGATCAGGGCGGCCATCACCATGGGGTCTTCCAGCGAATATCGGGTGCCTGCAATCTCGATCATCTCAACCTGTGCGTTCTTGTTTTGTTTCTTCTTTTCTACCGCCGATCGGCGGCCGGATCAACTGCGGCCGAACAACCGTTCGATATCGCTCAGCTTCAGCTCAACGTAAGTCGGCCGCCCGTGGTTGCACTGGCCGGAATGGGGCGTGGCCTCCATCTCGCGCAGCAGGGCGTTCATCTCTTCGGCGCGCATCCGGCGGCCCGAGCGGACCGAGCCATGGCAGGCCACCCGGCTGAGGATCGCCTCGATCCGCGCCTGCACCGTCTGGCTTTCGCCCTGATCGGCCAGCTCGTCCAGAATGTCGAGGATCATCGCCCGCGCGCTGACCTCGCCCAGAATGGCTGGGGTCTCGCGCACCGCCACCGCGCCCCCGCCGAAGGGCTCGATGGTCAGGCCCAGGCGCGACAGGTCGTCGGCCACCGCGAGCAGGCGGGCGCAGTCGCCCTCGGACAGTTCGACGATCTCGGGGATCAGCAGCGCCTGCGCGGCCACGCCGTTCTCGGCCATCTGTGTCTTGAGTTTCTCATAGACCAGCCGTTCATGCGCGGCGTGCTGGTCCACGATCACCATGCCGTCGGCGGTCTGGGCGATGATGTAGTTTTCATGCACCTGCCCGCGCGCGGCCCCCAGGGGTAGGTGCTCGGGCGGGGTCTGGTCGGGTTGCTCGGCTTCGGCCACGGGCTCGACCACGCTGCCGCTGTAGGCATTGGCCAGATCGGCAAAGCCGGGCGCCTGCGCCTGATAGGCCATGGCCCGCGCCGCGGGTGACGGCCGGTCCATCTGATAGACCCGCGCGGGCGCCGCCGGGGCCGGCTCGGGCCGCATCGCGCCAAGCGTCGCGTTGGCCACGGTGGTCGAGGCGCGGTGCCCCGCCTCGGCCAGCGCGTGCCGCAGGCTGGAGACGATCAGCCCGCGCGCCACGCCGGGATCGCGGAACCGCACCTCGGATTTCGCGGGGTGCACGTTCACGTCCACCAGCGTCGGCTCGCAGTCGATGAACAGCGCCGCCGCCGGGTGCCGGTCACGACTGAGGAAATCGAAATAGGCCGCCCGCAAGGCCCCGGTCAGCATCTTGTCACGCACCGGCCGGCCGTTGACGAACAGGAACTGCGCCACTGCCGCGCCGCGCGAATAGGTGGGCAGAGCGGCGTAGCCATATAGGCGGATCCCCTCGCGGGTGGCGTCGATCTGCAAGGCATTCTCGGCAAACTCGCGCCCCAGGATGCGGGCCAGCCGGGCGTGCAGCGCGTCGAACAGGTCTCCGTTCTCGCGGTCGGCACGGAACACCACGCGCCCCTCGCCCCCGCCCGAAACATCGCGCAGGGTGAAGGTGATGGAGGGTTCCGCCATGGCCAGCCGCTTGACCGTGTCCGAGATCGCCTGCGCCTCGGCCCGGTCGGTGCGCATGAATTTCAGCCGCGCGGGCGTGGCATAGAACAGGTCGCGCAGCTCGACCACGGTGCCGGCGCGCAGGGCGGCGGGCTTGACGCCCTCCATCTTGCCGCCCGCCACGCGGATCTGGGCCGCCTCGGCCCCCGGCGCGCGGCTGGTGATGGTTAGACGCCCCACCGCGCCCAGCGAGGGCAACGCCTCGCCGCGGAACCCGAAGGTGTGGATGTTGAGCAGGTCCGACCCGTCGATCTTGGAGGTCGCGTGGCGCGACAGGGCCAGCGGCAGATCCTCGGGCGCGATGCCGCACCCGTCGTCGGTGACGCGAATCAAGGTCTTGCCGCCGTCGGCGATGTCGATGCCGATCCGGGTGGCCCCGGCGTCGATGGCGTTCTCCACCAGTTCCTTGACGGCGGATGCGGGGCGTTCGACCACTTCACCGGCCGCGATGCGGTTGATCGCGGCCTCGTCGAGTTGCCGGATTACCGGGCGGTTTTCGCTGATATTGGGGTTTGCCTGCGCCATACCGCTAGACCTAGCACAATCGCACGCGATTCTGCCACCGGTTTACGCTGCTTTGGTATAGGGGGTCGGATCGCCCGGCCAATCGAGATGCGCAACCCGAATTGGTTGCCAGAAGTTTCACGATTGCCCGGACGATCCGTGGTGAGTGGTGGTCATTAACTGTGTAATGGCGCGGTGTCTAACACGGTGCGTTGGACAAATCTGCTTAAGGTTCGCTTGCCCCGTTTGGTGGGCAAAGTTTGGCCGATCACCGACCGGACCGGGTGGCGGGAACACGCCGGATCAGCCCGGACCCGGCGCCGCTGCGCGCATCCGGCAGGGGCCAAACACGGCCGCGAAAGCCAGAATCAGGCCGGACATGGTGGCGATCATCCCGGCCGCACTGACGGCGTCCGATCCGCCCAACCACAGCGGGCCATATCCAGCCAGGACATAGCCGGACACGGCGGACAGGATGGCGAAGACAACACTCCAGGCAATCTGGGTCTCAAGCCGGTCGGTCATCATCCTGGCGGCGGCCGGCGGGCAGATGAACATTGCGATCACGATGATCGAGCCGACGGCATCAAACGCGGCCACGGCTGCAATCGCCGCCGCAATCACCAGCGCCATTCCCAGCGCCCCGGTTCGAATTCCGATCGTCCGGGCAAAGCCTTCGTCGAAGGTCGAGATCTTGAGCGGCCGCCAGAACAGCCAGACGAACAGGCTGACACCCACCAGGGTCAGGGCGATCCGAGCAAGCTCGGGTGGCAGGCCGGCCAGCGCGACCGGATCCAGCAGCGAGGACCAGCCAGTCGCGTCAAGCCAGATCAGGCTTTCCAGGCTGCCATAGAGTGCGTGTTCGACATCCAGATGAACGCTCGAAGTGTCGGTCTGCTCCAACAACAGCACCCCTCCGGCGAACATGGTGGTGAACACGACGCCCATTGCAGCGCCCGGTTCGATCTGGCCCAGCCTCCGGATGGTCTCGATCAGCACAACGGCGACAACCGCCGCGCCCGCGGCGCCCAGCATCATCGGCCAGGTCGAGATCGCGCCGGTGACAAGAAAGGCCACGACGATTCCGGGCAGAACCACATGGCTGATGGCGTCGCCGATCAGTGCCTGTTTGCGGAGCACAAGGAAGTTTCCGGGCAATGCGCAGGCGATGGCCGCGAAGGTCCCGATCAACAGCGGCGTCAGGGACAGGGGAACGAATTCTTCACCGCTCATGGGCGAACCTCCCGTGGTCCGCCAATGCGGCGGTCGATGTCGTCGATCTGGTCCCGGGTCAGAACCGTTTCGATGTCGCGTAACCCGTCATACAGGGCGGCGGCTGCCTCGTGCGCATTGTCGGCGCGTACGATTTCCCAGCGTTTCTCGTCGCGCAGCGCCTTGGCCGCCTGCGCTCTGCCGGCATCCGTAGCCACCCCGTCGGGCCGGGCAAGTCCGGTCTGACGCAGCAGGCGCAGTGTGTAGGGCTCATAGATGTTCTGGCCTTGAGCAAGCGCCAGCAACCCCTGTCGGATGTGAACCCGCCGCTGGAACCGCAGATGCCGCACGATCGCGGCCAATACGCCGCGCACCGGAGCCAGAAACAGCGATAGGACAAAAAAGCCAAAGCTGAACAGGACGATGATCGGTCCGGTCGGCAAGTTGGGCGCCGAGGCGGACACCGCCGCACCCAGATAGCCAGACAACCCGCCGATGACCCCCGACAACAGCACCACATGGTCGGACCGGTCCGACCAGAACCGCGCCGTGACGGCGGGTATGATCAGCAAAGCCACGATCAGGATCAATCCGACGATCTTCAGCCCGACAACCGTGACCGCCATGACAAGCCCCATCATCGCAAGGTCGATGCGATGCACTGGCAGCCCCAAGGCGGCCGCATATTCGGAATCGAACGCCACCATCATCATGGGGCGGCGGATGATCATGACGAGCAGCAGCGTTGCAGCGCCGCCGATCGCGATGATCAGTGCGTCAGACCACAGCATCCCGGCCGTCGAGCCCAGCAAGAACCCCTCAAGCCCAGCCTGTCGGCCCACCCCCATGGTCTGGATGATTGTCAGCAGAACGATACCAAAGCCGAAGAAGACCGACAGGACCGCCCCGATCGCCGCGTCCTCGGCCAGACGGGTGCGGCGGATCAGCCAGTTCATGCACAACAGACCCACGGCGGCCGAAATCGCGGAGCCGGACAGCAGTCCGATCAGGTTTCGCCCGGTTCCGCCCAGCGCCACCAGCACCATGAAGGCGATGCAGACGCCCGGAAGGGTCGCGTGGCTGATGGCGTCACTGACCAGCGCCCGCTTGCGCAGAAACAGGAAGGTGCCTGTCACGCCAGCCGAAAACCCAAGCAGCGTGGCGCCGATGGCAACCAAGGTGGCGTTGTACCCCAATTGCAGGGTCAGTGCGTCCCACAGCATGTGTCAGCCCGCAGTGCCCGAGATCTGGTTGATCTGGGCGGTGGCAAGCCGCCCCCCGTAGGCGGCCTGAAGAGTCTCGGCGGTAAAGGCCTGCTCCACCGGGCCCTCGGCGACCTTGCGGGTATTGATCAGGAACACGTGGTCGAAATAATCCGTGACCGTAGCAAGGTCATGGTGGACCACGACCACCGTCTTGCCGGCTTCCTTTAGGGATTTGAGGACCGAGATGATGGCTTTTTCGGTGGCGGCATCGACCCCGGCAAACGGTTCATCCAGCAGGTACAGATCGGCATCCTGAGCAAGTGCGCGCGCCAGAAACACCCGTTGCTGCTGACCACCCGAAAGCTGGCCGATCTGGCGATCCGCAAACTCATGCATCCCGACCCGATGCAGGCACTCCATCGCGTGGGCCATGTGTCGCATCCGGACCCGGCCCAGCAAGCCCAGTTCCCGCGACAGGCCCATCAGGACCACGTCGATGACCCGCGTCGGGAAATCCCAATCGACGCTGGCGCGCTGCGGAACATAGGCGATACGGGCCCGCTGCCGGTCTAACGCCTTGCCGAACACCAGCACCTGGCCCGACAGCGGCTTGACGATACCCAGCGCCGCCTTGAGCAGCGTCGATTTGCCAGCGCCGTTCGGTCCGATGATGGCCGTCATGGCCCCGGGTTGCACCGTCATGTCTACCGAGAAAATGGCCGGTTTCTGACCGTAGGATACCGTCATCCCCCGGATCACAAGCGGGCTGTCCTGCACCGTCAGGTCCCCGCTTGATGACGATTTGCCAGCCGCAAGCTCCAACATGGTCAGAACCCCGCCGACAGCTTGCCGGACATGCCGCGTTCGGGCACATCCGCACCCAGGCCCCGTGCAATGACCGTGATGTTGTGATCCAGCATCCCGATATAGGTGCCCTCGTAGGTGCCCGGCTCGCCCATGGCGTCCGAATACAACTCACCCCCGACCGAGACGGTATGACCCTTCGCCGCCGCCCCCTCGATCAATGCCCGCATCGACCGATCCGAGACCGAGCTTTCAACGAAGACGGCGGTCAGATTGCGCTCGACCAAAGTGTTGACCAATTCTCCGATCCGGTTCAGCCCCGCCTCGGACTGGGTCGAGATACCCTGTATCCCCAACACTTCGAACCCGAATTCCTCGCCGAAATAGGCAAAGGCGTCATGGGCAGTGACCAGCACCCGGTTGTCTTCGGGTACCTGGGTCAGCACCTTTTTCCCATAAGCGTCCAACTGGTCGATTCCAGCCAGAAAACGCTGGGCGTTGGCGGCGAAATAAGCGGCGGAGTCTGGCCGCACGTCGGTCAGCGCCTTTTGCACCTCGACGACGACATCCTTCCACAAGACCGGGCTCATCCACACATGCGGATCGTATTTGTCGGCATAGTCGGCATGCGCACGCAGCTTCTGCTTGTCGATGGCATCCGCCACGGCAACGACTTTGCGTTTGCGCCCGAGGTCGTGGAAGAAGTCTTCCATCTGCGCCTCAAGATACAAGCCGTGCCACAAGACCAAGTCGGCCCTTGTCGCGGCAACGATATCGCTGCGGGTCTGGCGATAGCCGTGCGGGTCGACTCCGGGCCCCATCAGCCCTTTGACTTCGACCTGATCACCGCCAACCTGCTGCACGGCGTCCGCAATCATTCCGGTCGTCGCCACGACCTTCAACGGCGCCTCGGCCCACGCCGCCAAGGGCAGCGAGGCACCGAGAGCAAGGGCAAGAAGAAAACTGCGGCGAATCATATGTGACCTCGTTCCGAGTACCAGTTGAGAATGAATATGCGAACCATTCGCAACTAAGTCAACCGTGTTGCGAATTACTCGCAAGAAAAAGCCAGATTTGTCCAATTGGTCAAAAAAGTGGCCAAAGGCGTCCGGTTTGCCTTTCCTTTGGCTGTTTCCCGTGCGATTTTGGCGCAAACCTCCCAAAGGACGTGACAATGGATACGCAGAGCTCAGAAAGCCCCGTGCGCACCGCGCATCTGCCGCAAGTGACCGAGCCCAGAAATCCCGGCATGGATCTGGACCTGGACTGGGTGCGCGCCGTGCAGGCCAACACCTCGGCCATTGAACGCCGCGCCGCGACCCTGCCCGGGCGCCGGTCGGTCAAGAAAGAGCATCAGGCCGCGTGGCTGCTGAAGGCAATCACCATGATCGACCTGACCACCCTTTCGGGCGATGATACCGAGGGCCGCGTGCGCCGCCTGTGCGCCAAGGCCCGCCAGCCCGTGTCACCTGCGCTGCTCAAGGCGCTGGACATGCCGCCGATCACCACCGGCGCGGTCTGTGTCTATCACGACATGATCGAAACGGCGGTGGATGCGCTGACAGGCACCGGCATTCCGGTCGCGGCCGTGTCCACCGGCTTTCCGGCGGGTCTGTCGCCCTTTCACCTGCGCGTGGCCGAGATCGAGGAAAGCGTAAAGGCCGGGGCCGAGGAGATCGACATCGTGATCTCGCGCCGCCATGTGCTGAAGGGCGACTGGCAGGCGCTCTATGACGAGATGAAGGCGTTTCGCGCCGCCTGCGGCGATGCGCATGTAAAGGCCATCCTCGCCACCGGCGAGCTGGGCAGCCTGCGCAACGTGGCGCGCGCCTCGCTGGTCTGCATGATGGCGGGGGCGGATTTCATCAAGACCTCGACCGGCAAGGAAAGCGTCAACGCCACCCTGCCCGTGTCGCTGGTGATGATCCGGGCGATCCGTGACTATTTCGACCGCACCGGCTATCGCGTGGGCTACAAGCCCGCGGGCGGGATTTCCAAGGCCAAGGATGCGCTGGTCTACCTGTCGCTGATCAAGGATGAGCTGGGCGACCGCTGGCTGCAACCCGACCTGTTCCGGTTCGGCGCGTCGTCGTTGCTGGGCGATATCGAGCGGCAGTTGGAACATTTCGTCACCGGGGCATACTCGGCCGGATACCGGCACCCGATGGGCTGAGGACAGGAACAATGACAGTCAAAGAGATTTTCGAGACCATGGAATACGGACCCGCCCCGGAAAGTGCCGCCGAAGCCCTGGCATGGCTGGTCGATCAGGGCGACAAGTTCGGCCATTTCATCGACGGCGCCTTTACCAAGCCCGGCAAAGGATTTGAAAGCCGCAACCCGGCCACCGGCGAGGTTCTGGCCAAGCTGACCCAGGCCACGCAGGCCGATGTGGACGCCGCCGTCGCCGCCGCTCGCAAGGCGCAACCCAAATGGGAAAAGCTGGGCGGCCCCGCCCGCGCCCGATACCTATATGCAATCGCGCGGCTGATCCAGAAACACGCCCGCCTGTTCGCGGTGCTGGAGACGCTCGACAACGGCAAGCCGATCCGGGAATCGCGCGACATCGACATTCCTCTGGTGCAGCGGCATTTCTACTATCACGCGGGTATGGCCCAGCTGATGGAAACCGAGCTGCCCGACGCACAGGCGTTGGGGGTCTGCGGCCAGATCATCCCGTGGAACTTCCCGCTGCTGATGCTGGCGTGGAAGGTGGCCCCGGCGCTGGCCATGGGAAACACGGTGGTGTTGAAGCCTGCCGAATACACTTCGCTGACGGCGCTGCTGTTTGCCGATATCTGCATGCAGGCCGGTCTGCCCAAGGGCGTGGTCAACATCGTCACCGGCGACGGCGCGGTGGGCGAGATGATCGTGAAGGCAGACGTGGACAAGATCGCCTTTACCGGCTCGACGATCGTGGGGCGCCGCATCCGCGAGGCCACCGCCGGGTCGGGCAAGGCCCTCACGCTCGAGCTGGGCGGCAAGTCTCCCTACATCGTCTTTGACGATGCCGACATCGACAGTGCCATCGAAGGTCTGGTCGATGCGATCTGGTTCAACCAGGGCCAGGTCTGCTGCGCGGGCTCGCGCCTGCTGGTGCAGGAGGGCATCGCCGAGCGGTTCTATGCCAAGCTGCGCGCCCGCATGGACACGCTGCGCATCGGCAACCCGCTGGACAAATGCATCGACGTGGGCGCCGTGGTGGACCCGGTGCAGCTGCAGACCATCAAGTCGATGGTCGAGGGCAACGCGGTAGGCCAGGTTTACCAACCCGCCTGTGAGTTGCCCGCGAACGGCTGCTACTACCCGCCAACGCTGATCACCGGACTCGAGACCTCGGACCCGCTGATGCAGGAGGAGATATTCGGCCCGGTTCTGGTCTCGTCGACCTTCCGTACCCCGGCCGAGGCGGTCGAGCTGGCCAACAACACCCGCTACGGACTGGCGGCCACGGTCTGGACCGAGAACGTCAACCTTGCGCTGGACATCGCGCCCAAGCTGGTCGCGGGCGTGGTCTGGGTCAATGCCACCAACCTGTTCGACGCGGCCGCGGGCTTTGGCGGCGTGCGCGAAAGCGGCTTTGGCCGGGAAGGTGGCTGGGAAGGGCTGAGCGCCTATACCAAGCCCAAGGGCAAAGCCAAGCCGGTGGCCAAGATCGAACCTATCGTGGGCGAAGGCGGCCCGGTCGATCCGGTCGACCGCACGGCCAAGCTCTATGTCGGCGGCAAGCAGGCCCGGCCTGATGGCGGCTATTCCCGCGCGGTCTGGGGCAAGGCGGGGCTGCTGGGCCATGTGGGTCTGGCCAACCGCAAGGATGTGCGCAACGCGGTCGAGGCCGCGGCAGGTGCGGCGAACTGGTCGAAAACCACCGGCCATCTGCGGGCGCAGATCCTGTATTATATCGGCGAGAACCTCTCAGCCCGCGCCGACGAGTTCGCGCATCGCATCGACGCGATGACCGGCCGCAAGGACGGCGCGAAAGAGGTCGACGCCGCAATCCAGCGCCTGTTCACCGCAGCCGCCTGGGCCGACAAGTATGACGGCCAGGTGCATGGCGTTCCGATCCGGGGCGTGGCGATTGCGATGAAGGAACCGGTGGGCGTGATCGGCGCGCTTTGTGCCGACGAGGCGCCGCTGCTGGGTCTGGTCTCGGCCATGGCCCCGGCGATCGCGATGGGCAACCGGGTGGTTCTGGTGGCGTCCGAGCCCTATCCGCTGGCGGCCACCGATTTCTATCAGGTGCTGGACACCTCGGACGTGCCCGCCGGCGTGGTCAACATCCTGACGGGCAGCCATGAGGAACTGGCCAAACCGCTGGCCTCGCATCTGAACGTGGATGCGGTGTGGTCCTTCTCGTCGTCGGACCTGTCAGCGCAGATCGAGGTCGTCTCGGCCGGGAACCTGAAACGGACCTGGGTCAATAACGCGACGGCATTCGATTGGGGCATGGACCACACCCGCCGCTTCCTGCAGGCTGCGACCGAGATCAAGAACATCTGGGTGCCCTACGGCGAGTAGGGCCCCTTCCAAAGCGGGAGGCTCTACATGGACTTTGCAGGAAAGACGGTCGTCGTCATCGGCGGGACCAGCGGTATCAATCGGGGCATCGCCGAGGCCTTCGCGGCCTCGGGCGCAAAACTGGCCGTGGCCAGCCGCTCGCAGGAGAAGGTGGACGACACCATCGCCGCGCTGAAGGCAGCCGGCGCTGCTGAGGTCATCGGCGCGGCCTTCGACGTTCGTGATGCCGAGGCGGTCGCGGCGGGGATGGAACAGTTCCACGCGAAGCTCGGTGATTTCGACGTGCTGGTTTCGGGGGCAGCGGGCAACTTTCCCGCGCTGATGGCGGAAATGTCGGTCAACGCCTTCCGCACCGTGGTCGAGATCGACCTGATGGGCACCGTGCATGCTCTGAAAGGCGCCTATCCCTATCTGAAACGGCCTGGCGGCAACATCATCAACATCTCGGCCCCGCAATCCTATCTGCCCTACGAGGGCCAGGCCCATGTCTGTGCGGCCAAGGCGGGGGTCGATCAGATCACCCGCACCCTGTCGATGGAATGGGGCGTGGAAGGCATACGGGTGAACTCGGTGGTGCCAGGTTTCATCGAGGGCACCGAGGGCGCCAAGCGTCTGACCCCCACCCCCGACGCGGGCGAGCAGCTGCGCCGAGACGTGCCGCTGGGCCGCTGGGGCACCCCGCAAGACGTGGCCAACGCCTGTCTGTTTCTGGCCTCGGACATGGCCAGCTATATCAGCGGTACGGTTCTCGCCGTGGACGGGGCGCTGTATCAGCGCGGCTCGGGTCAGTTCGGCCAGATGATGGGGCAGATGCTGCGCAGCATGAAAAAGGGGTGATCCGCGTCCAACAGGCTCGGCCGGCCTTGCCGAACACAGGCAGGGCCGTGACCGCTTGGCAAACCGCCCCTACTGCAACTGCAGGATATCCGGGATGCAGAGCTTTCTTTGTGCCGGCATCTGGTCTGCACCATCCGACCGCTTCAGCCTTTTCGGACCATCCTTGACTTTGACCTTGGGCTCAGCGAGCGCGCCCCTCAGGGTCACTGGCCACGGGCTACGCGCAAGTGGCTCGCCAATCTTTCTTGGCTGGATGTTCAGGTCCAACACCTTGTCCGTCAGGTCGACAGCGCCAAAGACAACGACCTGAACATGATCTGTTTCCAGCGTCGTCTGTTTCGTCTCAATTTTTCCGTTGGAAATGCTGATCGGCGCGCGCAGGCACACGATTGGCGCCACTTTCTGTTTTTCCTTGGTAAATACCCACGGAAGAATACCCAGCCCGGCCAGATCCAGAAGCTGGGTTTCGATCGAACCGTCGCGCATTGAAACCGTGGCATTGCCACTCATGCTGCCGACGAATTGCTTGACGGTATCCGTGCCCCCCGTAACCGAGAAATCTGCGTACACCGTGCCGCTGGCGCCTTTCTTGAAGTTCAGGTTTTGCAGAAGGTCATCCAACTGCCATCCGCCCGCCTTTCCGGTCAGGGTCAGCAGATGTGCCTCATTCGAAAGATCCATTTGCCCGCTTACGTCAAAATGACCACCTCCGTATTCAAACTTCAGAGGTCCGGCCCGTAGCTCGTTTTCGTCCAGGGTCAGTTCGCTCTGCAGGCTGCTGATGCCCTTGGCGCCCTCAATGTGACGCAGGTCTATGTCGACATCTACATTCACACCCGACAGCAAAATGGCCCGCCCGATGGGTTTAAGGGTCACATCCCTCAACGGACCTGTGTCACCGTCGTCTTTCTCGGCATCTTCCTGCTCCGGCGGTGAACCACCTATCTTGCGCAGTTGGGCGGCCGCCTGAACGATGGTCCTGATTTGGTCGATTTTTATCAGATCGCTCTCGATCGACCCCTGCAGCACGGGATCGCTTGTTGCATCATCAAGATCCGCCGCGATTTTCAAGACCGACTCGGAAACCTCGACATTGGCATTGGCATTCCAATCGGTGCCTTCACTTACCAGGTCGATTTCAAGATGGGCCCGCCCGGTGTCCACCGGCTCCAGCGACAAGGCCTTCAGAAGGTCCGCGCCCGACGGAACATCCACATCGATCGCCAGATCCAGATTCTCGAACTTGAGGACATTTTCTACGGACCCGTGCACCTCCAGGTTCCAGACCTCGGTTTCGCTTGTCTGACCATCCAGATTGGTCAAAGCAAGCTGTTCGATGTTTCCGTCCAAATGAAAGTTTCCCGAAAACCTGCCAAGCTGGTCATCGGGGCCCAGCAGTTCGGGCGAGATCAGACTGCTTGCCGGAATATCAATCAAACCTTCGGCGGATACGCCCTGCAACTGCAACGCATCCTCGACCGAACCGGTCAGAATGATAAACGGATCGGCGGGGTTTCCGATCCTCAAATTGATGTTGCCCACGCTCAGGGCGCCTTCGGGCGTTCTGGCAAGCTCGGAGAATTTGATCGGCGGCGGGCCCTCACCAGAGGTGTCCAAGGTGAAACCGTTCGTCTTGATGACCATCTGCCGTTGCGGGACCTGTCCCGGGACACTGTCGATGACCATATCCACAGCGATAAGCTTGAGGTCATACCGCGAGGCAGCCGGAGCCGGCTCGGCATCCTCTGGATACAGGCGAATGCGGGTCGTCAAAGAAACATCTTCCTGATTGCCTAATTCCCCCATTTTACCGGTGACGGAAAGGCTTTGGCCACCATCCAGCTCGGCCAGAACAGACAGGTCATCAATCCGTGCGACGCCATCTGCCAGCTTGAATGTTGCACCAACACTGCCCGAACCCTCCAACACGCGGTTGAGTTGCAGGACATCGAGCAGTTGACCCAACTGATCGACCTCGAGGGTCGCCTTGACCTGAAGGCCGGTCTCCACAGGAATCTGTTGGGCTTCGACCGAAATCTGATCAAAGCTCAATGCCACTTGGAACGGGTCCTGGGGCGGGAACGTGCCCTTCAGGTCAAAACTCTGACCATTGAGCGACCCCGCTCCGACCGCCGAGGCAACATCGGTTTCGGCATCGCGCTGCAAAACCAGTTCTGGAAGCTGCAAATCCAGTCCTATGCCGTTCAGGTCGTTCTGATAGAGTACGGTGACATCCTTCAGGTCGATCGTGCGATCCGTCAGAATTCCGGCCAAAGGCTGGGGCGGGCGTTCCGAAGTCTTGTCGGTTTCGGCCCCGGTGCGCGAAAAGGACTGCCAGTTGGTCACGCCTTCTTCATCTGTGATCAGGTTCAGATGAACTCCCGACACTGAAAGATTGCTCACCGATAGCTTGCTGTTCCACAGGTCCCGTGCAGATACTTCGAACTCGATCTGATCAATCGCTGCCAGATCCGCCTCGGCCTTGGGCGTTGCGGGCAGAACCAGTCCAGCTGCTGATACCTGCAACTGACGGCCAAGGCCCAAACGTACCTCATCCTCAATCAAGACCTGCTGACCCAGCTTCCTTGAGATCAGGTTCTCGACGAAACTGGTCCGCACCGACGAAAACAAAGCGGACGACAGAAACAGCCAAGCCGCGGCAAAAACCACAAGCGCGGCAACGCAACAGATCAAGACACTTTTGACAATTATTCGCACGTTATCCCTCAGCGTCCCGATTCAGCATGTGATTACCCTAGAGCAATTATCCATCATGTTAATGGAATACATGTTTCGCACGCCTTCTCTGGCCACGAAATCGCCATTGCCCTGGCCAACTCACCCTTTGGATTCACACAATCATCCAATTACTGCTATACGTGAATTCTTTTGCGAATGAGGGCATGATGAATTCACTGACCAAAATAACGCGTGGGATAGGCGTCGCTTTCAAGGACGGCAGAGTGAAAGGCATACTCGCCTTCACCGTCGGAATGATCCTTTGGGCGTCAGTGTTCTACCATTTTGTCGAGGGGTGGAGTTGGTTGGACTCTATCTATTTTTCCGTAGTGACGATCTCGACCGTGGGTTTTGGCGACTTTTCTCCCGAAACCGCTGCGGGCAAGATCTTTACGATGGCGTACATAATCGTGGGTCTGGGTATCTTCGTCACCGCCGCCACGACCGTGGCCGACACGATCCTGTCCCAAGACGACGAGACCTCGCAAAAATAGGCTCTGGCAAGGTGAGCGGCCGCGTGCTTTGCGCCCCACGATCCGCTTGCAAATTGGGGGCTGAGTAAACCACCGCACTGCCGGGCATCCCCTAAAAGCTCAAAAATATACATATTTACTTTTTTGAGTGTAACATACGGAAAAACATAACAGGGGGGTGGAATGGAAAAGACTCAGGACGCAAAGATTGTCGACCTTGCGATAAGGTTGCTGTTTCTCGGGCTGTTCCTATACAGCGCCTTGGTCATGGTCGCCCCGCTTGCAAGCGTGGTCATCTGGGCCACAATTCTCTGCGTTGCGCTTTATCCGGCCTTCGATTGGCTTCAGTCCAAGCTGGGAGGACGGAAGAAGCTGGCAACGACGATCCTGGTTTTGCTGGGTCTGGTTCTCACATTGGGGCCGGTAGCAACGGCGGTATCTGGGGCTGCGGAACTGGGGTCCGAGTTTGCCGAGCAAGCTGACAAGGGCGAGTTGAAGATACCTCCGGCGCCGGAAGGCCTGAAGGATCTGCCTCTGGTCGGTGCCAAGCTTGCCGATGCCTGGGGCATGTTCGAACGGAACCTGGATGGTGCGCTTGCAAAATACGGCGCGCAAATCCTCGAGATCACCAAATCGCTCTTTGGCAAAGTTCTGGGGATCGGAATCGGGCTTCTCGGCCTTGCGCTGTCGGTGGTGATCATGGGCGCCCTGTTCAGCCCCGGACCGGATCTGGTGCAGGGCCTTCAGCGCTTTGCCAACCGCGTCTTTGCGCCACGCGGCGGCGAATTCGTCACTCTGGCAGGGGCCACGATCCGGAACGTGACCAAGGGCGTAATCGGCGTTGCCGCCATTCAGGCCGTCGTTGTTTGGGTCTTGTTGGCGCTGTTCGGAATATCCTCGGCTGCGACGCTGGCGTTCATCTGCCTGATCCTCTCAATCATCCAGATCGGCCCCGGCCTCGTTCTTCTGCCGCTGGTCATCTATGCATGGAGTTCCATGTCCGGCGGAGCGGCGCTGATCTTCACCGTTCTGGCCATTCCCGTCAGCATAATGGACAGCTTCCTGCGGCCGGTTTTCATCTCAAAAGGCCTGGAGACACCGATGCTCGTGATCCTCATCGGGGTTCTGGGCGGGATGATGGCCTATGGCCTGATCGGAATCTTCATGGGTCCGGTCTTGTTCGCCGTCTTCTACGAGTTGTTCAAGGTCTGGATCGACGCCTCACCAGCGACCGATGACACCGCTGAGGGAGCCGCAAAATGAGGAAGACGATCTGGACGACACTGGCCGTCATTCTCATCTTCCTCACCTGGTATCTGGTTGCCGACCGCAAGACGCCGTTCACCGGGAACGCACGGGTAAAGGCCGTGGCGACCCAAATCGTTCCGCAGGTCACGGGAACCGTGATCGAGGTATTGGTGGAAAACGGGCAGATCGTCTCGGCCGGCGATCTGCTGGTTCGGATCGACCCGAGACCCTACGAGATTGATCGCGACAGAGCCCAGGCCGACCTTGAGGCGGCCACCCAGGAGGTGGGTGCGTCCTCGGCCGAGGTCAGTGCGGCGCAAGCCAAGTTGGCCCGCGCGCAGAGCGATCTGGATACGATGCGCATTCAGACGGAGCGGGTATTCGCGCTCGAGAAGAAAGGGCTGATTGCCATCTCGAAAGCCGACGACGCCCGAGGCCAGCTGGCCGAGTCCGAGGCGAACTATGAAAACGCCAAAGCGGATCTGGAGAAGGCCAAGCAAAGGCTTGGGGACGAAGGGAATGAGAATCCCAAAATCCAGCGTGCCTTGGCGGCTTTGGCCGATGCCGAGCTCAATCTGGAATGGACCGAACTGCGCGCGCCGGCGACCGGTGTCATATCCAACTTGTTGATTGCGCCCGGTACATACGCCCGGTCCGGCCAGGATCTGCTGACCTTTCTTGATGCGACGGACGTGTGGATCGAGGCGTATTTCACCGAGAACAATCTGGGGCGCGCCACCGTCGGGTCTCCGGTGGATGTCGTGCTGGATATGCACCCCGGTCAGATCATCCCGGGCAAAATCGAGAGCTTCAGCGCTGCCGTCTCGCTGAGTGGCGGCGACACACCCGGACAATTGGCAAGCCCGCCGAGCACCAAAGGCTTTCTGCGTGAACCTGAACGGTTTCCCGTGCGCATCATACTGCCGGGCTACGAGGCCGGAAGCGCGGAGGACGACCTCAGATTTCAGTTGAACGGTCAGGCGGATGTCATCATGTACCTCAGCGACAACGGGATACTGAACGCGGTCGGCCGGACATACATTCGTTTGGTTTCGATCTTTTCTTATGCGTACTGAGGATAGAAACGCCGTTTACAGACTTGCACTGGGTGTGACCGCCGTCTTTTCCTTGGGGCTTTTCCTTGGGTGGCCATTGGCGGTTGTTGGCGCGGTGTTCACCGCGCTCTTCCTTCAGGCACCTACCGCGTTGCCGCTGGCCGCGTTTGCGAAATTGTTCATCTTCTCGATTGCGTTGATGTTCGTTTCCTTCCTGCTCTCATCGGTTTTCGCGCCCTACCCGGCCGTGTTTCTGATACTGGTGGCGATCGGGATAATCCTGTCCTTCATATGGTCCGTGTCTGGTGCCGGTGTCCTGCCGGGCGTCATCGCCCTGATGGGGGCGCTGATGATCCCCAACCTCGTTCTGCAATCTCCGGATCTGGCGCTGGTGCTTGTATTCTGGATCCCGCTGAACCTGTTGTTTGCCGGTTTCGTATCGACGTTGATGTTCACGCTTATTCCGGCCGCCCCCGAGAACGCCACGCAGGCCAAAGCCGCATCCGCCGCTGACTTTGACAAGCATCGGCGCATCGTCAGAATGTCTCTTGTCACGGTTCCTTTCGCCCTGGCATTTTTTGTGTCTGGGGCGTCTGCCCTGCTGGTTCTGTTCTTTGTGGCTCTTCTCAGCCAGCAGCTCGCTGCGATGCCTGCCGCCGGCAAAGCCGTGGCCAAGGCGATGCTGACGGCAAACCTGCTCGGCGCAGCAGCGTCCATCATCTGCTACGAAGTCAACGTCATCGCGCCGGTCATTCTCACGCCGATCCTGCTGTGCTTTTTCGCCTGCGTGACGCTGGGCGCGCTCGGCAAATCCCAGATCCCGTTGGCCGCCGCCGCCGGATCGGCCTTGACGACGGTCCTGATTGTCTACGGCGGGTCGATTTCACCGTTTTCGGACGAGGCCGACGTCAAAAGCATCACTCGCGTTCTGCAAGTCGCCAGCGCGGCCCTGTTCGTCATCATAGCCTACGTGGTCGTGGATGAGTTCTGGCCGGAAAAGAAACGCGAAAACCCAGTGAATGCATGACGCAGCCGCCAACTTTGGCGCCCGAGGCAAATTGGACTGACGTCAAAGCTGCAGGGGCGGTCCCAGAAACTCGATCTGCCATTTCTCGGAGAATGCGTTCAGCACCTCCCGGTCGGGAACTCCGTCTGCCATGATGTCTCCCAACCCATTGAAGAAGGCGACCGTGTCGAAGGATGGCAGTATCATGACCAGTTGCCGCGCTGGCCCGTCGGAAAGATTGCGAAACGCATGCGCGGCGCCACCGGGGATCGTTACGACGTCGCCTGTTTCTGCAACAAAGCGCTTTCCATCGCACTCATAGAGATACCGCCCGTCCAAAACGCGAAAGATTTCAGTTTGCGGGTGACGGTGCAGGGGCGGGCCAAACCCCGGTTCATTTATTGTCTCTATGACCGATATATTCTCGTCGGTGGTGTCGTGCGGTATCCGGACAAACAACTGCAGTCCAATCGCCGGGACGTGGATGGGAGGGTCGGTCAACTTCGAATGCCAGAACTGATAGGGCATCGATGACCCCTCCTTCCTTACCCGCGACAATGGTTCCGCTTCATGATGACATCTGTCCATCAAGTGAAACAAGCCCGCCGACGGGCCCGCATGACCGTGAGCACCGTACCGGTTTTACGGAACAGGTGGCGGATACGCTGACGATCCAGAGGTTGCGCACGCTTCCGGATCACGGAGGCCCGGGGCGAGCGGCGCTGAATGGCCGCTCGTCGGGAATTCTACAAAAGGCCTGCCGACTGCCGGTCCTTCGCGTCAGTTCGTGGTCTCTAGCCCCTCGGGTTTGCCTACAACCACGAAATGCAGCCCGTCCGGGTCCAGCAGCTCGGCCGCGACGCGGTTCACCTCGTCCAGCGTCACCGCGTTCACTTTGTCGTTTCGGGTCGCGATGTAGTCGATCGGCAGATCTTCCATCTGCATGCCCACCATGATGCCCGCGATCTGGGCATTGCCGTCAAAGCGCAACGGATAGGCACCGGTCAGATAGGTCTTGGCGTCGTCCAGCTCTTTCTGGGTTACACCTTCGGTCGCCGCGCGCCGCCATTCGTCGCGAATTACCTCGATAGCCTGCCCGATCCGGTCATTGGCCGAGGATACAGACCCCAGATAGACCGAGGCCAGATCCTTGGGCACCAGATAGGTCCCGACGCCATAGGTCAGGCCGCGTTTTTCGCGCACTTCCTGCATCAGGCGGCTTTCAAAGCCGCCGCCGCCGATGATGTGGTTCAGGATGTAGGCTGCAAAGAAATCCGGGTCGTCGCGGTCGATGCCCTTCTGGCCGAACAGTGCCACCGATTGCGGCGTGTCGAACTCGACCACGGTGACGCCGCCGGGGATCGTTACCTCGGCATTCCCGGGAATCGGTTTGCCCGTTTCGGGCAGGTCCGACAACAGATTGTCCAGCAACGCGCCCAACTCTTCGGGTGTGATGTCGCCCACCGCGCCCACATACAGACGGTCCTTGGCGAAGACGCCTTTGTATGCGTCGATGATGTCGTCACGGGTCAGGGCCGATACGCTGTCGATCGAGCCTTTGCCGTTGGATCCATACGGATGATCGCCATAGGCCATTTTGGCGAATGTCTCACCCGCGATGTCATTGGGGTCGGTTTGTTCCGAGCGCAACCCGGACAGGACCTGCGCCCGAACCCGGTCGATCGCGTCCTGATCAAAGCGCGGTTGCTGGATGGTGGTGCGCAGCAGCTCAACGGCGTCGTCCCGGTTTTCAGTCAGGAACTGGGCCGAGATGGCAACACTGTCATCCGCGGCCCTGTATCCGATCGACGCCGCCAGGGATTCCAGCGCCCGCGCATAGGTGCGGGAATCCATGTCGCCCGCGCCTTCTTCGAGAAGGCCGCTCATCAGATAGACCGCGCCCCGTTTTTCGGGATCGTCCAGCGACGTGCCCCCGCGGAACCGCAGTTCCAGCGCAGTGAACGGGATCGAGTGATCTTCGACCAGCCAGGCCCGGATGCCGCCGGGCGAGGTGACCTCCTGAATCTTGATCTCGGCCCAGGCAGGCAGCGCGATCAGCAGGGCGATCAAGGGGGCAAGGAAACGGATCATTGGGTCACCTCGTCATCACGCATCAGCCAGCCGGTGACCGACGCTTCGGGCTGAAGCACCTCGCGCGCGGCGGCGATGATTTCGTCGCCGGTGACGGCCTGCAGGATGTCGGGCCAGGCCTGCACGTCCTCGACCGTCAGGCCGCTGGTCAGCGCCCGACCATAGCGGTTGCCGATTCCATCGACATTGTCTCGGGCGTAGACCTGTGCGGCGCGCAGCTGCATCTTGATCCGGTCCAGATCTTCCGGGTTGACGCCTTCGGCGATGAAATCGGCCACCGCCTGATCCATCGCATCCTCGGCCTCTTGCAGCGACACGCCTTCAGCCGGAACAACGATCAGGTCAAAGGTCGTGTCATCCAGCGACACCCCACGATAAAACGCCCCGGCATATACAGCCAGTTGCTGCTCAAGTTGCAGTTTCTCGTTCAGGTAGGACGTGGTGCTGCCGCCCAGCAGTTCGGCCAGCAGGAACAACGCCGCAGCCTTTTCCTGCGCACCGGCATCACGCTCGGGCGCGAGGTAGCTGCGCTGAACATATGGTTGCGACACCCGCGCATCCTTGAAGGTCAGACGCCGCTCGGCGGTCTGCGGCGGTTCCTGCGATCGGACCCGTTCCGGCAGGTCCGGGTTGGCGGGGATCACGCCATAATAGGTGTCGGCCAAGGCTTTGACCTCAGCCGGATCCACATCGCCGGTCACCACCAGGATCGCATTGTTGGGCGCATAATAGGTCTGGTAGAAGGACAGTGCGTCCTCCATGTCCAATGTCTCCATCTCGTGCTTCCAGCCGATCACCGGAACGCCGTAGCGGTGGTTGAGATACTGCGCCGCGCTCATCTGCTCGCCGAACAGGGCGCGTGGGTTGTTCTCGGTACGCTGGTTGCGTTCCTCCAGGATCACGTCGCGCTCGGTGGCGATGTCGCTCTCGGTCAGCCGGATGTTGCGCATCCGGTCGGCCTCCATCTTCATCATCAACTCCAGCCGGTCGGCCGCGACGCGCTGGAAATAGGCCGTGTAGTCATAAGAGGTGAAGGCGTTGTCGTTGCCCCCATTGGCCGCAACGGTCGCCGAAAGCTCGCCCGCCGCCATTGTATCGGTGGCCTTGAACAGAAGATGCTCGAGGAAATGTGCCACACCTGACGACCCGATCGGCTCATCCGCTGATCCGGCCCGATACCAGACCATGTGCTGAACCACGGGCGCGCGGTGATCTTCGACCACGACGACATCCATGCCGTTGTCCAGGGTAAAGGTGGTGACGGCCTCGTGCCCGGTTTCAGCCAAAACCGGGGTTGCGGTCATCAAAGCGGCGCAAAACGCCAAGGCCCGAGCCATGGGGCATCCTCCGTTTCGTTACGGTGTTCAAACTACGGTGACGCCGAACGGGTTCAAGAGCGATGACGGAAAGTTAAGAATTATTCATCCGGCGGCGACGAGGGTGTTTCCACGCCTTGTCTGCGCAAAGCTTCGGTCTGCACCTGGGGATCTATGGAATTGCGCTTGTAGACCTGCGAATAGCGGTCCACCTTGAACAGGCGCAACCGCGTCCAACGGCTTTGACGCTTGCGGAAATCCGCATCTTCCTGCGCCAGAACCTGGCGGGTGTTGGGGGAAACGCCATAGCGGCTGGAAGCCGTCACCAGCGCCCCGTCAGACGACGGAATACCGGTGCCGGGGTTCAGCGCCCCGGGATTGCCACCCAAGGCAGCTACGGCATCGGCATTCGGGTTCGGGTCGGTCAGGTTCGCGCCACCCGGCGTCGGCGCGGGCAGGAACGCATAATCTTTGGGCTGGGTCAGTGGCTTGACCGGCATGACCGAAAACTCGTCAGGCCCGGGCCCTGGCGCTTCGAGATGGCGCAGGCCGATATCGGAACATCCTGCGACCGCAGCAGCAAGTGTCAGAGCAATAATGGCGCGCGGCATCCGCATCTTGGTCTCCAGCCTGTTTCAGGCGCTTTTATCGCATAACATCCGGCGCGTCACGAGGGCTTTTTGCCTTCGAACAGCACCAACCCGAGGGCACCCGCGAAAATGAACACGTCGGCGAGGTTGAAGACGAACGGGTTGTTGATGCCGCAGCAGGACATGTTCAGGAAATCCAGAACGTATCCATACAACACCCGGTCAACCACGTTCCCCAACGCTCCGCCGATCAGCAATCCGCCGAAAACCAGCATCCGCCTTGATGCGGCCGTGCGCCAGAGCCAGACGAAAACGCCGATGCTGATGGCCAGCGAAATAGCGATGAGAAACCAGCGCGCGGCTTCGGAATTGCCCTGAAACAGGCCAAAATTGATGCCGCGGTTCTCGCCGTACCGAAAGGTCAGCAGCGGCGGCAGCACGTCGATGCCACCGGGCCGGTCGGCCACGCGCAACACGTGGACGACCAAGTATTTGCTAAGCTGGTCGATCACGAATGCGGCCAGCCCGGCCCAGAGCAGAACCCGGCCCCGCATCAGTGACGGAAGTGCCGCATGCCGGTGAACACCATGGCCAGACCGGCTTCGTCGGCGGCGGCGATCACCTCGTCATCGCGCATCGACCCACCCGGCTGGATCACGCAGGTCGCGCCTGCGGCGGCGGCCTCCATCAGCCCGTCGGGGAAGGGAAAGAACGCGTCCGAGGCTACGGCCGAGCCGATGGTCAGCGGTTCGGGCAGGCCCAGACTTTCAGCCATACGCTCGGCCTTCTTCGCGGCGATCAGGGCGGAATCAACCCGGCTCATCTGGCCGGCGCCGACGCCCACCGTGGCCTCGTTCTTGACGTAGACGATGGCGTTCGACTTGACGTGCTTGGCCACTTTCCAGGCAAACAGCAGATCGCGCATCTGCTCGGGCGTGGGGGCAAGCTTGGTCACGACCTTGAGGTCATCCATCTCGATATGCCCGTTGTCCTTGTCCTGCACCAGCAGCCCGCCGGCCACCTGGCGCACGGTCTTGCCGCCGGCGCGCACGTCGGGCAGAGCCTCGGTGGTCAGCAGGCGCAGGTTCTTTTTGGCGGCAAAGATCGCCTTGGCCTCGTCGGTGGCGCCGGGGGCGATCACGACCTCGGTGAAGATGCCGGTGATTTCGCGCGCGGTTTCCGCGTCCAGCGGCCGGTTCAGCGCCACGATACCGCCGAAGGCCGAGGTCCGGTCGCAGTCGAACGCGGCTTTGTATGCCTCGAGCAACGTGGCGCCCGTTGCAACGCCGCAAGGGTTGGCATGTTTGATGATGGCGCAGGCGGCGCTGTCGCGCGGGTCGAACTCGGCCACCAGTTCAAAGGCGGCGTCGGTGTCGTTGATGTTGTTGTAGCTCAGTTCCTTGCCCTGATGCTGCACGGCGGTGGCGACACCGGGGCGGCCCGAGCCATCGACATAGAACGCCGCCTGCTGGTGGCTGTTCTCGCCATATCGCAGGGGCTGTTTCAACTCGCCGGCGAACACGCGGCGCTTGGGGGTGTCGATTTGCAGTGCATCTGCCAGCCAGCTGGACACGGCCGCGTCATAGGCTCCGGTGCGGGCATAGGCCTTCTGCGCCAGCCACTGGCGGAAGCCCAGCGACGTCTTGCCATAGTTTTCCTCGAGCTGATCCAGCAGGGCCGAGTAGTCTTCGACATCGACCACCACGTTGACAAAGGCGTGGTTCTTGGCCGCGGCGCGGATCATCGCGGGGCCGCCGATGTCGATGTTTTCGATGCATTCGTCATAGCCCGCGCCCTTGGCCACCGTTTCCTCGAACGGGTAGAGATTGACCACCAGCAGGTCGATCGGGCCGATGCCATGCTCCTGCATCGCCGCCACATGGGCGTCATTGTCGCGCAGCGCCAGTAGGCCACCATGCACCATCGGGTGCAGCGTCTTGACCCGGCCATCCATCATCTCGGGGAACCCCGTGACCTCGCTGACATCTTTGACCGCAAGCCCCGCATCCCGCAGCGCCTTGGCGGTGCCGCCGGTCGACAGCAGCTCGACCCCGCGGTCGGCCAGGGCCTTGCCCAGATCGATCAATCCGGTCTTGTCGGAAACGGAAAGCAACGCGCGGCGCACGGGGTGAAGGTCGGTCATGGGTCCAAAGATCCTTTTGGCTCAGTCGAAATCGGGCTCGTCCCGGTGCACGTCGCGCACGGCATAGGCTGTATCCTGCGCCTTGCTCAGCGTCCACCGGATGCGCGTCGCATACTCGATTGCGCGGCCGGATAGAACGATCTGTTTTGTCGCGCGGGGCTTCAGACGGCCTTTTTCCAGATAAACGCTTGGCTCAAGAGACAATTTTCCGGCGCCGTCATGGCGAAAAACCCAGATCTCGCCGCTTTTGAGCGCCATCGACACCGCAGACCCCCCCAGATCCAGCGCTGCGTCCACGTCCGGATGCAGGTGAAACCGGATGTCAAAACCGATCCCTGACAGCTTGGATGCGTCAACCGCCCGGTCGAACTGGCGTTTTGCCTTGTCGGTGGCCGTCAGAAGGATGTCTTCACCTGTTACCTCGCGCCCGTCAAAGCGCAGCTCGATCGTACGGGCATGGGTAAGTCCGAACACCTTGGCGTACCCATCATGGCCCGCCATCACGCGCGCGCCTTCGAACGAATCCTCGAACTCTACCGGCACCTCGCTCGGGCCATCCACCAGCGCTTCGTTCGCGGTTCCCTTGGTCGGGGCAGCCAACCGGGCGCTGGAGTATCCATCCAGGCAAAGGGTCGAGTGCGAAGGCGTGGCCCGCCCGGCCCGGCGCCACTCCAACCCGAAGCTTTCGCCCGAACCGCAGTTGACGATCAATGGCCGACGACCCGAGGTCAGCTCGAAAGCCAGCGTCGAGGCGTGCGCCATGTACGAGGCCGCCCCTTTGGCCGGGGGTGCTGCGTCGATGATCACCGTGGTGCGGGCGGCGGCCAGACGGGCATAGCCCATGGTCAGACCTTTGACGGGTTTGGGCTTGACCCCGCTTTGGGCCAGCGCCTGTTCCAACCGGCCTTCTATACCGCGGCCACCGCCGTGAAACCGGGCCAACCCGCCGTCTGCATGACGCAGGCTGCGCAGGGTCGGGGCAATCCGTTTGATTGCTGCCGTCTGAGCGGCGGGCGTACCGCGCCCCACTTCGCTGAGCGCGGCGGATGTCCAGGCCAGTAGGGTAAAGACCTCGAGCAGTTCCTCCGGATTCCGCGTGGGAATGCCGCCTTGGGCGTCGATCTGAGCCTCGCATTCCCGCGCCAAAGCCCGAACGGCCGGGTCCGAGATGTCTTCCATCCCCTCCAGCGCCAAACCGGCCTGAACCAGGCCGGCCAGCGCCTCGAAACGGGGCAGCCCCGGTGTCGCCGCGTGCCAGCGTTTGGACAGGAACCAGGTCTGTTGTGACAGAGACCGGAAAAACAGGCGGCTATGGGCCTCGTCCATACCGCGCAGCAGGAACAGCGCGTGATTGATCCAGCGGATCAGGCGGCGTCCGGTCAGGTCCGGAGCCCAGCCCGGACCCTGCCCCTTGCCGTGGGTTTCGATCCAGCCCCAGACCCAGCGTTGCGCCTTTTCCCGTGCCGCGGCATCACCCACCGCGGCCAGATCGTCCAGCCAGGCAAACCCGTGGCGTTCAGCATCGAATGCGGCGTTGGGGGCCACGACCTCCCACAAGCCCGTGTCCGGGGCTTCGACAAGGTAACCGGCAAACAATAGATTTCCCGCCACCAGTTGCCGCCCGCGCGCAAATGAACCGACGGTGCGCGGCTCGGGCTGACCGACAAAGCCGCTGACGGGTTTCCAGCGCTGGCTGAGGCGCGCGTAGAGACGGTTCTGAAACCGCACCCATCGGTTGGCCATGGTGTCCGAATTCGACATGACGTGTGTTGCTCTGCCCCTGCCGCTCTGCTGGCGTTTGAACCAACGATAGCCGGGCCGGTTCGTCAAGTCATCGAAAAGCGACCGGTCAGGCCGATTTGTTCAGGCAGGCGATATAAAACCCGTCCATTCCGCCCAGATCGGCCCAAAAATCGGGACGCAGGCGCAGCCCGCCTTCCTCGGTCAGCCAGTCGGGCTGAACGCCGGGCACCTGCAGCGCGGCACGGTCCACCTGCATGTCGGAATGCTGCGGCAAAGCCTCTTCGATCTGCACTTCGCCTTCGTCAGGCAGCAGCGAGCAGGTGCAATAGACCAGCCGCCCGCCGGGTTTCAACAGGGTCCAGGCATGGGCCAGCATCCGGGCCTGCAACTCGATCAGCCCACCGAATTCGGAGCCGTCCTTGGCAAAGGGCAGATCCGGGTGCCGCCGGATGGTGCCGGTCGCCGAACAGGGCGCGTCCAGCAGGACCGCGTCGTACTGGCCCTGGTGGTCCAGCGCGTCACCGGCGACCACCCGGGCCGTCAGCCCGGTCCGTTCGAGGTTTTCCCGCACCCGCGCCAGCCGGGCCTCGGAAATGTCCAGCGCGGTGACCTCGGCCCCCGCCGCCGCCAGTTGCAGCGTCTTGCCGCCGGGCGCGGCGCACATGTCAAGAACCCGCTCGCCGGGCCGGGGCGCCAGAATCCGCGCCGGCAGGGCGGCGGCGGCATCCTGCACCCACCAGTCTCCGGCCGCATAGCCCGGCAGGGCCGAGACCTGCCCCGCGTCAGTAACCCGCACCGAGCCGGTCGGCAGTTCGGTGCCTATTGGGATCGTGGCGCCGGGTTTTGGCGTCAGGTCCAGCGGCGCGCCGGCGAAATGGGCCTGCTCCATGCCCTTGACCGCCTCCGCGCCCCAGGCCGCGATCAGCGGCTCGCGCAGCCAGTCCGGCAGGCGCGGCACCCGCATCTTGGGCCAGGCCTCGGGGCCTTCGGCGGCGATCTTGCGCAGAACCGCGTTGACCAGCCCCTTGAGCCGCCCGTGCTTGCGCGAGCGGCCGACGATCTCGACCATCGCGTTCACGACGCCATGCGCAGCCTCGCCCTGGCACAGTTCGACCGTTCCCAGACGCAGCGCGTTTTGGACGGTCAGCGCCGGTGCGCGCCGCAGATGCCCCTCCAGCAGGCGGTCTGCGCGTTCAAGCCCGCGCAGGGTCTCCAGCGTCAAGCGCTGCGCCCGGGCGCGGTCTTCGGGGGCCAGGCGGTCCAGCGCCCCGGCCGCGAGGCATTCGGACAGCAAGCGCCCCTCGCCCAGGATCTGACCCAGCAGATAGATGGCGCTGCGCCGCGCCGCAGTCGGAGTGTTGGTCATGAAACCGCCTTTGCAAGGTTTTCGCCCGCATTGCCATCAGCGGACGAGGGCGTATATCAAGGCCATGCACGGAAAGGAACCCGATGTCATGAGCGACGACCGCACAGACCTGCCGCCCGCCGCCCGGCGCGCCCTGGCCGAGGCCGAAGAGCGCCGGCGCAAGGCTGAAGCCGAGGCCAAACCCCTGCCCAAGGAGTTGGGCGGACGCGACGGCCTCGATCCCGCGCGCTATGGCGATTGGGAGAAGAAGGGCATCGCGATCGATTTCTGACCGCTCAGACCGCCGCGCGCAGGGCCTGCAGGAAATCGCCGATCAGGGCCTGCTGCTTTTTCGACTGCGCCCGGTCCCGCGGCCAGGTCAGCCAGTATCCGTCGCGGGTTTTCAAATCGGGACGCCCCAACCGGATCAGACGGCCCGAGGCCAGATCTGCCGAGGCCAGAGCGACCGACCCCAAGGCGACCCCCAGCCCCTGCCGCGCCGCGCCAAGGGCGTGTTCCATCGAATCAAAGCTCAGACCGGTGCGTGGCAGATCCGTGTCGCCCGTCTTCTGCATCCAGCCCTGCCAGCCGGGCCGTTCGCCGCGTAGGTCGATCACCGGCGCGCCCCAGCTGACGCCCGGCGCCGCCATCGGGGTCAGAACCTCGGGCGCGATCAGGTCGGCGGTGCGCCCCGGCCAGCTGCCGCGCCCATAGCGGATCTGAAGCCAGGTCCGCTCGTCCTCCAGCGAGGACCGCCGCGCCACCGAATCCGTGGTGACCTGCACCTCGGGCCGCAGGGCGCGAAAGGCCCCCAGGCTGGGCAGCACGAGTGCCTGGATATGCGAAGACAGCCCGGCCACCCGCAACGCGCGCGGGGCGGTGCCGAACAGATCCTCGGTGTTGCGTTCCAACGCCCGCAGGCTGTCCTGCACCAGCGGCAGATAGCTTTCGCCCTCGACCGTCAGCGACACGCCGCGCGCTTCGCGCACGAACAGGGACCGGCCCAGCCAGGATTCCAGATTGGCGATGCGCTGGCTGACTGCCGCCTGGGTCAGGCCGAACTCGCGCGCCGCGGCCGAAAATCCGCCCAGCCGCCCGGCCGCCTCGAACACGCGCAGCCAGTCCAGCGGGGGCAGGCCGACCTTTTTCTTGCTCATTAGATTTTCCAACCCTCAGATGGAACAAGCCTTAATTGTCGTAATGCCATATCCCGCGTATCTCCTCAATCAAAGCCCGCGCTGAACAGGAGAGCCCCATGCTGCGCCACGCCATCCATGACCCGGCGGTCGTTTCGGTTGAGTTCGAAGACGGCACCCGCGCCCGTTTCCACGCCATCTGGCTGCGCGACAATGCGCTGGACCCGCAGACGCGCGACCCCGGCAACGGCCAGCGCCTGATCACGATCGGCGACATTCCGGCAGAGATCGCGATACAGGCAGCCGAGGTGGCGGGCGGCGACCTGCAGGTGACCTTCGCCCCCGAAGACAAGACCGTCACCTTCCCCGCAAACTGGTTGGCCGCGCATGTCTATGATCGGGACCAGACCCGCCCGATGGGCTGGCTGTCGCCGGGTATCACCACCTGGGACGGCGGGTTCGCGGCCCCGGCTGGCGACTGGACGCAGGTGCATGAAAACCCCGCCGCCAAGCGCGACTGGCTGGCGGCGGTCGCCGAATTCGGCTTTGCCAAGCTGACCGGCGGCCCGACCGAGCCCGGTTCGCTGCTGAAGGTCGCCGATCTGTTCGGGTATGTGCGCGAGACCAACTATGGCCCCTATTTCGAGGTGCGGACCGAGGTGAACCCGACCAACCTAGCCTATACCGGCCTTGGCCTGCAGGCGCACACCGACAACCCCTATCGCGACCCGGTCCCCACGCTGCAGATCCTCTATTGCCTGGAAAACAGCGCCGAGGGCGGGGAGTCGATCGTGGTCGACGGCTTTCGCGCGGCCCAGCGCCTGCGCGACGAAAACCCCGAGGGCTTTGCCCTGCTGGCCGGCTATCCCGCGCGGTTCGAATACCGCGGTTCGGACGGGGTCTGCCTGCGCGCGCGCCGTCCGATGATCGAGCTGTCGCCCGATGGCGAATTGATCGGCATCCGCTTCAACAACCGGTCCTCGGCCCCGTTCGTGGATGTGCCCTTCGACCGGATGGAGGCCTATTACGCCGCCTACCGTCGTTTGGGCGAGATCATCGACGACCCGGCCATGGGCGTTGCGTTCAAGCTGGAGCCGGGCGAGAGCTTCATCGTCGACAACACCCGCGTCCTGCACGCGCGGCTGGGCTATTCGGGTGCCGGGTCGCGCTGGCTGCAGGGATGTTATGCCGACAAGGACGGGCTGCTGTCGACTCTGGCCGCGATGCGGATGGCGCAACCGGAGGCGGCGGAATGAAACCCGATTTCCAGACCCTGACCCGCGACAACATCGTGGCTTTCATCGCCGATATCTTCGACCGGCGCGGAGGCGAGGAATACCTGGGCGAGCCGGTCACCATGGCCCAGCACATGCTGCAGGGCGCCACCATCGCCGAGCAGAACGGCATGCCCGAAGAGATCATCGTGGGCGCCCTGCTGCACGATATCGGGCATTTCACCTCGGAATTCGGCACCTACCACCCCGACGACACCGAGGATCGCCACCACGAGGACGCCGGCGCCGAGGTGCTGGAGCGGTTCTTTCCGTCGGTCATCACCGACTGCTGCCGCTATCACGTCGCGGCCAAACGGTACCTGTGTGCAACCAGACCCGAGTATTTTAACCGCCTGTCGGCGGCCTCGGTCCATACGCTGGACCTGCAGGGCGGCCCGATGAGCGCCGAGGAAGTCGCCGCATTCGAGGCCAACCCGAACCTGAAGGAAATCATCCAGGTCCGGTATCTGGACGAGGCCGGCAAACGGCCCGACATGGACACCCCCGGCTTCGACCATTTCGCGCCGATCGTTCAGCGCATGGTCGACCGGCATCTGGGCGAGGGTTAAAGCCCCAGCACATCCACCATGTCATATTGGCCGGGGGCCTTGCCCTGTCCCCACAGCGCCGCCTTCAGCGCGCCTCGGGCAAAGATCGCCCGGTCGGTCGCCACGTGGCGCAGCACGATCCGTTCGCCCGGCGCCGCGAACAGCACGTCGTGTTCGCCAACGATGTCGCCACCGCGGATGGCGTGGAAGCCGATATGGCCCCCCTGCCGGGCGCCGGTGATCCCGTCGCGGCCCCGGTCGGCGACATCGGCCAGTTGCACGCCCCGCCCCTCGGCCGCGGCCTCGCCCAGCATCAGCGCCGTGCCCGAGGGCGCATCGACCTTGTGATGGTGATGCGCCTCGATCACCTCGATGTCGAAATCCTCGTCCAGCGCGGCGGCGACCTTCTTGGTCAGCTGCACCAGCAGGTTCACGCCCAGGCTCATGTTGCCCGCCCGCACGATCACCGCATGGCGCGCGGCGGGTTCCAGCGCGGCGATCTGTTCGTCGCTCATGCCGGTGGTGCCGATCACATGCACGCAGCGCGCCTGCGCCGCCAGCGCGGCGAACTCCAGCGTCGCCTCGGGCGCGGTGAAGTCGATCACCGCCTGGGCCTGGGCAAAAGCCTCGAGCGGATCGTCGGTGACGGTCACGCCCAGCGGCTGGCCTCCCATCGCGGTGCCCACGTCCTCGCCGATCCAGTCATGGCCCGTGCGCTCGACCGCACCGACCAGCCGCGCCTGTTCGCTGTCGGTGATGGTCTTGATCAGCATCTGCCCCATCCGGCCCGAAGCCCCGGTCACGACGATTCCCGGAATATGCGTCATTGCGCTGGTCCTTCTTCTGAAATTCGGCTCAAAGCCTCCTACCCGGTTCGGGGCCGCTTGGCAAAGCCCCGCTTTGCGCTTAGATCGGGGACATGGCTAAGAACAAATTCCACGACGGCCCCGGCCCCTCGCAACGGCAGCTTCGCGTCGGCGAACTGATCCGCCGCACCCTGTCCGAGGTGCTGGCGCGCGGCGACGTGCACGACCCCGACCTGAACCGCCTGTCGATCACCGTGGGCGAAGTGCGCACCTCGCCCGACCTCAAGATCGCCACCGCCTACGTGCTGCCGCTGGGCGGCAAGGGGCAGGACACCGTGATCGAGCTGCTGGCCCGCAACAAGGGCGAGCTGCGCCGCATGGTCGGCAAGAAGGTCGGCCTGAAATTCTCCCCCGACCTGCGCTTCCGGCTGGACGAAACGTTCGACCGCATGGACGACACACGCCGGATGTTCGAACAGGACGCCGTGCGCCGGGACCTGGACGAGTGATCCGCGGGACCGCCGCTTTGATCGCATTGCTCTGGGCCGGACAGGCCGGTGCGGTGACCTGCGAGCGCGTGGCACACGAAGACCGGCGCTATACCGTGTGCGAGGTCGACGCCACCACCGAGGACCTGCGCCTGTTCCTGTATGACGAAGCGGGCCAAGTGCTGGGCCACTTCTCGTCGGTGAACGAGGAACTGGCCGATGCGGGCCAACGCCTGAGCTTTGCGATGAATGCCGGCATGTATCACGAGGACCGCTCGCCCGTGGGCCACTATGTCGAAGACGGGCAGGAACTCATGCGCGTGATTCCCAACGCCGGGCCCGGCAATTTCGGCCTGCTGCCCAACGGGGTGTTCTGCATCCGCGAAGGCCGTGCCGACGTGTTCGAGACGCTGGACTATCTAGATCGCAAGCCCGACTGCCGCTTTGCCACCCAATCCGGCCCGATGCTGGTGATCGACGGCGAATTGCATCCGCGGTTTCTAAAGGATTCGACCTCGCGCTATGTGCGCAACGGGGTGGGCACCAGCGCCGATGGCAGCCGTGCGGTATTCGTGATTTCCGAAGATTACGTCACCTTCCACGAGTTCGGCCGCCTGTTCCGCGACGTTCTGAACACGCCCAACGCGCTATTTTTCGACGGCAACATCTCGCGCATGTATGATCGGGCGGCGAACCGATCGGACGTGGGATTCTCGCTGGGGCCGATCGTCGGCGTGGTCGAGGACATCCCGGCAAATTGACAGCGCCGGACCGATCCGCTAGGTCGCGCGCCTTAGCAGGAAACAAGGTGCATCATGGGACGCAAACGCAAGGGTCGCGACATTTCCGGTTGGCTGGTGGTCGACAAGCCCGCGGGCATGACCTCGACCGCCGTGGTCAACAAGGTCCGCTGGGCGCTGGACGCCAAAAAGGCGGGCCATGCCGGCACGCTCGACCCCGAGGCCACCGGCGTTCTGGCCGTCGCTTTGGGCGAGGCCACCAAGACCGTTCCCTACATCACCGATGCGCTCAAGGCCTATACCTTTACCGTGCGGCTGGGCCAGGCCACCAATACCGACGATGCCGAGGGCGAAGTGATCGCGGAAAGCGACCTGCGCCCCACCGATGACGAGATCAAGCAGGCCCTGCTGCCCTTCGTGGGCGAGATCATGCAGGTGCCGCCCAAGTTCTCGGCGGTCAAGATCGACGGTCAGCGCGCCTACAAGCTGGCCCGCGACGGCGAGGATGTCGAACTGGCCGCCCGGCCCCTGTGGGTCGAGGAACTGGTGCTGGTCGACCGTCCCGACCCCGACCACGTCGTGCTGGAAATGACCTGCGGCAAGGGCGGCTATGTCCGTTCGATCGCCCGCGACCTGGGGGAGGCGCTGGGCTGTTACGGCCACGTCAAGGAACTTCGCCGGATCTGGTCCGGCCCGTTCGACGCCGAGGACGGCCTGAGCATCGAGCAGATCGACGCGATGGCGAAAACCCCGGCGCTGGATGACTACCTGCGCCCGCTGGAAGAAGGGCTGGCCGACCTGCCCGAGCTGAAATGCACCCCCGAAGGCGCCACCCGCCTGCGCAACGGCAACCCCGGCATGGTTCTGGCCGGCGACGTGGAATACGGCGACGAGGCCTGGGCCTCGTTCGACGGCAAGGCCGTGGCGGTGGGGATCTACAAATCCGGTGAACTGCACCCCAGCCGGGTGTTCGCCGGCTAGGTCCCGTGCTAAGCGAAGGCGCATGATCACCCGATCCCACACTAAGGGCGACGCGCCCTCGACAGCCGTCTATTCCGACTGCGAACGCTATCGCTACAGCCTGACCCGCATCTGGGATCCGGCCGGGCGCCGGGCGCTGTTCGTGATGCTGAACCCCTCGACCGCGACCGAAGTGCAGAATGACCCGACCGTCGAGCGTTGCGAACGGCGCGCGCGGGCCTTGGGGTTCGGGGCGTTCCAGGTGACCAACATCTTTGCCTGGCGCGACACCGACCCGCGCAAGATGCGTGCCGCGGCCGATCCGGTCGGGCCCGAGAACGACGCCGCCATCCTGGCCGGCGTGGACTGGGCCGATCAGGTGATCGCCGCCTGGGGCACCCATGGCGCGCATCTGGATCGCGGCCCGGCGGTCGAGCGCCTGCTGCGCGGCACCGGCCAGCCGCTGTTCCACCTTGGGCTCAGCAAGGCAGGCCACCCCAAGCATCCGCTCTACATCGCGTATACCCAGCAACCCGAACCGTGGAACCGGTGACAAAGGGTTAACCACAGACTCAGGTTGGCTTTGACCAACCCTCTGGCGACATGGGATATTTCACACTCGGGGCGGCACGCTTTCGGAGGGTTCCCATGTTTCTGCTCGGATTGTTCGGCCTGGCCGCAATGGGCGGCGCAGCATACGCGATCAGCGACGTATTCTCGGGGGATGAGGACGAGGACAACGACGATGTCATCGAAGAAGATGCCGTCGAAGACATTCCCGAAGGAAATCTGCTTGAGATTGACGATTCTTTCGAAGACCCGGCCGAGGCCGAGGATGCGTCCACCGGAACCATACTTTCGGACGTAGACGGAAACCTGGTCATCGCCGGCGGACCGGGCGTGGACAATCTGAGCGGGGTCGAGGGCAACGATCAGATCAACGGCTATGACGGCGGTGACATTATCGATGGTGGCGCCGGAGATGATACGTTGTTCGGCGCTGACGGGGATGACACGCTAAACGGAAACCCTGGCGATGATGTTCTGCACGGTGGCAACGGTCACGATGACCTCTCGGGGAATGCCGGTGACGACATCTTGTACGGTCAAGCCGGCGACGACCAGTTGGTTGGTGGCGAAGGCGATGACGATCTGTACGGCGGTCAGGGCAACGATCACCTTGCCGGGGGTGAGGGCGAAGACGCGCTGCAAGGCGGCGACGGCGAAGACATGCTCGCCGGCGGCGCAGGGGCAGACACGCTGTTCGGCGGTGATGGCAACGACACTCTGACCGGACGCGACGATGGCGACACGCCCGCCAGCGATTTTCTGAACGGCGGCGCGGGGGACGACACGATCCGGACAGATGCCGGAGATGTCGTCACCGGCGGTCAGGGAGCGGACCAGATCGCCATCGATGGAACGGGCACCGGGAAGGAAGTCAGCATCGTGGATTTCACTCCCGGAGAAGACAAGCTGCTGATCGAATGGAACGGCCCTGACGCGCCCGAAATCGGGATCGAACAAGACGCGGACAACGCCGATCTGACGCGCGTTCTGGTCAACGGGCGTGAGGTGGCCTATCTGTTCGGCGCCCAAGGTCTTGGGCCCGAGGATATCCAACTGACTCCGGGTCTGGACCCGACCCTGACCAGCCCCATGGGCTGAGATACGCAGAATCCCTTTGCCATTTATTCCAATTGCGCCTATACGCGCCCATCCGCATCGGAATCGGTGCGGTTTTCTCCATGGGCCTGCGCTGGACGACATCCCGGCCTGCGCCATCAACTCTAACCTTCGAAGGAGACCCCGATGTCGATCACTGCTGAAGAAAAAGCACGCGTCATGAAAGAATTCGCAACCAAGGACGGCGACACCGGTTCGCCGGAAGTCCAGGTTGCTATCCTGACCTCGCGCATCAACACCCTGACCGAGCACTTCAAGACCCACAAGAAAGACAACCACGGCCGCCGTGGTCTTCTGAAGATGGTCGCCCAGCGCCGCAAGCTGCTGGACTACCTGAAGGGCAAGGAAGAAGCGCGCTACCAGGACCTGATCAAAAAGCTGGGCATCCGCCGCTAAGCGCGGAATACACCGCTTTCAAGTTCGAGACGCCCGCCATTTGGCGGGCGTTTTTTGTCAGAGGAGCGCGGTGTTCAATCCAGCGCGTTCTTGTAGACCACACCGTCTTTCATGATCAGGTCGAAGTTTTCGCCCGGATTCCCAACCAACTCAAGGTTTTCAAGCGGATTGCCGTCGACGAGGATCAGGTCGGCATAGGCACCCTCTTTGATGACCCCTAGCGGGCCGTCTTGATACGGGTGCCGGGGGCCGCTCAGTTCCAGCAACCGGGCGTTTTCAGAAGTGGCGATTTTCAACACTTCATACGGGGTGAACCATTCGCCCAATCGCACCAGATAAAGACTTTGTTGATACGCCTTGGAGGCGTCCAGAAGCTGGTCGGTCCCAAAGGCCAGGTTTACCCCCACCTCTTTGGCCATCGGGTACAGGTTCGCAACGGCATCTGTGACCTGCTTGTATTTTGCCGCGCTGACCGGGCTGTCCCAGACCATGTCCTCTTCTTTCATGGTCTGGGGGCTTAGCCATGCCCCTTTTTCTTTCATGAGCTCAAGCGTTTCACGAGACGCGAAGAAACCATGCTCGATGCTCATGACGCCGGCTTCGACTGAGGTGCGAATCCCGCGGTCCGTCATTACATGGGCTAGTACGTAAGTATTGAAGTTCGCAGCTTCTTCGACGACCGCTTCGATCTCATCAACAGAGTATTCGCTCACATCCAGCGGATCATACTGTGAGGATACGCCACCGCCTGTGGTTATTTTGACTTGGGAGGCACCGTACTTGAGAATCTCGCGGGTCCTTTTGCGAACCTCGGGGACCCCATCGGCCACCATCGCCATCATGTTCTTTTCCCAATAACTCAACTCGGAAGTCGAGTTTCTTGGGTTCTCCAACAAACTGTGGAAATCGGCATGACCCGATGTTTGGCTCATGAACGGCCCCGAAGGCAGAATGCGGTGCCCGGGGTATTCGCCGGAATCGATCAGTCTCTTGATTGCAAATGGATTGCCGCCGGGATCGCGCACTGTTGTGAAGCCGCGCATCAGGGTTTCCTTTGCCCCTGTCATCGAACGAATGGCCACTTCCGACATATCGCCTTGATTGAAGATCAAGACGGTTGCCGGGGTATACGCATATGTCGTGTGCCAGTGTACATCGATCAGGCCGGGGATCAGGGTGCGCCCGGCGCCATCGATCACTGTAGCGTCTTCAGCCGAAATCGGTTCGGTGGAAACGCGGGTAATCAGGTTGCCCTCGATCAGCACACTTGCGTTTTCTATGCGGGCTTCGTTCACCCCATCAAATACATGCACGTTGGCAATCAGGGTTCGGGCAACATCGTTCTGCGCAGCCACAGACGTGGCGCCCATTGCGAGAAATCCCAATATCAAAGTCAAATAACGCATAGTATCCTCCCAAGAATTTTCTGAGAGGATACTCAGGCCACCAAATCGCTCAAAGAGATTTTTTTGGGCTTAGAGCGCGCTTCTCTGGTTGCGCCAAGGGTTCGCTGAAAGGAAGTGCGATGATTTCTCTGTTTCTCAATGCCTACCGTCTGCTGAAGGCGATCGTCCGATCGTGGGATGATCCGCATTTTCGGGGTGGTTTGCTGCTATGTATTCTTATTCTGCTGTCCGGCACGTTGTTCTACAGCAGCGTAGAGGGCTGGCATTGGGTGGACGCGCTGTATTTCAGCGCGACCACATTATCGACGGTCGGGTTCGGCGATCTGTCCCCGGCGACTAAGATCGGCAAGGTCTTCACCGTGATCTACATTTTCGTTGGGGTCGGCGTGTTCATCGCAATGTTCATTCAATTTGCGAAGGCTTTGTTGCGAGAACCTGAATAGAGACTTCCGACCCGGGTCAAACCTTCGGAACTTACAGCTGGGTCCGGTTAAAGCGAAAAAACACCCGCCAATTGGCGGGCGTTCATAGGCCGTCGAGGGCGGCTCAGATCTTGGCGCGCTCAGACTTCAGCGCCAGCCACAGACAGTAGCACATGATCAGCACCACAAGCGTGAACGGGATGCCAGTTGACACCGCCGCACCTTGCAGCGCGGCAAGGCCGCCACCCAGCAGCAGCGCGATCGCGACCAGACCTTCCAGCGTGCACCAGAACACACGCTGCACCACCGGGGCGTCCATCTTGCCGCCTGCGGTGATCGTATCGATCACCAGCGACCCCGAGTCGGATGAGGTGACAAAGAAGACCACGATCAAAATCAGCGCGATCGGGGCCACGATGCCGTAGAGCGGCAGCTCTTTCAGGAAGCCGAACAGCGCGCCTTCGGGGGCATAGCTGTCGATCACCGTGGCCTTGACGCCCTCGGCACCGCCGACGTTCAGCATGTCGATTGCCGCGCCACCAAAGGTAGACATCCACAGCGCACAGACCGCTGTCGGCGCCAGCAGCGCACAGATCACGAATTCACGCACCGTGCGCCCCTTCGAGATGCGGGCGATGAACATGCCCACGAAAGGCGACCACGCGATCCACCAGGCCCAGTAGAAGGTTGTCCAACCGTGGAAGAAGCTGGTGTCTTCGCGCCCGAACGGGTTTGACAAAGCCGGCAGCAGCCTGACGTAATCGGTCATCACGCTGAAATAGCGCGAGATCGCCGTCCCGATCCCGGTCACTGCGATCACGAACAGGAACAGGCCCACGGCCATGATCATGTTGATCTCGCTGAGCCGCTTCACGCCCGCGTCCATGCCCATCAGCACCGAGCCCAGCGCGATCATCGTGATACCGATGATCAGCAAGACGACGACGGTTGGGCTGGGTTCGATGCCGAACACCTCGTAGAGACCGGCGGCAACCTGTTGCGCGCCCAGCCCCAGCGATGTGGTCAGGCCGAACAGGGTGGCAAACACCGCCAGCGTGTCGATCGCATGGCCCCACCAGCCCCAGACACGCTCGCCCAGCAACGGGTAGAAGGCCGAGCGCAGGGTCAATGGCAGGCCGAGATTGTAGCTGAAGATCGCGAGGCTCAGGCCCACGGCGGCGTAGACCGCCCAGCCCTCAAGCCCCCAGTGGTGGATGGTACCGACAACACCAATGTATTCATTGCCCGGCACCGCGATGTCGATGCCCAAAGGACGGGCGCCGCCATCCTCGGCGAAATTGTAGTAGACCGGCTCTAACACGCCGAAAAACAGCAATCCGATGCCGATCCCGGCCGCGAACATCATCGCAATCCAGCCGGCGTAGGAGTAATCGGGCTTGGCGTCTTTGCCGCCGATGCGCACCTTGCCCACCGGCAGAACGATCAAGGCCAGGCAGAACAGCGTGATTGCATCCACGGACAGGACGAGGAACCAGTCGAAGGTGCTGGTCAGCCACGGCCGCAGCCAACCGAAGAACGTTGCTGCGGCCTCTTGATTGGCGAGAGCGATCAGCACGAAGGCAAAGATCAGGATGCTTGAGATAAGAAAAACCGGGTTGTGAATATCCAGCCCGAATGGGCGAACATTGTCCTGCCCCAGCTCGTATTCCGTTTCGAAATCATAGATCCGCGGATCCGGATCCAGCATTTTCTTGGTCTGAGACATGTGGCCGTCCCTTTCGTTCGCGCGAATTGCAAACGCCAAGGTATTCGGCCGTCGGACGACAGTGAGTAGTCTTACCCCCTTGGCGCCTTTTCGTCGTCTGGACCGCGGGTTCCGTGGTAAGAGGCTACACTGCAATCACTTTTTCACAAAATGCATTCGCCTACGGGAATATGTCTGCGCATGGCCAGCGATGGCCTGACCGAGGTCGAGAGGATGGGGTCGCATTAGTTTCGCGGCTTTCCTACCACCGTCGCAGCCCGGAGTTTCTCTCCAGCCTCTGCCGCGCCGATTTCCGATCTGCATATCCTCGATGACGAGCGATGGTCCTGTTTGCGAGCGGGTGCACGCCAGATGCTATGCGGGCTTACGCATCGGAACGTTCGCGGTGTCGGCTGACGCAAAGGCGAACCACGGCAGATGCAGGACCGTGTGCCTTCTGCGGCCTTATCCCTTTCAATCCGACGCAATCTCATGTATGCGCGCGGTATCTGAGACGTTGTGCCCTGACCCCGGCACTCGAATGGAAGATAAATTGGGGTCGGCGGCAATGGGGCCGCCACGCAAAACGGGAGACCCGCAGGGGCGGGAGTGCTCCCATCTAGGATACGCATATGTTTGATGTAACGAAGAAATCGATGCAGTGGGGCGAGGAAACGCTCACACTGGAAACCGGCAAGGTTGCCCGTCAGGCTGACGGCAGCGTGATTGCCACGCTGGGCGAGACCAGCGTCATGGCCAACGTGACCTTTGCCCGGGAACAGAAGCCCGGTCAGGACTTTTTCCCGCTGACCGTGCACTATCAGGAAAAATACTATGCCGCCGGCAAGGTGCCGGGTGGCTTCTTCAAGCGCGAGGCCCGTCCGACCGAGAAAGAGACGCTGACCGCGCGCCTGATCGACCGTCCGATCCGTCCGCTGTTCGTTGACGGGTTCAAGAACGAAGTTCTGGTGATGTGCACCGTGCTGAGCCACGATCTTGTCAACGACCCCGATATCGTGGCGATGATCGCCGCATCGGCGGCCCTGACCATCTCGGGCGCGCCCTTCCGCGGACCGATCGCTGGTGCCCGCGTTGGTTTCGTGGATGGCGAGTACGTCCTGAACCCGACCGTTGACGACATGCAGGACCTGCGCCTGAACCCTGAACAGCGTCTGGATCTGGTTGTTGCCGGCACCAAAGACGCCGTGATGATGGTGGAGTCGGAAGCCTACGAGCTGACCGAAGCCGAGATGCTGGGTGCCGTGACCTTCGCACACGAACAGATCCAGCCGGTGATCGACCTGATCATCTCGCTGGCCGAAGACGCCGCGAAAGAGCCCTTTGCCTTCGAAGCCCCCGACTACTCGGAGCTGTACGCTGCCGTGAAAGCTGCCGGTGAAGAGCAGATGCGTGCCGCATTCGCAATCACCGACAAGCAAGAGCGCACCGCAGCCGTCGCTGCCGCGCGCGAGGCCATCAAGGCCGCTCTGACCGAAGAGCAGCTTGAGGACTCGAACCTGGGTTCGGCGATGAAAAAGCTCGAAGCCAGCATCCTGCGCGGCGACGTGGTGAAGGGCGGCAAGCGGATCGACGGTCGTTCGACCACCGACGTGCGCCCGATCGTGGCCGAAACCGGCCTGCTGCCGCGGACCCATGGTTCGGCCCTGTTCACCCGAGGTGAAACCCAGGCGCTGGCCGTGACGACGCTGGGCACTGGTGACGACGAGCAGTTCATCGACGCGCTGCACGGCAACTTCAAATCGAACTTCCTGCTGCACTACAACTTCCCGCCCTACTCGGTCGGCGAAGTGGGCCGCGTAGGTTCGCCCGGTCGCCGCGAAATCGGCCACGGCAAATTGGCATGGCGCGCCCTGCAGGCGGTTCTGCCGGCTCCGACCGATTTCCCCTACACCATCCGCGTGGTGTCCGAGATCACCGAGTCGAACGGCTCGTCCTCGATGGCATCGGTCTGCGGCGGTTCGCTGTCGATGATGGATGCGGGCGTTCCGCTCAAGGCTCCGGTGGCCGGTGTGGCCATGGGTCTGATCCTGGAAGACGACGGCGACTATGCCGTTCTGACCGACATCCTGGGTGACGAAGACCACCTGGGCGACATGGACTTCAAGGTTGCGGGTACCGAAAACGGCATCACCTCGCTGCAGATGGACATCAAGGTCGCGGGCATCACGCCCGAGATCATGGAAAAAGCCCTGGCTCAGGCCAAGGACGGCCGTCTGCACATCCTGAACGAGATGAGCAAGGCGCTGAGCGAGACCGCCGAGTTCTCGATCCACGCACCGCGCATCGAGACCATGCAGATCCCGACCGACAAGATCCGCGAAGTGATCGGCTCGGGCGGCAAGGTGATCCGCGAAATCGTGGAAACCAGCGGCGCCAAGGTCGACATCAACGATGACGGCATCATCAAGATCGCATCGCCCGATGGTGAGTCGATCAAGAAAGCCTACGAGATGATCCACTCGATCGTCGCTGAGCCGGAAGAAGGTCAGATCTATACCGGCAAGGTCGTGAAGATCGTCGATTTCGGCGCCTTCGTGAACTTCTTCGGCAAGCGTGACGGTCTGGTCCACGTGTCTCAGATCGAAAACCGTCGCCTGAACCACCCTTCGGACGTTCTGAAGGAAGGCCAGGAAGTGAAGGTCAAACTTCTGGGCTTTGACGATCGCGGCAAGGTCCGCCTGTCGATGAAATGCGTCGATCAGGAAACCGGCGAAGAGATCGTGCCCGAGAAGAAAGAAAAGAAAGAGGAAGGCGCGGAATAACCCGCCCTGCCCCTTGCTTGATCCAAGACCCCGGTTCCGGCCGGGGTCTTTTTTGTTTCCCGGGGCCTTTCCCGGGCGGCACCCCTGTTCTATGCACGACACCATGCGATCCTTCGTCATCCATATGTCCTCCAGCACCGCGCGCCGACCGAATGCCGAGCAGCTCTGCGCCGACCTGCCCAATGCCGAACTGATCGAAGCGGTCAACGGGCGTGATCCGGCGCAGATTGCTGGGGTCACGCTGCACCCGGGCAACCTGCATCGCCCACGCTACCCGTTCACCCTGCGCCCGGCCGAGATCGGCGTCTTCGAAAGCCACCGCCGGATCTGGCGCAAGATGGTCGACGAAGGGATCGACCTGGCAATCACCGCCGAGGATGATCTGCGCGTCGATCCCGACCGGATGTCGGCGGCGCTGGATCTGCTACGCCCGATCGCGACCCCTGACCATTATATCCGCATCCCGGTCAAGCAGCGCGAAACCGCAGCCCAGAACCTAGCTGAGCGCGACGGCCTTCGTCTGATCCTGCCCAAGGTCATAGGGTTGCAATGCGTCTGTCAGGTGGTGGGACGGAAGGCGGCGGAACGTCTGCTGGCGGCCACCGACCACATTGACCGCCCGGTGGACACGTTCCTGCAGATGCACTGGATCACGGGCCAGCCCGTCCACGCGCTGTTGGGCAGCGGCAATCAGGAAGTGGCCCGTGAAATCGGCGGCTCGACGATCCAGACGAAACCGCCGTTGACCGACAAGCTGACCCGCGAATTCAAGCGGGCTACCTATCGCGCGCAACTGCACCTGCATCCGCAGCGTCCCGCCTAGTCGGGCACCGCGTCGCCCAGTTCCTCGACCAGGAAATCCATCGCCCGGCGCACACGCAGCGGCAGATGACGACGCTCAGGATAGACGATCCAACTCGCACGGCTTGGGTCTTCGTACCCCTGCAGTATCGGCTCCAGCTCAGGGGGGCGTTTCGCGCCCAGAAAAATCTCGGGCGCGTACATGACCCCCAGACCTTGCCGCGCGGCAGAAAGAACGGCGTGCGGGTTGTTGGCCTGCCACCGGCCATGCACCCGAACCTCGATCGGGTCGCCCGAGCCGGGGTCGCGGAATACCCACCGATCATTGTTGGTGATCAGGCACTGATGATGCCGCAGGTCGGCCGGATGGGTCGGCCTTCCGTGCCGGTCGAGATAGCCGCGCGCGGCAACGCAGACCATCCGTCGGGTCGCCAGCCGCCGCGCGATCAGCCCGCTCTCCGTCAATTGGCCATAGCGGATGGCAAAGTCGAAGCCCTCCTCGGTCAGGTTCAGAAGGCGCGAATTGAAGTCGATCGTAACCGAGAGCTTGGGGTGCAGGCTTGCAAACCGGGCCAATGCCGGTGCCACGAACTGTTCCGCAAATGGCCCGGCGGCCGACACGCGAATGCGCCCCGCGATCTGGGCCCGATCCCCTGCCGCCGACTGGTTCGCCTCTTCCAGACCCGCCACAAGCCCGGTCACCCGCGCGTGATAGTCGCGTCCGGCGTCGGTCAGGCGCACCACGCGGGTCGAGCGCGCCAAAAGCTTGACGCCCAAACGATCCTCAAGCCGGGCGACCTGGCGCGAGACATGACTGGCCGAAACCCCAAGTCGCCGGGCCGCAGCGGTGAAGCCGCCCGTCTCGACCACCATCAGGAATTCTTCCAGCCCGTCCCAATGCGCCATTTCGCAACCTCATTATTACATGTCAGCAATAATGCTTTGCCAAATTCGACACTAATCAACAAGCGGCAACAGCCATATATCCCGATCACACAAGACACGGGCCGGGCGTACCGGCCGAACTAGGAGAAAACACATGGCTTCGACTGCAAAGAAAATTCTGATCGTCCTGACATCGCATGACCAGCTGGGCGACACCGGAGAAAAGACCGGGTTCTGGCTCGAGGAGTTGGCCGCTCCGTATTACGTGTTCAAGGATGCCGAGGCGGAACTGACGCTGGCCTCGCCCAAAGGCGGGCAGCCGCCGCTGGACCCCAAAAGCAGCGCACCCGACAGCCAGACCGACGATACCCGCCGGTTCGAGGCCGACCCCGAAGCGACGGCAGCATTGGCCAACACGGTCAAACTGTCCGAGGTGAACGCCCAGGACTATGACGCGATCTTCTATCCCGGTGGGCATGGGCCGCTGTGGGACCTTGTGTCGGATGAGAAATCGGTTGATCTGATCGAGGCGTTCTGGTCGGCCGGGAAACCGGTCAGCGCCGTGTGTCACGCCCCGATCGTTCTTGCGCACACCAAGGCCACGGACGGGTCGCCGCTGGTCAAGGGTCGTACCGTCACCGGCTTCACGAATGAAGAAGAAGACGCCGTCGGCCTGACGGATATCGTGCCTTTGCTGGTCGAGGATACGATGAAGGACCGGGGCGCACAGTTCAGCAAGGTGGAGCCGTTCCAACCTCACGCGGTGCAGGACGGCAAACTGATCACAGGGCAAAACCCGGCTTCGTCCGCTGCGGTTGCGAGGAAAGTGCTTGAGGCGTTTGAAGCCTGAGGACGTTCAATGCGGAACAGGGCAGGGCGTGATGCGCCCCGCCCCTTCTTTGCGTCAGCTCGGCGCTTTGGTCTTGCGCAAATAGGGGAAGATCGTCTCGAACTCGCCGAACTTCTCCTTGGCTTCGTCATTCGAAACCGACGGCGGGATGATCACGTCTTCGCCCGGCACCCAGTTGGCCGGAGTGGCCACGCCCTTGGCGCTCATCTGCAGGCCGTCCAGCGCGCGCAGAATTTCGGCGAAATTCCGGCCCACGGTCATCGGATAGGTCATCGACAGTTTCAACTGCTTGTCCGGCCCGATGATGAAGACCGAGCGCACCGTGGCGCTGTCCGCCGGGGTTCGGCCGTCGGGCAGATATGCATCGGCGGGCAGCATGTCGAAGGCCTTGGACACTGCCAGTCCGTCATCGGCGATGATCGGAAAGCCGGGGTTGGCCTTGCCATAGGCCTCGATGTCTTTCTTCCACTTCTTATGGTCCTCGACCCCATCGACCGAAACACCGATCACCTTGGTGTTGCGCTTGGCCCATTCGTCGTTCAACTGCGCCACGGCCGAAAACTCGGTGGTGCAGACCGGAGTGAAATCCTTGGGGTGCGAGAAGAGGATCGCCCAGCTGTCGCCGATCCAGTCGTGGAACTGGATGGTGCCCTGGTCCGTTTCAGCGGTGAAATTGGGGACGGTATCGTTGATGCGCAAACCCATGATGCATCTCCTTTCCTGTGAAAACCCGAGTCGGTTGGTGCAAACCTAATCACTTTGCCCTCAGGTTAAACCATTGATGTGGCACAGGGGCAAAAAACGTGCGATCAATAATTTGATCAAATTTCCAGAATTGCCTTGCCCCAAGGGGGCCGCAGTGACAGAGTGCCCGGGAAAACCGACCGCGCGGTCGAATGAATGCGGATCAAGAGGACACGCCATGATCGAGAAACGCGACTTTTACATCAACGGCCAGTGGGTCGCCCCCAGCCAAGCCAATGATTTCCATGTTATCGACCCCTCGACCGAGGAGTCCTGCACGGTGATTTCTCTGGGCGGTCAGGCCGATACCGACGCGGCCGTGGCGGCGGCCAAGACGGCGCTGCCGGGCTGGATGGCCACGCCGGTCGAAGAGCGCATCGCGCTGGTGGAAAAGCTGATCGAGATCTACCCCACCCGCGCCGAAGACCTCGCGCAGGCGATGTCGATGGAGATGGGCGCACCGATCGACATGTCGCGCACCCAGCAGGTGGGCGCCGGGATATGGCACCTGAAGAATTTCATTCGAGCAGCCAAGAATTTCCAGTTCGAGCGCCCCCTGGGCGACCACGCCCCCAATGATCGGATCATCTACGAGGCGGTCGGCGTTGCCGCGCTGATCACCCCGTGGAACTGGCCGATGAACCAGATCACGCTCAAGGTGGGCGCGGCGGCCATCGCGGGCTGCACCATGATTCTGAAACCGTCCGAGCAGAGCCCGCTGAACGCGATGATCTTTGCCGAGATGATGCACGAGGCGGGCTTCCCCGCCGGTGTCTTCAACCTGGTGAACGGGGACGGGGCCGGCGTGGGTACTCAGCTTTCGGGCCACCCCGACGTCGACATGGTCAGCTTCACCGGCTCGACCCGTGCGGGCACGGCGATTTCCAAGAACGCCGCCGACACGCTCAAGAAGGTGCATCTGGAACTGGGCGGCAAGGGTGCCAACGTGATCTTTGCCGATGCCGATGACAAGGCGGTCAAGCGCGGCGTGCTGCACATGATGAACAACACCGGCCAGAGCTGCAACGCGCCCAGCCGGATGCTGGTACAGCGCCCGATCTATGACCAAGCGGTGGAAACCGCGGCCGAGGTGGCGGGCAAGGTCACCGTGGGCCCGGCGATGCAGGAAGGCCGCCATATCGGCCCCGTCGTGAACGAGCTGCAATGGACCAAGATCCAGGCCCTGATCCAGAAAGGCATCGACGAGGGTGCGCGCCTGGTCGCCGGCGGTCCCGGTCGCCCCGAAGGCTTCAACAAAGGCTATTTCGTGCGCCCCACCGTGTTTGCCGACGCCAACAACCAGATGACCATCGCGCGCGAGGAGATCTTTGGCCCGGTCCTGACGATGATCCCCTTCGACACCGAGGAAGAGGCCATCGAGATCGCCAATGACACGCCATATGGCCTGACCAACTATGTTCAGACGCAGGACGGCGCCCGCGCCAACCGCATGGCGCGGCGCCTGCGCTCGGGCATGGTCGAGATGAACGGCCAATCGCGCGCTGCCGGTTCGCCCTTTGGCGGCATGAAACAGTCCGGCAACGGGCGCGAAGGCGGTGTCTGGGGGCTGGAGGACTTTTTGGAGGTCAAGGCCGTCAGCGGCTGGACCCCGGAATAACCCCGGCACAGGAAAGTTCAAAATGCGGGGCAAGGCGCGGACAGGCACCTTGCCCCGTTTGCGTCAGGCCGGACGCACCACCAGTTGTGGCTCGCCGTTCGACGTATGGCGAGCTGACCGACCGTCCCAGCCGATCTGACCGCTGACGCGCTGGCGAAAGGCCGAGAAGCTGTCAAAGGTCACCACGTCGACCGGGGTGTCGAACTGCAGCGTGATCCGCCGCTGGGCGCCGTCGCCCAGCATCGTCAGGCCGCGGATTTCCCCGGTGAAGGGCTGGCCCAGATAGGTGCCCCGCACGCGGTCTCCGACCTTCAGGTGCAGCCGGTTTCCGGCCATCGCGTGCAACGTGTTCCAGTCGCGCGCGCCGTGCTGATGGGCGATCATCTCAAGCGATTGCGCATGGCTCAGGGCCACGCCGGCGCCACGCAGTTTCTCGCGCAGGCGTTTGGCCTGCACTTTCAGCTCGCCCACGGGGGCGATGGTTCGGATCTGTGTCATGTCTTGCCTCGTTTCCAGAAACGGGCGCGAGTATTGGACGGGGCTCGCCTTGCCATCCGCGCGCCGGGAAAGGGCAACAGATGTGGTTTGAACCGGGTTTCACCAAAGCCAAAGGGCCGCGAGCGGCAGGAGACCCGAACCTGCGCGCCTTTTGGCAGGCGCGAGACCCCAAGTCAATCAGGCATCGGCCTGCGCCGCCTCGTAGGCCAGCATGGCGCGTTTGACGGGCAACCCCCAGTGATAGCCGCCCAGCCCCCCCGATTTGCGCAGCGCGCGGTGGCAGGGGATCAGCCAACTGACCGGGTTGCGGCCCACCGCCGTGCCCACTGCCCGCACCGCCTGCGGCGTGCCCACGGCCTGCGCGATCTGGGAATAGGTCGTCACCTGGCCCGAGGGGATCTGCATCAGCGCCTCCCACACCTTGATCTGCAAGGGTGAGCCGATCAGGTACAGCGGCGTAGGCTCCAGCCGGTCGCTGGCCGCGCCAAATGCCGACAGGACCCACGGGCGCAGGCGCATCGGATCCTCGACGTATTCCGCCAGGGGCCAGCGCGACAGCATGTCCTGCATCGCGGCCTCTTCGCCGGTCTCGGCGGCAAAGGCCATGCCGCAGATGCCCTTGGCCGTGCCCATCACCAGCGCCGGGCCAAAGGGGCTTTCGAACCAGCCCCAATAGATGGTCAGCCCGGCCCCCTTGCGGGCATATTCGCCGGGGCTCATCGCCTCCCATTTCAGGAACAGGTCGTGCAGGCGGCCGCTGCCGGACAGACCGACGCTGTGCGCGGTCTCCAGCGTGGTGAACCGCTCGCGCAGCAGCGCCTTGGCATGGCCGAGCGTCAAATATTGCTGGTAGCGTTTCGGCGACACGCCCGTCCAGCGCGAGAACAGGCGCTGGAAATGGGCGGGGCTCATATCCATCTGGCGGGCCAGTTCTTCCAGCGACAGCGACTCGCCGCCCTGGTCGATCAGATCGATCGCGCGCCGCATCACGTTGTAGTGGTAACCGGATTCGGATGTCTGGACGTTCATGGCATTCACCTTGCTGTGGCTTGTCCCATCCTAGCCGCGCCGGGCCCGACCGTGCGACCCGAAACTTGCGCATTGGCGGTGCAGCGGGCTTTGGGCTTGTCACCCGGCACCGCGGGCGGCATTAAGGCCCGGATGGCAAAGCAGCTTGATTATCACACGATCCGCGAGATCTTTACCCGGTTCCAGCAAGCCGACCCCGAACCCAAGGGCGAGCTTGAGCATGTGAACGTGTACACACTGGTCGTCGCCGTGGCGCTGTCGGCGCAGGCGACCGATGCGAGCGTCAACAAGGCCACCCGCGCGCTGTTCAAGATCGCGGACACGCCGCAGAAGATGCTCGACCTCGGCGAAGAGGGGTTGATCGAGCACATCAAGACCATCGGCCTGTTCCGCCAGAAGGCCAAGAACGTCATCAAGATGTCGCGCATCCTGGTCGAGGACTACGGCGGCGAGGTGCCCAACTCGCGCGCCGCACTGCAGTCGCTGCCGGGCGTCGGGCGCAAGACCGCGAACGTGGTGCTGAATATGTGGTGGCGATACCCGGCGCAGGCGGTGGACACCCATATCTTTCGCGTCGGCAACCGCACGGGTATCTGCCCCGGCAAGGATGTGGATGCCGTGGAACGCGCCATCGAAGACAATATTCCCGTGGACTTTCAGCTTCACGCCCATCACTGGCTGATCCTGCACGGCCGGTACCACTGCAAGGCGCGCAAGCCGCAATGCGGCACCTGCCTGATCCGCGACCTGTGCCAATTCGAGGACAAGACCCTATGAAAACCTATCACCTGACCGGCATCGGCAACGCCGTTGTGGACGTCATCTCTCAGGCCGACGACAGCTTTCTCGAGATGATGGGAATCGAGAAGGGCATCATGCAACTGATCGAACGGGAACGCGGCGAGGTGCTGTATGCGGCCATGGAAAACCGGGTGCAGACGCCGGGCGGGTCGGTGGCCAACACCATCGCGGGCGCAGGAGCGCTGGGTCTGGACGCGGCCTTCATCGGGCGGGTGCATGATGATGCGCTGGGCCGGTTCTATGCCGATGCGATGAACGAGGACGGCGTGGATTTCGTGAACCCGCCCGTGCCGGGGGGCGAGCTGCCGACCTCGCGCTCGATGATCTTCGTGTCGCCCGATGGCGAACGGTCGATGAACACCTATCTGGGCATCTCGTCGGAACTGTCCTCGACGGACGTGCCGGCCGAGGTGGCGGGCAACAGCCAGATCATGTTCCTCGAGGGGTATCTGTTCGACAAGGAGAAGGGCAAGACCGCCTTCCTTGAGGCCGCGCGCGACTGTCGCAACGGCGGCGGCAAGACCGGCATCGCCATTTCCGACCCGTTCTGCGTCGAGCGTCACCGCACCGATTTCCTGCTGCTGATCGAACATGAGCTGGATTTCGTGATCGGTAACGAGGCCGAGATCAAATCGCTGTTCGAGACCGACGACCTGGAAGAGGCGCTGCGGCGCACGGCGGCGATCTGCCCGCTGGTGGTCTGCACCCGCTCGGGCGACGGGGTGACGGTTCTACACGACGGCACGCGCATTGACGTACCGGTCGAGAAAGTGGTGCCGGTGGACGCCACCGGCGCGGGCGACCAGTTCGCCGCCGGATTCCTGTTCGGCATGGCGACGGGCCGCGACTATGAAACCTGCGCCAGAATGGGCAACGTCTGCGCCCGAGAAGTAATTAGCCACATCGGCCCGCGGCCGGATACCAACGTGCTGGAGTTGTTGCGGGAAGAAGGGTTGGTTTGAGGGGCGCTGGTGGCGACGGCGCAGTATTGCACTCGTGGTGCGGCAGCAGTAATCTTCCGATGCTTTATCGACAATGACCATGAATAGCCTCCGGTTCAGAGACTATTGGGACAAAAGGACACGAAAACCGGCACTTTTCTACCAACGAACGCTCTTTAGTTGATAGATTTCAAAAGCTTTTTTTGATTCATCTGGAATTAGCGATCGGTAATGGTTTCGAATTCATTTTTAATAACGATAGGGATTCTATAATGGCAGTGCGCTTCATACCGGATTCGGTATTCAAAGAGATGCTCTCGAGGAAACCCGAAGTGTCAATGGGATATCACATCGTCACCAGTGGAAAGGATGAGACCTTATCGCTTGTGCTCGGAGGGACAATACTCGTCGGACTGGATGAGGACCTTTTTGAGAGCGTCAGGATACTGTCTGGGCAGCAGTGGCTTGGAAACGAGAGGAAAGTACTCGATAGCTATTCACTGTCTTTGGCAGAACAGATCGAAATGTTCGACAATTGGTGTAAAGGGCTTGAGCAAGCCGACTATCAAGATATCAAACCTGCCCCACCGGAATTAGCTAGCCGATTCACACTGGATCCATTTGATCCAACTAAGACCCCTCGAGGGCCCAAGCCGATCTTGACAAAAAATGGGCGTCCTGTGGTGCATGGGCACCTTCCGTTCGGCGGAACAACGAACGATGTGATGGTCCTCTTCAGGGCGGAACCGTTCCCCAAGAGCCGATACATCGATCCTCACAGTGGAAAGGTAACCGTTGGTGGAGGCTTGTATGGGTTCCCGCCTTCCGAAGTTCCGTTTGTGCCAACTGGGCTTTCCGCAGTAGGGCGCTATGCACTCCCGAACGTAGCACCATCAACCTATCGATGGGAACTGCGAGCGCCTGCCGGAGTACGGTTTAGAGCTGGGGCATCCGTCCCACTCTACGGCCAAGCTGGCGGTGGTGTCGAAATCTGTGTCGAAGCAGATTTCCAAAACGTAGGAAATGTTGCGGACCCAACTGTCCTTCCTGCACTTTGATTAATCTAAAGTTTGGGCGCTTGTTGGCCGTCCCGAAGGATGTTGTCGTTCACAAAGTGTACCTCGACACTAGGCTCGGATCAGGGGGCTAGGTTACCCCAAATACCCCCCGAACGCCTCCATCACCCGCTCGTAGACCTCGCGCTTGAAGGGCACGATCTCGGCGATGCGGCACCCGGATACCAACCCGCCAGAGTTGCCAAGCGAGGACGGGTTGGTTTGCGCCAGCGGGCCTGTCGCGCTTCTCTCCGGGAAAAGACTTGCCGTTCGACCCTTTGGATGAAGCCTGATCGCCCTACCGATTTTTCTGGCGGGCTTGGCCCGAACGTCGCTATGCTTTGGGCACCAAAAATGGGAGGCTGTCATGAGAGCGCTGCTGTTCACGACGGGATCGCCATTTGCACGGGCGGTCAGGATCGTTCTGGACGAACTTTCGCTGGATTACGAAAGGCGAGAGGAGATCACCACGCCCAGCGCCGAGCAACGCGCGCAGGCAACTCCGACATTGCAGGTGCCGACATTCTGGGACGGCGATCTCGTGCTGTGGGAAAGCGGCACCATCGTCGAATACCTTCTGGCGACCTATCCGGACAGGCCGGAGGCCGCGCCCAAGCTGGCGCCCTTTGCCTTTCGGCCCGGAGACGCGCAGTGGCAGGACAAGCTGGTGTTTTCGACCATCCAGACCTTCGGCAACGCGGCCACGACCATCTCGCAAATGAAATGGTCCGGGGTGAGTGTGGACCAGAACGCGCATCTGCAGCGGTCGGCCGAGAAGCTGGCCCACATCCTGGGATGGCTGGAGGAACGGCTGCCCGGCGAGGACGGATTCGTGCCGGGCTACCTGTCGATGCAGGACATCTTTCTGGCCGCCCATGTGCGTTTCGTGCAGGCCCGGCCGCTTGGGGTGGATCTGAAGCTGGACCGTTACGGCAAGGTTTCGGCGCTGCTCGACCGGCTGGATGCGCGCGACAGTTTCAAGGCAAACCCGATCTGGTGGTGGGAACCGGGCGTCGTCAGCTATGAGCCCGACGGTACGCCTGTCTATGCAAAACAGAATGCCTGAGCCGTCACCCCGGCTCGGAGTTGCGGCGGCCTGTTTTAGCGCAGATACCCACGAAAAGCGTCCATGACGCGCTCGTAGACCTCGCGCTTGAAGGGTACGATCTCGGCAATCAGGCGGTCGGGGTCCTGCCATTTCCAGCAGGTGAATTCGGGGTGGTCGGTCTCGATGTCGATCTGGTCGTCGGTTCCTAGAAACCGCAGCAGGAACCATTTCTGCTCCTGCCCGCGGAAGCGGCCCTTCCAGATGTGGGGCACGATGTCATGCGGCAGGTCGTAGGGCAGCCAGCCGTCGGTCTCGGCCACGATTTCCACGAGGTCGGGGGTGACGCCGATTTCCTCCTGCAATTCGCGCAGGGCCGCCGCGCGCGGAGATTCGCCCTCGTCCACGCCACCCTGGGGCATCTGCCAGGCGTCCTCGAAGCGGTCGTTGCGCTGGCCGACGAAGATCTTGCCCTGATCGTTCATCAGCATCAGGCCGACGCAGGGGCGATAAGGCAGTTTGGCGATCTGTTCTGGGGTCATGGGCGGGCCTCGCGATGTGGTTGGCCAAGCTGTAGCAACTGGCAAAGCGGCGGCAAAGGGGGTGACGTCAGGTTTCGCGTGACACCGGCGCGGTGCGGCGCGATTGTCGGCCCCGAATTGAGGGAGAGTTTCAAGATGACTGCGTACCCGAACCTGCTGGCCCCGCTGGATCTGGGCTTTACCACGTTGAAGAACCGGGTCCTGATGGGCTCGATGCATACCGGGCTGGAGGAAACCGGCGACTGGAACCGGGTGGCCGAATTCTACGCCTCGCGCGCACGTGGTGGCGTGGCGCTGATGGTGACGGGTGGCATCGGACCGAACCTCGAAGGCTCGGTCCTGCCGGGGGCGGCGATGATGGCCAGCGACAAGGATGTGGCCAATCATTCTGTCGTCACCGACCGGGTGCATCAGGCGGGCGGCAAGATCGCCATGCAGATCCTGCACGCAGGCCGCTATGCCTATGGCCCGAAATGTGTGGCCCCCAGCCCGGTGAAGTCACCAATCTCGCCCTTCCCCCCCAACGAGCTGGACGAAGAGGGCATCGAGAAGCAGATCAGCGACGTCGTGAACGCCGCCGTGCTGGCCCAGAAGGCGGGCTATGACGGGGTCGAGATCATGGGGTCCGAGGGGTATTTCATCAACCAGTTCCTGGTGACCCATACCAACAAGCGCACCGACCGCTGGGGCGGGTCCTATGAGAACCGGATGCGCCTGCCGCTAGAAATCGTGCGCCGCACCCGCGCGGCGGTGGGCACCGATTTCATCATCATCTACCGCCTGTCGATGATCGACCTTGTGCCCAATGGCTCGACCCATGAAGAGGTGGTGCAGCTGGCGCAAGCGGTCGAGAAGGCCGGGGCGACGATCATCAACACTGGCATCGGCTGGCACGAGGCTCGGATTCCCACAATTGCCACCAGCGTCCCGCGCGCGGCCTTTGCCTGGGTGACGAAGAAGCTGATGGGCAAGGTGGGGATTCCGGTCATCACTTCGAACCGGATCAACACGCCCGAAGTCGCCGAAGAAGTGCTGTCGACCGGCTGCGCCGACATGGTCTCGCTGGCGCGGCCGATGCTGGCGGATGCGGATTTCGTGGCCAAGGCGATAGCCGGTGAATCGGCCAAGATCGCGCCCTGCATCGCCTGCAACCAGGCCTGCCTGGATCACACCTTCAGCGGCAAGCTGACATCGTGCCTGGTGAACCCGCGCGCCTGCCACGAGACCGAGCTGGTGATCGAAAAGGCCGCCGCGCCCAAGCGCGTGGCCATCGTGGGCGCGGGTCCGGCGGGCCTGTCCACCGCGATGACGGCGGCTGAACGCGGCCATGACGTGACCGTGTTCGACAAGGCCGACGAGATCGGCGGCCAGCTGAACATGGCCAAGCAGGTGCCGGGCAAGGAAGAGTTCTGGGGCTTGGTGGACTGGTATCGCACCATGCTGGACACGCTGGGCGTCACTGTGGAACTGGGCCGCGCGGTTGGCGCCGACGATCTGGCCGGGTTCGACGAGGTGGTTATCGCCACCGGCGTCAACCCGCGCGACCCGCAGATCCCCGGCGAGGACCGCGACAATGTCGTGAACTATATCGACGTGCTGCGCGACAAGGCCCCGGTGGGCAAATCGGTGGCCGTGATCGGCGCCGGCGGCATCGGCTTCGACGTGTCGGAATACCTGCTCGAGGAAGGCCACTCGCCCACCACCGACCTGCCCTTGTGGATGAAGGAATGGGGCGTCGCCGACCCTGAACAACACCGCTCGGGCCTGGCGCCCGAAGGCCCGCAGCCCGAGGCGCCCAAGCGGCAGGTCACGCTGCTTCAACGCAAGAAGCAGGCGCATGGCAAGGGGCTGGGCAAGACGACCGGCTGGATCCACCGCGCGACGCTGAAGATGAAGGATGTGAACTTCGTGGGCGGCGTGAACTACGAGCGCATCGACGACGAGGGGCTGCATGTCTCATTCGGAGAAGAGCGCGCGGACCCGACGGTTATCAAAGCCGAAACGATTGTCCTTTGTGCCGGACAGGTGCCCGAGCGGTCGTTGGCCGATGCACTGATCGAACGCGGGATCACCCCGCATGTGATCGGCGGCGCGGATGTGGCCGCGGAACTGGATGCCAAGCGGGCGATCAACCAGGGCACGCGGCTGGCCGCTGCACTTTAGGGAAGACCCGTTCCGTCCACTGCCCCAAGGCGAGAATACCCAGACAAAAGAAAGCCACCCGAACGATGCGCGGGTGGCTTTTTTGAGAGTTGAGCCAATTCCCCGCCTTAAACGCAAAAAGTCAGACCTGTCTCGTCCTCGAACAGTACCAGGTATTCCTGGTAGTCCCGAAAGGCGCGGCGCAGAAGAATTTGTGACGCTGGCTTCGCGCGCCAGGGCTTCTTGCCCCCGATATAGTGCCACATCTTCGGGTTTCGGCTTGCCTGTTTCAGTTGGTCTCGAAATTCGGCAGAGGTATGCCGGAATTTCGGACTGTGCGCGTCGTACCAAATCTGCGGCCGCGTGTTCCACTGCTGAGGAAGTCTGAGCCACTGGCCCGCAAAAATCTGGTTCATCCGATCCTGCTCGGGCAGGTCGTGGATATGCGGGATCAGCTTGTCGAAATCGCCCAGCTCCTTGCCTGCGGGTGAGTTCCGGATCGCTTCGCAATCCATCAGAAGGATGCCCGCATTGAAGTAGTTCTCGCCGGGCAGAAAGCCCAACCGGATGCTGCGCAAAACGCGCGTCACCGACTTTTGGTGTTCGTGCCCCGGCCTCAGAACTGTCTGAAGGGATGGGCGCAGAAAGCGGCCTTCGCCCAAGGTGACCAATCCCATGTCGACACAGGCCCCGATCCCGTGGCCATTCATGTCGAGATCCTGCAACTCGCAGACATCGCCCAGCACAAGAGTGTCGGCGTCAATGAACAGACACCGGCCCGAAAAGAAGTCTGGCAGAAACAACGGCAGCAGCGTGATTTTCGGGTATTTCGTCTTGAACTCTGAAAATCGGCCGAGCGTCTCGGACTGGAACTCCCGATAGCGGACCGTGCCGTTGTCGACGGCGCGGTCCAGCTGTTCGACGGCTGCGATGTCCTGTGCGGTGAAATCCTGACCGAAAATGGTAACGTCAACAGGCCGGCTGGCGTTCTTGACCACGGAATAGGCCGACAGCAATGCGGGATACAGAAAGTTCCGGTCGACCCCAAAAACAACGTTCATTCAAATACCATGGCTCCGCCCCTGATCGGGATCGTGTATAGGCGAGGCAAGCACATGCAATCAAACCGAAACCGTCCCGCCGCTGTCGGCGGGTTGGTCCCGGCGCTGCGGTTGGTCGGTACGGGTTACTCCACGGTGATCGTTATCACCTCGGAAACGATCGGCGTCGCGTGAGGCACATGACCCGCATCGCCCAGGACCAGTTGCAACGTGTGCGTCCCGGGGGCAAGCTCCAACGTGACTTCGGTCTGACCACCGCCAAAGTGCAGGTGGTTGTCATCAGCCGGCAGTCCATAGGCCAGTTCGTCGGCTCCGTCCTCACCCTGACCCAATGGGGGGCGATCGATCAGCAAATGGTGATGGCCGGTGTTTTCCTTTTCGGTCCCGGCTGGCGCAACGCCCATACCGCGGAGGCCAAAGACCACCGTCACCGGCGACGTTACCGTGTCGCCGTCCGACAGGTTGACGAAATAGACCTCGGCGTCCGGGTTCGATGGCGTCTCCCCTCCGGCCCAGGCCAAGGGGGCAAACAGGCAAAAAATAGTTGCTAGAATGGCTTTCATGATCTCCTCCCTGGTCACAAAAATGCCATTCTGACTTTAGCACGTTGCGAGAAATTACCAGAAAAGAACACGCAAACAGGGGGCGGATGCAGGCGGGAAACCACTGTTTCCGCGTTTCCGAAGCGCAAACGATCCGATTCAAAACCCTGATATTATCCCATGTCTGCCCAGTTTCCGCCCAGATTGGAGGCGATGGTCGGTCAACGAACAGACGACCTGGGGAACGAGAATGGACCGACTGACAGAAATGGAGGCCTTCGCCAACGTGGTGGACCAAGGTGGTTTCACAGACGCGGCCAAAAAGATGGGCATTTCCAAATCAGCCGTGTCAAAGCACGTGTCGAGCTTGGAAGCCCGCTTGGGCGCACGTTTGCTGAACCGCACGACGCGCCGCGTGTCACCGACCGAGATCGGGCTGGCCTATTACGACCGCGCACGCCGTGTGCTGAATGATGCAGGCGAAGCCGACGCGCTGGTGACGTCGATGCAATCGGCACCTTCAGGTCTGCTGCGCATCAGTGTGGCCACTGATTTCGGGGTGAACCACCTGTCGCCCGTTCTGTCCGGTTTCCTGGCGGCCTATCCCGACATCACCGTGAACATGGTCTTGAACAATCGCTATGTCGAACTGATTTCCGAAGGTTTCGACGTGGCCGTGCGCATCGGCGAGCTGGAAGACAGCACCCTGCGCGCCCGCAAGCTGACCGAAACGGTCAAACGCATGGTTGCGGCCCCCAGCTATATAGAGAAGTTCGGGCGCCCGGCAAAGATCGATGATCTCAACGAACACAAGCTGCTGCATTACTCCAGTCAGTCCTCGGGCAACGTCTGGAAGTTGACCGCGCCCTCGGGCGAAAAGAGGCAGGTGCGCACGGCCGGTTGGCTGAGCGTGAACGACGGTCAATCCCTGTTGAATGCGGCGATCTCGGGCCTCGGAATCGCTTATCTGCCCAGCTATCTCTACGCGGACGCGCTAAAATCCGGCCAGGTGGTCGACGCGATGCCGTCGCTGCCGGACGAGGTTCAGGGTGTCTATGCGGTGTACCCGCCGGGCCGGTTCACCCAGCCCAAGGTGCGGGCGTTCATTGATTTCCTTGTCGAGTCCTTTGCCGAAAAAGGTCCGATGGATTGGTAAGACCTCCCAGTGAAGACTGACCGGCCCGCGCAAATTGCGCGGGCTTTTTTGTGGTCAGTTCAACAGCAGAACAGCCTCGACCCGGCGGTTCTGTTCGCGCCCTTCCGGGGTGGCGTTCGAAACGATCGGGGCGAGGTAGCCGACACCCTGCGCCTGCACGCGGTCTTCGGCCACTCCATGTGCCTCGATCAATCGCGCACGGACAGCCTGGGCGCGGCGTGTGCTGACCTCGATATTAGCCTGCAGGTCGCCGGTGTCGTCGGTGTGCCCAACCAGCGCCAGCCGCGCGCCGGGGGTTTCGGCCAGGTAGCCAGCCAGCAGGCCCAGCGACTCGAATGGCCCGGCCCCCAAGGCGACCTCGCCCGTCTCAAAGCTGAGATCGCCGAGTATCACGTGTCCATCCCGTACAAGGCTGGCAACCAGCCCGTCGCCGCCAATCACCGTTTCCTCGACCACCAGCGGCGGTGGGGTCTTACCCTTCGGAGTGACGCGGATCATCTGCACATACCCGTCGGGCTGGTTTCGGCTGATCAGCAAGGTCAGGGCTTCGGCTCCACGAGTGGCTGACAGAAATCGATAGTCATTGATTGCCACATACATGTCGGGCGTCGGCACCACCTCGGTTCCAAAGCGGAAGTCGAACCCGCCGCAAGTGCGGGCCTCACATTCGAAAGCGATCTCGAAACCCTGCGCCTTGAGCTGATCCCGCAGCGGGTCGAGGATCTGCAGCGTCGTGCTGGATCCGGCCTGCAAGCGCCATGTGGTGCGCTCGATCCGGCCTTCGACCGTGCGCGCGGGAACGGCGTTGTCTGCAAACGGGCCGGTCGGCAATTGGTAGCTGTCCAACGGGCTGACGCGCTGGCTGATTTGTCGCGCGCTCGCCGGCAGCGACAGGTCCTGCGCCGCCACAGGACCCGCGATCAGACAGAAAAGAAGGACAGCAAATCGGATCATCGAAACTGCGCGTGATACTCGTCATTGGGCACCATCGCCGTGGCACTGGCGACCCGGTTCGACATGTTGAAGAAGCCCGCAACGTTTGCGATGTCCCAGATGTCGCGGTCGGCGAACCCCGCATCGCGCAGGCGCTGTCGGTCCGGTTCCTCGATCTCGGCGCTGGCTGTGGTCATCTTGGCAGCGAAGTCCAGCATCGCGCGCTGACGGGCATCCAGAGGCGCCACACGGTAGTTCATCACCAGCATTTCACCCAGCTTGGGATCACCTGACAGCTGACGCACGGCGGCACCATGGGCAACCAGGCAATAGAAGCACCGGTTGATCGACGAGACCACGACCGCGATCATCTCACGTTCCAGCTTGCTGAGCCCGCTGTCCGCCAGCATCAGGTCATTATACATGCCCGTGAACGCGTTCAGCTTGTCGATGTCAAAGGCGTTTGCCTTCAGCACGTTGGGGACCATGCCCAGCTTCTCGACGCAGATATCGAAGTATTTCTGAGTCTCGGGCGGCAGCGGATCCACCATTGGCAGGTCAAGCGCGGTGGGTATGTCTCGATCGGTCACGTCTGTCTCCTCTCAGACCAGCTGGCGATAGTGATACTCTCCGACGCGTTCCATCCCCAGAGAGTGGTAGAGCGCGTTGGCGCCGGTATTGGCCTTGGTGCAGATCACGCTAAGGGTATGCGCGCCATTGTCCAGCGCCCAAAAGGCCGCGGCGCGCATTGCCCAGCGGCCCAGCCCCTGCCGGCGGTGGGCGGGTACGATCTCAAGCGCGTGCAGCATGGCGATACCATCATATATGGCGACGTAAGCGGTGCCGGCCGGTTGATCGCGGTGACGCAGCAACAGTCCGGTTTTCGGACCTGTTGCCCGTTCCATCACGGCCAGCCGGGCGGGCCCGATGCCACCTTGGGCCCAGATCTCGCGCATGATCGCCAACGGCTCCCATAGGCAGAACACCGTGACCGGCGGGACCGGCTGGTCCGTCAGCCGTGAGACCCGGCAGGCATAGATGTTGACCGGATCGAGGATCTCATAGCCCCGCGCGGCCAGCATATCATCCAGTGCCTTGTCACCCGGCCGCAGGCAAAAGATGCGTTTCTGGCCCATCGCGAGCATGGCCGCCTCGGCCGCGTCGATATCCGGCGGGGTGACCGGGCCGATACGGCTGGCCGCCGACACGCGCGAGCCGCCCCCCTGCCCTTCGCGCAGCAGAAACGGACCCAATTGCTCATACCCTGCGGCGGGCCATGTGCCATCGACAACTGCCGCCCAGTCTACCGTCACAGGCCAAGCTCCTTGGCCAGTCGCGTCGTGACCGCATCGATACGCGACCCGTCAGTGCCCCGAACAACCACATTGGCCCCGAAGACGCCGTTGATCTGGAACGGGTAACACCCGATCGACACATCGCCGAATTCCTCGGCCACGGCGGTAAGGGTCGCCGCGATGTCACCTTCTCCCCGGTTGACCCGCAAGGTCTGAGACAACAACGGTTTTCCTCCGGTCAGGGTGGGCAACACGCTGGCCACCATCACCTGGAAAACCAATGGGACGCCGGCCATCACATGGACATTCCCCAGTGTGAAACCTGGCGCGGTGGAAACCGGGTTTTCGATAAGCGCTGCCCCGTCAGGGATGCGCGCCATGCGCAGGCGCGCTTCGTTCAACTCCAACCCCGATTGGTCGTAATGCGCCTGCAGCAGGGCGCGGGCATCGTCGCGCACATCGATATGCGCCCCGAACGCGCGGGCGATGCAATCGGCGGTGATGTCGTCATGGGTGGGGCCGATGCCACCGCTGGTGAACACATGGTCATAGCCTTGCGACAGCGCCTTGACGGCGGCCTCGATTGCGGGTGCGTCATCGCTGACGATGCGGACCTCTTTCAGATCGATGCCGTGTTTGGTCAGCTCCTGCGCCAGATAGTGCATGTTGGCGTCGCGGGTTCGGCCGGACAGGATTTCATCCCCGATCACCAGCATTGCAGCGGTTGGGTTGGGCATGGCACGCTCTCCTCTTGATCGACCTTTGCGGCAGGTATAGGCCCGGAACCATGCGCTTTCAAACCCCTCTTGTGCCCGCCCGCCTGATCCGCCGCTATAAACGCTTTCTGGCCGACTGCAGGCTTGAGGACGGGCGCGAGGTGACGGCCCATTGCGCCAATCCGGGTTCGATGATGGGTCTGGCCGAACCGGGCGAAAAGATCTGGCTTGAGCCTAATGACGACCCCAAGAAGAAACTGAAATACGGCTGGCGGCTGGTCGATCATGAAAATGGCCATTTCACCGGGGTCGATACTTCGGTGCCCAACCGGGCGCTGCGGGCAGCGCTCGAAGCCCGGGAAATCCCTGCATTCGCCGCCTATGAAACCGTGAGGCCCGAGGTCAGATACGGCCAAAACAGCCGCATCGACTTTTTGCTGACGCAACCCGGTCTGCCCGACGCCTATGTCGAGGTCAAAAGCGTGACCCTGTCGCGCGAACCGGGGCTGGCCGAGTTTCCCGACAGCGTCACCGCACGGGGCACCAAACATCTGGGGGAACTGGCCGAAATGGCCGCGCAAGGGCACCGGGCCATCCTGCTCTACCTTGTTCAGCGCACGGATTGCCGCAAATTTGCGTTGGCCGCCGATATCGACCCAGCCTACGCGGCAGCGTTTGCGACTGCCCAGGCCAATGGGGTTGAACACTTGGTCTGTGGTACGCGCATTTCACCGGATGGTGTCTGGGTTCAGCCGCAGGCGACGATTTCCAGCGACTGAAGGCCGGTCGATTTCCGCCGCACAGCGATTCAATCGGGGACGACGGCGTCGACCTCGATTTCAACCAACCATTCGGGATTTACGAACCGGTTGATCGCCATGATCGTGTCCACGGGTCGCGCGTCCAGACAGTACAGCTTGCGGGCCTCGATCGCCTGCTTCCAATTGTCGATATCGGTCAGGATCACGCGGGTTCGGACGATGTCCTGCAAACCCGATCCGGCACGCTCCAACGCATCCTTAATGATCTCAAAGCATTGCTTGGTCTGCAAATAGACGTCCCCGACCCCGACCGTCTTGCCTTGCGCATCGACCGGGGCAGTCCCCCCGACCGCGATGAAATTCCCCACCCGAACGGCGCGGCTGAAGCCGACGACCGCCTCCATGGGGTTTCCATTCGATATCAGTTCCCGTTTCTGCGACATTCATCCGGCTCCTCTCTTCCCGACCAAATGAGTCTCTGTACATTCATTTGGCCCCAAATCCGGGCATCGGTCGAGGCCTTTTGACGCCGGGCCGGACCACCCGTGCAAAACGCGGCAACGTCCCTTGACGTTTCGCCCCCCGCATCCAAATTCAGATCAGGGCAGGCACCCGCGTCCCTGCGCCCTCTGGTACTTTCTGCACAAGCAGCGTAGAAAGGATGCTGCGCAGAATTTTTTGGAGCCCCGCACGAATGAAAGAGCATCGTGGCCGTCTGACGAAGGACGGTATCCGCATCTACGAACAGGCTGACTTTGCCGGCATGCACGCGGCAGGGGCTCTGGCGGCGCGCATCCTGGATGATATTGCCGAGCATGTCTTTCCCGGCCAGACCACGGGCGAGATCGACCGGATCATCACCCAGATGGTCGAGGACGCCGGCGCGAAATCGGCCACCATCGGTTACAAAGGCTATCAGCACGCCAGCTGCATCAGCGTGAACCACGTGGTCTGCCACGGGATTCCCGGGGACAAGAAGCTCAAGGATGGCGACATCCTGAATATCGACGTGACCGTGATCGTCGACGGTTGGTTCGGCGACACGTCGCGCATGTATGTGGCCGGAAAGCTGCCGCGCAAGGCCGAGCGGCTGATCCAGGTGACCCACGACGCCCTGTTCAAAGGCATTGAGATGGTCAAGCCGGGCAACACCTTCGGTGACATTGGCCACGCGATCCAGTCTTATGTCGAAGCCCACCGCATGAGCGTGGTGCGCGATTTCTGCGGGCACGGGCTTGGCCGCGTGTTCCACGCGCCGCCCAACGTGCTGCACTATGGCCGCCCGGGCACCGGCGCGGTTCTGGAAGAAGGCATGTTCTTCACCATCGAGCCGATGGTGAATCTGGGCCGCCCCGAGACCAAGACGCTGGCCGATGACTGGACCGCCGTGACCCGCGACAAGTCGCTGTCGGCGCAGTTCGAGCATTCGGTGGGTGTGACGGCGGACGGGGTCGAGATCTTTACCCTGTCACCGGGCGGAAAGTTCCACCCGACCTATTCCTCCTGATCAGCGGCCTGATCGCGTAGAAGCTTCAGCAGCAGGGTGTCCGGGCCCCAAGGTGTCACCGCGTCCTGAATGAAGACGGGTGCGGGCCGAGGCTGTGGCTCGGGTCCTGAGGTGGCCTGCCTCTCGAACCGGGCGGGCCAGAGTGGGCGTGAAAGTGCGCGGTCCATGACCGCAGTCTAGCACAGACCCGTCAATGACCCAAAAGCTGCGGCACCTCCTTCATGTCACGGATGACTTCAGCCCCGAGCCCGGCCAGGCGCGCGCCGTCATCGTGCGGCGCATAGGCAAGGCACCTCATCTGGGCCCGGATCGCGGCGGTCACACCGTTCACACTGTCCTCGATGACGACGGGCGACTTCGCACCGAAATGTCGGGCCGCGGTCTGGAACAACCCCGGCTCGGGCTTGGCGCTGCCGACCTCATGGGCCGAGAAGATCGCGCCCTGGAACCTGTCCCACAGCCCGTTCTGGCCCAAGGTGATCTGCATCTTCTCGCGCCGCCCGTTCGAGGCCACACAGAATGGAATGCGCTGTTCGTCCAGATGGCGCAGCAACTCGGGGATTCCCGGAATCACGGGAACACCTGCGCGCAGCACATCATAGATCTGCGCATAGATCTGCTCGGTCCAGTCATCGGGCAGGTCAGCGCCCATCTTGCGAGCCGAGTCCCGGACGCCCGACATGGTGCCGCCCACGAACATCGACATGCAGTCCTGCAGCGACAGGTTCAGCCCATACCCGGCCAGGTTGTCGACCATCACTTGGTTGGAGATCGTTTCACTGTCGACCAAGACACCGTCGCAATCAAAGATTACCAGATCATGCATGCGTTCCGTCCCGCCACATCAGAGAGACATGGGTGTCGCCGTATTTGCGCGCATCGTGCAGCGTAAAGCCTTCGGGCGGGGCCATCGGGGCGTTCTCTTCCCAGACCACCAGCGTGTCATCGGCCAGCCAGCCGCCCTTGAGTGCCGCCACCAGCGCCTTTTGCCCCATTCCCTTGCCATAGGGCGGGTCGAGAAAGATCAGGTCGAACGGCGCTTCGGGATTATCGCCCAGCCGCGTCGCGTCGCGGCGGATCAGGGCGGTGCGGTCGGCGCTGCGGGTCAGGTCGATATTCTTGCGGATCAGCCCCTGCGCCACCCGCCCGTCATCGACGAAGATGACATGCGCCGCGCCGCGTGACAGCGCCTCGAGCCCCAGCGCGCCGGTGCCGGCGAACAGGTCCAGCACCCGCAGCCCGTCGAAATCGATCAGGTGGTTCAGCACGTTGAACAGGCTTTCGCGAACCCGGTCGGTGGTGGGGCGCAGATGCGCGCCCGCATCCCCCTTGCCGACCGAGGCCAGCGCCCGGCCCCGGAAATCTCCGGCGATGATCCTCACGCCTTGAGCAGCGGTTTCAGATCCGCTGCGGGGTCGGCCACCACCGCCGGATCCGCGGTTTTCCCTGCGTCGATCAGGCGCTTGCCGACCATATAGGCGCGCGGGTCGTTCATCGCATCCACGGCCAGCAGCTGATCGCCCTGGTAATACCAGAACGAGGTGGTCGCTCCCTCGCCCGGACGGGTTACAACGTGGTCATAACCCATGTTCAGCCCGGCGATCTGCAGCTTCACGTCATACTGGTCCGACCAGAACCAGGGCGTGGCCACGTAATCCTTGCCCGCGCCCAGCATGTTCTGCGCCACCACCTCGGCCTGGTCGATGGCGTTGGGCACGCTTTCCAGACGGATTCGCCGGCCCTTGTAGGGGAACGAGGCGCAATCGCCCGCCGCCCAGATATCGGCGGCAGAGGTGCGGCCCTGCACATCGGTTTTGATACCGTTTTCGATGGCAAGCCCGGCCGCTTCGGCCAGTTCGGTGGCCGGAGCGATGCCCACGCCGACCACCACGAAATCGACCTCGAGTTCGGTCCCGTCGCCCAGCACCGCGCCGGTGACCTTGCCATTCTCGCCGGTGATCCGGTCCAGCCCTACGCCTTCGCGGATGTCCACGCCATGCGCGCTGTGCAGTGCGCGGAAATAGTCGCTGGTCTCGGGGGCCGCGACACGCTGCAGGATGCGGTCAGCCATCTCGACCAGCGTCACCTGCACGCCGCGTTTGGCGCAGACGGCCGCGGCCTCGAGCCCGATATAACCGCCGCCCACGATCAGCGCCCGCGCGCCTTGGGTGACGGCGGGGGCCATCGTGTCCACATCGGCCAGCGTGCGCACCACATGCACGGCCGCCAGGTCTCCGCCGATCGCGGCAGGCAGGCGGCGCGGATGCGAGCCGGTGGTCAGGGCAAGCTGGTCGTAGGATATCACCTCACCGCTTATGGTCACGGTCTTGGCCGCCGGGTCGATCGCGCCCACCTGCTGGCCCAGACGCAGGGTGATATCGTTCTCGGCATAGAAACTTTCGGGGCGCAGGTAGAGCCGTTCAAGCTCCATCTCGCCCAGCAGATAGGCCTTGGACAGCGGCGGGCGCTGATAGGGCAGCACGGGTTCCGCCCCGATCAGGGTGATCGCCCCGTCAAACCCGCCTTTGCGCAGCCCGGCCACCAGTGATGACCCCGCCTGCCCGGCTCCGATCACGACGATATGGCTCATCTGGTCCGCCCCCTGTCAATTTCCCGTGGCTTGTGCCACCCGCCCACCTATATTGCGGCAAGGAGCGAGTTTGCAATTTCAATCGACAGGAGCATGAAGATGATTTCAACCGGCGACACCCTGCCCGAAGCAACCCTGATCCAGATGGGCGCTGACGGACCGGAAGAGGTGCGGGTCTCCAGCAAGGTCAAGGGCCGCAAGGTGGTGATCTTTGCCGTGCCCGGCGCGTTCACCCCCACCTGCCACTCGGCCCATGTGCCCAGCTTCATGCGCACCAAGGACCAGTTTGCGGCCAAAGGCGTGGACGAGATCATCTGCGTGTCGGTCAACGACCCCTTCGTGATGAAGGCCTGGGGCGAGGCCACGGGCGCAACTGCGGCCGGACTGACCATGCTGGCCGATCCGGCCTCGGAATTCACCAAGGCGATCGGCATGGATTTCGACGCCCCGCCAGCCGGCCTGATCGCGCGCTCCAAGCGCTATGCGATGCTGGTCGAAGACGGCAAGGTCGTGGCGCTGAACCTGGAGGAAAGCCCCGGCGCCTGCGAGATTTCGGCTGGCGAAGGCTTGCTCGAAGTCATCTGACAGGACGGCCCCGGTGCGCACCGGGGCCATGCCACAGGTCACGTTGGATGAAGGCCAATTAACTTGGCCCGCACCCTCGGAATGTGCCAGTGTTCCTGCATGGGAACCGGGAGCTCATTCATGAAAAGATTTCTAGCAGTCATTACTTTGGGCGGCGCGGGGCTGTTGACCGCGTGCGGGCCTGCGCCAACACCGCAGCAACAGGCTGCGCGCCAGCACGAGATCGCCTGTCTTGGCGGCACCTTGGGCGGCGCGTTGATCGGCGGCGCCATCGGCAACCAGTTTGGCGGTGGGTCGGGCAAGGATATTCTGACCGCAGCCGGCGCCGTGGCCGGCGGGGTCGAAGGCCAGAGATTCGCATGCTGAGGAGCGCCAGGATGAAACACTCGGTTCTATTGATGACGGCCCTGATGATGGCAGCACCTGCCGCCGCAGACAGCGTGGCCGAACTGAATGAGCGCGAATTGAACGCGATCGACGCCAACAACGACGGTTTCCTGTCGCGCGACGAATTCGATGCCTTTTCGGATTACGCTTATCAGGAAATGGACGATGACAAGAATGGCACGCTCGGTCTGGACGAGGCCAAGCCGTTCATGGATATCAAGATGTTCCAGAAGATTGACCGCAATCGCGACAACTCTATCTCTCGGTCAGAGTATGACTCGCAGATGAATGACGATTTCCTGTCTGCGGACAAAGACCGGAACGGTCAGTTGGATTGAGGCCCGGCGCCCCGGCACGGCTGACCCTGTGACCAATAGGAGCGCAGGCATGAGAGTATTTTATTGGCTTGGCGCGGTCGTTCTGCTGGCAGCGTGCGACGTCCCGCAGGCGCCGGTCGTGACCGGGCCGGACGGGCAAGCGCACATTCAGATCAATACGGCAGGTCTGACCTGCTATCAGACGCGCTGTCTGGACATCAATCCGGCGGCGCGTAGCGTACGGATGATGGGCAATCGCACCGCCGGAATCCCGCGCGACATCGACGTGAGCGACGGTACCGTGACCCCGGCCGAGTTCCGTCGTCTGGGCGAGGTAGCGATGTTGGCTGGGGGCATGGGGTCGCGGGGCGACCGCGGCTAAAGCAGGCTGTCCATCTTGCGCGCAAGCTTGGCGTCCTGAGACGACAGGCCGCCCACGTCATGAGTGGTCAGCACCACCTCGACCGTGCGGTAGACGTTGGACCATTCGGGATGATGGTTCCATTTTTCCGCAAAGATCGACACTTTGGTCATCCAGCCGAAGGCATCGACAAAATCGTCGAAGATAAAGGTCTTGGTGATCGCGTCACGATCCTTGACCATGGTCCAGCCGTTCTTGAACAGCGGATCCAGCAGCGGGCCACGGGTCTCGGTCGACAGAAGTTCGCTCATTGCTGTTCCTCCGGGTTGGCTTTTCTGAACGGGCCGTAATCCGTCAGAATTTCGATCTCTTCCCCCACCGCGCGGGCCTCGGCCTCGAGATACCGCGCGACGGCGTCGGCAAAGCCGGGATCGGCGATCCAGTGCAGGCTGTGGGTGCGCGTGGGCAGATAACCCCGCGCCAGCTTGTGCTCTCCCTGCGCGCCGGCTTCGACGCGGTCCAGACCATGCGCGATGGCAAAGTCGATCGCCCTATAGTAGCACAGTTCGAAATGCAGGCAGGGGTGATGTTCGTTGCAGCCCCAATAGCGCCCGAACAAGGTCTTGCGCCCGATGAAGTTCAGCGCGCCTGCCACCGGGTATCCGCCCCGCTCGGCTAGCACCAGCGCCACGTCATCGGCCATGGTTTCGTGAACGATATCAAAGAATTGTCGCGTCAGATAGGGCGAGCCCCACTTGCGCGCGCCGGTGTCCTGATAGAACTCCCAGAACGCGTCCCAGTGTTCGGGGCGCAGATCGGTGCCCGTCAGGGTGCGGATCTCGCCGCCGAAGGCATTGGCCTGCGCCCGTTCCTTGCGGATGTTCTTGCGCTTGCGCGAGGACAGCGCGGTCAGAAAGGCATCAAAATCGGCATAGCCGTCGTTCAGCCAGTGAAACTGCTGCGAATCACGCGCCAGCAGGCCCATCTGCTGCCCGGCCAGCGCCTCGTCCCGGGTGCAGAAGGTGACGTGCAGCGACGACAGGCGATTGTCGGCGGCCAGTTGCACCGCCCCCTGCACCAGCGCCGACATGGCGATCCCGTCATAGCCGGGCCGTGTCAGAAACCGCCGCCCGGTGGCCGGGGTGAAGGGCACCGCGATCTGCAATTTCGGGTAATACCGCCCGCCCGCGTTTTCATAGGCATGGGCCCAGCTGTGATCGAAAATGTACTCGCCCTGGCTATGCGACTTGGCAAACATCGGCGCGGCCCCGATCAACAGGCCGTCCAGATAGGCGGTCAGGTATTGCGGCTGCCAGCCGGTGCCCCGCCCGACCGAGCCGCTGTCTTCCAGCGCGCGCAGGAACCGATGCGTGGTGAACGGGTCCAGCGGGCGGGTGCCGTCGGCGGCCTCGGGGCAGGCGCAACTGTCCCATTCGGCCGCCGGGATCTGATCCAGCGTCGACAGAACCCGAATTTCGATCTGTGACTGGTCCATGTGCCCTCCTGCGTCCCCTGAACTATCTGTGACGCCGGCAGCGGGGTTCAACCCGGAATGGCGGCCAGATAGTTCTCGAAGGTCACGTTGTCGGCCACCTTGCGCGCCTCGGCCTCCTGTTCGGCCGAGCGCACCGTCCAGCACAGGATCGGCACGCCTTGCGCCTTCAACTCGGCCACGCGGGGGCGGGACAGGTCCTGCACCTCGTGGCTGATGAAGCTGGCGCCAACCCGGTCGAAATCGGGGATCTCGCGCAGGTGGTCGCAGACCTCGGCCGGCAGATGCTCGACTTCGGGCTTGTAGGAACAGGTCGTCAACCCACGCGGCATCTCCGGCGCAAGCCGGGCCAGCTCGGCCACCGAGTTGGGGTTGAATGACATCAGCGCGACCGGGCCGTCATAGGACTTGAGCAGCGCGACCGCGTCTTGCTCCAGCCGCCCGTCCACAGGCCCCATCGCACCGTGCTGATCCTTGAACTCGATCAGCAGCGGCACGCGGCCGGCCACCAGTTGCAGAACTTCCTCAAGCGAAGGGATACCCTCGTCCCCGTGCAGCAGCGGAAGGTCCGCGGCCTCGGCCCGGGTGATCTGCTGAATGGCGCCCGGCCGCCCGGTCAGGCGCGTCAGATCATAGTCGTGGAACACCATGGCATGGCCGTCCGACGTCAACTGCAGGTCAATCTCGATCCCGTAGCCCGCAGCAATGGCGGCCCGGATGGCCGCCCGGCTGTTTTCCGGGCGGTTCTGGCGAATGTCATGCAACGCCCGATGCGCGATCGGCGCGCCCATGAACACACGAGGCAGAGACGGTGTCATTGGATCTCGAAAATCCCTTCGATCTCGACGGCCACGCCCAGCGGCAGCGATGCGGCGCTGACGGCCGAGCGCGAATGGCGGCCGGCATCGCCCAGCGCCTCGACCAGGAAGTCGGACGCGCCGTTGATCACCTGCGGCTGGTCGGTGAAATCGGCGGTCGAGTTCACGAAGCCGGTCAGCTTGATCACCCGCACCAGCTTGTCGATGTCCCCGCCGCAGGCCGCCTTGACCTGGGCCAGCAGGTTGATGGCACAGACCCGGGCCGCCGCCGCACCGGCGGCCACATCCATATCGGCGCCCAGCTTGCCGGTGATCAACGCATCGTCCTTCGAGATCTGGCCCGACACATAGACGATGTTGCCCACCCGCACGAACGGCACGTAATTGGCTGCCGGTGCAGGGGCGTCCGGCAGGGTCACGCCCAGGGATTCCAGTTTGGCTGCGATGCTCATGTGATTGTCCTCAACTTCATGTGGCTCGGGCGGACGCTAACCGGGAACACCGCCCACGGAAAGCCGGAAACCGGCAATTTCGCATTTGCCCGCGATTTGGGCAGGTCTCCACTCATGCGGATGTGTTGAATGCAGGCCACTTTACCCGGGTCCGGCGCGCGGGTTAAACGCTAGGAGTTTCCTTTCGAGTGCGAAACGACTATGTGCCGTTGAATTGGTCCGTTGTGCCAACGAGAAAACGTATTGATTGAGTGTCCGGCTGGATTACATCCGGACGATCGGGAGTAACCAAGACCGTGTCCAACCGGATCCGTTTCAAGCACATCGTCGCAGTGTCGCTGTTCGCGGTTCTGTCGGCCTGTGCGTCGCAACCCCAGGACGCAGCGGCCCGCGGCGAGGTCTTCGACCCCTACGAAAACGCAAATCGCGGCATTCACAAGTTCAATCTGGGCGTCGACCGGTTCCTGTTCCGCCCGGCCTCGAAAGGCTATGTGAAAATCGTACCCGACCCGATGGTCACCAGCTTCAACAACTTCGCTGAAAACATCTCGTTGCCCGGACAGGCCGTCGACTATCTGCTGCAGGGCAATCTGAAACAGTCGGGCAACGCCCTGCTGCGGTTCGTGATCAACTCGACCGTGGGCGGGTTCGGTCTGTCCAAACCGGCGGATGAGTTGAACCTGCCGCCGGTTGATACCGATTTCGGCGAAACGCTTCATGTCTGGGGCTTCGGCGAAGGGGCTTATGTCGAACTGCCGTTCTACGGCCCCTCGACGACCCGGGATGCGGTCGGCGTTGTGGTCAACCTGTTCTCGAACCCGATCAACTTCTCGCCGACGCGACCGGCCGACAACCTGGGCGTCTATGCCGAGGTGGTACGGCGGATGGGCGATCGGGGCAGATTCTCGGACACGGTCGACTCGATTCTGTACGAAAGCGCAGACAGTTACGCTCAGGCCCGCCTGATCTATTTGCAAAACCGCCGGTTCGAACTGGCAAGGGACGATGAGGATGCCTATCTGGGTCTGTATTCCGATCCCTACGCCGATACCGGCACCGACCCGGTCAGGGACCCATACCTTGACCCTTACGAGGACCCATATGAGGACCCCTATGCTGAATAACGCCATGAACCGCCGTACCTTTACCGCCACCGCCCTGGCCGGGCTGGCCGTGGCTGGCCTTCCGCAGCAGACCCTGGCGTTGACCGAGGCCAGCGCGACACAACTGGTCAACAGCGTCGTTGCCGACATCACGCGCGTGATCGAGTCGGGCAAATCCGAAAGCGCCATGCTGCGCGATTTCGAAAAGATCTTCGTGCAATATGCCGACGTTCCGATCATGGCACGCTATGCGCTGGGCGCCGACGCCCGCAGCGCCAGCAATGCCCAGATGCGCGAATTCACCAAGGCTTTCCAAGGGTATATCTCGCGCAAATACGGTCGACGCTTCCGCGAATTCATCGGGGGTGAGGTCACCGTGAAGAATGCCCGCAAGATCAAGGCCGGCTACGAGGTTCGCAGCAGCGTCAAGCTGCGCGGCGAAGCGCCGTTCGAAGTGACCTTCCTGGTGTCGGACAAATCGGGTCGCGACAAGTTCTACAACATGTTCATCGAAGGCGTGAACCTGCTGCTGACAGAGCGGACCGAGATCGGCGCCATGCTGGATGCGCGCAAGGGCAACCTGGATCAGTTGATCAATGACTTGAAAACGACCGGCTGAACCAACCGGTCAGAGTGATGATGACGCCGCGCAGGATCCCTGCGCGGCGTTTTTTGTGGCTCAGTTCAGGCGTTCGCCTGTCGCTTTCGCGAAATAGGACACTTTGCTCATGTCAAAGGCCAGGTTCAGCATCTGACCGGCCTGGGCACTGGTCTCAGCATGCAGGCGCGCAGTGACCTGTTTGCCGCCGAGTTCCGACACGACATAGGTGTCCGCGCCCGCCGGCTCGACCATGTCGACCAGACAGGCGGCCTCTTGCACACCGGCACCAGCGCGGAACCCGGCCTCGGCGATGTCCTCGGGGCGCAGGCCCAAGATCACCTCTTCGGGCAGGTCCAGATCGCGCGTATCCGTCAGCACGATCGGGTCAGCCCCATCCCGCGCAATGGCGACCTGCGTGCCGGTCCCGTTGCGCTGGACCCGCGCCGGGATCAGGTTCATCGCCGGCGAGCCCATGAAATCGGCCACGAACAGGTTGGCGGGGCGATTGTAGATCTCGGCCGGGGTGCCGATCTGCTGCACCACACCGCCCTTCAGCACCACGATCTTGGTGGCCAGGGTCATCGCTTCGATCTGATCATGGGTCACATAGACGATCGAGGCATCCAGCGTCTGATGCAGCTTCTTGATCTCGGTCCGCATCTCGACCCGCAGCTTGGCGTCCAGGTTCGACAGCGGCTCGTCGAACAGGAACAGCTTGGGGTCGCGCACCAGAGCCCGGCCCATCGCCACACGCTGCCGCTGACCACCCGACAGTTGGCTGGGGCGGCGGTTCAGCAGGGGCTCGATCTGCAGCAGCGAGGCGACCTCTTTCAGCTTGGCGTCCTGTGTGGCCTGATCGACGCCGCGCACCTTCATGCCAAAGGTGATGTTCTTGGCCACCGACATGGTCGGGTACAGGGCGTAGGACTGGAACACCATCGCGATGTCGCGGTCTTTGGGGCTGACCTGGGTCATGTCCTTGCCTCCGATCGACAGCGTCCCGCCCGAGATCGGCTCGAGCCCGGCGATGCAGTTCAGCAGGGTCGACTTGCCACAGCCCGAAGGGCCGACCAGTACCAGGAAATCGCCTGGTTCGATCGAGATGTTGATGTCCTTCAGAATCTCGGTTGCGCCGTAATTCTTGTACAGGTTTTGGATATCGAGGATGGGAGCCATGGGTTATCCCTTCACGGAACCGGCGGTCAAGCCGCGGATGAAATACTTACCGGCAACGACATAAACGAGCAGCGTCGGCAGCCCCGCGATGATCGCGGCGGCCATGTCGACGTTGTACTCTTTGACGCCGGTGGTTGAGTTGACGATGTTGTTGAGCGCCACGGTCACGGGCTGCGTGCCCGCCTGGCTGAACGAGACGCCGAACAGAAAGTCATTCCAGATCTGGGTGAACTGCCAGATCACGGTCACAACGATGATGGGCAGCGACAGCGGCAGGAAGATCGACCAGAAGATCCGAAAGAACCCGGCACCATCCACTCGCGCCGCTTTGGTCAGCTCGGCCGGGATGGTGACGTAGTAGTTGCGGAAGAACAGCGTTGTGAAGCCAAGCCCATAGATCACGTGGACGAAGATCAGGCCCGGAATGGTTCCGGCAATCCCCATCAGGCCCAACAGACGCGCCATCGGCAGCAGGACCACTTGGAACGGGATGAAGCAACCGAACAGCATCAGAGAAAAGATGATGTTGGCCCCTTTGAAACGCCACTGCGCGACGACAAATCCGTTCAATGCCCCCAGAAGGGTCGAGATTGCCACGGCAGGGACTGCAATCAGGACCGAGTTCCAGAAATAGGGCCGCAGGCCTTCGCACTGGATACCGGTGCAGGCGCCTGACCAAGCGGTTTTCCAGGCATCCAGACTGACCTCGCGCGGCAGCGAGATCAGCGATCCCGTGCGAATTTCCTCGAGGCTTTTGAGCGATGTGGTCAACATCACGAAAAGCGGCATCAGGTAGTAGAGCGCAAAAAGACCAAGCAGGACATACAGCAACCAACGCAGGGCAATCTTGCCCGTGGCACTCTGGCTGCGGGTTCGGGTTTGGGGCATCGACAGATCAGTCATTTTTCGCCCTCAGTTCTGAGTAGAGGTAAGGAACCACGATGGCAAAGACGACCAGCATCATGATCATCGCGGACGCCGCCGCCTGGCCGATATCGCCGCGCGAAAACGCCATGGCGTACATGTATGTTGCGGGCAGATCTGTCGCATAACCCGGACCACCGCCTGTCAGGGCGATGACAAGGTCAAAGCTCTTGATCGCAAGGTGCGCCAACACGATGAAGGCCGACAGGAAGATCGGAGCCATCGACGGAATGATGATTGCCGTATAAATCCGCCAGGTGGGGATGCCATCGACCTGTGCGGCCTTGATGATCTCACCATCCACCGACCGCAGTCCGGCCAGGAACAGAGCCATGACAAAACCCGAGCTCTGCCAGATCGCGGCGATGACGATCGTGTAGATCGCGTAGTCCGGGTTCACCAGCCAGTCGAACTTGAAATTCGGAAAGCCCCAGCCCTGGACCATGGCCTCGATACCCAGACCCGGGTTCAGGATCCACTTCCATGCGGTACCGGTCACGATCATCGACAACGCCATCGGGTAGAGATAGATCGTACGGATCGCGCCTTCGACGCGGATCTTCTGATCCAGCAGGATCGCCAGCAGCAGGCCCAGCACCATCGCGATCACGATAAATAGCGCGCCAAAGACGTAAAGGTTGTTGATCGCCGTGTCCCAGCGGGGCGAGTCGAACAGGCGCTCATATTGGATGAAGCCCTTGATCTCGTATTTCGGCAGCAGTTTCGATCGGGTCAGCGACACCCAGGCGGTCCATCCGATAAATCCGTAGACAAAGATCAATACGGCGATGAACGACGGTGCCAGCACCACCTTGGGAAGGTGGTTTTCCAGCCATTCGGACATTTTTTCCTCCGGGGAAAGATGCTCTGCCCCGCAGTATAGGGGGCAGAGCGTGTTGGATCAGTAGCTGTTTGCCACCGCGTCCGCCAGTTGCTGAACCGCGTCAGCCGAGGACATATCCGAGTTGAAATGCGCGGTCACGACGTCGGTGATCGCACCAGCCTGCGCACCGCGCAGCGCCATGCCATGCGCGTAGGACGGCAGCAGCGAGCCATTGGCGGACGAAGCGCCCATGTCTTCGGCCGAGATCTTGGCGCAGATGTCGAACTTGTCCAGCGCCACATCGGTCCGCGCCGGAATCGAACCCTTGTTCAGGTTGAACACTTCCTGGAACTTGGGGGCCACGATCAGCTTGGCGAGCAGTTCCTGACCTGCGCGCTTGTCGTCGCCGTCCACGTCGAACATGGCAAAGCTGTCGACGTTGTACAGATAGCCGTCACCGGGGGTCGAGGCACACAGGAAGTCTTCGCCGGGGACTTTGCCCGCGGCCAGGAATTCGCCCTTCGCCCAGTCACCCATGATCTGGAAGGCGGCCTCACCGTTCATGACCATCGCGGTGGCCAGGTTCCAGTCGCGGCCCGAGAAGTTCTCATCAACGAACCCGCGCAGGGTGCGCATCTGGTCAAAAATCTGAACCATCGTGTCCGAGGTCAGAGTCTCGGGGTCCAGATCGACAAAGGCCTTCTTGAAGAACTCGGGTCCGCCGATGCCCAGCGCAACTGCTTCGAAAACGGTTGCGTCTTGCCAGGCCTGACCACCATGGGCCAGCGGGATGATACCTGCAGCCTGCAGCTTCTCGGCAGCGGCGTTGAACTCTTCCCAGGTGGTCGGCATCTCGATGTCATTGGCGGCCAGGATATCGGCATTTGCCCAGATCCAGTCGATGCGGTGCACGTTGACCGGTGCAGCACACCAGGTGCCTTCGCACTGCATATGCGCCGCGATCGAGGCGGGCAGGACTTCGGCCCAGCCCTCGGCCTCGGCAACGTTCGAGATGTCCGCCAGAACACCCTCTTCATACCATTCCTGGATCGCCGGGCCTTTCAGCTGAACGGCGGTCGGCGCGTTTCCGGCCAGAACGCGGGCGCGCAGCGCGGTCATCGCTGCGTCTCCGCCGCCGCCTGCAACGGGCATATCCGTCCAAGTGCCGCCATTGGCCGCGAATTCTTCCTGCAGAACGGCGACCGACTTGGCCTCGCCGCCCGATGTCCACCAGTGCAGAACTTCGGCCTGCGGTTCGGCCATCACCGACGTGCCAGCCAGAACGGCCAGCGACGACGCCGTGGCGAGTGCGAAACGTTTCATGTTTGGTATCCTCCCAGATCCTTGTTTGCTGCCGCGTGGCAGCGATGCGGGACATTACCGGCAGCTGCTTGCCGTCTGGCAATGGCAAATTTCCCATGTATCCGGCGCGGGCTGCAAATTTTCCCGCCTTTTGTTACAGCGTGTTACGTTGACCTTGAATCTGTTGCAGTCCGTTACAATTGAGGGCAGCGTCGAGGGGGAAATCGGGGAGGAACAGCGTGAGCATTCCACGTCTGCTGGTTGTGGATGACGATCCGGAAATCCGGTCGATGTTGACCCAGTTCTTTCACCAGAACGGGTTCATTGCCCTGCCAGCAGCAACCGAGCGCGAGGTGCAGGCACACCTGAAATCAGGCCGCATCGACCTGATCCTTCTGGACGTGATGCTGGGTGATGAAAACGGGGTCGAGATCTGCGCCCGGCTGCGCCGCGAACAGGACGTGCCGATCATCTTCGTGTCGGCCCTGTCTGCCGATCACCAACGCATGGCCGGGTACGAGGTGGGCGCCGACGACTACATCGCCAAGCCGTTCAACCCGCAACTGCTGCTGGCGCGTGTGCGCGCGGTGATGCAGCGCGCGCGGCGCACGCCATCGCTGGCCTATCGCCGGCGGATCCGCACGTTCCGCTTTGGCGGATGGGTCTATGACGGCAAACGCGACGAGGTGCATGCCCCGGACGGGTACCAGGTGTCGCTGTCGCAGCGCGAAACCGCGTTGCTCAAGGTGCTGCTGGCCAACCCGCACATTCCGCTGACCCGCGACGAGATCGCCGCCGCGCTGGACGTGACCGGCACCGGTGACAAGCCCGAAGCGCAGGGTCGGGCCATCGACGTTCTGGTGGGGCGGCTGCGCTCCAAAATCGAGGCCAACCCCAAAGATCCGCAGATGCTGCGCACGGCCCGCGGTGTCGGCTATGTCTTCGCCTGCGAGGTCACCGTGGAACAGGAGGCATGACCCTGCGCCTGCGGGATCTGGGCTGGGCCTGGAGCCTGGGTGCGTTTGCTGCCGGGCTGCTGGCGGCAGGACTGTGGTTTTCATCCGTTCGCAACTGGGACGCCTATCTGACCCGGGCCTATGTTGCCGGGTTCTCGGTCTACGAAGATCTGCGCGCTGGTCGCGCCTCGCATCCCGACGTATTGATCACGCCACTGCCGCCCGAGGCCGCAAGTCTGGCCGATGCGGGTGAATTCGAGCAGTTGCCCGACCTTGCAGGACGCCGGTTTCTGACCAACCTGTCCATTCTGACCGACAGCTCCGCGCCGCTCAGCGGGCGGAACCTGACGCTTGCGGTCTTGTCCGACCGGCTGGTCTATCCGGTATCCGACATCGTGTCAGGCAACGACCAGACCGGGCCGCAGAAGATGGGCAACCTGACACGCCTGCTGGCCACCTATTGCAGCGAACCCATTCTGGTGGCCCGGTTCGGACAGGGCGCTTGGCAGAAGATCGACGGTACGCAGGTCTGGGGGTGCGATGCGGCCCCGACCGACCTGCGCCTGCCCGCGATCTTTCTGGCCGTCGTGGCACTTGCGATCATTCTGACATCGGTCGGCAATGTGACAGACAGCTTTTCGCGGTTCTCCCAGTCGCTGCGTGACCGCCGGCGCAGCGGGGGTCCGGACAGCTACGACATGTCTGGGCCGGCCGAACTGCGCGACATCGTATCGGCGGTCAATACGCATCTGGAGGACGAACGCGCACAGCTGGAAAAGCGTGCCACGGTCCTGTCCGGCGTCAGCCACGACCTTGGTACGCCAGCGGCCCGCGTGCGTCTGCGCGCGGCGCTGATTCCGGACGCCGAATTGCGAGAGAAGCTGGAGTCCGATGTCGACCAGATGACGGGCATGATCGAAAGCGTGTTGACCTACACCCGCTCGGAACTGAGCATCGAGGACCCGCGCCAAATCTCCCTAACCTCACTGGTCGAGTCGCTGGTTGCCGACTACCAGGACATGGATCTGCCTGTGACCCTGAAACAGGTCGCCCCGGTCGAGGTGGAGGGCGCGGCGTCGCTCTTCATGTCGCGGCGCGGGCATGGCTCGCTTCCAGAGACCCGCCGCATCCTTGTCATGGCGCGACCGATCTCATTGAAACGGGCGTTGACGAACTTGATCGACAACGCGCTGAAATACGGGCGCCACGCAACGGTTGAACTGGAAACCGACGCGGAAACCGCCACGATTGTCGTCGAAGACAAGGGAACCAACTTGTCCGTTTCGGATATCGAGGCGCTGATGGCCCCGTTCCGGCGCGGTTCGAACATCGGGTCGTCCGACGGGTTCGGGCTGGGCCTGACAATCGTTGCAACCGTGGCAGAGCAGCATGGGGGCTCGCTGCGCTTTGAAGCGGGTGATCAGGGTCTGCGGGCACGGCTGCAGATCCGGCGCTGAGACCGTCCACACGCAGGCTAGGAATAGCTTCGCACCAAGGCACTGGCGATCAGGGACCACCCATCTGCAATCACGAAAAACGCCAGTTTGAACGGCAGCGAAACCGTGGCGGGCGGCACCATCATCATCCCCATCGACATGAGTACCGCAGCCACTACAAGATCGATGATCAGAAACGGTAGAAATATCAGGAATCCGATCTGGAACGCGCGGGCAACCTCGGACAACATGAACGCCGGCATGAGAACCGACAGTGGCGCCTCCGGCGACAGCTCCATCGACGCGGTGTCGGGGCGCAAGGCCGCCATGGCCCGAAACGTGTCACCATCCAGCCGCGCCACCATGAACTCGCGGAACGGCACCATGGCACGTTCCAATGCAGGCTCTACCGCAAGTGTTTCTTCGACCATCGGGCGGATCCCGGTGTCCCAAGCCTCGGTAAAGACCGGCTCCATGATGAAGTAGGTCAGAAACAGCGCCAGGCTGACGATCAGCATGTTGGGCGGGGACTGTTGCAACCCAATCCCCTGCCGCAGAATGGCCATTACCGTGACCAGAAAGGGGAAACAGGTCACCATGATCGCAAGGCCGGGTGCCAGGCTGAGCACCGTGATCAGCAGGATCAACTGAATGGTTCGCGCCGATATGGATCCGCCATCGCCCAATGACAGCGACAGCTCCTGTGCCGATGCCAGTGCGGGTGTCAGCACAAGGATCACAATTGCACTCCAGGCCGCCCGACGCATCATCCAAGTCCGTTCTGGAAATCCGAAATCTCGGTCAGACGCACCGCCAATTGACCGGCGTTGTCCCCCTCCATTTCCTCGAGCAGACCACGGGCGACCAATTGGTCGCCGACATACAGATCCACCGGATCTTCGACCCGTTTGTCCAAGGTCAGAACGGCGTTCTCACCCATGCTCAACAGGTCGCGTATCAGGGGGCGCGCCCGACCGACGGAAACCGTCACCTCGATGGGAACGGCTTCGAACGGATTGGGTCTTTCAGGTTTGGATGCAGGTGCGTCACTCATTTGACAAAGCCTCTTTTGCCTCAAAAACATATGCGTCGAAAGCGGCGGCGATCGCGTCCAGCAGCGCGGTGCAATCAACCTCGGACCGGGTGGTGCCGACCTGCAACCGCGCCTGACCCGGCAGCAACTCGGGGTCCGCGACGACCTTGGGGAGAGGCGTTATGTCGGCGGGCAACATTGCATCGACATCCCCTTCAACACCGGGTGGAACCAACAGAAGGATCGGTTGTGCAACCTGCGCCTTGGCCATTTCGCTCAACTGCTCGATCACGCGGGTGGCAAGCCCCCGATCCAACGCCTGGGGAAGGACGGTCTGAACCAGAGCACTGAACATCGGTTCAAGCGACAAGGTCATCCGGGTCAGAGCTTCCTGGTAGGTGAAGGACATGTCGGAGAAAGCCGCCCGCATATCCTCGGTCAGTGCAGCACGACCTTGGGCTTGGGCCTGCAACGCATCCTCCCAACCCGCACCATATCCGCGTTCGAAAGCGGCAAGCCGCTCTTCCTCCAAAGCTTCTTCGTCCAGCATTCGCAGATTCGCGCCGTCGGCCTGAGCCGTGAAATCCTCGAGCAGATGGGCGATCGACATCACACCTTCTCCTCGTTTTCTTCCAGCCAGCTCCGCAGAATTTCGACCGTCTCTTCCTGTTTGCCCCCGATCATGGCGCGCAGACGGCCAACCGCATCTTCGCTTGCCGTGGACCCAATCGCAGGCACAGAGCCTCCGTTTTCACCCTGGCCTGTGAGAGCGCTGAATTCCTGTCCATCCGCATCCGAGATTTCACCGACAAGATATGGCGCGCCACCATCGGCGGGGGCCGCGGCACTCGGCAAGGCTGGCACTGCGGCCGAACCGGTCAGGATCGGCCGGATCACGAACAGCCCCATGATCAGCGAGACCATGGCCAACACTGCCATCTGTATCAGCGACATTGTATCCAGATGGAGGCTTTGCCAGACCGAAGCGGTCGCCAATGTTCCCTGCGGTTCGACATTGGGCAGTTCCAGGGATTTCAGCGTGATGACATCCCCGCGATCCGCGTCGAAGCCCACGGCCGAGGCGACAAGCTCTTCCAGAGCGTCCAGTTCCGGCTGTGCCATCGGTACAAAAATCTCGGCACCGGTAGCGTCCGTTGTGCGGGTACCGTTGACGAGAACGGCAACCGTCAGGCGTTTGATTGCCCCGGGCACCCGCAGAACTTCAAGCTCGGTCTCTGAAACCTCATAGTTGATCCGCTCGCGGGTTTGCGTGGCTGAAGAATTCGATTCATCGCTGCCATTGCCGTCCCCGTCCGGCAGGTTGGACGCGACCGTCACATCCGACGACTGATTGCGGGAGGTATCCGACCGTTCCTCGACATCGGTGCTGATTGCGACGCGGCCCTTGGGGTCGAACCGCCGCTCTCTTATGGTTTCGGTCTCGGTGACCGTGTCGACGCTGACTTCGACCACCGCATTGCCGGGTCCGACGCGCGCCTCGACCAGCCGCAGGACGCGGTCGCGCAGGACCTTGGCCTTGTCATCGGCAGTGTCGGCGGCGACCGCCGTCTCTTGCGGGCCGATCACGGCGCCGCTGGAATCGATCACCGCAACATCCTCGGGCGCGAGGCCGGTCACGGCGGAGGCCACCAGAAAACGGATCGCCTTGGCCTGCTCAACCGTGATCTTGGCCCCGGATGGCACCAGATAGACCGAAGCGGTTGGCGAAACGCTGGGCTGGAACGGGCTTGTGGACCCGCTGGCAATGTGAACCCGCGCCTGCCCTACATGAGGGCTGCTGACGATGGTTCGTGCCAATTCACCTTCCTTGGCGCGCCAATAGGCAGCGTCGAACATCTGCGAGGTCGTACCGAACCCACTCAGCGTATCCAGCAGTTCATAACCCCGGTTGCCATTTGCAGGCAGACCCTCGCTTGCCAGGGTCATGCGCAACTCGTCGCGTTGCGAGCCCGGAACATAGATTGAGCCGCCACGAATCTCGTAGGTGACACCGCGTTGATCCAGGGCCCGGACGATATCCCCCGCTGCCCCGCTTTCCAGCCCCGCATAGAGGAGTGTCATGGACGGAGATGTCACCAACCGCGACATCGCCAGGACACTCAGGAACACGACGACAGCCGCGCCCGCCACGATGATTTGTTTGCGCCTGCCCAAACTTGCCCAGACAGTTCCGATCTGCTGCACGCTCACCTCCGACTCGCCGACATTCTGTGCGGCTCGGGCCCTGTTTGAACGATTGCCCTTAACAATCGGTTAGTCCCTGCGGGGTTATGACGGGTGCCGAACGCAAGAATGAGGACGCCATGACAGACGCGACCGTGGATGAGGCAGAAGGCCCGAAGAAGTCGAGCAAAAACGGACTGATGATTGGCGCGGTTCTGGCGCTGCTAGGTGCTGCGGGCGGGTACTATGTGACCGCGTCCGGGCTTTTGGGCAAAGGCCCAGAGGCCGAGGGAGAAACAGCGGAAAACGCGGACGCCGGAGATGCGATCGATGCGTTGCCGGATGTCGGGTTCGTCGACCTGCCGCCCGTGATCGTGTCCGTGAATTCCGGCGATTCGCGCCATCTGAAATTCCACGCTCAACTTGAGGTGGCCGCCGGTCACGAGGCCGAGGTGGAAAAGATGATTCCCCGCATCATGGACGTGATGAACGGCTATCTCCGGGCCATCAACCTGTCCGACCTCGAGGACTCGCTGGCCCTGGTTCGCATCCGCGGGCACCTGCTGCGGCGCATCGGCATCGTCGTTGGCGAAGGTCGGGTACGTGACGTTCTGGTCACGGAATTCGTATTGAACTAGGAGGCGAAATTGGAACTGATCTCGGACATTCTGCTGGTCGCCGGCGCCTTGGGGGCCGGGTTGTACTGTTTTGTTCTGGCCCGACGCCTCAGGCGGTTCACGGACCTGGAGCGGGGCGTCGGTGGCGCGGTTTCCGTGCTATCCGCACAGGCGGAAGAACTGAAGAAATCCCTGGATGCCGCGCGGGCGGCATCTGACCAACCCGGACACAAACTGCAGGATCTGACCGAGCGCGCCGAGTCAGTCGCACAGCGGCTTGAGTTGATCATGGCGTCGATGCACGACGTGATCCCCGAGGACAAACCCGGGACTGGGGAGCCTGCAAATGCCTCGGTCGAAGCCAAAAAGCCGTCACCTCTCGAGGCGGAACCGGTATCGCTGAAAGAGGAATCCGGGCCCCAAGCACCCAGGCAACCCGCCGAGCCTGAGGCGGTGGAACAAATGCCATCCAGGCGGGAAGCCGAGGTCAAATCCACCAACGACCCCGCAGAGGATCCGGGCCCGATTCCCAAGGGCGTATTGTTCTTCAGGCACAAGGCTCAAGGTAGCGAGGCCCGATCCTGATGCGCAGCCTGCAACCTGCCCAACGTCGACCGCGTGGTGGCGTTCTGACCCTCATTTCAGCCTTGATGATCAGTTCCGCCATCATACGGCTGGGGCTGGAGGCTGGGCCAGCTTTGGCAACGGGGCCTGACCCCTCGGAACTCTCGGCACACAGTGCCGGCTCGGACGAAAAGCCGGACATGCAAACCTTGCTGACCGAATTGCTGCGTCGGGAAGCGGCCGTCAAACAACGTGAGAGCGCGCTGCGCGACAAGGAGCGTGCCCTGGAGATTGCCAACGAGGCCATTTCGACGCGTCTCTCTGCTTTGCAAGAGGCCGAGGCATCGCTGCGCGAGACATTGGCCGTGGCGGACAAGGCGGCTGAAAACGACCTTACCCGTCTGACCGATGTCTATCAGAACATGAAGCCCAAGGACGCCGCGGCGCTTTTCGAAACGATGGATCCGGTTTTTGCGGCCGGTTTCCTGTCGCGTATGCCGCCTGAGGCTGCTGCGGGTGTGATGGCCGGTCTCAGCCCCGAGGCCGCCTATACCATCAGCGTCGTAATGGCCGGACGCAACGCCAACGCCCCCACTGAGTAGCCGCCATGAGCCCCACCCTCAAAGACCGCTCTGCCGGAGAGACCACATGATCGGAATTCTTGGAATCGTCTTTATTTTCGTAATGGTGTTCGGCGGCTACCTCGCCGCCGGCGGCAAGATGGCGATCATCCTCAAATCTCTGCCGTTCGAGATGATGATGATCGGCGGGGCCGCCATCGGCGCCTTTCTGATCAGCAATGACCTGTCGGCGGTCAAACACACGATCAAGGATCTGGGCAAGGTTTTCAAAGGCCCGAAATGGAAGCCCGAAGACTACCGCGATCTGCTGTGCCTTCTGTTCTCGCTGATCCGGCTTGCCCGTTCAAATCCGGTCGAGCTCGAGCAGCATATCGAAGACCCTGAAAACTCGGCCATTTTTGCGGCCTTCCCCAAGATACAGGCGGACAAAGAGGCGGTTGACCTGATTTGCGACACCATGCGGTCGGCGGCGATGAACTATGACGATCCCCATCAGGTTGAAGAGGTTCTGGAAAAGCGGATGGATGCCAATTTCCACCACGCCATGCATTCCAGCCACGCCCTGCAAACCGTGGCGGACGGGTTGCCGGCACTTGGGATCGTCGCGGCTGTTCTGGGCGTGATCAAGACCATGGGCTCGATCGACCAACCGCCCGAGGTCTTGGGCAAGTTGATCGGAGGTGCCCTTGTCGGGACTTTCCTGGGCGTCTTTCTGGCCTACGGGCTGGTCGGCCCCTTCGCCGGAAAGCTGAAAGCGGTCGTGGAGGAAGACAACCACTTCTATCAACTGATCCGGGAAGTTCTGGTTGCCAACTTGCACAACCACAACCCCGCAATGTGTATCGAGGTTGGTCGCCAGAACACGCCGACCCACAATCGCCCCGGCTTCACCGAATTGGAAGAAGCCTTGAAAGAGATCAAGCAGGCGGCAGCATGATCCGGGTTTTGCTCCTGACCCTTGGCCTGAGCGCATTGGCAACTGGAGTGCTGGCGAAGGACGTTCCGGTGCGGTCCGGCGAACATGACGGCTTCACGCGGCTTGTTCTCAGCGTTCCTGCGGGCACCACCTGGAGCCTCGCCCACCGGAAAAACGGCGCTCGCCTGGCGGTCGATTTGGACGACGTGGAATTCAAGACCGGATCGGTCTTTGCACGATTGTCCGCAGGCCGGCTTGAGGCCATATCGCAGGCCGATCCCGGCGCGCCGCTTGAGCTGGACTTCGGCTGTGATTGCGCGGCGACCGCTTTTTTGTACAAGGATACGATGATCGTTGTGGACATCGCGGCACAAAAAGCCTTGCCTCCGCCAAGTCTGTACATTCCATCGATTGTGATCCCAGAGCAGACTTCCAAACGTCGTCCACAGGCCGGAACGCCATCAATTGAAATCGTTGCCCCCCTTCTGCAACTGGATCGTGATGACCTGCAGCAGCGCCTTTCGACCCGTCTGTTGCAAGGCGCAGATCGCGAGCTTGTCGACCTGAATGTCACACCTCCGGGTCCGCGTGCCTCGGCGACTGAAACGCTTCCGGGCATCGCGCGGGATTTGCCTGCCCATATCCGGGTAAGCTCGATCCTTGACGAGTTGGGCAAACTGGGAGAGCCACCACTGCAACCTCTGGAGTCGCTGCCAGCCTGTATTTCGGATGCCGAATTGGGGTTCGACACCTGGTCTGACGGTCGGCCCTTTGCGCATCAGGTGGCTGAACTGCGGGCGGGGTTGTTCCTGGAGTTCGACAGGGTCGATGGATCCATCGCGCTCAAGCTTGCAAAGCTGTTGGCACACTGGGGTTTCGGTTCGGAGGCCATTCAGGTTCTGCAGTTGATGGAAGATGCATCGCCGGAACAGGAATGGGTTCGAGCAGTCGCGCAAATAATTGATGATCAGCCTGTATCAGAGCCTAACCAACTGCGGGGGTTGCAACGCTGCGACGGCGCGGTTGCCATGTGGGCCGCGATGGCAGATGGCCAGTTGCAGGATGATGCGCAGCAGGAACGGATGGAACAGGCGTTCCTGAGGCTTCCTGAGCATCTACGCCGGATCCTCGGCCCAAGGCTGGCCGAAATATTCGTCAAATCCGGTCAGCTTGAGGCCGCCCGGCGGGTACTACGTTCGGTGGATCGCATCCAAACTCTGCAACACCCCGAGGTGACACTCGCGCAGGCAACTGTTGCTGCCGCTGAGGGAGATGCGGACACCAGCGACATTTTGTTGAACGACGTCATCGACAACCCAAGCTCGGATTTGGAAACCCCGCTTGCCCTGGCCCGGCTTGTTGAAAAGAAGTGGGCAGAGGGCGGGGCCGTTTCGAGACGGCAAATAGATCTGATCTCGGGCTACTCTATCGAACTGCGCAATTCTGAATTGGGCCCGGTCATGGCCCGCGGTCACGCCCTGGCGCTTGCCCTGGGCGGCGAGTTTTCCGCAGCCTTCGATATTCTTGATGCCCATCGCGGATACGAGACCTGGTCCGGCACGCGCAATCGTATCTTGCATCTGGCAGCAGAGCGCGCCGATGATGTGACCTTTCTGCTGTATTCAAGTACTCTGAAACCATATGAACTAGAGTCTAATTCGACCGAGACTTCGCTGTTGCTTGCCAAGCGTTTTGCGGACCTCGGCTTTGCCAAGCAAGCCCGAGACTTGACTGATGCAGGTTCGGATGGGACACGCAGGCGCGACCGCGCCATCCTTCGGGCCCGGGCCGCGCTGCTGGAAAACCGACCGGATCTGGCCCTGCGCGAATTGGCCGAGGATCCCTCCGATGTCGCTGAAAGGCTGCGGGCACAAGCCCTGACCGATATGGGCAATTACACGGCCGCCGTTGAGGCTTGGCGGGACATAGGGGATGAAGATACCGCCGCGCGCCTGTCATGGTGGGCGGGATTCAACTTGGAAGAAGTTGGGGCGAAGGACACCGCGCTGGGGCAGGTCATAGATCTGAGCTCGGCCCTGCGTGCGCCAGTGCAGCGAGAACCGGACAAGCCGATTTCGGACGCTGAACAGCTGCTTGAGACCAGCGCCGACACGCGGCAGAAGATAACCGAATTGCTGAACATGACAACTGAATTGGAATAGTCAGGATCCGCGCGACGAACAGCCGGCTTGTGCGCCTCGCATTGAGAGCATGCGCTTGTCTGAAAGAGCAAGCACCGGCAGACTGCCCGGCAAATTCAACCTTATCCAGATAAGGGACAATGGATGTCCGGAGCGCTCATTCGATGTTTTGTCGCCATTCCCGTATCTTCCGAAATCGCCCAGATATGCGCCGACGTTGCTCGCGCAGCACATTGCGGTCGAAGTTTGTCTGCTGAAAACCTTCATCTGACGCTGGCTTTCCTGGGCGACCAGACCCGAAACGCCTTGATCGAATTGAATGATCACTTCGAAGTGCTGAGGCGCCCGGCCTTTTCCGTCAGACTGTCCGGGCTGGGCAGTTTCGGAAACTCGCTGCACATGGTGGTAGAGCGCGATCCTGAACTCCTGCACCTGCATGAAAGCGTCCTGCAGTGCATTGGGCGGGCCGGGCTGACGCTGCAACGCCGCCGCTTTCGACCGCATATCACCATAGTTCGGGGTATTGAATCGGCTCTAAACAAGGCCATTTTGCATATCCCAGTTCCCCAAACCACCATGGTGGTGACCCAGTTCAACCTGAACTCTTCCACACTTCGGCCGGACGGCGCACGATATGAAACGCTGTCGACCTATCCTTTGCAACTGCAAGGCTGGTCGGGTCAGGCTGACGACTTCACCGACCGGTAGAGAGGCTGCACTATGTCACTAAACCGGGTGCCGGGATCGGTAAGGTTCAAAACCGCCCTGCTCAGATTCTTGGCAGCAGACCCTCCGATTTCCGGAGAAGAAAACTCGACAAACTTGTCGATGACGTCCTGTCGCGACATCGGAGACTCAGGCCCGCCCCGGGCATGGATGTCGCCCGAGCGGAAAACGCGACCGTCTTGCGTCGTTACCTGAACGTCGGCCCAGCGCCCAGCGGGAAAGCGGGAATTATGGCGGTCCGACTCGGATACGGTGATGCGGCTCAGGAAATCGGCGACCATCGGATCGGACAATCCATCGCCGCTGATGTGCTCGACCCCGATCCGCCCGTGTACCGCAAAAGTCGAGACGGCAAATGGCAGCGAGTATTGCGCCTGCGACGTCGTCTCGGGCATCCCCGAATACAGTTGAACCGCTTCGTGAAAACTGTGGATCTCGACGCGGGCGATCTGGTCATGGGTCAGACCGTGCGAGTTCATCACCGTGCGCAGCCCGTCGATGGCGGCATGAGCCCAGCGGCAGATCGGATAGGGTTTCACATATTGATGTTCCATCTGCCAAAACGTGCCGAGGTCCTGCCAATAGGGTGCGGCGCGGTCCTCCTCGATGGTGATGGCGGGGGCGCCGGTAAAGCCGCGCTCGGCCAGAATTGCCGCCGACATGCCCACCAGCGCGCCCCAGCCCGAGCCGTCATGCAGCATCGTGGGGTTGGCGATTTCGCGCATCATCTGGCTGCGGGGGCCGTGATATTCGGCAATGCCAAGGCCTTGGCGCAACTGGTCCGGTGAATGGCCCCGCAAGCGGGCTGCCATCGCCGCGACGCCCAGCGCGTTCCAGGCCCCGGAGGTGTGATAGTCGCTGACCGTGGCGTGCAGGGCGATGCCGGCGCGGCCCGCGACCTCGTATCCGACGATCAACGCCGCCAGCGCCTCGGGGCCTGTCAGGTCCGGGCAGTCTTGGGCCAGAACCGCCAGTGCGGGAACGGCCACCACGCCGATATGCCCCTTGGTCGGGTTGTAGCCGTCGTGCCCGTCGAGATTGTCGGTCTGCGTCGCCGCCGCATAGGCCGCGCCCGCCAGGCTGACCCGGCGCCCGTCGCACAACATCCGCGCCGAGAACGCAGGATCGGTCGATCCGTACAGCAATGCGGCAGTATCGCGGGCGATCACGCCGGCCTCCATCGGGGTCGAGGCGATCACGATGCCCAAAGTATCCAGCAGCATCAGGGCCGCCGCTTCGCGCGCGCTGTCGGGCATCTGGTCCGCCGGGCGGTTCAGAACAAACTCGGCAACGCGGGCGAAGGTTTCGGTCACTTGGCACCCTCCATCGCCGGTTTCTGGTCTCGCAGGCGCAGGCCTTCGGGGTCGAACGCAGGCGCATGCAGGATCCGAGCCCTGTGCGGTTTGCCCAGGATGAAGATATGTACCTCGTCACCCGGCTGGGCCACGGCTGGGTTGGCGTATCCGATGGCCAGCGACTTGCCGACCGTATAGCTATAAGCGCCCGAGGTGACGCGCCCGACGGGCGTACCATCTGGGGTGAAGATCGGCTCGCCCCCGCTGGCATCGGCATCGTGGGGGACATCGACCTCGAAAATCGACAGCAGCTCGCGCGCGGGATTGTCTTTGATCGCCAGCCAAGCCGCCTTGTGCAGGAAATCCTTGTCTGGCTTGATCAACCCATCCAGACCGACCTCGTGCGGCCAGTACTCCTGCGAATACTCACGCCCCCATGAGCCATAGCCCTTTTCGATCCGCAACGCACCCAGAGCCCGGCCACCGACCGGCCCTCCATTGCAGGCGCGGGCAGCGTCCAGAAGCGCTGTATAGAGTCTGATCTGGTCACTTTCGGCGCAGTGCAGCTCCCACCCCAGATCGCCGGTGAAGCTGACGCGGATGGCCAGGCAAGTGACCCCGGCAACCTCGATCGTGGCCGAGCGCATGAAGGGGAACGCCGCGTTCGACAGGTCGGCATTGGTCAGCCGTTGCAAGGCCTCTCGCGATTTCGGGCCGGCGATGTTGAAGCCCGCGATGCGGTTGGTGGCGACCTCGAAGGTGGTGCCCTCGGGCAGGTCCACCATGTTGAAGAACCGCTGGTGATAGCGTTCGGCCATGCCCGAGCCGATCATCATGTATTCGTCTTGGGCCGTCTTGGTGATGGTGAAATCCCCCGCCACGCCACCGCGCACGGAAATCAGCGGGGTCAGGCAAGACCGCCCCACCTCGGTCGGCACCCGGTTGGCCACCAGCCGGTCGAGCCAGTCATGCGCGCCCGGCCCCTTGACGACGTAGTTGGCAAAGTTCGAGATGTCGATCACGCCCACGCTCTCGCGCAGCATCCGGGCCTCGTGCCCCACCGGTTCGAACCAGTTCTGGCGGGTGAAGCCGGTGGTTTCGACCGTTCCGGGCCGGTCGGCGAACCACAGCGGGTGTTCCCAGCCGCAGTTCAGGCCAAAGACCGCGCCCAACTGTTTCTGCATCTCGTAGGCGGGGCGCACGCGAGCCGGCCGACCAGCGCTGCGTTCTTCGTTCGGGAAATGGATGGCGAAGCGGTGGGAATACTGGTCCTGCACGCGGGCCTTGGTGAAGTTCTTGTCGGCCCAGTCGCCGAACCGCGCCAGATCCCAGGCGAACATGTCGTATTGCGGCTCGCCCTCGATCATCCATTGCGCAGCCAACAGCCCCAGCCCGCCCGATTGCGAGAAGCCGGGGATGATGCCGGTGCAGCAGAAATAGTTGCACAGCTCGGGCACCGGCCCCCAGATGGCGTTGGAGTCCGGCGACCAGATCATCGGGCCGTTGATCACCCGTTTCACGCCTGCGGTGGCGGCCACCGGCACACGCTCGGTCGCGCGGATCACGTTTTCCATGATCCGGTCCAGATCGTCGGGAAACAGGTCATGGGCGAAATCCAGCGGCGTGCCATCCTCGGCCCAGAACCGCATGTCTTTCTCATAGGCGCCGATCAGCAGCCCGTTGCCTTCCTGCCGGAAGTAATACTCGCCGTCGCGGTCGGCGATCGAGGGCAGACGGCGGCCAAGGGCGGCCACCTCGTCAATCGCCTCGGTCACGAAATACTGGTGCTCGGTCGGTTGCAGCGGCAGTTCCAGCCCCGCCAGCGCTGCCACCTCACGCCCCCACAACCCGGCGGCGTTGACCGCCCATTGCGTGTGGATGTCGCCCTTTTCCGTGCGCACGATCCACGAGCCGTCAGGCTGCTGTTCAGTCCCTATTACAGGGCAAAACCGCTGAATCTCAGCCCCCAGCGCCCGCGCTCCGGCGGCATAGGCGTGGGTCACGCCCGAGGGGTCCACGTTGCCGCCGTCGGGTTCATACATGATGCAACGGATGTCATCGAACTGCGCCAGCGGGTGCAGTTCCATCGCCTGTTCGCGGCTGATTTCATGGAAGTTCAGGCCGTAGAACCGCGCCTTGGCCTCCTGCAGGCGCAGCTGGTGCTCGCGCGCCTCGGTCTGGGCCAGATACAGCGATCCCGGCTGGAATACGCCGCAGCCCTGCCCGGTTTCCTGCTCCAGCTGCTTGTACAGGTTCATCGTGTAGTGCTGGATGCGCGTAACGTTGTTGTTGTCGTGCAGCCCGTGGATGTTGGCCGCAGCGTGCCACGTTGAACCGCTGGTCAGTTCGTCCCGTTCCAGCAGGATCACGTCGGTCCAGCCCAGCTTGGCAAGGTGGTAAAGGATCGAACAACCGACAAGGCCCCCTCCGATCACGACGGCCTGTGCATGGGTTCTCATTGGGCTTTTCTCCTGACTGGCGGGGACGCGTCACCCCTCTGCCTCAGAAGTCAGCCACAGGACCTGCACACCGTATGCTCTGTTCCCGACCCCAAATGTCGGGAACAGGGCAAGTTGGACCGGAATCCCGATTTGGGAACGTCTAGTAGGGTGCCTCGACGTCGTTCATCGAGACATAGACGGTTTTCATTTCCGAATAGTGGTTGATCGCCAGCTTCGAATTCTCGCGCCCGACGCCTGACATTTTCGACCCGCCGAACGGGGCCTCGACAGGGGCCAGGTTGTAGGTGTTGATGTAGCAGGTGCCTGCCTCGAACCCGGCCACCACGCGATGGGCGCGGGTCAGGTCGTTGGTGAACACGCCGGCGGCCAGGCCGAACTCGGTGGCGTTGGCACGGGCCATCACCTCGTCTTCGGTTTCGAAATCCAGCACCGACATGACGGGGCCGAAGATCTCCTCGCGGGCGATGGTCATGTCGTCGGTCACGTCGGCAAAGACAGTGGGCTGAATGTAGAAGCCCGGAAGATCCAGCCGCGCGCCACCATGGACCAGCCGTGCGCCCTCGGTCTTGCCCTTTTCGATATAGCCCAGAACGATGTTCATCTGGTTTTCGCTGACCATCGGGCCGAAATTCACGGCCTCATCCATCGGGTCGCCGATCTTCACGTTGGCAAGGCGTTCGGTCAGACGGGCCAGGAAGGCCTCTTTGATGCCCTTCTGCACAAAGACCCGCGTGCCGTTGGAACAGACCTGACCCGAGGAATAGAAATTGCCCAAGATCGCGCCCGAGACGGCGTTGTCGATATCGGCATCGTCAAACACGATCATCGGCGACTTGCCGCCCAGTTCCATCGTGACGTGTTTCATGCCTTCGGCTGCGGCGGCATAGACCTTGCGGCCCGTGAGCACCGAGCCGGTCAGCGACACCTTGGCCACGCGCGGGTCGGTGACCAGCGCGGCGCCCACGTCGCCATAGCCCTGAACCACGTTGTAGATGCCCTTGGGCGCGCCGGCCTCGATCAGGATCTCGGCCACTTTCAACGCCGACAGGGGCGTGGTTTCCGAGGGTTTGAACACCATCGCATTGCCACAGGCCAGCGCCGGGGCGCCCTTCCAGCAGGCGATCTGGGTGGGGTAGTTCCACGCGCCGATGCCGACGCAGACGCCCAGCGCCTCGCGGATGGTATAGACGAAGTCGCCGCCGCCCAGCGGGATATGCTCGCCAGTCAGCGACCCGGCCAGCCCGCCGATATATTCCATTGCGTCCGCACCCGAGGTCGCATCGGCCACCAACGTTTCCTGCAACGGCTTGCCGGTGTCATGGGTTTCCAGGATCGACAGCTCGCGGTTGCGCTCGCGCATGATGTCGGCGGCGCGGCGCAGGACGCGGCCGCGTTCGGTTCCGGTCATCGCTGCCCAGGCCTTTTGTGCCCGTTTTGCGCTGGTTAGAGCCTGTTCGATGATCTGCGGCGTGGCCGAATGCAGGCGGGCGATGACCTCGCCCGTGGCCGGATAGATCACGTCGATCGGGGTGCCTGCGGTGTCTTCGACATATTCGCCATCAATAAAGTGGCTGGCCTTGGGCTGAACTTTCATCGCGGATCCTTTTTACTCGGGCCCCGGGGAACCGGTGCCGGTCGGTTTCATCCGCAGGTAATGATTATTGATTGATCAGTCAATAAAGCACTGCTTTGGGCGAATTCTTGCCAACAAAAAAAGGGGGCCTCTTGAAAATAATGGTTAATGTTCCATTTCTGTTCTACATGATCGGAGGATCACCAGATGGAACAGTCATTGCGCAAAACCACCCCGATGGGGCCGACCAACGACTACCACATTCTGCCCGTCACGGACCGTCAGATGCGCTATGCGCGCGCGATCGCCCAGCAGTCCGCGTTGGAGATTCCGGTCGAGGCGCAGCGCGACCGGCGATCCATGTCCGATTGGATCTCGGCGCACAAGCCGCACGATCCCTCCCCCTTTGCCGACTACCCGACGGGCAAACAGGTGGCCTTTGCCGAGCGGATCTCGCGCACCAAACGCCGCCCGATCCCCAGCGAGTGCTTCCGCGACAAACGCGCGATGTCGCGATGGATTGATCAGAACAAGTGAAGAAATGGGGCCGGCGGACTCAGGCGTCTTTGTCATGGCGATGGCGATGCGACCGACCATACAGCCCTACGGCCGCTGCCACGAACAGGCCCAGTAGAATATAGCCGGTAATCGCCTCGGCCACGGCAAGCGCGCGGCACACGCCAACTGGCCGCAAGTCACCAAAACCAACCGTCGTGAAGGTAACATACGAGAAATACAGGACGTCCGCCGGACCGCGGGCGCCTTCAACGCACAGATCGTAGTACCCGTATGACCCGTAGACTGCAGCGAACAGGAACGGCACGACCTGAATGAAGGAAATCCCCATCAGCAGCAACTGCCGCTTGGGCGAGCGCACAAGCGCAATGTAGTACCAGGTTTGCGAGAACAGCCAAATCGCCAACCCGATGGTGGCTGCGGCTCCGATCGTGTCGCCGGCGGCGGATTCGGTCAGGTGTGAAAGGATGTACCAAGCCAGAGCACTGAGCATGACAAGGCCCATCGCTGCGATCAGCGTGGGCTTCCAATCCTGCAATGTGGTTGGATCATGCGCCATCGTCCCCCTCCCAAGCACGGGTACCGGCCATTTTTTAACGCCGGGCGCATCATCGCAAGCTTTTTTGCGGGATTCGAAGCTATTGGCCGCCTATATGCTCTTCGCCCCGCGCCCTTGCCAGCATGATCTGTTTCTGCCGTTCGCGGAACCGGGCCTTGTCGGCCTCGGACGTCTCGTGGATGCATTGGTGGCAGGACACGCCGTGCTCGTATTCGGGGCGCTCCATGTCCTGGGGCAGGATCGGGCGGCGGCAGCCATGACACAGCTGGTGCGGTCCCTCGGCCAACCCGTGCCCTACGGAAACGCGATTGTCGAACACGAAGCACTCGCCCTTCCAGGTGCTGTCCTCGGGCGGGACCTCCTCGAGATAGCGCAGGATGCCGCCCTTCAGGTGATAGACATCCTCGATCCCCTGCCCCAGCAGATAGTTGGTGGATTTCTCGCAGCGGATGCCGCCTGTGCAGAACATGGCGACGCGCTTGTTGTGGAACCGGTGCTTGTTCTGCTCCCACCAGGCGGGAAAATCGCGGAAACTGGCTGTTTTAGGGTCGATTGCACCCTCGAATGTGCCGATCGACACCTCATAGTCGTTGCGCGTGTCGATCACCACCACATCATCCGAGCTGATCAAGTCGTTCCAGTCCTGCGGCTCGACGTAATGGCCGGTGCGGGCGCGCGGATCGACATCCGGCTGGCCCATAGTCACGATCTCTTTCTTCAGGCGCACCTTCATCTTGCCAAAAGGCGGCTGGCTGGCGGTGGCCTCTTTCCATTCCAGATCGGCACAGCCCGGCAGCGCCCGGATATGCGCCAGCACCGCGTCGATCCCGGCGCGTGGGCCGGCGATGGTGCCGTTGATGCCCTCATGCGCCAGCAGCAGCGTGCCCTTGACCGACTGCGCGCGGCACAGCTCCAACAGCGGCGCGCGCAGGGCGTCCGGGTCGGCAAAACGGGTGAAGTGATACAGTGCGGCGATCGTGTACATGGCCGCGATCTAATGCGCGGCCCCCCGCAACGCAAGACACCGCATTGACGACCCCCGCCCGCCCGCCTACCGATAGGACACGCAAAGGAGGCCGCCATGACCCATGCCCTGATCGTGATCGACGTCCAGAACGACTTCTGCCCCGGCGGTGCGCTGGCGGTTCCCAACGGGGATGAGATCGTCGCCCCGATCAATGCCATGATGCCCGATTTCGATGCGGTGATCCTGACGCAGGACTGGCACCCGGCGGGTCATTCCTCGTTCGCGTCATCCCATCCGGGCAAAGCACCTTATGATCTGGTCGAGATGCCCTATGGCCCGCAGGTCCTGTGGCCCGACCATTGCGTTCAGGGCACGCCCGGCGCCGAATTCCACCCCGACCTGCGTACCGATGCCGACCTGATCCTGCGCAAAGGTTTTCGCAGCGCGATCGACAGCTATTCGGCCTTCTTCGAAAACGACCGCACCACGCCCACCGGGCTGGAAGGCTATCTGCGCACGCGCGGGATCGACCGGCTGACGCTGGTGGGCTTGGCGACCGATTTCTGCGTGCATTATTCAGCTGTGGATGCGGCCCGGCTGGGCTTTGACGTGACCGTCAGAACCGGCGCTTGCCGCGCAATCGATCTGGATGGATCGCTCGCAGCGGCGAAACAGGCCATGCGCGACACGGGTGTTACGTTGGCCTAGCGATTCAGGGCGTCGCTCCCGCCGCAGCCAGGTATTTCAGCAGGACGAACACGATCACCGCAAGGCCAAGGGCGAAGCCAATGCGCCCCGGCACGGTTCTTCGGTCAGGTTTTGCGGGCGCGGGTGTGGCCGGTTGCGGGCGGCGCACCGGATCGCGGCGTTTGATGCCGATCCCAGGCTGCGCGCTGCGAACATGGCGCAGAAAGTCGCGCAGATCGAATTCACCGCAATACTGGCCGCGCAACCCCGTGGCCCGAATATTTGCAAACAGCTGGCGCAGGACCTTTTCGCGGGCCGCGGCGTCTTCGGGCGGATAGAAACCACGCGATTCACCGCTGCCGTGGCTGTCCAGAATGAACCCGGCATCCACGAACACCTGACGCAGCTTCGGTGACGCCCCCCTCAGAGCATCGGCCGTCTTCACGTCGCGAAAACGCGCACAGACCGTTGCGGTTTTCGGCTCGGTCGAACCGCAATCGCCCCCATCTTTTGCAATCGTTACAATATCAAAGTCGTAAGCCAGACCCATTCAACCAACTACTACCTTCTCGTACCATCCCACCGTTTAACTAGACCGCGAAAAGAACAGACATTATGCCCGCATTATGGCCTGTCCTTGGCATTGTTACCAAATCCGCGACTCTTGCCATTCACCACCCCGATTGATCTAACAACGGAAATGGCAGGAGTTCCCCATGGTCGACATCGCGACCCGTGTCTACAATCACAAATGGAAGATCGACCCGATTGTCCGGTCTTTGATCGACACAGACTTCTACAAACTGCTGATGTGCCAGTCAGTGTTTCGAAACCGACCTCAAACAACGGTCGAGTTTTCCTTGATCAACCGGTCGAATCACGTCCCCCTGGCCAATCTGATCGACGAGCGCGAGTTGCGCGAACAGCTGGATCACATCCGCTCGCTCAGCCTCAGCCGGGGTGAAAGCACCTGGCTGCGAGGCAATACATTCTACGGCAAACGCCAGATGTTCCGCCCCGATTTCATGGAATGGTTCGAGAATCTGCGCCTGCCGCCCTATCACCTCGAACGCCGCGGCGATCAGTACGAGCTGACATTCGAAGGCAAATGGCACGAGGTCATGCTGTGGGAAATCCCGGCGCTGTCGGTGCTGATGGAGCTGCGCTCGCGCGCGGTTTTGAACGACATGCGCCGGTTCGAACTTCAGGTTCTCTATGCCCGCGCCATGACCCGTGTCTGGGAAAAGATCGAAACGCTGCGCGGCATTCCCGGTTTGGGCATCGCAGATTTCGGAACCCGGCGGCGGCATTCCTTCCTGTGGCAGGACTGGTGCGTGCAGGCGATGATCGAAGGGCTGGGCCCGGCGTTTACCGGCACGTCGAACTGCCTGATCGCCATGCGGCGCGAGGTCGAGGCGATCGGCACCAATGCACATGAACTGCCGATGGTCTATTCGGCGCTGGCCGAAACCGACGAAGAACTGGCCCGCGCGCCCTATGACGTGCTGAGCGACTGGCATGACGAACATGATGGCAACCTGCGGATCATCCTGCCCGACACCTATGGCACCAAGGGGTTTCTGGACCGCGCGCCCGACTGGCTGGCCGGATGGACCGGCATCCGCATCGACAGCGGCGATCCGGCCAAGGGCGCCGAGATCGCCATCGACTGGTGGAAATCGCGCGGCGAGGATCCCAGCCAGAAGCGGATCATTTTCTCGGACGGGCTCGACGTGGACAAGATCCGCGAATTGCATGGCCAATTCGCGGGCCGGGTGAAGGTCTCGTTCGGGTGGGGCACATTGCTGACCAACGATTTCCGCGGGCTGGTGCCGGGGGATGCGCTGGCGCCGTTCTCGCTGGTGTGCAAGGCGGTCTCGGCCAATGGGCGTCCGACGGTGAAACTTTCGGACAACCCCGAAAAGGCGATGGGGCCGAAAGGCGAGATCGAGCGCTACAAGCGCGTCTTTGGCGTAGGGGAACAAGAAGCGATCGAAGTGATCGTCTAGCCCGGCTCAGCCGTGATGGGCGGCCACGGTTTTCAACTGGGAAAAACCGTACAGCGCCTCGAACCCCTTTTCGCGGCCATGGCCCGACTTTCCGACCCCGCCGAACGGCAGCTCGACCCCGCCGCCCGCGCCGTAATTGTTGATGAACACCTGCCCCGCGCGCAGACGTTTGGCCAGCCGCATCTGCCGCGCGCCGTCCCGCGTCCAGACCCCGGCCACCAGCCCGTACTCTGTGCCGTTGGCGATTTGTATGGCCTGTTCCTCGGTGCCGAAGGGGATCAGAACCTGCACCGGGCCAAAGATTTCCTGCTGCGCCAGCGGATGATCGGGCGGCACGTCCCCAAACAGCGTCGGGCGCACATAGGCCCCGCCCGGCGGCGCGTGATCCACGATCCGGCCTTGTGCTGCGATCTCAAGATCGGCCCCCTGCGCCAGAAACCCGGTCACGATCTGTTTCTGCCGGTCCGAAATCAGCGGCCCGACCCGCAGATCCTCGGTCGCGGGGCCGACGGTCAGGTCGGCATAGGCGGCAGCCATGCGCGCTTTGACCTCGGCATAGACCCCGCGCTGCACCAGAACGCGCGACCCGGCCGAGCAGGTCTGACCCGCGTTCTGGATGCCCGCATTCACCAGAAACGGCAGCGCGGCCTGCAAATCGGCATCATCGAACACCAATTGCGGAGATTTCCCGCCCAGTTCCAGCGTCACCGGCACCACGTTGGCCCCGGCCGCCTGCTGCACCAGCGCGCCCGTCGCCACGGACCCGGTGAACGAGATATGATGCACACCCGGATGCGCCGACAGGGCCGCGCCCGCCTCGGACCCGATGCCGGACACCACGTTCAGCGCCCCCGGCGGCAGGCCGGCCTCGGTGGCCAGATGGGCAAAGGCCAGTGCTGTCAGACAGGCCTCTTCGGCCGGTTTCAGAACGCAGGCATTGCCCATGGCCAGCGCCGCCCCGACCGAGCGGCCGATGATCTGCATCGGGTAGTTCCACGGCACGATATGGCCGGTCACGCCATGCGGCTCGCGCAGGGTATAGACGGTGTAGCCGTCCAGATAGGGGATGGTCTGACCCATCACCTTGTCCGCCGCACCGCCGTAGAATTCGCAATACCGCGCCAGCGCCAGTGCGTCGGCGCGCGCCTGGGTCAGCGGTTTGCCAACGTCCAACGCTTCGAGCAGCGCAAGCTCTTCGGTCCTGTCCCGCACCAACTGCCCCAGCCGGGTCAGGATGCGGCCCCGCTCCAGCGCGGTTATCCGGCCCCAGTCACCGTCCAGCGCCGCCTGCGCGGCCTGCACGGCGGCATCGATCTGCGGCGCCCCACCACGCGCAATCCGGCACAGCGGTGTGCCGTCGGACGGGTTGGTCAGATCAAGCGTGTCGTCGGTTGCGACCCAATCGCCGCCGATCAGGCACAGGGTGGGGTCAAACCAGATGGGATTTAGCATATCTGCCTCCAAAACAGGCTCTAACAATGGGATTTCATGCTGCGCCCTGCCCGATCTCGGGCAATTTCGGCACGGCTTGGATCAGGGATTGCGTATAGGGGTGCTGCGGGTCCGCGAACACGCGCTCGGTCTCGCCCTGCTCGACGATCCGGCCTGCTTGCATCACCATCACCCGGTCGGTGATGGTGCGCACCACGCTCAGGTCATGGCTGATGAACAGGTAGGTCAGGTCATAGGCCGCACACAGCTCGGCCAGCAGGTCGAGGATCTGCGCCCGCACGGACACGTCGAGTGCCGAGACGGCTTCGTCGAACAGGATCAGCTCGGGCCGGATGATCAGGGCGCGGGCGATGGCGATGCGCTGGCGCTGCCCGCCCGAGAATTCGTGGATGTATTTCCCCGCATCGTCCGGCGAGAGGCCTACGGCGGTCAGCATCTCGGCGATCCGATGCTGCCGTTCGGACCCGGTGGGCGGCGTTCCCAGCAGGTGAAAAGGCTCGGTGATCAGGCGGGCGACCCGATGCCGGGGGTTGAAGCTGCCGAACGGGTCCTGAAATACCACCTGCATCTTGCGGCGCACGGCCAGATTGGGTTTGCGACCGGTGAACACTGGCAGGCCGCCCAGCAGGATCTGCCCGCCCTGAACCTCCTCAAGCCCCAAAACAGCCCGTGTCAGGGTCGATTTTCCGCAGCCGGACTCGCCCACAAGTCCAAGGCGCTCGCCCCGGTTCAGCGTGAAACTGACGTGGTCCACGGCCCGGTGATGGCCGGGCTTTTCAAACAACCGCGTGCGCGGCAGGCGATAGTCCCGCACCACGTTGCGGACCTCGAGCAGCGGCGCGGGCGCGGGCGGCGCAGGCAATGCGACCCGATGGCCCGAGGCCTGAAACAGCATCCGCGTATAGGGATGCTGCATGTGGCGCAGCAGATGGTCGGTGGCCCCGGTTTCGACCACCCGCCCCTTCTGCATCACCACGATCCGGTCGGCCATGTCGGCCACCACCGCCAGATCGTGGGTGATCATCAGCAGGCCCATGCCGTATTCGGTGACCAGCCCCCGCAGCAGGTCGAGGATCTGCGCCTGCGTGGTCACGTCCAGCGCGGTTGTCGGCTCGTCCGCGATCAGCAGCCTGGGGCGCAGGGCGATGGCCATGGCGATCACCACCCGCTGCCGCTGCCCGCCCGACAGTTCGTGCGGATAGCGCGACAGGGGAAAGCGATCAGGCGGAAGGCCGACGCGGGTCAGAACCTCTTGGGCGCGCGCGCGGGCGGCGTCGGCGGGCATGGCCTTGTGGATCAGGATGGTCTCCATCACCTGATCACCGATGGTCTTCACCGGATTGAGCGCCGTCATCGGCTCCTGAAACACCATCCCGACGGCCGCGCCGCGCAGGCGGCACATCTCGTCCTCGGGGCTGTTCAGAACCTCGTGCCCGTCAAGGCGGACCGAGCCGCTGGCCACGGCCCCTGCGGGCAGCAACTGCATCACCGTCAGCGCCGTCATCGACTTGCCCGAGCCGCTCTCACCGGTGACGGCCACGATCTGACCGGGGTCGATGGACAGGCTGACCTGGTCCAGAACGGGGACCCGGTGGATCGACAGCGACAGGTTATGGATTTCCAGCAGGCTCATGCGCGGGCCACCCGGATGCGAGGGTCAAGCCAATCGCGCAGCCCGTCGCCCAGCAGGTTCAGCCCCAGCACCGTCACGATGATCGCCAGCCCCGGAATCAGAGCCAAATGCGGGGCAAAACTGACCATCGTCTGCGCATCTGCCAGCATCCGGCCCCAGCTGGGCGTGGGTGGCTGCGCACCGAGGCCGACATAGGACAGCCCCGCTTCGGCCAGAATACCAAGGCTGAACTGGATGGTGCCCTGCACGATCAGCAAATTGGCAACGTTGGGCAGGATGTGCTCGGCCGAGATCCGCGCCGCGCCCTTGCCCGCGACACGGGCGGCCAGGATGAACTCGCGCTCCCACAGGGACAGGGCCGCGCCGCGGGTGATGCGGGCAAAGACGGGGATGTTGAAGATGCCGATGGCGATGATCGCGTTCACCGCACCGGGGCCGAAGACGGCGGTGATCAGGATGGCGATGACCAGCGAGGGGAAAGCAAAGACCAGATCGTTGCCGCGCATGATCAGTTCGTCCAGCCACGACCCCTTGCGCGCCGCGGCCGTCAGACCCAGCGGCACGCCGAACCCCATGCCGATGCCCACCGCCACCAACGCCACCGCGATCGAGGTACGCGCGCCCACCATGATCATCGAGAACATGTCTCGCCCGAAATGATCGGTACCGAACCAGTGCTGCGCGTTGGGCGGCTGCAGCTTGTCGGGGATGTTCAGGGCGGCGTGGTCATAGGGTGTCCAGACGAAGGACAGCAGCGCCATCAACACCACCACCGAGGACAGCGCCGCCCCCAGAATCAGAGACCGGCTCATGTGCGGCTCCGCAACCGGGGGTCGACCGCGGCATAGGCCAGATCGACCAGGAAATTCACCGTGATGACCGCAAAGACCAGCAGCATCACCACCGACTCCACCACGATCAGGTCCCGCGCCGAGATCGCCTGGAACACCAGCCGCCCCAGCCCGGGCAGATAGAAGACCTGCTCGATGATGATCGATCCGGCCAGCAGGAAGGAAAACTGCAGCCCGATGATGGTCAGCACCGGGATCAGCGCGTTGCGCACCCCGTGCCGCCACAGCGCCTGACGGCGCGACAGGCCCTTGGCGCGGGCGGTGCGCATGAAATCCTCACCCAGAATGTCCAGTAGCGCCGAGCGCATGACCCGCGACAGAATCGCCGCCTGTGGCAGAGCCAGCGCAATCGCCGGCAAGGTCAGCGAGTGCAGCCCGGCCCACAGGCCCTTGTCCCACCCCGCGAACCCGCCCGCGTTGAACCAGCGCAGGTTGATGGCGAAGATCAGCACCAGCATCATCGCAAACCAGAAGTTCGGCACGGCGATGCCCAGCTGCGTGGCTCCCATCACCGCCAGATCGCCCGGTTTCCCCCGGCGCGCGGCGGCGTAGATACCGACCGGAAAGGCGATCAGCGTCGACAATGTCAGCGCGTAGAGCGCCAGCGGCAGCGACACCCACAACCGGTCGGCCACCATCTGCGCCACCGGCGTGCGATAGGTGTACGAGGTGCCGAAATCTCCGGCCAGCATGCCGCTGACCCAGTTGAGATAGCGCTGCGGCCGTGACACGTCCAAGCCCAGCTCGGCGCGCAGGGCAGCCAGCGTTTCGGGCTGGGCGTTCACCCCCAGCATGAACGAGGCCGGATCCCCCGGCGCCACCTCGATCACCGCGAAGATGACCACCGAAGCGACGGCCAGGCTGAGTGCCAGCGAAATCAGACGTTTGAGCGCATATCGGAGCATTGCCGCCACGTTAGGCCGGGATTGGCCGCCGGTCCAGCGGCACAGCGCGTCAGGACTGCATCAGAAACGCCCAGACCGCGTAGCCCACGATCGCGGCATAGCCCAGCGGATAAATCCACTTGATCGCGTAGTTGTCCAGCTTGCGCGCCGTGTCCTCGCGCCCCGAAACCTTGAGCCGCCGCAGCATAACGTTGAACACCACCAACGCCCCGGTCATCAGGAACATGCATTGCAGGATGAAATCCAGAAAGGTCAGATAGCCCAGCTTGGGCAGATCGGCCGAGATTGCCCAGTTGAAGGCGACAAAGACCAGCAGGTTGGCCCCGGCGATGTCGATCCGCTTACGGTATTCGTCCAGAAAGAAAAGCGCCCAGCCGACCAGAACCAGCACCAGCATGGGCAGGAACACCCGGATGACATAGTAGGTCAGGTGGCGCTTGCCCTGAAAGACCAGCGACACCTGATCGCTTTCATTGCCCGACAGGCCGGTCGTGGTCGAGGCCAGCATACGGGCGTTGCCCAGAATCCACTCCTCTTCGCCCAGCGTGTCGCCCAGCCCCGAAAACTGGTCAAGCGCGTAGTAATGCACGAAGTCGGACGGAAAGACCGAGACGACCTCGAAATGGAACTCCTGCGTGTCGAAAGGGAACCTGAGGAAGTTAAAATGCGGCGCCTGCAGCGTCAGCGAGGATTTCTCGACAAACGTCACATGCCCATCATGGCGCAGCGCGGCCGCGGATTCGTGCACCCAGCGGTTGGACTGCTGGTTGTGGATGACAAAGGCGGGAACCACCGCATCCCGTGCGGCCGCATGGCGTACGAAGGCCGGCGGATCGAACACGCGGAAATCGCGGCCCAGCTCATCCGGATCGAACGCCAGGGCCGGATCGCTCCATTCAAACCGCAGCACGACCACGGCGCCATAGTTCTCGGCCTTCTGATCGACCGAGGTGATCTGGTCGATCTTGATGCCGACGCCGACCTCGACCGGGTTCTCCGGGGTGCCCAACAGCGCGCTGTGGCCATCCTGAAACAACCCTTGCGCGCCCGAGGGCCCAGACAGAGCTAGGGCGGCCATGAAGAAAAACACCGAAACCAGGCAACGTGTCATCTGAAACAGACCCTAATATGGGGAAACGGGCCCGCAGGGCGGACCCGAAAGGCTCATTCCGCCCAGCTGATCGCGGTCAGGTCAATGGCCGCCGTGGGCGCGTTTTCCCACAGGCCCTGAACGCCGGCCTTGGCCACGCCCAGCTTGGCCAGCTGGAACAGATAGGCGTTGACGTAATCCTCGGCGATCATGCGCTGCGCCTCGCCCATAAGGCGGGTGCGTTCGTCGGGGTCGGTGGTCGCGTTCAGCGTCGCCATCAGGGCCTGGAAGTCCGGGTTGTCATATTGGAAGTAGTAATCCGGCCGGGCATAGATGCCGATGTCCATCGGCTCGGTATGGCTGACGATGGTCAGGGCGAAATCCTTGCCCTTGAACACGGTTTCCAGCCACTGCGCCCATTCCACGTTGATGATCTCGGCCTTGATCCCGACCTCGGCCAGCTGCGCGGCCACGATCTCGCCCCCGCGGCGGGCGTAGGAGGGCGGCGGCAGGTGCAGCGTAGTTTCGAACCCGTCTGCGAACCCGGCCTCGGCCAGCAGGGCGCGGGCCTTGTCCGGGTCATGCGCCGAATTGCCGGTCAGATCGACATAGGCCGGGTTGTGCGGTGCGAAATGCGTGCCGATCGGCGTGCCATAGCCGAACATCGCGCCGTCGATGATCGCTTGACGGTCGATCGCATGGGCCAGCGCCTGCCGCACCTGCACGTCGTCAAAGGGCGGCTTCTTGTTGTTGGTCGCCAGAATGGTCTCGCCCTCGGTCGAGCCGACAAGCACCTGGAACCTAGGATCAGCCTCGAACTGCGGCAGGTTCTCGGGGGCGGGAAAATTGTCGAACACGTCCACGTCCTCGGCCATCATCGCGGCAAAGGCGGCGGTGGGGTCCGAGATGAACTTGAACGTGGCCTTCTCCAGCGCGGGTTGGTCACCCCAGTAATCGGGGTTTCGCTCTAACGTGATGCGGTCGCCCTGGACCCATTCGGCGAACTTGTAGGCACCGGTGCCCACCGGGTTGGTCTTGATGCCCTCGATGCTTTCGGGCGCCACGATCACCGCGTCGCCCCAGGCCAGGTTGAACAGAAAATTGCCGTTGGGTTCCGCCAGAGTGATTCTGACGGTCAGCGGGTCCACGACCTCAACGCTTTCGATCCCGGCGAACAGGGCCTTCTGCGCATTGGCGCTGTCCTCGGCGGTGGCGCGGTCGAGGCTGAACTTCACGTCCTCGGCATCCATCGTGGTGCCATCGTGAAAGGTGACGCCATCGTGCAACGTGAAGGTATAGACCTTTCCGTCCTCGGAAATCTCCCAGCTTTCGGCCAGCCCCGGCACGACCGAGCCATCGCCCATGAACCGGGTCAGCCCTTCGAACACGTTGGTGTAGACGACCGAATCGATGGCTTGTGCGGCGGCGCTGGTAGGGTCCAGATGCGGCGGCTCCAGCTGCATGGCGATTGTGATGTCCGACCGGGCCATGGCCTGCGAGGCGAGAAGCCCCACGCCCAGCGCCATGGCGCCGGCAAAGGTGCGAAAGAACGGCTTGGTCATGTAAATTCCCTCCCAGAATGTGCGAATGGGCGGCGGATGACGCGGCCCTGACGGAATCAATGTCCCTGCAAACCTTGGGTCATTCAAGGAAATGTTCGCGCAACCGGGGTTTCTCTGGCCCCTGCCGATCTGCTATGCCGCGCTGCAACATGAACCCCGCGAGGAGCGAGCATGAGCGCCACCGCCCGCAAGACAGCCCCGAATGCCGAGGATATCCGCGCCCGCAAAGGGGGCGATCCGCTGGTCAGCCTGACCGCCTATACCACGCCGATGGCCCGGCTGATGGACCCCCATTGCGACTTCGTCCTGGTGGGCGACAGCGTCGGCATGGTGCTGCACGGGCTGAGCTCGACCCTGGGCGTGACGATGGAGATGATGATCCTGCACGGGCAGGCCGTGGCGCGCGGGCTGGAGACGGCGATGATGGTCATCGACATGCCCTTTGCCAGCTATGAAGAAAGCCCTGAGCAGGCCTTCCGCAACGCGGCCCGGCTGATGGCCGAGACCGGCGCGGGCGCGGTCAAGCTGGAAGGCGGGGTCGAGATGGCCGAGACGATCCGCTTTCTGGTCAAGCGCGGCATCCCGGTGATGGCGCATGTGGGTCTGACGCCGCAATCGATCAACACGCTGGGCGGCTATAAGGTGCAGGGCCGCGACGAACAGGCCGAGACGGTGCTGGCCGACGCCCGCGCCGTGGCCGAGGCCGGGGCGTTTTCGGTCGTGCTCGAGAAGGTTCCGCAGGGTCTGGCCGACCGGATCACCGCCGAGCTGCCCATCCCCACCATCGGCATTGGAGCCTCGGCCGGCTGTGACGGTCAGATCCTGGTGGTTGACGACATGTTGGGCTTTTTCACGGCCTTCAAACCGAAATTCGTCAAACGCTATGCCGATCTGGGCCCGCTGGCCGAGGCCGCCATCGCCGAATACGCCGCCGAGGTGCGCGCCCGCACCTTCCCCGCGGCCGAACATGTGTTTGCCGATCAGGCCCCTGCCAAGGGGGGCAAGGCATGACCGCGCCCATCCTGCGCACCCTTTCGGAGCTGCGCGCCAAGACCCGGGCCTGGCGCCGGGCTGGCCAGACCATCGGCGTGGTGCCCACCATGGGCGCGCTGCATCAGGGGCACCTGTCGCTGGCACAGGCGGCGCGGGCCGATTGCGACCGGGTGATCGTGACGATCTTCGTCAATCCCAAGCAGTTCAACAACCCCGAGGATCTGGCCAAGTACCCGCGCACCGAGCAGGACGACGCGGCCAAGCTGGCGCCGCTGGGGGTCGATGCGATCTATGTCCCAGACCCGGACCAGATCTATCCGGACGGGTTCGTCACCACCGTGTCCGTCGCCGGCCTGACCGACGTAATGGAGGGCGAATTCCGCCCCGGACATTTCGACGGCGTGGCGACCGTCGTGGCGAAACTGTTCCTGCAGACGCAGGCGGACCGAGCCTATTTCGGCGAAAAGGACTATCAGCAGTTGATGGTCGTGCAGCGCATGGCCCGCGATCTGGACATCCCGATCGAGGTGATCGGCTGCCCCACCGTGCGCGAGCCCTCGGGGCTGGCGATGTCCTCGCGCAATCTGCGCCTGTCGGACCAGGGGCTGGCGACCGGGGCGCGGATGCATGCGGTGATGCAGGACATGGCCGGGCAGCTGGCGCAGGGCGTCGCGTTCGCCGATCTGGTGGGGCCGGCCCGCGACACGTTGCTGGCGGCGGGCTTTTCCGAGGTGGAATATATCGACCTGCGCTGCGCCGAAACGCTTGCGCCGCTGACCGCCGCCACCCGCCCCGCGCGCCTGTTCGCCACCGCTTGGCTGGAAGGCGTGCGCCTGATCGACAATACCGACGTGCCTTTGGCCTGAAACTGGGGTCTGGAACGGCTCCGGCCAATCGCCTAATGTCCCCTGAAAATGACGACCGGGGGGAACACGGGCATGACCTATATTCTGGCAATCGATCAGGGCACCACGTCCTCGCGCGCGATCCTGTTCGACGCGCAGATGCAGCGCGTGGGCACCGCACAGCAGGAATTCACCCAGTATTTCCCGCAGGAAGGCTGGGTCGAGCACGACCCCGAGGAAATCTGGGACAGCGTCCTGAACGTCTGCCGGCAGGTGATGGACGAGGTGGGCGTCGCGGCCGACCAGATCGCCGGGATCGGCATCACCAACCAGCGCGAAACCACCGTGGTCTGGGACAAGACGACCGGCAAGGCCATCCACAACGCCATCGTCTGGCAGGACCGCCGCACCGCCGAGATCTGCCAGCGGTTCCGCGACGCGGGCTGCGAGGATGACGTGACCGCCCAGACCGGTCTGCTGCTCGACCCGTATTTCTCGGGTACCAAGGTCAAGTGGATACTGGACACCGTACCCGGCGCGCGCGACCGGGCCGAGGCGGGCGAGCTGCTGTTCGGCACCATCGACAGCTTCCTGATCTGGCGCCTGACCGAGGGCCGCGTCCACGCCACCGACGCCACCAACGCCGCGCGCACCCTGCTGTTCGACATCCACAAGGGCAACTGGAGCGCCGAAATCTGCGATCTGCTGGACGTGCCGCTGTCGATGCTGCCCGAGGTGCGCGACTGCGCGGCCGATTTCGGCCAGACCGGCCTGTTCGGCGGGGCAATCCCGATTCTGGGCGTGGCCGGTGACCAGCAGGCCGCCACGATCGGGCAGGCCTGCTTCCAGCCGGGCATGATGAAATCCACCTATGGCACCGGCTGCTTTGCGCTGCTGAACACCGGCACGCAGCCGGTGGAGTCGAAAAACCGCCTGCTGACCACCATCGCCTATCAGCTGGACGGTCAGCGGACCTATGCGTTGGAAGGCTCGATCTTCATCGCGGGCGCGGCGGTGCAGTGGCTGCGCGACGCGCTGCGGATCATCGACTCGGCCCCGCAAAGCGGCGAACTGGCCGCGCAGGCGGACCCCAACCAGCATGTGGTTCTGGTGCCCGCCTTCACCGGACTGGGCGCGCCCTATTGGAAGCCCGACTGTCGCGGCGCCATGTTCGGTCTGACCCGCAACTCGGGCCGGGCCGAGATCGCGCGGGCCACGCTGGAAAGCATCGCCTTCCAGACCCGCGACCTGTGGCACGCGATGCAGGGCGACTGGGGCGCCGAGGCCGACGTGATCCTGCGGGTCGATGGCGGGATGAGCGCGTCCGACTGGGCGATGCAGGGTCTGTCGGACATTCTGGGCGCGCCGGTCGACCGGCCGGTGATGCAGGAAACCACGGCGCTGGGCGCGGCCTGGCTGGCGGGGATGAAGGCCGGGGTCTATCCCGATCAGGCCGGATTTGCCGACACCTGGGCGCTGGACCAGCGGTTCGAACCGATCCTGCCCGAGGCTGACCGCGAGGCGGCCTATACGCGCTGGAAACGGGCGGTGCAGGCCACCATGGCGTTCTGATTCAGTCTGACCCGCGGCGCAGCCCGGGTCAGCTGTGATCCTTCAGCAGGCGCTGTTTCTGGCGCGACCAGTCGCGCTTGGCCTGGGTTTCGCGCTTGTCGTGGATCTTCTTGCCCTTGGCGATGCCGATCTTCAGCTTGGCCCGGCCCTTGTGGTTGAAATAGAGAACCAACGGCACCAGGGTCATGCCCTTGCGCTGCGTGGCGTTCCACAGGTTCGACAGCTCTTTGCGGGACACCAGCAGCTTGCGCCGGCGGCGCTCGTCATGCTTGAACGCCTTGGCCTGCTCGTAGGGCGCGATATAGCTGTTGATCAGCCACAGTTCGCCATCCTCGACCGCGGCATAGCTTTCGGCGATGTTGGCCCCGCCCGCGCGCAGAGACTTGACCTCGGACCCTTCCAGCACGATGCCGCACTCGATATCCTCTTCGATCGCGTAATCGAAGCGGGCCCGCCGATTTTCGGCGATCACCTTGTAGTTGGGGTCTGTCTTCTGTTTGGCCATGACGCCGTGATGTATGCGGCTTCGTCAGCCCTTGCAAGATGGGCGCGTCAGGATTTGGCCGAGATGATCAGGTCGGGGCCAAAGATCGTGTCGGCGTGATTGTGCAGGTAGATCTTCAGCCACGGGGTGAACCGTTCGGGATGACGGCGCACTTCGGCCAGCAGGTCGTGATAGTCGATCCAGCGGATCTCCATCACCTCGTCGGGGTTGGGCTCGATCTTCAGCGGCCCGCGCACATGCGCCAGGAACACGTCCACGACCTCGTTCTCGACCATCCCGTTGCCGACATCCGCGTGATATTCCAGCCGGTGCCGGTATTCGGGATACAGGCCGGTGATGCCCAACTCCTCGCGCAGACGGCGCACCGCGCAGTCCGAGGAGTTCTCGTCCCAGTCGGGATGGGTGCAGCAGGTATTCGCCCACAGGCCGGGCGTGTGATATTTGCCCAGCGCGCGGCGCTGCATCAGAATCTCGGTGCCCCGCACGACGAAGACCGAGACCGCTTTGTGCTTGAGCCCCTTTTCGTGGGCTTCCAGCTTGTCCACGGGTGTCAGCTCGCCATGAACCCAAGCCGGGATCATGATTCCCATCTGTCCTCTCCTGATGTGACTGCGTCGGTCTGGCGGCATCGGCGACTGTGCGCGATGCTCGGGCGGGTTGGGCGCAGTGTTTTTTGGTCTGCGACAAAACTGGCGATGATCGACGCTTCAATCAAGCGCACGAAAGGCCGCAGGGCTGCGGCCTTTTGTACTTGTTCCGATTTTTTGGCAAGTGCGGCTTATTCGGCCGAAACGCTCTGCAGATAGGCAAAGACGTCCTCGCCACCCTTTTTCAGCTTGAAGGTCATCTTCGACTTGGCCGATGTTTCACCCAGGTAGTCTTTCAGGAACGCCTTGGGGTCCTGAACATAGGCGACGAAGCTTTCCTCGTCCCAGACCAGACCTTTTTCACCAGCCGCAACCAAGCTGTCGCCGTATTTGAAGCCTTCCTCTGCACCAGCCGCGCGGCCAGCGATACCGTACAGGTTCGGCCCGGTTTTGCCGCCCTTGACGATGGCTTCGCCGTCCGGCGTTGCGATCATGTGGCAGGACTTGCACTTGTTGAAGGTCTTGGCACCGGCTTCGGCGTCGCCTTCGGCCAGAGCCGGCACAGCCAGCAGGCCGACGATGGCAGTCGCGATGATACGTTTCATTGGCGTTGCTCCGATATGAATTGGCTGCCCTTTAACCAGTATCAAACGCGCGCAGAGTCAATGCGCAATTTGACGCGCGGCGGCGACCTGACGCAGCCCAAAAGGTATATTTTCAAGGCGTGTTTTGCAGATCCGACCAGCACGGCAGCAGGTCGCCTGACGCCGGTTTCGCATGGTAGACCGCGCGTGCGATGGCGCGGGTCAGGCACTGAGCCGCGGCGTGGCCCAGCAGGGCCAGATCGGCCTCGGCCGAAGGGATCCGCCCCGTGCTGACGCCGAACACCAGGTCACCGTCGCCCGGCGTGTGGGCGGGCAGGATGGCGCGGGCGATCCCGTCATGGGCGGCCACCGCCATGCGCTGGCATTGCGGTTTGGTCAGGGCGGCATCGGTGGCGACGATGGCGATGGTCGTGTTGGCCTTGTCGGGCGGGGGATGGCCCATTGCCCGGGCCTTGCGGCTGGGCACGGGGTCCCCCAGTCCGGACGCCGCATCCGGCCCCAGCCCGCCGAACTCGGCCCCGATCTCGAACGGGGCGGCCCAAAAATGCCGGTCCCCCGGGGTGATGACGCTGCCCAGCGGGTTGGCTGCAACCAGCGCACCCACTGTCACGCCGCCCGGCAACACCGCCGAGGCGGAGCCCAGCCCACCCTTGCACATGGCCGTCAGCGCGCCGGTTCCGGCCCCGGCGCTGCCCAGATCGAACGTCTCCGCCGCGGCGTCGAATGCGGCCCGGCCCAAGGCGCGGTACGGGTTTTCACCCCACGCCTTGTCGCCACCGTTCAGCAGGTCGAACAGAATCGCCCCGGGTACGATCGGCACCACGGCTGACCCCACCTGAAACCCGCGTCCCTGTGCATGCAGCGCGTCCATCACGCCCGAACAGGCATCCAGCCCAAAGGCCGAGCCTCCTGAAAGCACGATCGCATCCACCCGGTCGACAGTTTTGTCGGCGGCCAGCAGATCGGTCTCACGCGTGCCGGGGGCGCCCCCCATCACATGAACCGAGGCCCGCAGGGGCTGATCTCCGGTCAGGACGGTGACGCCTGATTTCAGGGCCGCGTCCTGTGCGTTGCCCACCAGCAGGCCGGGCACGTCGGTGATCAGGTTTCTGGGTCCGGGGGTCATGCGGTTTCGTCCTTTTCTGCGGAAAAGCGCGCTGCGCGCGCTGCCTCCGGCGGGGATATTTTGGGCCAGATGAAGGGGCGGTCAGATGCAGCGGCCCCCGTCCACCTCAAGCGCGGCACCAGTGATCATGCTGGCCTCATCCGAGCACAGGAAACAGGCGGCGTTGCCCATGTCCTGCGGGGTCGAGAACCGACCCAACGGGATGGTCGACAGGAACTTGGCGCGGATTTCGGGCGTGTCTTCGCCCATGAAGGATTTCAGCAGGGGCGTTTCCCCCGCCACCGGGCAGATCGCGTTCACGCGCACACCGGACGGGGCCAGCTCGACCGCCATGGTCTTGGTTGCGGTGATCATCCAGCCCTTGGAGGCGTTGTACCAGTTCAGGTTCGGGCGCGGTGACAATCCGGCGGTCGAGGCGACGTTCAGGATCGCCCCCGACCCGCGCGATTTCATATGCGGCACCAGCGCCCGCGCGGTCAGAAAGACCGACTTCGTGTTCACGCGATAGACGCGGTCGAAGTCTTCTTCACTGACCTCCTCCAGCGGCGTCGGAAGGTGGGTCACGCCGGCATTGTTCACAAGGATGTCGAGGTGGCCGTAGAGTCCCAGCGCCGCATCCGCCATCGCCTGGACCGAGTCGCCGTCGGAGACATCCACCTGGCAGTGTTCGGCCAGCGGGCCCAGCGTTGCCGCCATGTGACGCGCGGCATCCCCGTTGATATCGGCGATCATCACCCGTGCGCCCTCGGTCAGGAATTTCTGCACGATCCCGGCCCCGAACCCGGATGCGCCGCCGGTCACGATTGCGGTTTTTCCCTCCAGCCTCATGGCCTTGCCTCCCTGCCGCCTGTTGCGGTCAGACTAGCAACGGCAGGGAAAGATGCCAGATCAATCTTCCGCCACCTTGCCGCGCAGCGCCTTGACGTCGGACCGGGCCTTTTTCGCCGCCAGCCGGCGCTTGACCGAGCCATAGGTGGGCTTCGTCGCGATCCGCCGCTTGGGTTTGACCAGCGCCTTGCCGATCAGCTCGGCCAGACGGGCGCGGGCGATCTCGCGGTTGCGGGCCTGGCTGCGGGTCTCGTCGCATTGGATGATGATCGCGCCATCCTTGGTCCAGCGCCGCCCGGCCAGCCGTTTCAGCCGCGCCTTGACCGGATCGGGCAGCGAGGGCGAGCGCGCCGCCTCGAAGCGCAGCTCGACCGCGGTCGAGACCTTGTTCACGTTCTGCCCGCCGGGACCCGAGGCGCGGATGAAGCTCTCGGTCATTTCCCAATCGTGCAGGGTGATATCGTCGGTGATGCGCAACATGGACGCGACTTTACAGGCGCCACCCGGAAACAGAAAGGGCCGCCCCGGCGGGACGGCCCTTCGAAAGTTCAGGAGGTCGGGTCGGTTAGATCAATCGACCAGCCGGAGCGCGCGCTCCGCCAAGGGCTGCCCTAGCAGGCGGTCCCCCCGGTTGTTCCGACACCTCTCTCCAATCTCTTTCTCGACACTGGATCACCTCCTTTTCTATCTGTTGCGGTTGAAAAGGATGGTGACACAACTTGTGCCACTCTCAAAGCGTTTTTTTACGCAGGCTGTGCGGTCAGGCGGGCGACGATCACCTTGAAGGGGATCAGTGCGACCAAGGCCAGCGACAGCTTCACCAGCCAGTCGGCAAAGGCCAGCGTCACCCACAGGGGCGCCTCGGGGCCCGACAGCATGAAAGGCACCGGCTCCCACGCCCAGTTGATGGCCGCATCCGCATCGGCGCCGAAGACGGTCACCGAGGCCGAGAACGCGATTGTGAAGAAGATCGCTGTATCCAGCGCCGACCCGACCAGTGTGGACACCAGCGGCGCGCGCCACCAGCGGCCTTCACGCATGGCGTTGAACACGGTGACGTCGGTCAGCTGCGCGATCAGGAACGCGGTTCCCGAAGCCACGGCGATGCGCAACGGCACGGCGGCGTAGGTGAAGCCGTCACCCTGCAGCATGATCTGGCTGCCGATCAGCGAGCAGATCACGCCGGTGACGAAGCCGGCGAACACGACCTTGCGGGCCGGGCCCACGCCATAGACGCGGTTCATGATGTCGGTGACCAGAAAGGCCAGCGGATAGGTGAAGGCACCCCAGGTCAACAGCCCGTCAAAGATCAGGAACTGGACCAGGATGTTCGAGGCCACGACGATGGCGGCCATGGCAAGAATGCCGGGGATAAAGTTGCGTTGCATGTTCTGATGCCCGTTTTGACAAGGTAGCGGCGACTTGGCCAAGGGACCGTCCCAAGGCAAGCCGCGCTTCTAGACCCGGGATCGGCCCGTGTCAATCCGGCAGCAGATACTCGACCAGTTCGGTACGCTGCAGCGCCAGAAAGTTGTCGTCCGAGATCATCGTGGCCCGCAATTGCCCCTGCCCGTCGCGCCAGACCGACAGCCCCTCGAGATTGTCATGGGTTCCGGTTCCGGTCTGGAACAGGATTTCCTCGGCCGTAGTTGTATCACCCGCGATCTGCCACCGACGCAAACGCGACCGGAACCCGGTCAGCGAGACCGCGCGTTCCAGCACGTAGAACCGCCCGTCCGGGCCGAAATCGGCCGCTACGGGCAGAAAACCGTCCCGCTGCGTCAGGACAAAGGGCGTGGACCAGGCGCGCCCGTTCCACCGATAGACCGGAATGTCGCCATTTGCCGTGCGGCTTTTCTCGGGCAACGTGTACAGGCGGCCCTGCGCGTCGATGGCCAGCCCCTCGAACGAACCGTTCTGGTCGAGCGCGTCAAAGGCCTTGGGGCGCGGCAGCACCTGCGCATGGGCACCGGGCGCGGCATACCGGGCCACGCGATGCACGCCTTCGAACGAGATGTAGAAGCTGCCGTCAGGCGCCAGCGCCAGCCCCTCGGAGTCACCCGAGCTGCCGGGCATGATCCGTCCCCGGCTGGACAGAACCGGCCAGTGGCCAACAATACGGATGCCGACAATCTCATCGCCATCCCGGTCGATGCGGACCGATGCCAGGGTGGAGCGGTCGCTCAGCACCCATGCGCGCTGCCCGTCATCCGAGACATGGATGGCGGAAAACCCGCCGAACCAGTCATGGCCGGCGCGCCATGCAAAGCTGCCCAGATATTCGGCCGATTTGACTTCGACCGCCCAGGCGGAACCGGCCAGAAACAGGCTGGCGATTAGTTGGACTGCAAGACGGCGGCGCATTGCTGGGGCAGATCCGCCAGAACATACTCACGACGTTTCTTCGGAGGCGGCGCGTTGGGGTCGGGCGGCGGCGGGTTCAGGATGTTGCGCACCCACTGTTCGGCCTCGGCGCAGCCGTCACCCTTGGGCGGCGGATCCTGATTGACGCACCCGCGCGAGCCGCGCGGGCAGTTCAGCCGGACGTGGAAGTGATAATGATGCCCCCACCAGGGCCGGATCTTGCGCAGATAGGCACGGTTGCCCTTCTCTTCCTTGCACATCTGCACCTTGGCGCCCGGAAACACGAAGATGCGGGCCACGCGTTTGTCCTTGGCCGCCTCGCGCAGGATGGCGTGGTGCTGTTTCGTCCAGTTGCCGTTCACATAGGCGCCGTTCGAGCGCCGCAAGGAGATCGACGAGATGTTCTCGCGCGCCTTGCGCGACAGGCGCATGTTGTCACCGGGCAGCATCCAGATGTCGATGTCCAAGCCAAGCTGGTGGCTGCGGTGGCCCGAGGTCATAGGCCCGCCCCGCGGCTGACTGATATCCCCGATGTAAAGCCCGTTCCACCCCGGTTGCTTTGCCGCAAAACGGCTGAGGTCCTGCACGAAGTCGATGGACTGCGGGTGGCCCCAGTTGCGGTTGCGCGACAGACGCATCGCCTGCCAGGTGGGTCCGGTCTCGGGCAGTTGCACCGATCCGGCGGCGCATCCGCGCGAATAACTGCCGAAAGCGGCCGGTTTTTGTTGCGAACTGTCCTTCTGAGCCCCGAACAACTGCTTGGCCAGCGGTTGAGCCCCAGCCGCCCCGGCCAGCGCAATTCCTGCCAAAAATACCAAAAAACGTAATGAAATCATCTGCTCTGATCCCCTTCCGGTTTGACCCAGCGCATTAGGAACAATCCCAGAATAAACAACCCGACGATCGGAGACACCCCCAACCGCGCGCTGCCGGTCGCGGTTGTTGCAATTCCGATCAGCAAAGGCGCGGCAAATGCGGTGGCCCGGCCCGACAGGCCATACAGCCCAAAGCTCTCGACCGGGGCGGCCGGGTCGGTGTGGCGCACCATCAACGACCGGCTGGCCGATTGCAGAATGCCACCCATCCCGCCGATCAGGATGCCACAGCCAAAGAACACCATGTCCGGCAAGCCCGACTCTTGGGGCAGGGCGATGCCGAAGATCTGCGTCCGGTCCATCGACACGATGGTGGTGCAGACCAGGATCAGAACCCAGATCGCGGTCAGGATCACTGGCTTGGGGCCGAATTTCCGGTCCAGCTTGCCGCCGATCCAGGCGAAGACTGCCGAGGCCAGCACGCTGATGATGCCGAATACGCCGATCTTGATCAGGTCCCATTCCAGCACCAGCCGCGCATAGACGCCGCCGAAACTGTACAGCCCGTTCAGCGCATCCCGGTAGAACATCGATGACCCCAGATAGCTGGCAAGGCTGACCCGGTACCGCAAGGCGGCTACGGACTTTCCCAGCAGGCGCAGCGCCTCGGATACGCTGCCCTTTTTGTCGACCGCCGGATCGTCGCGAACCCACAGGAAATACGGGATCATGAACAGGACGAACCACCCGGCGGTGAACGGCCCCACGAAGCGCGTGCCCTCGCGCGCGCCGGCGTCCAGGCCAAACAGCGGCTCCATCCCGATCAGCGTCTTGCCGTTGGGCTGCTCGACGAACAGCGCCAGCATGATCGCCAGGGAAATCAGCCCGCCGAAATAGCCGAAGGCAAAGCCCGAGCCCGAGATCTCGCCCACCTCGTTGTCGTCCCCCAGATCGGGCAATTGCGAGTTGATGAAGATCAGCGCGTATTCCGCCCCCACGAAGCCCAGACCGAAGGCCGACAGCATCAGCCACATGTTCGACCCGTCCGGCAGCGTGAACCACAGCGCGGCAGACCCCGCGGCATACATCACCGAAAAGGCGAAGATCCACGGGATGCGCCGCCCCGAGACATCGGCCATGGCCCCCAAGAGCGGCGCGCCGAAGGCGATGATCAGCCCGGTGATCGTCAGGCAGTTGGCCCAGACCGTCTGCGCCTGCGCGGCGGCGGCTTCGGCATCCATCCCGGCGGTTGCATAATATTCGGCGGCAACGCCGGCGAAATACGGACCAAAGACAAAGGTCACCAACAGGGTGTGATACGGCTGGCTGGCCCAGTCGAAAAACCACCAGCCCCAGATGCGCCTGCGCTTGGAAATCTCTGCCATCTCTGCCCCTTGCCTGCTTTTGATTTCATAAGACGGGCCTTTGGGGCATTTCGCAAGCGTTCTGTGACTGCGGGCTTGCCTAATGCCACTTGGGCACTTAGGTCTCAGGCCGTACGGAAAACGAGGTGCCCATGCTGTCGCTGATCCAAATCCTGCTGCTGATCCTGGACATCGTCTGGTTCATCATCCTGGCCCATGTGATCATGAGCTGGCTGATCAACTTCCAGGTCCTGAACCTGCATCAACAGCTGGTCGCCCAGATCTGGTACGGCCTGAACCGCCTGCTCGAGCCGATCTACGGCCCGATCCGCCGCATTCTGCCCAACATGGGCGGTCTGGACCTGACGCCGCTGGTGGTGCTGATCGGCGTCTATGCGCTGCGGATCGTCCTCATCAACAACGCGGTCTATTTCTACTGACCTCTTGTTCCCTGATTCCGACTGTGTGATTGTCCGTTCAAGAGCAGTCAAATCTTGAAACAGGGCACCCCCGCACATGTTCGACGCCGCGCCTCTGCTGCGAGATGTCTTTGGATTCGATGACTTCCGCCCCGGGCAGGAAGAGATCGTCGATGCCGTGACCGCCGGCGAGAACTTGCTGGCGATCATGCCCACCGGGGGCGGCAAATCTCTGTGTTTTCAACTGCCTGCCCTGCTGCGCGACGGGGTCACGGTGGTGATTTCGCCGCTGATCGCCCTGATGCGTGACCAGGTGCGGGGGCTGCAAGAGGCCGGGGTCGAGGCTGGTGCGCTGACCTCGGGCAACACGCCCGAGGAAACCGACGCCGTGTGGGAGGCGCTCGAGGCCGGGCGGCTGAAACTGCTCTACATGGCGCCCGAACGGCTGGCGGCGGGCTCGGCGCTGGGGATGCTGCGACGGATCAATGTCAGCCTGATCGCCGTGGACGAGGCCCATTGCGTCAGCCAGTGGGGCCATGATTTCCGCCCCGACTATCTGCGGATCGGAGAGCTGCGGCGCGCGCTGAACGTGCCCTTGGCCGCCTTCACCGCTACGGCGGATGCGGAAACCCAGGACGAAATCGTCGAGAAACTGTTCGACGGCACGCCCCCGCGCAAATTCCTGCGCGGGTTCGACCGGCCGAACATCCACCTGGCCTTTGCCGCCAAGGACAGCCCGCGCAAGCAGATCCTGGATTTCGCCGACGCCCGCCGGGGCCAGTCGGGCATCGTCTATTGCGGCACCCGCAACAAGACCGAAGTGCTGGCGCAGGCGCTGCGCGAACAGGGCCACAGCGCCTGCCACTATCACGGCGGGATGGAGGCCGAGGACCGCCGCATCGTCGAAACCCGCTTCGCGCGCGAGGACGGGCTGATCGTGGTGGCCACCGTGGCCTTTGGCATGGGCATCGACAAGCCCGACATCCGCTGGGTCGCCCATGCGGACCTACCCAAATCGATCGAGGCCTATTACCAGGAAATCGGCCGCGCCGGCCGCGACGGCGGCCCGGCCGAGACCCTGACCCTGTTCGGCCCCGACGACATCCGCCTGCGCCGCAGCCAGATCGACGAGGGGTTGGCCCCGCCCGAACGCCGCGCCGCCGACCATGCCCGCCTGAACGCTCTGCTGGGTCTGGCCGAGGCGTTGCATTGCCGCCGCCAAACTCTGCTGGGCTATTTCGGAGAACAGGCCCAGCCCTGCGGCAAATGCGATCTGTGCGACAGCCCGCCCGAGCTGTTCGACGGCACTACGCCGGTGCGCATGGCCCTGTCGGCGATCCTGCGCACCGAGGAATGGTTCGGTTCGGGCCACCTGATCGACATCCTGCTGGGCAATGACACCGACAAGATCCGCGCCCGGCGGCATGACGAATTGCCCACTTACGGCATCGGCAAGGACTGGTCGCGCCCGCAATGGCAGGCGATCTTCCGGCAGATGATGGGCCATGACCTGGTGCGCCCCGACCCCGAACGCCACGGCGCCCTGCGCATGACCGAGGCCGCCAAGCCGATCCTGAAGGGCGAGGCGCAGATCACCCTCCGCAAGGACACGCTGCGCAAGGCCACCCGGCGGCCCGCGGTCAAGATGATGGTCTCGGAAGAGGACGCGCCCCTGCTGTCGGCCCTCAAGGCCAAGCGCCGCGCGCTGGCCGAGGCCGCCCGGGTGCCCGCCTATGTCATCTTCCCCGACCGTACGCTGATCGAGATGGCGGAAAAACGCCCCATGACCCTGGACGAGATGGCCCGGATCGGCGGTGTCGGCGCGAAAAAACTGGACCGCTACGGCGACACTTTCCTTGAGGTAATCGCGGGCGAGGCGCAGGCGCTGCATCCGGCGCGCCGCAAGCTGGCCGGGCGCGAACAGGGCGATATCTACGACCGTCTGCTCGAGGTGCAGGCGCAGCTGGCCCGAGGCCCGGACGGGATCGACAAACCGCTGAGCTGTTCCGCCTCGCAACTGGCCAAGGTGGCGCAGATGCGCCCCAAAGACGAACGCGCGTTGGAGCAGATCCTGGGCGACCGCCGCGCCGAACGTTTCGCGGCCGCCTTTCTGGACGTGCTGCGCGCGGCGGGCTAGGTATCGACGGGCAGGCACGAACACGGGGGTAGATATGCTGGTGGTGATCTCTCCGGCCAAACGGCTGGACTGGGCAGAACGGGACGCGACGCCGACCCAGCCCGATTTTCAGGACGACGCGATCCGGCTGGCGAAAACCGCGCGCAACCTGACGCTGGGAGAACTAAAAAAGCTGATGAGCCTCAGCGACGATCTGGCCCGGCTGAACCGCGACCGGTTCCGCACCTTTGCCGATACCCCGCCGCCCGAGGCCACCCGCCCAGCCGCGTTGGCCTTTGCCGGCGACACCTATCAGGGGCTCGAGGCCGCCTCGCTGGACGCCGAGGAACTGGCCTGGGCGCAGGATCATCTGCGCATCCTTTCGGGGCTTTACGGCCTGCTGCGCCCTCTGGACGCCATTCAGCCCTATCGGCTGGAAATGGGTAGCCGGTTGAAGACCCGCCGCGGCACGTCCTTGTACGACTACTGGCGCGACCAGCTGAGCAAGGCGCTGAATGCGCAGGCCGACGAGATCGGCACCGAGACGCTGGTGAACTGCGCCAGCCAGGAGTATTTTGGCGCGGTGACCCCCAAGGCGCTGAAACTGCGGGTCATCACCCCTGTCTTCATGGAGGACAAGGACGGCGCACCGAAGATCGTCAGCTTCTTCGCCAAAAAGGCTCGCGGCTCGATGGCGCGGTACATCATCCAGCACCGGCTGACCGACCCTGCGGGCCTGCGGGATTTCGACACCGGCGGCTATGTGTATCGGTCTGAGTTGTCGGAACCGGACAAACCGGTATTCGTGCGCCCCTATCAGGCCTGACCCAACATCGAGGCATCATACGCCACCAGCTCGACCGTGTTGCCCTCGGGGTCCGTGGTGAATACGCCGCGCCAACCGATCCAGCCGAACCGTTCGACGCGATAGGGCTGGCCGATTTGATCATACCAGCGCATGACGGCCTCCTGTTCCGCAAAAGGAAGAGACAAGGCGATATGGTGCAACGACGATTGCGCCCCGGTCATGGGTTTGTCGGCACCGGTGGGGTGCAAACCTGGCCGCGGCGCCGCCTCATGGTGAAACAGCGCCAGAACCTGTGTGTGTCCTTCGAACCCTTCCGCAATCCGAAAGAATGTGATGGCGCTGTCATGACCGCCATGCAGGCGGGTCAGCCCGACGACGTTTTCATAGAAATCAACCATGGCTGCCATGTCGGCGCAGCGTATTGCTATTTCACCCAAAGCGCGGGGGCGAAAACCTCGTTCCTGTGACATGGCACCAGCCTAGATCGCACCGGCCGGCTCGACAATGACAGGTTGCGCATCCTTCGGGCAGTTGGACTGGATCATCTCGCAAATCAGCTTCTTCTGAAGCGGTTTCGTCAGGTAGTGATCCAGCCCGGCCGCTAGGATGCTGTGCTCGTCACCCGCCAAGGCATGAGCGGTCAGCGCCACGATCGGCACATGCTGCCCTGTGCCGATTTCGCGTCTACGGATCTCACCCGTGGCCTGCTTTCCGTCCATCTTGGGCATCGAGATGTCCATGAGGATCAGGTCCGGCGCGAATTCCGAAAAGGCTTCAACAGCCTCAAGCCCGTTGGCCACCAGCTTGAGGTCTATGTTCAGATCCTTGGTCATCTTGCTCAGGATCAACTGGTTGGTGCGATTGTCCTCGGCGGCCAGAACCCGCATCTTGCGCAGCTTCGTGTTTCCGCCGGACGATTGGGCCGGCTCCGCGCGGCAGGGCGGGGAAACAGGCGCAGGCAACACAGCGGCGCCCAGCGCCTGAAGCCGCGAGAACAGCTCGGCCCGTGGGATCGGTTTCTGAACCACCCCTTGTATCAGCCGATGGTTCGGATCGGCGTGCACGATGGCCGGGTTTGCGGACATCAGCACGATCGGAACGTCGGACCAGCCTCGCTTGCGCAGAGTTTCCGCCAAATCCAGCCCGTCCATGTCAGGCAAATCGTGATCGCAAAGGATCAGGTCGATCGACGCTTCCACCGCCCTCAGCGCTTCGGTGCCTGTGGCGCAAACCGTCACCTCGGCCCCCAAACGCCGCAGCTGCTTGTTCAGAATGGCCCGATTGACCGCCAGATCCTCGACCACGAGGACATGTTTCAGCCTGTCCGCCAAGGCAGGCGGAGCCGGTTGAGGGCCTTCGGCGGTGGGCAGCGTGATGCGGAACCCAAAGCACGATCCCTTGCCGGCCTCGCTCTCGACCCAGATCGAGCCACCCATCAAGGTAATCAGGCGTTTGGTGATGGCCAGACCAAGGCCAGTGCCGTCAAAGGCGCGGGTCTTTTCGTTTTCAACCTGATTGAACTCGCCAAAGATGTGCCCGATCTTGTCCGCTTCGATGCCGATTCCGGTGTCTTCGATCGCAATATGGATGTCGCAGGTCTTCTGATCGGCATGCGGTACTCCGGTGACCCGGGTCAGAACATGGCCATGGGCGGTGAATTTGACCGCGTTGCCCACCAGATTGGTCAGCACCTGACGCACCCGGCCTGGATCGCCCACGAACAGCGTCGGCAGGAACAGGTCATAGTCGACCAGCAAGGTCAGCCCCTTGTCGCGCACCGTGGGCTGCAGCAGCATCGCAACTTCGAGGATGCAACGCTCAAGATCGAAATCCTCGGGATGCAGCACAAGCTTGTCCGCTTCGATCTTGGAATAGTCCAGAACGTCATTGATGATGACCAGCAGCGCGTCCCCCGAATTGCGGATCGTCTCAACATATAGCCTCTGCTCTTCATTCAGAGGGGTTTCCGACAGCAGGTCGGTCATCCCGACGATGCCGTTCATCGGGGTCCGGATCTCATGACTCATATTGGCAAGGAAAGCCGACTTGGCCCGGTTGGCGGCCTCGGCCTTTTCGCGCGCGGCCTGCAGTTGCGCCTCATGCTGGACCGAGGCCGTGATGTTCAGGGCCAGACTGACCACATCGCCACCCTGGCCGCGCTGGTCGATCAGCTTGATATATTGCCCATTCCACAGCTGGATCACTTCGGGCGGCGGGTTGATCCGGGTCCAGCGGCGCATCATGCGGGTTTTCCACGCCTCGGCCGGTTCCGACCCGATATCGATGATGCCCTCTGTGGTCAGCAGATCAAGAATGCGGGGGTATGAAATCCCGGGCGCGACCTCGTCCAGTCCTTCGAACACGCTCAGATAGGCCGTATTTGCGCTGATCAACCGATCACTGCCGTCGAAGAAGGCGAAACCGTCCTGGATCGTTTGGATCGAGTGCCAGAGGCGGCGTTCGGCCACTTCGATCTTGGCATTTGCAACGGTCAGGTCCGATTTGACCTTTTCATTCTCGCCACGCACGGATTCGACCTCGGCCTCGGTCTCGCCGATACGTTTGGTCAGGGCCATCGCATATTCGCCCAGCTTGCGATTGGCCTCGGACAGTTCACTCTGCTTGAGTGCAAGCAAGCGTTCGGCGGCCAGACGCGCCCGCCGTTCCTGTGCCAGTTTTTCTGCAAGACTCATGGTCATCTTCCCGGTCGGTTCGGGATCAGCATTCCCGCAGACCGTGAAAATCTGTTTAAGGCCAAAGGTCGATCAGCGCCGTCCTTCGCGCAACCAGCCCGCCAGCAGGAAGCCACCCGCCAACAGCAGCACCAGCCAGGGCGGCAACAGTCCGGCCTGGGTCACGTCACGGGTTTCATAGGCCTCGCGCGGGGTCAGACCGATCCAGCCACGCCCGGCCGCAGGGCGCCCGGCGCGTACGTTACGGATTGCCGGCAGCCCATCCTCGACCCGGATCACCCCGCCACGCATCCCAGCCATGACCGGCTCAAGGATTTCGGCTGTTGCGATGGTGCGTTCGAATTCCCGCGGCGCCGCAGGGCCAAGGCCGATGACCGAGGACAGCTCACCTTCCTGCAGGCGATAAAGCCCAATTTCAGGGCCGAAATACTGCGCCTCGAACCGACCGGGGGACAATTCGCGCAAGGGCACTTCAAGCGTGTCGCCATTGGGTTGGGTGACCGTGACGGGGCCCACCTCTTCGTTCAGGGTCTGGCGGATGATGCGCATTGACTGCCCGTTGGCCTCTGCCCACAGCGCCTCTTCTTCAAGCTCGGGCTCTTTCATCATCCAGTGCGCAAGGCGGCGCAGCAGTTCCAACTGCGGGCCACCGCCCTCGTAGCCGCGGCTCCACAGCCAGGCATGGTCCGAGGCCAGCAGCGCCACGCGCCCTTCCCCTACCCGGTCCAGCACCAGCAGCGGGCGGTCGTCGACGCCGGTCATCAGCAACTCACCCGAGCGTTGTTTTACGTCGATCTGCCGCAGCCATGCGCCCCAGTCTCCCGTCTCACCCAGATCGGCGGTCACCGGATGACGCTGGCCCAGGTCTGTAACCGTGGGCACGTAGCGTTCTTCGATGACCCGGGCCGAGGGTTGCGCCGGCAGGATCGCAGACAGGGGCGAGCGGAAGATGCTGTCGGCGGTGGCAAAGTCAGGCCCGGCCGCAATCAGCACAGCACCGCCGTCATTGATGTAGTTGGTCACGTTGTCCAGATAGATCGCGGGCAGGATGCCGCGCCGCTTGTAGCGGTCAAAGATGATCAGGTCGAAATCGTTGATCTTCTCCAGAAACAACTCGCGCGTGGGGAATGCGATCAGCGACAGTTCGTCCACCGGAACCCCGTCCTGTTTCTCGGGTGGGCGCAGGATGGTGAAATGCACCAGATCGACCGAGCTGTCGGATTTCAGCAGATTGCGCCAGGTTCGTCCGCCCGGATGCGGCTCACCCGAGACCAACAGAACCCGAAGCCGGTCGCGCACGCCGTTCATCTGGATCAAGGCGGTGTTGTTGCGGTCAGTCAGTTCGCCATCGGCCTGCGGAACCGTGAACTGGATGACGTTGCGTCCGCCATGGGGCAGGGTCACCGGCAGTTCGACATCCACACCGATCGGGATGCTGAACTGCTGCGGCTCGCCCCCGTCCACCGCGATCTCGAGCGGGGCGGACGCCGGACCGGCGGGCACCGCGCCACTGTCCTCGACCCGCAAGGTCAGAGTGACGGGTTCGTCAATGATTGCAAAGGCCGGCGCGTTGCGCACGATCAGGCGGCGGTCCCAGTCCTGCGCGCGACCGGTCTGCAACAGGTGCATCGGCGCGGGCAGGTCGGGGGCCTGATCGACGTCATGCACGATGCCGTCAGACAGGACCAGAATTCCGGCGATCCGGGCGCGCGGTTCCTCGGCCAGCGCGGCATTCAGCGCCGCCATCACCTGGGTACCTTCGTCTCCGTCGCCGTCGCCCACGGTGATGCGGCGCAGTTCGGTGTTGTCGCGGGCCTCGATCTCGGCGGCGAGGGCCTCGGCGGTCTGCGCGGTCTGTTCGGCGCGGTCCGACAGGGTTTGGCTGGCGCTTTCATCCTCGATCATCAACACGATGTCGGTCAGCGGGGCGCGGTCCTCGATCTGGTAGACCGGGCCGGACAAAGCCGCCAGCAGCACCAGCGCCGCCAGTCCGCGCAACGCCCAACCCGACAGCCCGCGCCACAGCGCCAGAACCGTCGCGGCCAAAGCGATCGAACCGATGACCACCAGCACGGGCCACGGGATCAGCGGGTCAAAGATGACGGAACCGGTCATTGGCCCAACCTGTCAAGCAGAGCAGGCACGTGCACCTGATCGGATTTGTAGTTCCCGGTCAGCACGTGCATGACCAAGTTGACGCCGAACCGGTTGGCCAGCTCGCGCTGGCGTTCTCCGGCATAGCCGCGCCCGACCGGCAGCAGCGCCTGCCCGTTCCGGTCGATTGCCCAAGCCCCGGCCCAGTCGTTGCCACCGATCACCACCGGGGTGACGTTGTCGTTGAGGTTGCGGAAGGGCATGCCTTCGATCTGTTCGGCGTCCAGGGGCGCGGCCTCGACCCAGACCTCGGTTCCGGCAAAGCGGCCGGGGAAATCCTGCAACAGGTAGAACGCGCGGGTCAGGACGTGATCGCGCGGAACAGGCTCCAACGCAGGGATGTTCAGCGGAGCAGCCAGTTGCTGCAGCTTGCGGCCATTCGGGCTCGAGGCACCGAACCCGGCGATGTTGGCGTCCCGCGTGTCAAACAGGATCATCCCGCCGGACCGCAGATAGCCGTTCAGCTTGGCATAAGCTTCGGCCGAAGGCTGGGGCTGATCCGGTGTGATCGGCCAGTAGAGCAGCGGGAAGAAGGCCAGTTCGTCACGTTCGAGGTCCACGCCCATGGGCTCGGCCGGTTCGACGGACGTGCGGTAAAACAGGGTTTGCGACAGGCCGCGTAGCCCAGCATGGGCGACGTCGTCAATCTGGGCATTGCCGGTCAGTACATGGGCCAGCACCAATTCCTTGGTCGCCTGCAGCGCGAACTCCGTCTCCTCGGGCGTCTGCGCCTGGGCCTGCGGTGCGATCAGAACCGCGCCCAGCGCGACCGCCGCCGCCCGCGCCAGCCCCAGACGCCCCGACAGCGCCAGCGAGGCCACGACGTCAACCGCCAGCAGGATCAGGGCCAGGCTCAGCAGCAGACCCCCGACCGGCGTTTCGGCACTGACCTCCTGCCCCTTGATCGGCACATCCGCAGGCCAGCTTGTCGGGCGCAGCGTGGTGTCCTCGGTCAGCACGTTCAGGGCCAGTTTCTGCTTGCCGCTTTCATACAGACCCGGGCGCAGGTCGGGGCCCAGGGCGCCGGATATCAGCGCCGGGCCATCGACACCGGCCAGATTGCCCGCATCGGACAGAGTTCCGAACCCGTCCATCACCTGAATCGGCTCCCACGTAGTGCCTTGCAGCTGTTCGACCTGCCGCGTCTTGGCGGCCGAGGCCACGGCCAGCCGGTCGAGCATTTCGACGAACAGGCCCGACAGCGGCAGGGTCGACCATTCGGCATCGGCGGTGACATGGAACAGCACCACCTGACCCAGGCCCAGCGGCTTGCGCGTCACCAGCGGCGTGCCATCCGACAGCGCAGCGATCACCCGGTCGGCCAGGTTTGGGTCGGGTTGCGCCATCACCTGGGTGCTGACGGTTACGTCGTCGGGGATCCGCAACCCGTAAAAGGGCGAGCCTTCCTGGAAAGGCGCCAGCCCCTTGGCCTCGCCCCAGCTCATCGCGCCGCCGACCGAGCGGCCACCGCTGCGCAGCCGCACCGGCAGCAAAGTGTCTTCGGCATCGCGGCCCAGATCGCTGGCCGCCATGTGCGGACCGGCAAAGCGCAGCAACAGCCCGCCCTGCTCAACCCATTCGACCAAACCAGCCTGTTCGCTGGGGGTCAGCTTGGCCACATCGGCCAGCACGATCACATCCGGGTTGGCGGGCAGAACCTCGGTCAGCCCGCCCTCGACGAAATCGGCGGTTGGGATCAGCACCTGTGTCAGGTAGTGCAGCGGCGACAACAGCTCCAGCCCCTCGCGATTGACGGTTCCGGCGATCAGGGCGACCTCGCGCCGGCGCAGGCTGTCATCGGTCAGCGACACCGCCCCGGCCGACCGCTGGCCCTGCAGCTCGAACCGAGTGATGCGGGCGCGCAGTTCGGACGGCAACGCCAGATCGGCCTGCGCCTGGGTCGCGCCGCTGTCAAAGCTGACCTCGACCGATTGCAGCAGGCGCATCACGCCCGCAGGGTCGCGCCCCTGCGCATTGATGGTGACGGTCTGCGCCGGACCGGGTGTGGCGCGCACCGCGGTCAGCCGGATCGCCCCGTCCTGATATGTGGCCGGCCGCAGCGCCAGGATCGGCGCCGCCGCGCGATAGACCGTGACCGCGCCCCGCGCCTGAAGTGCAGACAGCAGGGTTTCACGGCCCGGATAGTCCAGCTTGTCGGTGAACCAGTGCGTGTCGAACCCGCCCTCGACCGCCGACAGGTCGGCCAGCGCCTGTTCGATCTGCGCCGCGTCCGGCTGCCACGGCTGCGGAACCAGCCCGGGCAGGCGGTTGCGCCAGGCTTCGGCGGCCTGGAAAACCGGCGGTTCCGGCTCGGTCAGTCGCAGAATCGACACCGGGCGCCCGGCCCGCCCGGCTTCGGTCAGCTGCGCGTCGATCTGCTCCAGCGTGGCGGGCCAGCGCGTGGCCCCGGCCCAGCTGGCATCCAGCACCAGCAGCAGCGGCCCCGATCCGGTTTGGTCGCGCGACGGGTTCAGCACCGGGCCGGCCAGACCAATGATGATCGCCGCTGCCGCCAGCATCCGCAGCAGCAGCAGCCACCACGGGGTGCGGTCGGATACACTCTCGTCGTCCTTCAGGCCCAGCAAGAGGGTCACCGCCGGGAACAGCCGGCGGATCGGCGCGGGCGGCACGGCGCGCAGGATCAGCCACAGGATCGGCAGGGTCAGAAGACCCAGCAGCACCCATGGTGCGGTAAAGCCGATGCCCGCCAGAACCGTCATCGCGCCCCTCCGTCCAGGGCACGATAGAGCCACAACAGAGCCGCCTGCGCGCTGTCGCCCGTATGGTGCAGGCCCAGCTGCCAGCCGGTGACGCGGCACAGGCGCGTCAGGTCATCCTTGCGCCGCGCCAGCCGCGCCAGATAGCGCTCGCGCAGGTCGCCGGCCTTCAGTGTCTCGTGCCGGACCGTCCCGCCGACGCTTTCGAAGATGGTGCGCCCGCGATAGGGGAAGCTCTCCTCACCCGGGTCCAGGACCTGCAGTAGCACACCGCGCACGCCGCGGTCGGCAGCCTTGGTCAGGGCCAGTTCGACCTCGTCCAGCGGGCCGAGGAAGTCAGAGATGAACACGGCGCGGGCATGGGGAATCATGGCGCGGTGCTCGGGCGGGGCATAATCGGCCTCGGTATCTTCGGACAAGGCCTGCGCCAGCCGGATGATCTGGGCATTGCCGCGCCGGGGCGGCAGGGTGGTGCCGGTCAGGCCCACACGCTCGCCCCCGCGCACCAGCAGGATCGCCGTGGCCAGCCCCAGCAAACGCGCCCGGTCGGCCTTGGTGGGCAGGGATTTATCGGACGCAAAGCGCATCGAGGCGCCCTGATCGACCCACAGCATGATCGACTGCGCAATCTGCCATTCGCGTTCGCGCACATATTGCTGATCGCCGCGGGCCGAGCGCCGATGGTCGATCATCCGCCGGCTGTCGCCGATCTGCGCCGGCCGGTATTGCCAGAAATCATCGCCCAACCCCGACCGCCGCCGGCCGTGATCGCCCAGCAGCACGGTGCCGGCCAGGTGTTCGGCCCGCGCCAACAGCGGCGGCAGCCGGGACGCCTCGGCCTCGGATCTTTCGCGAAGGGTGCGGACCGCGTTCACGCCGCCGCCTCGGCCCGGACAAGCCCGGCCGCGGTGGTTTCGATCAGGTCGGCCAGGCTGTCACCGCGCGCCCGCGCGGCGAAGTTCAGCGCCATCCGGTGGCTGAGTACCGGGCGCGCCATGTCCAGCACGTCTTCGGCGTTGGGAGCCAGCCGGCCCTGCAGCATCGCCCGCGCCCGCACCGTCATCATCAGCGCCTGCGCCGCGCGCGGACCGGGGCCCCAGGCGACGGTCTCGGAAACGCGCTCGGAAACGCCGGGTTCTTCGGGGCGGAACGCGCGCACCAGATCGAGGATCAGTTCGACCACCGACTCGCCCACCGGCATCCGGCGCAGCAGAACCTGCGCGGCCAGCAATTCTTCCTTGGTGAAGATCTGGTGCGCCTCTTCCTCGGCCACGCCGGTGGTGGCCAGCAGGATGTCACGCTCGGTCTGACGGTCGGGATAGTTCACGTCGATCTGCACCAGGAAACGGTCCAACTGGGCCTCGGGCAGCGGATAGGTGCCCTCCTGTTCGATCGGGTTCTGGGTGGCAAGCACATGGAACGGCACGCCCAGCGCGCGATCCTCGCCCGCGACGGTCACCGTGCGTTCCTGCATCGCCTGCAGCAGCGCCGACTGGGTGCGTGGGCTGGCGCGGTTGATCTCGTCCGCCATCAACAGCTCACAGAAGATCGGGCCGAAAATGAAGCGGAAATGGCGGCTGCCATCCTCGGCGGTGTCCAGAACCTCGGACCCCAGAATGTCGGCCGGCATCAGGTCAGGGGTGAACTGGATGCGGTTGCCATTCAGGCCCATGACCGTCGACAGGGTTTCGACCAGCCGCGTCTTACCCAGGCCCGGCAGCCCGATCAGCAGGGCATGACCGCCACACAGCAGCGCCGTCAGCGTCAGGTCGACGACCCTCTCCTGCCCGATGAAGCGGCGGGTGATCGAGGATTTGGCCTGTTGCAGTTTCTCTTCCAGCGCTTCGATCTCGGAGACGAGGTCGGCAGGTTCGGTCATGACTTTCCCTTCCGTGGACTTATTATGGTTGAAGTGTATCGCGCTGAGAGGAAATGGCAAAAACAATGAGCGGACAAAATCCTGTGAAACCGTCCCCTGAGGGTCTGGCGGCCTCGGTCAAGGCGGCCAAACCGCGGGGTCTGCCCCCTGTCGACAACTGGAATCCTCCGTTCTGCGGCGATCTGGACATGCGCATCGCGCGCGATGGCACCTGGTATTACCTAGGGTCGCCCATCACCCGGTTCGAGCTTGTGAAACTTTTTTCCTCAATTCTTAAGAAAGAAGGGGACGCCTATTTTCTGGTCACCCCGGTCGAAAAGGTCGGCATCACGGTCGAAGACGCGCCGTTTGTGGCGGTCGATTTCGACCGGACCGGCGCGGACGAGGATCAGGTTCTGACCTTTACCACCCATGTCGGCGATACGGTGTCGGCGGGTCCGGATCACCCGATACGGGTGGCCACCGACCCGGAAACAAACGAGCCCAGACCCTATATATTGGTGCGGTCGAACCTCGAGGCGCGGATCGACCGCAAGAGTTTCTATCGCCTTGTGGAGATTGCAACGGAACGCGCCGGGCAGGTCGGGGTCCGGTCCGGCGGGCAGTTCTTTGTCTTGGGTCGCGCCGAAGAAGCGCCTTAGGCAACCCGTCTTGCGGGACGGTCTTGCGCAAGGACAACCGCCAGCGCCACGACTCCGGCACCCAGCGCCCGGGTCCAGTTCCACTCCGAACCCAGAACCACCATGATGAGCATCACGTAGAACGGTGCCACATTGATGTGGAATGACGCCAGAGCAACACCCAGCCGGCCGATCGAAGCGATGAACAGGACCTGGCTGAGGCCGAGAGAGATCACGGCGTAGATCGCCAGCATTCCTGCCTGCTGCGGGTCGATCGGCGACGATGGCCAGACTTCCAGTCCGAGGACGCTCGACAGATAGAAGAGCGCGCCGGCCATGAACGTGCCGCCGATCAGCGTGATCGTGGTACGTCCGGTCTGGCTGAGGTCCGGGAAGTCCCGCGCGGTCGCCATGCTGGCCCAGCAGAACAGCGCGGTCGAGGCGATGGCGCAGAGCGCACCCAACCCCAGCTGGGCCGGCGCCACCGCGCTGGTTGCGATCAGGCCGCCGATGATCGAAACAGCAACCCCCAGCGCGAAGTTCCACCGCAATCTGCGCGTTCCCGCGGCCAACTCGAGCAGTGTCGCAAGCAAGGGCGCGCAGGACGCGATGATGGCAACGGTTACGGGATCGGTCAGTTTCTGCGCCAGGATGATCAGGAACATGCCCAATCCAAGGCCAAACCCGCCCACTCGCATCGCATGGGCCCAACGCGCCCGCAGCGCCGCGTCCGCGCCATCGATCCACAGCCAGATCGGGATCATCACGGCCACCGCCAGCATCAGCCGCGCAGCCAGCAAGGCAACCGGCGGCCAGGTCTGCAGCAGGATCTCGGCCGCCGGGAATCCGGCTGCCCAAGTCAGCATCGACGCCACCGCCAGCCCGTTTCCGGACAAGGCGGATTGCCGCGCACCGGGCACAGCGAAACTAGGCCCGCGAACGGGGTCCGGACTCATCGCCATCGGTTTCAATCCTTTTGTTGGTGCAGCGCCACGAAAATGATTCGCTGCAATACCCCGACCCTTCACATTCGGCCCGCGACGGTCTGGCCGATTTTCGACATATTGTCGTTTTCAAACCCTTTCTCTGCGCGCCGCCCGCGACTAAGGTCAGCACGCCATCGGACCGAGAGGACAATGCCCCGATTTGCCGCCAATATCTCGCTGCTCTTTGCCGAGCTGCCCTATCTCGACCGGTTCAAGGCGGCCGCGGATGCCGGGTTCAAGGCAGTCGAGATCCTGTTTCCCTATGACCTGGCGGCCAAGGAAACCCGCCGCGCATTGATGACCAACGATCTGGACTTGGTGCTGATCAACGCGCCGCCGCCCAACTATACCGGCGGCCAGCCGGGCTATGCGGCTGTTCCGAGGGGCGAAGGGCGGTTCCAGTCCGACATCCGCCGCGTCCTGCGCTATGCCGAGGCGCTGAAGCCCGGTTTGATCCACGTGATGGCGGGCTATGCCTCGGGGGCGGACGCGCAGGACTGTTTCGTACGCAACCTGCAATGGGCCGCGGATTTTGCACCGCATCAGCAGTTCACGATCGAACCGCTGAACCCCGTCTCGCAGCCCGGATACTTCCTGAATGACTATGATCTGGCCGCCGCGTGCCTGGACCGGATCGACCGTCCGAATGTGGGCCTGCAATTCGACAGCTTTCATGCCCGGATGATCCATGGCGATGCACAGGCCGTCTGGGACAGATTCCGCGGCCGGATCGTACATGTTCAGATCGGATCGGCCCCCGACCGGTCGGAACCCGGCCGGGACGAGACCGATTTCCCCGCGTTGTTCGCAGCGATCGACGACAGCGGCTATGACGGTTGGGTCAGCGCCGAATACACGCCCTCAACCCGGCGCACCGACGCCTCTCTGCACTGGATGCGATAGGCCTGTGCACCTGCGCACTGGAAATCACATCTTGGATATCGCATACGAAACGGCAACTCAGCAGAGGAACAGCCGCATGATCCCCGCCCGCTTTGCCCCCGTCCTGTTCGGATTGATCCTGTCGGGGCTGATGTCCTGCATCGTGACCTGCATCGCAACGGTCAAAGAGATCGGGCTGGGCCCCGAGACCTTTGCCAGCTGGATGGGCGCGTGGAGCATCAGCTGGCCGGTGGCGTTTGCGGTGGTTCTGGTCATGGCCCCGCTGACCCGGCGGTTGGTCGCGCTGTTGGTCAGGCCCGAGGCCTGACCTGCCGCGAAGATGGCCCGCCGGGCCTGATGAGCGGCACGGCGCTTGCCTAATGCGCCTCGGCCCAGTTGGCGCCTTTGCCCGCATCCACCGTCAGTTTCACGTCCAGCTTCACCGCCGGATCGGGCGCGTTTTCCATCACGTCGCGCGCAATCTCGATGGTCTTGTCCACCGCATCCTCGGCCACTTCGAACAGCAGTTCGTCGTGCACCTGCAGCAGCATCTTGGCCGGCAGCCCGTCGATCGCCTCGGGCATCCGCACCATCGCCCGCCGGATCACGTCCGCCGCGGTACCCTGGATCGGCGCGTTGATCGCCGCCCGGCGGGCAAACCCCGCATGCGGCCCCTTGGCATTGATTTCTGCCGTGTGGATCTTGCGACCAAACAGGGTCTGCACATAGCCATGCTCTTTGGCAAAGGCGATGGTGTCATCCATGTAGCGCCGGATACCCGGGAAGCGTTCGAAATAGCGGTCGATGAAGCCCTGCGCCTCGGCCCGCGGAATACGCAGGTTGCGCGCCAGGCCAAAGCCCGAAATGCCGTAGATCACGCCGAAATTGATCGCCTTGGCCTTGCGGCGGATCTCGGGCGTCATCTCGTCCAGCGGCACGTCGAACATTTCCGACGCGGTCATGGCGTGAATGTCCAGCCCGTCGGCAAAGGCCTGTTTCAAGGCCGGAATGTCGGCGATATGCGCCAGGATACGCAGCTCGATCTGTGAATAGTCGAGCGACACCAGCACGTTGCCCGGCTCGGCGATGAAGGCCTCGCGAATGCGGCGGCCCTCCTCGGTGCGCACTGGGATGTTCTGCAGGTTGGGGTCGGTCGAGGCCAGACGCCCCGTGTTCGCCCCGGTGATGGCATAAGACGTATGTACCCGCCCCGTGTCGGAGTTGATGTGGGTCTGCAGCGCGTCGGTATAGGTCGATTTCAGCTTGGACAGCTGCCGCCAGTCCAGCACCCGGCGCGGCAGCTCATGCTCGGTCGCAAGATCTTCCAGCACGTCGGCGCCGGTCGAATACTTTCCGGTCTTGCCCTTCTTGCCGCCCTCAAGACCCATCTTGTCGAACAGGATCTCGCCCAACTGCGCGGGCGAGCCGACGTTGAAGGTTTCTCCGGCCAGCTCGTGGATTTCAGCCTCTAACCCGGCCATTTTCTGGGCAAAGGCGTTCGACATGCGGCTCAGCACATCGCGATCGACCTTGATGCCATGCATCTCCATCTCGGCCAGAACCGGCACCAGAGGGCGTTCAAGCGTTTCATAGACGGTGGTCACCTGAGCCCGGTGCAACTGCGGCTTGAACAGCTTCCACAGGCGCAGGGTGATGTCGGCATCCTCGGCGGCATAGGCGGTCGCCTCGTCGATCGGCACCTTGTCGAAGGTGATCGCCGATTTGCCCGAGCCCAGCAGCGGTTTGATCGGGATCGGCGTGTGGCCCAGATAGCGTTCGGACAGGGTGTCCATGCCGTGCCCATGCTCGCCCGCATGCATGGCATAGGACATCAGCATCGTGTCGTCGATCGGGGCCACATCCACGCCGTAGCGCGCAAAGATCTTGGCGTCGTATTTCATGTTCTGCCCGATCTTCAGGATCGACGGATCCTCGAGCACCGGCTTGAGCATCTGCAGCGCCTCATCCAGCGGCATCTGCCCCTCGGCCAGCGCGTCCGAGCCGAACAGGTCGTCGCTGGCCCCGTCGCGGTGGGTCAGAGGGACATAGCAGGCCGCGCCCGGCTCGATGCACAGCGAGATACCGACCAGATCGGCGATCATTTCGTTCAGGCCCGTGGTCTCGGTGTCCACGGCCAGCCAGCCGCGCTCATAGGCCTGATCGATCCATTTCCGCAGCGCGGCCGCATCGCGCACGCATTCGTATTTGCTGGCATCGAACGGAATGTCCTCGGCCCGCGGCTCATCTGCCGCCGGCGCCGGAGTATCCGCGATCACCGGAGCTTCGACGTCCAGCTTGTCGGCGATCCGCTTGGTCAGAGTGCGGAACTCCATCTCGGCCAGAAACTCCATCAGCTTGTCCGGATCGGGGTCGCGCAGCTCCAGATCATCCAGCGTGAAATCCAGCGGTGTCTCGCAATCCAGCTGCACCAGCCTTTTCGACAACTCGATCTGATCTCGTTTCTCGATAAGGGTTTCGCGGCGCTTGGGCTGCTTGATCTCCTCGGCGCGGTCCAGAAGCGTCTCCAGATCGCCGAACTCGTTGATAAGCAGCGCCGCCGTCTTGATCCCGATCCCCGGCGCACCCGGCACGTTGTCGACGCTGTCACCGGCCAGCGCCTGCACATCGACGACACGCTCAGGATAGACGCCGAATTTCTCGAACACTCCCTCGCGGTCGATGCGCTTGTTCTTCATGGCATCCAGCATCTCGACACCGTCGCCCACCAGCTGCATCAGGTCCTTGTCGGAACTGACGATGGTTACCCGCCCCCCGGCCTGGCGCGCCTGGCAGGCCAACGTGGCGATGATGTCGTCGGCCTCGTACCCCTCCAGCTCTTTGCAGGCGATGTTGAAGGCCTCGGTCGCCTGCCGGGTCAGCGGGATCTGCGGGCGCAGGTCCTCGGGCATCGCCTCGCGGTTGGCCTTGTAAAGGTCGTACATGTCGTTGCGGAAGGTGTGCGAGCCCTTGTCGAAGATCACTGCCAGATGGGTCGGCGCGTCAGGGCCGTGGTCGCCATCCACGTACCGCTGCAGCATGTTGCAAAAGCCCGAAACGGCGCCAATCGGCAGCCCGTCCGATTTCCGCGTCAGCGGCGGAAGGGCGTGATAGGCGCGAAAGATGAAGGCCGATCCGTCGATCAGATGCAGATGGCAGCCTTTTCCGAATTTGCTCATGCGCGCTCTCCCTGTCGGTCAGGGACGGTTCTGCCACAGGGGCAGCCGGGTGACCAGTCAGGAACGCGCCCTAGCCGCCAAACAGACCGCTGAAAACATCCGAGAAACTGTTCAGCAGCGCCATGATGACCAGCGCACCGAGGAACGCGAAAAACGCCATCGCGAAGAACTGGAACAGGATCGCGCCCGTTCCGATGACCAAACCGGCGATGGCCGGGCGGCGTTTTTCGTGCCGCAGGATGCCGATGACCGAGACGACGATCGCCAACCCGCCCAGCATGGCGACGCCGATCTGCAGAAAGTCATCCAGATCGCGGGTGGGCGCGACCGGCGCAGGCTGCTCCATCCCCGCGGCGGCCCGCAGGGTCGATTTACCCAATTCGGCGGCCAGTTCGCCCAGCGTCACGCCGGTGGATTGCTGCGGTGCGAACGGCCCTGCCCAGAACACGAACAAGGCTGCGAACAGGGCCAGTACCGCAAGCATAAACCCGGCCCAACCAAAAACCGGGTTGCCGGTATCAGCAGCAGTCATATCGGTCATCATTCGCACCTACGTTGGTCACACCAACGCACTAGGTGAAAATCGCGGCGAGATTTGGGCGGACCGCGGTTGGGCAGGCAATCAGTGTTGCTGTGCGTCCTTCAGAACATACTTGCAATCGCAATAGGGGCACTCGACCCAGCCCTGATCCTCGGGGATCTGCAACCAGACGCGCGGATGGCCCAGCGCGCCCTCACCGCCATCACAGGCGACACGGCTTGTCTCGACGATCTTGGTTTCCGGAGCTTCGATTGTCACGGCGTGCGATCCTTCACTGGTTGTCGGCCTCGCGGGCATGCATTAGGTGCGTTTATGAGGGATCAGGAAACCGGGGGCAAGAGCCAGCAATGACCGATGCAGCGATCAGCCTTCGCGGCCTGCGCAAAACCTATCGCGGCGGCAAGGGCCAGCCCGAGAAACACGCACTGAAGGGTATCGATCTGGAGATCCCGCGCGGATCGGTCTTTGGCCTGCTGGGGCCGAACGGGGCCGGCAAATCGACCCTGATCAACATCCTAGCGGGGCTGGTGATCAAGACCGCAGGCCAGGTGACGATCTGGGGCTATGACCAGGACCGCAACCCGCGCCAGGCCCGCGCCGCCATCGGGGTGATGCCTCAAGAGCTGAACCTCGATCCGTTCTTCACCCCGCGCGGCGCGCTCGAGGTGCAGGCCGGGCTGTATGGCGTTCCCAAATCGCAGAGGCGCAGCGACGAGATCCTCGAACTGGTCGGCCTCAGCGACAAGGCCGAGGCCTATGCCCGCACGCTGTCAGGCGGGATGCGGCGGCGCCTGCTGCTGGCCAAGGCACTGGTGCACCAACCGAAAATCCTGGTGCTGGACGAACCCACCGCCGGCGTGGACATCGAACTGCGCCAGATGCTGTGGGCCAATGTGCGCAAGCTGAACCAGCAGGGCATGACCATCATCCTGACGACCCACTACCTGGAAGAGGCGCAGGAGATGTGCGACGAGATCGCCATCATCAACCACGGCGAGAAGGTGGCGCAGGACAGCACCGCCAACCTGCTGGGCCGCATGGACGGACGCACCATGGTCATCACCCCCGAGGCCCCGGTAACCGCCCTGCCCGCCGCCCCCGGCGTTCAGGCCAGCCTGCGCGACGACGGCAGCCTGGCGCTGCACTACCGCAGCCCGGAAACCAGCGCCGAGCAGGTGCTCGAGGCGGTCCGCCAGGCCGGCATCCGCATCCGCGACGTGCGCACCGAAGAGGCCGATCTCGAGGACGTGTTCCTTGCCTTGACCTCCTCGCGCACCGACGATGCCCCGGCCGACGATCAGGACCAGCCGCGCCGGGGTCTGCACCGGGTCAAGCTGTGACCCGGTCGATCCGCGCCTGATAGCAGTTGTTCCGGGCCGAGCGTACATGGATATAGGCCACCTCGGGGCGGGCAAGTATTGCATCCACCGCCGCGCTGATCCGTCCGGTGGGTGTCACGACGCCGGTACCGTAGACAATCCGGTCATCGCGGCCATAGCCCTTGATCAGATAATCGGGCGATGAGGTCAGAACCTCTGGCAGATCAGTCCCTTCATACCGTTCACAAGGGCTTGCACACAGGAAGATCGGCCCCGTTTCGGCATAAGGATGTGTCTCTGCAAAAGGCCGATGGGCCAGAATCAGCATTTCTGCACCTTCGGGAATGTGCTGCAAGCAATGGCGGCACGGATTTCCGGTTCCGGTTGATACCGCGCGTTCAGGCGCGTGTCCGTAGGCATCGGGCGCGCCTGCCTGAAAGGCGCGTACTTCGTCGGTGGGCAGGGCGGTGATCTTGAACATCTCGAGTCTCCTTTTGTTGCCCTGACAATGCGCCTGCCGCACGCGGGCAGACGACCCGCTTCCTGCGCAATGCAGACAGGGACTCGAAAAAGAACAAAACGTGAATATAATGTGGAATCGCCATGTATGCCGAGCTGTCGATCACGTCGAACTTCACCTTCCTCACCGGGGCCTCGCACCCCGAGGAGTACATGGAGCGCGCCGTCACCCTGGGCCTGCCCGCCATCGCCATCGCCGATGACAACTCGGTGGCCGGCATCGTCCGCGCCCATACCCAGGCGCGCGAGATCGCCCGCAAGGTGCGCGAGCGCCGCGCGTGGGAGGAGCAGAACACGCCCATCGGCCCGCCCCGCCCCGATCACATCCCGAAACCGCCCTCGTTCCCGGTGCATGCGGTGCCGCGCCTGATCCCGGCGGCGCGGCTGATCTTTACCGACGCCCCGCCCGTCACCGCCCTGCCCCTCAACCGGCAGGGCTGGGCCAGCCTGTGCCGCCTTCTGTCCACCGGACGGCTGCGCGCGGCCAAGGGCGACTGCATCCTGCACCTGTCCGACCTGCTGGAGTTTTCCGACGGCCTCCACCTGCTGCTCTGGCCACAGGCGGGCCGTCCGACCGGCGGCGCGAGCGGATGGCGGACACAGGCGCAACAGCTGACGCGCCGCTTTGCCGGGCGCATGCATTTGCTGATGCATCCGCGCTATGACGGGGCGGATTCGATGTTTTTCCATTTGTTAGAGACTGAATCGCGCCATCTGGGCGTGCTCACCATCGCCAGCGCCGCGCCGATGATGCATCACGGCTCGCGCCGCCGGCTGGCCGATGTGCTGACCGCGATCCGGCTGCGCCGCAAGGTGGACGATCTGGGCCGTCACGCGCTGGCCAATGGCGAACAGCGCCTGCGCTCGGAACCCGAGATGCTGCGCATCTTCAAGGGGCATGAAGGCGCTGTGGCCCGTGCGTATGCGCTCAGCCAGGACCTCACCTTCTCGTTGGACGAGCTGCGCTATGAATACCCAAGCGAGGTCAGCGGCACCGAAACCCCCGCCCAGCGCCTGCACCGTCTGGCGCATGAGGGGCTGGCCTGGCGCTATCCCGCCGGCGCGCCCGAAAAGGTCAAGGCGATGCTGGCGCATGAGCTGACCCTGATCGGCAAGCTGAAATACGAGCCCTATTTCCTGACCGTCCGCGACATCGTGCACTTCGCCCGCGGTCGCGGGATCCTGTGCCAGGGGCGCGGCTCGGCGGCCAATTCGGTGGTCTGCTACTGCCTGGGCGTCACCTCGGTCAGCCCCGAGATGGGCACCATGGTGTTCGAACGCTTCGTCTCCGAGGCGCGGGACGAGCCGCCCGACATCGACGTGGATTTCGAACATGAACGCCGCGAAGAGGTGATCCAGCACATCTATGAACGCTATGGCCGCCACCGCGCGGGGCTGTGCGCCACGGTGATCCACTATCGCGGCAAGCGCGCCATCCGCGAGGTGGGCCGCGCCATGGGCCTGACCGAGGACACGATTTCCGCCCTGTCCTCGCAGCTGTGGGGGTTCTTCTCGACCGCAGGGCTCGAGGCGGAACGGATGCGCGAAATCGGCCTCGACCCCGAGGACCGCCGCCTGAAACAGACTCTGACACTGGTGCATCAGATCAACGGCTTCCCCCGCCACCTGTCCCAGCATGTGGGCGGGTTCATCATCACCGAGGGCCGTCTGGACGAGCTGGTGCCCATCGAGAACGCCACGATGGAGGACCGCACGGTCATCTGCTGGGACAAGGACGACATCGACAGTCTGGGCATCCTCAAGGTCGATGTCCTGAGCCTTGGCATGCTGACCTGCATCCGCAAGGCCTTCGACCTGATCGCCCAGCACCATCAGACGAGTTACACGCTCGCCACCCTGCCGCCCGAGGACCCGGCGGTCTATGACATGCTGTGCCGCGCGGATTCGGTGGGCGTGTTCCAGGTGGAATCACGTGCTCAGATGAACTTCCTGCCCCGGATGCGGCCGCGCAATTTCTATGATCTGGTGATCGAGGTCGCCATCATTCGCCCCGGCCCCATCCAGGGCGACATGGTGCATCCCTATATCCGGCGTCGGAACGGCGAGGAGGAGGTCAGCTTCCCCTCGGACGCGCTGGGCGAGGTGCTAGGCAAGACGCTGGGCGTGCCGCTGTTTCAGGAACAGGCGATGCAGATCGCCATCGTCGGCGCGGGCTTCACCCCCGAACAGGCCGACCGGCTGCGGCGGTCGCTGGCGACCTTCAAGAAGCACGGCAATGTCAGCGAATTCCGCACCCTGTTCCTGCGCGGGATGCAGCGCAACGGCTATGACGCCGAATTTGCCGAGCGCTGTTTCTCGCAGATCGAGGGGTTCGGCTCCTACGGCTTCCCCGAAAGCCATGCGGCCAGCTTTGCGCTGCTGGTCTATGCCAGCGCCTGGATCAAGTGCCACCATCCGGGGATTTTTGCCTGCGCGCTGCTGAATTCGCAACCAATGGGGTTCTATGCCCCCGCCCAGATCGTGCGCGATGCGCGCGAGCATGGCGTGCAAGTGCGTCCGGTCTGCATCAATGCCAGCTTCTGGGACAACGTGATGGAGCCAGACGGCCATGGCGGGCTGGCCCTGCGGCTGGGCTTTCGCCAGATCAAGGGCCTGAGCGAAGAGGACGCCAGTTGGCTGACCGCCGCGCGCGGCAACGGCTACCACCAGGTTGACGACGTCTGGCGCCGCGCGGGCCTTGGCCCCTCGGTGATCGAGCGTCTGGCCGAGGCCGATGCCTTTGCCGCCTGCGGCCTGACCCGGCGCGAGGCGCTGTGGCAGGCCAAGGCGATCGCCACCGCCAAACCCCTGCCCCTGTTCGCGCAGGATCTGGAAGGCGAGGCGCTGGACGAACCCGCCGCCCATCTGCCGCAGATGTCGCTGGGCGAGCAGGTGGTCGAGGATTACGTCGCCACCCGCCTGAGCCTGCGGGCACACCCGGTGGCCCTGTTGCGGCACCTGCTGACGCCGGGGCAGCGCGACAATTCCGCCCCTGCATCCGGGCCGAAAAACGCGGTATCTGCCCGGAACAGAGCCTGAATCGAAAGCCCCGATCATGACCCGGCCCGTACTGCCCCCGCGTTTTCCCGCCACGCCCGACCAGATCCAGGCGCAGGTCACCGCATTCTACGCCCGCGTCCGGCAGGACGCCCTGCTGGGCCCGATCTTCAACCGCCACGTCACCGACTGGCCCGCGCATGAGGACCGGATCGCCGCCTTCTGGCGCAACGCCATCCTGTACGAGCGCGGCTACAGCGGCAATCCGCAGCGTGTGCATATCGAGCGTCCGGACGTGAAACCCGAAATGTTTGCCCATTGGCTGGACCTGTTCGAAGAGGTCGCCCACGGCACCCTGCCCCCGGAAACGGCCACGCCCTGGGTGGCGCTGGCCCGACGCATCGGCGCGGGGATGCAGGCCGGTGTCGCGGCCGCCCGCCAACCGGCCGGGGCTCCGCCGATCCTGCGCTGAACGGCCGGCCCCGCAGGGATGTTAGCGGTAAAGTTTGGGCTATCCGACTCTGCCGATTGGGTTTAATCAGGCCTCAGACACCTGCCACAGCATCCAATCGCCCGGGACCAGCCAGATGAGCACACAGAACTCGACCCTGCAGGGACTTGGCTTTGCCTTTCTCGGGTTTGCCGTCTTTGCCACCCATGACGCGCTGATCAAGACGCTGGGCGGCACCTATTCCGTGCTGCAGATCATCTTTTTCGCCACGCTGTTCTCCTTTGTGCCGATGGCGGTCACGATCCTCGCGGACCGGACCGCTGACAATTTTCGGCCACATCACCCGTGGCTGGTGATGCTGCGCTCGGGGCTGATGGTCACGTCGATGTCCTGTGCGTTCTACGCTTTTTCGGTCCTGCCCCTGGCCGAGGTCTATTCGCTGCTGTTTTCCTTTCCGCTGATCGTCACCGTCCTGTCGATTCCGATTCTGGGCGAGGTCGTGCGCGCCCAACGCTGGGCTGCGGTGGGCGTGGGCCTGATCGGAGTGCTGATCGTCCTGCGCCCCGGCGCGACCGAGATCACTCTGGGCCACCTTGCCGCCCTGACGGCCGCGTTCTGCAGCGCCTTCGCATCCGTGCTGGTGCGCAAGATCGGAAACGAGGAACGCTCGGCAGTGCTGATCCTGTATCCGATGCTGCTGGCGATCGCGGTCATGAGCCTTGCGCAACCGGCGGTCTATCAGCCGCCTTCGCTGATCCATTTGGCGATGATGGCCTTGGTCGGCGTGTTTTCGGTGATCGCCCAGCACCTGATCATCCTGGCCTATCGCGCGGCGCCCGCCGGCGTGGTTGCACCCAGCCAGTACAGCCAGATCATCTGGGCCACGATTTTCGGCGCGGTGTTCTTTGGGGAAAAGCCCGACAAATGGGTGGCCGTGGGGGCCGCGATCATCATCGCATCGGGCATCTTCGTCGTCTGGCGCGAAAGCCGGGCAAATGTATCGCCGAACAAGCCGGTTCTGCGCGTCCGCTCGCCGCGCTCTGACACAGGCGCCTCAGCACGGCCGGGGTCATAACGCGGCGGCTACTGATCCTTCAGTCTGATCTTAAGGCCGCCGTTTTCGCCTGTTTCCTCGAACTTTCCGGTGGCTCGTACCAAGTCGCTCAGCCGCTTGGAACCATAGGCTCGTACGTCAAAATCCGTATTGTTCATTCTGAGCTGGCTGCCAACCCAGCCAAGACCTGCCCATCCGTCAGGTTCCTCGGACTTGAGCACGACTTTCCGGATTAATTTGAACGCATCATCCACATCCTTTTCAGGTTGAACCCGTTTTGCCTTCTCGCCGCTTCCGAGCTCACCCTTTTTGATGTTTTCGATGTAAATAAATCGGTTGCATGCTTGAACAAAAGCCTTAGGAGCTTTTTTCTCACCAATACCAAACACTTTTAATCCCTGTTCACGAACACGGATAGCGAGACGGGTAAAATCACTATCGGAAGAAACTAGTACGAACCCGTTGAAACGACCTGAATGAAGGATGTCCATCGCATCAATTACAAGTGCGATATCCCCAGCGTTCTTGCGCGTCGTATTTGGAAGTTGGAGTTGCGGAATAATCGCATGCTTCGCAAGTATCTCGACGCTCCAACCCTGTGGCATTTCGCCTGAGAAGTTTCCGTAGATTCGGCGCATGTTCGCCTCGCCCAAAATGGCAACTTCTTCGAAAATCTCAGCAACATACTTTGCCGGTACGTTATCGGCGTCAATCAGAACAGCCAAACGTTCCGTTGCTTCAGTGGTCAATTTGATCTCTCTATTCAGATATTCATCAATGTTCTGATGATAGGCGACAAAAAGGGCGGGATAAACCCCGCCCTTGCAATTTCCGATTGTCAGTAAACCACCACCGACCGGATGCTTTCGCCCTTGTGCATCAGGTCGAAGCCGGTGTTGATATCGTCCAGACCCATAGTGTGAGTGATCATCGGATCGATCTCGATCTTTCCTTCCATGTACCAGTCGACGATCTTGGGCACGTCCGTGCGCCCTCGCGCGCCGCCGAAGGCGGTGCCGCGCCACGATCGGCCGGTGACCAGCTGGAACGGACGGGTCGAGATCTCGGCCCCCGCGGGCGCCACGCCGATGATGATGGATTCGCCCCAGCCCTTGTGCGCCGATTCCAGCGCCGCGCGCATCACCTGCACGTTGCCGGTGGCGTCAAAGGTGTAATCCGCGCCGCCCTTGGTCAGGTTCACCAGATAGGGGACAAGATCGCCCTCGACCTCGGAGGGATTGACGAAATCGGTCATGCCGAATTTTTTGGCCATCTCGACCTTGGCGGGGTTCAGATCGACGCCGACGATCTGATCGGCCCCGGCCAGACGCAGGCCCTGAATCACGTTCAGGCCGATGCCGCCCAGACCGAACACGATGGCGCGGCTGCCGATTTCAACCTTGGCGGTGTTGATCACGGCGCCGATGCCGGTGGTAACACCACAGCCGATATAGCAGATCTTGTCGAACGGCGCGTCCTCGCGCACCTTGGCCAGCGCGATTTCCGGCAGGACCGTGTGGTTCGAAAAGGTCGAACAGCCCATGTAATGCAGGATCGGATCCCCATCCAACGTCGAAAAACGCGAGGTGCCGTCGGGCATCAAACCCTTGCCCTGCGTCTCGCGGATAGCCTGGCACAGGTTGGTTTTGGGATGCAGGCAGTATTCGCACTCGCGACATTCGGGAGTGTAGAGCGGGATCACGTGATCGCCCGGCTTCAGGCTGGTCACACCCGGGCCGACCTCGACCACCACGCCGGCGCCCTCGTGGCCCAGAATTGCCGGAAACAGGCCTTCGGGGTCGGCGCCCGACAGGGTGAATTCGTCGGTATGGCAGATGCCGGTGGCCTTGATCTCGACCAGAACCTCGCCCGCCTTGGGGCCTTCGAGGTTCACGTCCATCACTTCCAAGGGCTTGCCCGCCTGAACGGCGACGGCGGCACGGGTTCGCATGTTGCTTGTCTCCCTGTCTTGTTTGACCCGACCCTGCGTCAAATACAGGGTGTTTTCAACTGCGCTTTCATGGCAGTCTCTGTAAGCTTTTGATATTTCAGAAACGACATTGCCGAAAAGAGGAGCGCCAATGTACCGGTTCATCCCGATCCTGATCGTCCTGGCCGCCTGCGCCGAAACCGACCTGCCCGAACCGGGCTCTGCCGAGCTGGATGCCGCCCCGGTGGATCTGGCCTTCTGCAAGGGCGAACCCTTTGCCCAATCCGTGGGGCAGCCGGTCTCGACCATTCAGGCCAGCCTGCCGGAACGGAGCCGCGTTCTGGGCCCCGATGACATCGCCACGCAGGATTACCGCATCGACCGGCTGAACGTCTATGTGAACGGAGCCGGGGTCATTCAGCGGCTGACCTGCGGATAAGGGCGGACTCGACTCGGAGCATGATTCTCGGATAGGAACAAAGTGAGAACACTTTGATGTCTGCCCGATGCCCAAACGCCGAATACTCTCGCTGTGGTTTCCCCGTCTGGGGGCCGAACGGCTGATCCGCACCGCGCGGGGCCTGCACTCCGGCCCGCTGGCGGTGGTGGCCGAACAGTCGAACATGCAGGTCATCACCTCGCTGAATGCCGAGGCACAAGCAGCCGGTCTGCGCGTGGGCCAGCCGGTGCGCGATGCCCATGCCATGTGCGCCGCCCTTGTGACCCGCCCCCGCAACGCCCCGGCCGAGGCCGCTTTTCTGACCGCGCTGCGCCGCTGGGCGGGCAAGTTCAGCCCCTGGGTGGCCGAAGAAGCGCCCGATGGCCTGATCGTCGATCTGTCGGGCTGCGCCCACCTGTTCGGCGGCGAAGAGGCGCTGCTGGACGTGATCGAGACCGACTGCGCCGACATGGGGCTGAGCGTGCAGATGGGCATCGCCGACACGCTGGGCGCGGCCTGGGCGCTGGCGCGCTATGCCGGGCAAGAGGCCACGTCCGACCGCAATGGCGACGCCATTTCCCAAGAGGCCCGCGCCACCCGCGCCCGGGCTGGCAAACGGCGGCACTGGACCAAGGGCGGCGCCGCGCCGCAGGTGGTGACCGTGGGCGGCGGAGCCAGGGTCGCGCCGCCGGGGCAGGCCTATGGCGCGCTTGCCCCCCTGCCCATCGCCGCGCTGCGGCTGGACGACCAGACCGTGGCGCAGCTGAACCGGCTGGGCCTGCGGCGGATCGGCGACCTGCTGGGCCAGCCGCGCGCGTCCCTTGCCCGCCGGTTCGGGCGCGGGCTGGTGCTGCGGCTGGATCAGGCGATGGGCAGCGCACCCGAGCCGGTCTCGCCCGCGCGGCCCCCGCATCACTTTGCGGTGCGGATGACCCTGCCCAACCCGATCGGTCTGGCCGAGGACGTGATGGCCGCCATCGACCGGATGCTGCCGACCCTGTGCGCGCGGCTGGAAGAAAAGGCGCGCGGGGCGCGGACCCTGCGGCTCGAGGCGCACCGAACCGATCAGGCGGCCGAGATCATCGAGATCGGGCTGGCCCGGCCGAGCCACGACAAACACCGCATTCGCCCTTTGTTAGAGATGAAGATCGACCAGATCGACGCGGGCTATGGCATCGACATGCTGCGCCTTGCGGCGGTGCAGACCGAGCCGGTGCATGCCCGCACCCTGACCGGCCATGCCGAAGCCAGCCGCGCCGTCCGCAACCGATTGGAGGGGAACACCGCGCTGGACGATCTGATCGGAAAGCTGGGCGCGCGGGTGGGGCTCGAGGCGATCACGCGGCAGCACCCGGCGGCCTCGCACATCCCCGAGAAAACCGCACAGACGCTGGCGGCGGCCTGGTCGGAACCGGCGCGCGACTGGCCCGCCCCGCCGCGCCCGCGCCCCCTGCTGATGTGGCGGCCCGAGCCGGTGATGGCCCCCGACCGTCCCGATGTGCCCGCCAATTTCCGCTGGCGCGGGCGCGACTGGCACCTGGCGCAGGCCACCGGCCCGGAGCGGATCGCCCCGGAATGGTGGCTGGACGACCCCAACTGGCGCAGCGGCGTGCGCGATTACTGGGTGGTGGTGACTGAACAGGGCGAGCGGCTGTGGCTGTTCTACGGCCATGGCGGCACCATGTCGGCGGGCTGGTTCTGCCAAGGGCGCCTTGGTTAGAGTCTATTTTCCACGATAGACCAGAATATCCGGAAGGTAATCGATCAGCCGGATGACCCACGAGAACGGCGCCGGAAAGTCGGTCCGGAAGCGCCGGCGCGCCATTGCGCGCAGCACGCGCTGCGCGGCGTCTTCGGGCTCCATCAGCATCGGCATCTTGAAGCTGTTCTTGTCGGTCAGCCGGGTCTTGATGAACCCCGGATTGACGATGCGCACCGTCACCCCGGTTCCGGCCAGGTCATGCCGCATCGTTTCGGCCAGCGAGATCAGCGCCGCCTTGCTGGACCCGTACCCGATCGCCGCAGGCAGTCCGTGATAGCCCGCCAGCGACCCGATCAGGGTAATGTCGCCACGCCCCGCCTTCACCATGGCCGGCACGGTTTCCCCCAGAACCCGCAGCGCGCCTGAGTAGTTCACGTCGCTGATGGCCAGCGCGGCTTCGGTCTGCCAGTCCTGCGCGCGCATCGGCTCATAGGCCCCGGCGTTGTAGACCAGACCGTCAACTTGGCCGATCTCGGCCACGGCGCGGCGCACCTGCGCCAGATCGGTCACGTCCAGCGGTACCGCACGGGCATTGGGCAGCGCGGCGCAGATCTGCTCCAGCCGCTCGGCACTACGCGCGGACAGCACAAGGTGCGCGCCCTGACCGCCCAAGGCCTCGGCCAGCGCCCGGCCCAGCCCTTCGCTGGCGCCGATGATCCAATAGATTTTTCCGTCAAAACTACTCATACCGCGCGGTTCACATGTGCCGAAGCGTGAACAGCCGCGGTCTTGGGTTGGGTTGTCTCGATCATAACACCTTTCATTACGCGGAAGGGCATACCTCGGATCACCAGCAAACGCGATTGATGCAATCCTGACGCACAGCCCGCCGATCAGCGGGAAACATGTAAAAACATGGCCCGGATTTGATCCGCTCCGGCCTACCCTGCGTATCTTATTGTAAAATGTCGCATAAAGAGGATGGCATGTTCGACGAAACCCGGGGCGTACGGAAAAAAATCGCAATTGTAGGCGCAGGCATCTCAGGATTATCAGCGGCTTATTACCTGTCGGAAAGTCACGACGTCACCCTGTATGAGGCCGAACCCCGTCTGGGCGGACATGCGCGCACGGTGATGGCCGGGCGCAACGGCGACCAACCTGTCGATACCGGGTTCATCGTTTTCAACTACGCCACCTATCCCTACCTGACCAAGCTGTTTGGCGAGTTGGACGTGCCGGTCATCAAAAGCGAGATGAGCTTTGGCGCCACCATCGACAATGGTCGCATCGAATATGGCCTGAACAATCTGCGCACCATCACCGCGCAGAAGCGCAACCTCGTGCGGCCCTCCTACTACAAGATGATCGCCGACATCCTGCGCTTTGGCAAAGAAGCGCCCGAGGCCGCCCGGGATGATGACACCACGATTGGTGAGCTGGTTGACCAGATGCGGCTGGGCCACTGGTTCCGCAACAATTACCTGATGCCGATGTGCGGCGCGATCTGGTCAACTCCGGTGGAGTTCGTCGATCAGTTTCCGGCGCGGTCGCTGGTGCAGTTCTTCCGCAACCACGCCTTGCTGTCCAGCAAACGCGGCGCCCAGCACCAGTGGTGGACGGTAAAGGGTGGCAGCATCGAATATGTCCGCCGGATCGAATCCGCGTTGCGCGGCCGGGGTTGCGACATCCGCCTGGGCGCGCCGGTCTCTAACGTCGAACGCGATGCCTTGGGCGTGACCGTTCAGGCGCAGGGCCGCTCGGATCAGTATGACGAGATCATCCTGGCCACCCATTCCGACCAGTCGTTGGCCATTCTGGGCCAGAACGCCACCGCCGACGAGGCCGCGGCGCTGGGCGCGATCCGCTATCAGCCCAACCGCGCGGTCTTGCACTGCGACCCCAGCCAGATGCCGCGCCGCCGCGCCTGCTGGTCCAGCTGGACCTACCGCTCGCAGGCGGGCAACGTGGGCGTGACCTATTGGATGAACCGGTTGCAGAACATCCCTGAAAGCGACCCGTTGTTCGTCACCCTGAACCCGTCTTCCGACATCGCGCCAGACAAAATCTATGACGAGGTGGAATTCGCCCATCCGGTGTTCGACAAGGCCGCGCTGAAAGCGCAGGGCCAGATCCGCGAGATGCAGGGCCGCAACCGGACCTGGTTCGCCGGCGCCTACAACCGGCACGGGTTCCACGAAGACGGAATCGCCAGCGCGATGCACGTGGTCGGGCTGTTGACCGGCGATCCGCAAACCAACGGAGCTGAAAATGCGATATCTGATCCAAGCGTCGCTGTCCCGGTTACGGCCAGCCCGTAACGCAGCGATCCTGAGCCTGGTTCTGCTGGCCCCTGCCGGGCTTGCGGCCACCCCCGTCACCAACCTGCTGCCCGATGCTGAGCTGCGTGGCACCGCCACCTTCCGGTTCCTCGGTCTGCCGATCTACGACGCGCAGCTGTTCACCAAAGGCGGCGGCCCGCTCAGCTGGTCGCAGGATTTCGGCCTGAAGCTGACCTATCGGAAATCGCTGAAGCAGAAGGCGCTGATCGAATCCACGCTGGACGAGATGGCCCGGCAGGGCAACAGCGCCCCGATCGAGGCGCAGTTAAAAACCTGCTATCAGGCGGTCGGCGCCGGTGACAGCTACCTGGCCGTCACCAAAGGCCCCGACGCGATCGAGTTCTGGCGCAACGGGCGCAAGACCTGCACCCTCTCCTATCCGGGGATCAAGCGCAGTTTCATGTCGATCTTTCTGGGCAACAACACCCGGTCCGCCGCCTTTACGCGTCAGCTGCGGGGTCAGTGATGCTGTATCCGCGTGTCAGCCTCTATGCGCTGATGCTTGCTGCGGCGGGTATCCCGCTCTACATCCACTTGCCGCGTTTCGCGGCGGTGAACCTCGGGATCGGCCTGGGCGTGATCGGCACGGTTCTGCTGCTGATCCGGCTGGTGGATCTGGTGCAAGACCCGCTGATCGGCTGGGCCATTGACCGCTGGCCCGGCGCGCAGATGGGTTTTGCCGTCTTGGCCGCCGGAGGTCTGGCGGTCGGTTTTCCGCTGTTGTTTTCGCTGCCGCAGGGGGCGAGCGTCGGCGTCCTCGTGGCGATCCTGATCCTGCTGTTTTCCGCCTACAGCCTGGGCACGATCCTGCTTTACGGCCGCAGCGCGACGCTGGCGAAACAGGCCACCCCGCGCGAGTTGATGACCCTCGCCGCCTTTCGAGAGGGCGGGCAACTGGCCGGCGTGGTTCTGGCCGCCAGCGCACCGGCGCTGTTCGTGGCATTGGGCGCGGGCGCGCAGGGCTATCCGGCTTTCGGGCTGTTTCTGGGCGCGCTGGCGCTGGTCACCATGGCGCTGACATTGCCGATCTGGCGGCGCGCGCCCGTCACCGGGCAGGGCCTGTCCTTCGACGGGCTGGGTCAGGCCGGGGCCCTGCGTCTGCTGGCGCTGGCGCTGGTCAACAGCCTGCCGGTTGCAATCACCTCGACTCTGTTCCTGTTCTTCGTCGAGGACCGGCTACAATTGCCGGGCAAGGCCGGGCCGCTGCTGATCCTGTTCTTCCTCAGCGCCGGGGCGACCGTGCCGCTCTGGGCGCGGCTCAGCAACCTGATCGGCCCGAAACAGACTCTGATCATCGCGATGCCACTGGCCATTCTGGGCTTTGTCGGCGCGGCCATGCTGGCGCCCGGCAACCTGGCCGGGTTTGCGGTTATCTGCCTGGCGTCGGGGGCGGCGCTGGGGGCGGACATGGTGGTTCTGCCGGCCATGTTCTCGGTGGTGCTGACACGCGCGGGGCTGAATGCCTCGGCCGCCTTCGGCATCTGGTCTTTCGCCGGCAAACTGGGGTTGGCATTGGCCGCATTCTTCACTCTTCCGCTGCTGGAACGCAGCGGCTTCGTGCCCGGTCAGACGAATTCGGCGCAGGCGTTGGAAACGCTCAACCTGGCCTATGCCGTGCTGCCCTGCATCCTGAAACTCGGCGCGTTCGGAATGGTCCTGACGCTGCCTACAGAGGTACCCGCAAAATGACATTCCTCCTGATTGCCGCACTGGCCGTATTGGCCCTGATCGCGGTCAAAACCCGCCTTCTCAGCTTTCGCGCGCAATCGCCGTCGGATTATGCCGGAACCGGCCCCGATTTCTCACTGAAGGACAATCTGAACGGGGAAATCCTGTCCGAAGGCCTGATCTACGGCCCGACCGGCAAGATGTCGAACAGCTTCGTGGCGCGGATGATCGGGGAATGGAACGGCAATTCCGGCACCCTGACCGAGTATTTCACCTATTCGAACGGCAAGCAGATGACCCGCAAATGGTACCTGACCATGGGCACAGGCAACCGCTTTACCGCAACCGCCGACGACATCGTCGGCGAAGGCCGCGGCGTGATCTCGGGCGCGACGGTCAAGCTGACCTATCGCATCGTTCTGCCCGAAGACGCCGGGGGCCATACCCTGGATGTGACAGACTGGATGTACCTGACCGAGAGCGGGGCGATCATGAACCGCTCGGAGATGCGCAAGTTCGGCCTGAAGGTGGCCGAGTTGGTCGCCACCATGCGCCCTGCCCCGCCGGAAAAGACGGCGCATGTGCCCGGCGCGAACGGCCATGACCGCACCGCCGACCCGAGGGCCCTGCAATGACCCGGCTCATGAAACGACTGGCCTTCGCGTGCCTGCTGCTGACAGCGGCCTGTGCCTTCAAACCGAAAGTCCCGACCACTTTCCTGTCGGACCGCCAGCTGAACCTCGAAGAGTTCTTTGAGGGCCACACCGTGGCCTATGGGCAGTTCCAGGACGTTCTGGGCAACATCCCGCGGCGGTTCACGGTCGACATCAACGGGACATGGGACGGCCAGACCCTGACTTTGGTCGAAGACTTCGTCTATGACGACGGCGCCACCGAACAGCGCATCTGGACCCTGACCAAAACCGGCGAGGATACCTGGACCGGCACCGCGCCCGGCGTTCTGGGCACCGCGTCGGGAACCGAGCGTGGTGACACGTTCAACTGGAAGTACCGCATCGACCTGCCAGTGAAGGACGGTACGATGCGTGTCGATTTCGACGACTGGATGTGGCTGCTGGACGATGACCGCCTGCTGAACCGCGCCTATGTCTCGCGCTTTGGCATCCGGCTGGGCGAAGTCGTGCTGTTCTTTGAAAAGAAGTGACCGCGCGGCGTCTCGATCAATCTTTGGAAAAAGTGGTGAGCCGTGCAGGATTCGAACCTGCGACCCACTGATTAAAAGTCAGTTGCTCTACCAACTGAGCTAACGGCCCACTCTTTTCATCGGATCGTTGCGATCCGTGGCGCTGTCTAAGGCATTTTCCCGACCGGGTACAAGCCCTTTTTCGCACCGCGTTCCGCCTGAAATCATTGTGTTCCCGGCGTCCCGATAGGCGGCCTAATTAGGGTTGAGGCGGCGGGGGGTCAACCCCTTTTTTCAGGAATCTTCGCGCCGGGCTGGATTCATGTCTGCGGCAAGGCTATATGCCCGCCATGCAGCAACGATCCGACACCGGTTTGCCCTTCATGAAGATGCACGGGCTTGGCAATGACTTCGTCATTGTGGACGCGCGCGCGCATCCGGTGCAGATCACGCCGGCGCTGGCGCGCGGGATCGGACACCGGCAGTTCGGGGTCGGATTCGACCAGCTGGCCGTCATCGAAAACGGCGAATCGGATGCGCATCTGGTGTTCTACAATGCTGATGGGTCGATCTCGGCCACCTGCGGCAACGCCACCCGCTGCATCGCCCGGTTCCTGATGCAGGAAAGCGGCAAATCCGAACTGACGCTGACCACCAGCCACGGCACGCTGCAGGCGCGGGACGCGGGCGACGGGCTGACTTCGGTCAACATGGGGCACCCACAGCTGGACTGGGCCGACATTCCATTGGCCGAAGAGGTGGATACGCTGGAACTGCCGATCGAAGGCGGACCGGTGGCCACCGGCATGGGCAACCCGCATTGCACCTTCTTCGTCGAAGACGCCGAGGCGATTCCGCTGGAGGAATTCGGCGCGCGCTACGAGCATCACCCGCTCTATCCCCAGCGCACCAATGTGCAGGTCGCCCAGATCATCGGGCCGGATCACATCCGCATGCGGGTGTGGGAACGCGGCGTGGGAATCACGCTGGCCTCGGGCTCGTCGTCGTGTGCCACGGCAGTGGCAGCGGCGCGGCGCGGCCTGACCGGGCGCAAGGTGCAGATCGACCTGGACGGCGGCACCATCTGGATTGATTGGCGCGAGGACGGCGTCTGGATGACCGGCCCCACCTGCCATGTCTTCTCGGGCACGCTGACGCCCGAGTTTCTGGAGCCGCTGTGATGAACCCGCCGAAATTCACCACGCTGGGCTGCCGGCTCAACGCCTATGAGACCGAGGCGATGAAGGAGCTGTCGCAGCAGGCCGGGCTGACGGACGCGGTGATCGTGAACACCTGCGCCGTCACCGCCGAAGCCGTCCGCAAGGCCCGGCAGGAGATCCGCAAGCTGCGCCGCGAGAACCCCAACGCCCGGTTGATCGTCACCGGCTGCGCGGCCCAGACCGAACCCCAGACCTTTGCCGAGATGGACGAGGTCGATGCGGTGATCGGCAACACCGAAAAGATGCGCCCCGAAACCTGGAAAGGCATGGCCGCCGATTTCATCGGCGAGACCGAGACGGTTCAGGTCGATGACATCATGTCGGTCACCGAAACCGCCGGCCACCTTATCGACGGATTCGGCACCCGCTCGCGCGCCTATGTGCAGGTCCAGAACGGCTGTGATCATCGCTGCACCTTCTGCATCATCCCCTATGGCCGCGGCAACTCGCGCAGCGTCCCGGCGGGCGTGGTGGTGGACCAGATCAAGCGGCTGGTGGACCGGGGCTACAACGAGGTCGTGCTGACCGGGGTCGACCTGACCTCATGGGGCGCCGACCTACCCGCAAGCCCCAAGCTGGGCGATCTGGTCATGCGCATCCTGAAACTGGTGCCCGACCTGCCGCGCCTGCGCATCAGCTCGATCGATTCGATCGAGGTGGACGAGAACCTGATGCAGGCCATCGCGACCGAGCCGCGCCTGATGCCGCATCTGCACCTGTCGCTGCAGCATGGTGACGACCTGATCCTGAAACGGATGAAGCGCCGCCACCTGCGCGACGACGCCATACGCTTCACCGAAGAGGCCCGCAGGCTGCGCCCCGAGATCACCTTTGGTGCCGACATCATCGCGGGCTTTCCGACGGAAACCGAGGCCCATTTCGAGAACTCGCTGAAACTGGTCACCGACTGCGACCTGACCTGGCTGCACGTCTTCCCCTATTCCAAGCGCGAAGGCACGCCGGCGGCGCGCATTCCGCAGCAGGTCAACGGCAAGGTGACAAAGCAACGTGCCGCCAGGCTACGTGAGGCGGGTGACGCGCAGGTAGCCAGACACCTGGAAGCCCAGCTGGGCAAGACCCATCACATCCTGATGGAAAATCCCCACATGGGCCGGACCGAGCAGTTCACCGAGGTAACATTTGCGAACGCGCAACCCGAAGGGCAGATCGTGACTGCCACCATCACCGGGGTTCGCGATCAGCAGTTGGTGGCCTGACGTCTCTCAGGCCGGACCGTCGCTTGCCAGAAGCTCTTCCATGAAGACACTGATCAGTTGGGCGCGTCCGTCCACGCCGGCTTTTCCATAGATCGAAGCCGACTGCGCGCGTACGGTACCCACGGCACGGCCTCGGATCCGGGCGATATTCTCATTGTCGACGCCTTTGAGGATCAACAGGCCCACTTCGCGCTCGGCGCTGGTCAGGCCCCAGCGGGTAAAGAAAGTGTCGATCACGGCGCTCATTTCTCCCTGCGCCGCGCGCAGTCCTTGTTTTGCCTGGTCCATTCGCGCCAGCAATCGGCGCAGCTCGAGCATGAAGAACAGGACGCCAAGGCAAAGGACGGTCGCGACCAGGGATTCCAAAACGAGATGTGCCAGGGGCTCGCTGCCATCGAGGTCCAGAATCGCGTCGCCCATGTAGAATGCGGCGCATAGACCCTGAACCACGATCATCGCCGCCATCAGAACGGCCCGGCGTGCATCCGCGTCGCCGGACCGCAGGTTTTCGGTGATCCATTTGATCATTTGGTCGACCAGCCATCAGGAATATTCTTGTCCCCTGATACCATGGCTTTGACCAGAGCGACACCGGTTCGCCGTTGGTCCAAAAGCACGCCAAGCACGTGCAGAACAACGCTTAGCATCAGCCAGTCGAACGCCAGCTCGTGCGTATCCTCGACCCAGCTCACCCCGAAGAAGGCCGTGGTGCCCATCATGATGCCTGTGGCGCAGATGAAGCCCAACGTCATCCAGATGTTGTAGACCATCAGCGCGCCCAGAGGATTGTGCGACAGGTGAACCGACCGGTCGCCCCGGACGGTGTCACGCACATGTCGGACCGCAGCATTCGGGCTGAACGGGAATGCCGAGAACCTGGCCGGTGCCGGCCCAAGGACGCCCCAGGCCAGGCGCAAAAGAACCAGCCCGAGCACGGCATAACCGACATATTCATGCAGCAGCCCCTCGGGGTCGGTCACAGCGGCGTTGAGCAGAATGCCCAGAACCACCGACCAGTGGATCAGGCGGACCAGCGGGTCCCAGACCCGGATGGTGCGGGCGCCCTCGCGCCCGCTCTGGTGCTGGATGGACTCGGACATTGCCGGTCACTTGTCCTCGATCTTTTGGATCTTGCCGGACGCGGGGTCCACATAGACCTCGGCCATCTGTCCGTCTTTCACGACATAGGCCTCGATTTCACCGTCCTCCATTTCGATCTTGCGCACCTCATAGCCAAGCTCGGTCAGTGCGGTGCGCACCTCAGTCTCTGTCTTGCCCAGTTCCGTATCCGACACCAGGTCCAGAGCCAGAACCGGAGTGGCCACAAGCAAAGCGGCTGCAAGTATGGGTAGTTTCATGTCGGGTCTCCTCGGTTTAGATCCTGCGTCAGACCGCCTGACGCTGTCGAAAACCTGAGCAGCCGACCCCGCCGGCGCCATGCGCAGCCCGCTTAAAAGCTGTGAATAAGCCCGCGCTGATGCCCGGCTCGGCGAGTTTCCGACCGCAAAAAGAAAAAACCCCGCGCCATGCGCGGGGTTGTCTTGCTTTTGCAGGTGACCTTCAGGTCAGACCGACTTTTTGCCTTTGACCGGCGCCCACAGACGCTTGTTCACCAGGTAGAGAAGCACCGACATGATGGTCAGGAACAGAACCCCGACAAAGCCCGAGGCCTTGCGATCCATCATTTTCGGTTCGGCGGCCCACATCAGGAACGCAGCGACGTCCTGGGACATGGCCTCGACGGTGTTTTCGTGTCCGTCGGCAAACTCGACCTGTTCGTCAGACAACGGCGGGCCCATCGAAATCCAGCCGCCCGGGAAAGCGGTGTTTTCGTACAGGATCGTGCCGGCCTCTTCTTTTTCCTTGCCGGTATAGCCGTCCAGCAGCGAGGCGATGTATTCAGCGCCACCCATGCCTTTGACCAGCTGGTTGATCCCCAGACCGTAGGGGCCGTGGAAGCCTGCACGTGCCTTGGCCATCAGGCTCAGGTCAGGTGCGCCCACGGCATCATTGGCCGGGAAGTGATCGGTCGGCCTGGCCGGGCGGAAATCGTCCAGCTCGGGATCGAACACCTCGAACGAGCCGGCGGCATAAGCGATGACTTCTTCTTCCGAGTAGCCCAGCGCCGTGAGGTCGCGCAGCGGTACATATTTCAGACCATGGCAGGCCGCGCAAACCTCGGTATAGATCTGCAGGCCGCGCTGAAGCTGGTTCTGATCGTAAGCGCCAAAGGGCCCTTCGAACGAGAAGTCGAAGTCCTCGATATGCTGCTCGCCGCCTCCGGCTGCGGATACCGCAGCAGGAGCAAGGGCGATGGCAAACGCGGCACCGATTGCAAGTTTCTTGAACATGGTTTCCGGTCCCTCTTCTTACTCGGCCGGCGTGGCGTCGGCGTCAGCCTTGCCATAATGCGCGTTGAAGTCTTCTTCGATGGTTTCCGGCTGGGCATCGGGCTTTTCGATGACACCCAGGATCGGCAGGATCACGAAGAAATAGGCGAACCAGTAGGCGGACGCGATCAGCGAGAAAGTCGCATAGGGCTCTTCCGCCGGCATCGCACCCAGCCACATCAGGGCAAAGAAGTCGATGACCAGCAGGTAGAACCACCATTTGAACATCGGGCGGTACTTGCCCGAACGCACGGTCGAAGTGTCCAGCCACGGCGCCAGCGCCATTGCCAGGATTGCACCGAACATCGCCAGAACACCAAAGAACTTGGCGTCGATGATGCCACCGGTAATGAAGCTGGCGAACTGCACGACCCAGACTTCGCTAGTGAAAGCACGCAGGATCGCGTAGAATGGCAGGAAGTACCATTCGGGCACGATGTGCGCGGGCGTGACCAGCGGGTTGGCTTCGATGTAGTTGTCCGGGTGGCCCAGGTAGTTCGGCATGAAGCCGACGATTGCCCAGAACACGACCAGGATGACGGCCAGCGCGAACAGGTCCTTGATCACGAAATAGGGCCAGAATGGCAGCGTGTCTTTCTCGGCCTCGGCTTTCGACGTGCGGCGAACTTCAACACCCGTGGGGTTGTTGTTGCCGGTGGTGTGGAAGGCCCAGATATGCACGATGACCAGCCCTGCGATGATGAAGGGCAGCAGATAGTGCAGCGAGAAGAAGCGGTTCAGCGTCGCGTTGTCGACGGCCGGTCCGCCCAGCAGCCAGGTCTGGATCGCTTCGCCCACGAAGGGGATCGCGCCGAACAGGCCGGTGATCACGGTGGCGCCCCAGAAGGACATCTGACCCCAGGGCAGAACATAACCCATGAAGGCGGTGCCCATCATCATCAGGTAGATCAGCATGCCGATGATCCAGGTCACTTCGCGCGGCGCCTTGTACGAACCGTAGAACAGGCCGCGGAAGATGTGGATATAGACCGCCACGAAGAACAGCGACGCGCCGTTCATGTGCAGGTACCGCAGCATGTAGCCGCCGTTTACGTTGCGCATGATGTGCTCGACGCTGGCAAAGGCCAGATCGACATGCGGGGTATAGTGCATCACTAGAACGATGCCGGTGACGATCTGCAACGCCAGGCAGAAGGTCAGGACGATGCCCCAGATCCACATCCAGTTCAGGTTCTTCGGGGTGGGGATCATCAAAGTGTCGTATAGAAGGCCGACGATGGGCAGACGGCTGTTCAGCCACTTCTCGCCGTTGGTCTTCGGTTCATAGTGATCGTGCGGGATACCGGACATGAGCGCGTCTCCTTAACCCAGCTTGATGGTGGTTTCGTCGAGGAACTCGGCGACCGGGATATGCAGGTTTTCCGGAGCGGGACCTTTGCGGATACGGCCCGCCGTATCGTAGTGCGATCCGTGGCACGGGCAGAACCACCCGTGGAAATCACCAGCGCCGTCGCCCAGAGGAACGCAGCCCAGATGGGTGCAGACGCCCATCATCACCAGCCATTCGCCGGCTTCGTCCAGCGTCCGGTTTTCGTCGGTCGCGGGCAGGTTCGGCTTGTTTTCGTTCCGGTCGTTCTGATCCGGCAGATCCTCCAGCGGCACTTCGCGGCCCCAGTTGATCTCTTCTTCGGTACGGCGACGAATGAAGACGGGCTTGCCCAGCCACTTGACCGTGATCTGGGTGCCGATCTCGACGCCGCTGACATCCACGCGGATCGAGGACAGCGCCTGAACGTCTGCCGAGGGGTTCATTTGGTTGACCAGGGGCCACACGGCGGCTCCCGTTGCAACGACACCTGCGCCGCCGGCGGCGTAGTAGAGGAAATCTCTGCGGGTGCCTTCGTGGTCTTCTGCGTGGGACACGAGGTTTTCTCCGATTCCAGCGCCCGGCTACGGGCAAACATGCATCAGCACCGCATCAAAGCGGCGTCTCATCGCGGGTATCTAGCTGGCGGAAATCGGTTCGTCCAGCGGTCATAGGCGCGCACTACGCCGCATCTGGGCATTCATGTCACAATGAAGGGGTCATTTTTCAAGAACTTCCTCGGGTGTTGCGAAAAACGCCGTTCGAAGGCGCGAATCACTTCGCAGGTGATTCTCTGACCCTTCGCCCCCGGCCCGGTCGGGCATCTGTTCACTCGGGTGCCCGGCGCGTGGCAAACACGACAGCAACCGGACCGCGCGGTTCCGGGTCATTTTTTTTCATTTAAACATCTATTTTGAAATCATTTTTTAGATTTCTTTGTGGTGAATTTCCCGGTTGCGACCCCGGGGTTTTTCACGCAAAGGCGGCGGGCGCGCGACCGATCTGAATGAGGACCCAAATGACTTTGTCAAAAAACGCCATTCTGCTGCTCGCGTTCACCGCCGCACACCAGGCCGCTGCCGAAGGCGACGCCGCGCGCGGTGAGAAACTCTACAACCGCTGCTCGTCCTGTCACGCCATCATCAAGGATGACGAGGTTCTGATCAAAGGCGGCATCACCGGCCCGAATCTCTATGGTGTGGTCGGCAGGACCGCAGGAACCGAAAACGATTATCTGAACGGCAGTGAACGGCTGCCCATCGGGATGTTCACCGATGACATGATCCGCGCCGGTGAAAACGGTCTGGTCTGGACGCAAGAGAACATCGCCGCCTATGCCCGCGACCCGATCGGGTTCATCCAGGACTTCCTCAACGACGACACCGCCCGCCCGAACATGAGCGTCAAGCTGAAGAAAGGTGCCGAGGATATCGCCGCCTATCTGGCCACGTTCACCGACTGAACCCAACCCGGCGCCGGTCAACTGTCCCGCATCAAAGCAGCCAGTTGACCAAGCTCGGTGCCGATCCCGGACTGCTCGACATTCTCGGCCGCGGCCAGCCGCGCCGCCTCGGGCTTGTTCTGGTTCAGTTTCCAGGTGCCGTCGATCTGGGTGATCTGCATGCGGCAGGGCACGATCATGCGCATCATGCGCTCCAGCGCCGCCGAGTCCATCTTGTCGGCGCGCCAGGGCGGCTTGGGCTGGAGCCGCTCTTCAAAAAAGGCCGATTGCCGATCAACTAGATCGCGCAGCCGGTCCTGCGGCTGCAATTCCAGCCGGCCGGTCAGGTGGACCGCCACGTAATTCCATGTGGGCACCTGATCCGCGACGCCATACCAATCGGGCGAGACATACCCGTCGGGCCCCTGAACCGCGATCCGCGCCTCCTGCGGGTTGGCCAGCGCCCGCACGATCGGGTTCGACCGCACCAGATGCAGTTCGGCCACCGCGCCATCCTCGGACAGCAGAAAGGGCACATGGCTGATCAATGGCGGGCCGTCGACCGACAGCGCCAGTACGCCGAATCCCCGGCTGCGGGCAAACGCCACATGGCGCGCGCGGTCCTCGGCGCGAAAGGCTGGGTTGGGGTGCATGGCCGTCCTCCTGCAGACAGGTCTTGCAGATCGCGCGCACGCTTGGCAAGGTCGCGCCGTTCTCAGGGCGGGGCGGAATTCCCCACCGGCGGTATGCGGGCCCAGGCCCGCCAGCCCGCGAGCGGCTCTGCCATCCAACCGGCAGAGTGTCAGCAGATCTGGTGAGAGGCCAGAGCCGACGGTCAAAGTCCGGATGAAAGAGAACGAGCAGCGCGCCCCGCCAAGGGCGCGTCTGTCCGTTATCGCCTTGGGTGACGTGTCATGCCGCGCTGGCCGCGAAACCATTCGCACCCGCCAGCAGGCCACCAAGCTGAAAGGAGATCACGATGACACACACCCGCTATGCTTTCGTCAAAGCCAACTGGCATGCCGATATCGTCGACCGCGCGCTGGACGGTTTTCTGGAGCTGATCCCCGCCGATCAGGTCGATGTGTTCGACGTGCCGGGCGCGTTTGAAATGCCCCTGCTGGCCCGCGACCTGGCCCGGACGGGCCGCTATGCCGCCGTGGCCTGCGCGGCTTTTGTCGTCGATGGCGGCATCTACCGGCACGATTTCGTGGCGCAGGCCGTGGTTGACGGGCTGATGCGCGCGGGGCTGGAAACCGGCGTGCCGGTCCTGTCGGTGTCGCTGACGCCGCACCAGTACCAGGAAACCGACCATCACAACGCCATCTACCGCGCGCATTTCGTGGAAAAGGGGCGCGAGGCAGCTCGGGCGGCGCTGAAAATCGTCGAAACCCGCGCCGCACTGACCCGTGCTGCCTAAGCACACTGGGTTGGGGCAGCGATGCCCCAACCGCAAATCCGCTTGAGGCGGCAGGCTCTCGCCGTTAATCACGACCCTCAAAGGAGCACGCCCCATGTCGATGAACAGCTTTGGACACCTTTTCCGCGTCACCACCTGGGGTGAAAGCCACGGCCCCGCGCTGGGCGCCACGGTGGATGGCTGCCCGCCCGGCGTCCCGATCGACGAGGGTATGATCCAGCACTGGCTGGACAAGCGCAAACCGGGCCAGAACAAGTTCACCACCCAGCGGCGCGAGCCCGATCAGGTGGAGATCCTGTCAGGCGTGTTCGAGGGCCAGACAACCGGCACCCCGGTCCAGCTGATGATCGAGAACACCGATCAACGCTCGAAGGACTACGGGGACATCATGGACAAGTTCCGCCCCGGCCATGCCGACATTACCTATTGGCAGAAATACGGCATCCGCGACTATCGCGGCGGCGGGCGCAGCTCGGCCCGGGAAACGGCGGCGCGGGTGGCCGCCGGCGGGCTGGCGCGCGAGGCGATCAAACAGATCGCGCCGAATGTCCAGATCACCGGCTACATGACCCAGATCGGCCCGCACCGGATCGACCGGGCCAACTTTGACTGGGCGCAGATCGAACAGAACCCGTTCTGGACCCCGGATGCACAAGCCGCCGAGGACTGGGCGGCCTATCTGGACGATCTGCGCAAATCCGGCAACTCGGTCGGCGCGGTGGTCGAAGTGGTGGCGCGCGGCGTTCCAGCGGGCCTCGGCGCGCCGGTCTATGGCAAGCTCGACACCGATCTGGCCGCGGCGATGATGTCGATCAACGCGGTCAAGGGCGTCGAGATCGGCGAAGGCATGGCCGCCGCCGAACTGACCGGCGAGGCCAATGCCGACGAGATTTTCATGGGCCAGAACGGCCCGCAATACAGCTCGAACCATGCAGGCGGCATTCTGGGCGGTATCTCGACCGGGCAGGACATCGTGGTGCGTTTTGCAGTCAAACCGACCTCATCGATCCTGACCACGCGCAAGACCATCACCAAATCGGGCGAAGAGACCGAGATCATCACCAAGGGCCGCCACGACCCCTGCGTCGGCATCCGCGCCGTGCCGGTGGGCGAGGCGATGATGGCCTGCGTGATCCTGGACCACCTGCTGCTGCATCGGGGCCAGATCGGTGAGAACCGTGGACGGATTGGCTGAGCTGCGCGACCGCCTACGCGCGGTCGTCGCGCAGCGGATGATCACCGACCCGGCCCATGACCTGGCCCATCTGGACCGTGTCTGGGTCAATGCCCGCGCCATCGCCGATGCGCAAACCGACAGGACCGTGCTGCTGGCGGCCTGCTATCTGCACGATCTGGTCAACCTGCCCAAGAACGACCCCGACCGACACCTGGCCTCGCGCCGGTCGGCCGAAGAATCCGAGCCTGTTCTGCGAGAACTGGGCCTGAGCGATGCCCAGATCGCCGCCACCCGCCACGCGATCGAGGCGCACAGTTTTTCCGCCAACATCCCGCCCGAGACGCCCGAGGCGCGCATCCTGCGCGATGCCGACCGATTGGATGCGCTGGGCGCCATCGGGATCGCACGGAATTTCTCGGTGTCCGGCGCTTTGGGGCGGACGCTCTATGATCCGGCCGATCCGTTCGCATCGCACCGTCCACTGGACGATCTGCACTATTCGATCGACCATTGGAAGGTGAAGCTGCTGGCCCTGCCCGACGACATGCTGACCGAAGCCGGACGGCAGATCGCGCTGCAACGGGTCCGGCGCATGATCCGGTTTCTGACCGAATTCGCCGAAGAGATCGGCAGCCCCCTGCCCGACAGCTGGACACGCCCAAATCCAACCCGTTGATCTTTGCCGCGCAAGGGGGCAGGGTCGCGCCGATGGCCCAATCCATGACCTCTCATCGCCCTTTGCTGGCCGTGACGCTGAAACTCAGCGCGCTGTTCCTGTTCACGGCGATGTCGGCGCTGGTCAAGGCGCTGTCGGCGGATTTCCCGCCGGGCCAGATGGTGTTTTTCCGTTCGCTTTTCGCGGTGCCGGTGATCGTGGCCTGGCTGATCTCGCGCGGGGAACTGGCGCAGGGCTTTGTCGTCAGGAAGCCCATGGGCCATTTCTGGCGTGGGGTGCTGGGCACCACCGCCATGGGCCTGACCTTCACCGGGCTCAGCCTGCTGCCCCTGCCCGAGGTTACGGCCATTGGCTATGCCACCCCGATCTTCACCCTGATCCTGGCGGCGCTGCTGCTGGGCGAGCGCATCCGCCTGATCCGCATCGGCGCGGTGGCGATCGGGCTCTTGGGCGTGCTGATCATGATCTGGCCGCGGCTGGGCTCGGCCGATCTGGGCACCGGGGCCACGATCGGCGCGCTGTGCGTGCTGGGCGCGACCGTGGCCCGAGGCTTCGTGCAGATCCACATCCGGCAACTGGTGCAGGTCGACCACCCCGCCGCGATCGTCTTCTATTTTTCGATGACCGCCACGCTGCTGTCGGCGCTGACCGTGTTCTGGGGCTGGACCATGCCCACCCTGAACCAGCTGCTGATCCTGATCACGATGGGCCTGATCGGCGGCGTCGCGCAGATTCTGGTGACCTCGTCCTACCGGTTCGGGCAGGCCTCGATGCTGGCGCCCTATGATTATACGTCGATGCTGTTTGCGATCTTCATCGGCTATGTCTGGTTTGACGAGCTGCCGACCCTGGCGATCCTGCTGGGGGCGGCGCTGGTGATCGCCGGCAATGCGGTGGTGATCTGGCGCGAACACCAGCTGGGTCTGGAGCGCGGCAAAGCGCGGTCGCTGACCGATCACAAACCCTGACTTTACCTTTCGCGCCCATCGCCTAGGTTGGCGCGGACAATCAACGAGGTTTTGCCATGAGCGACGCACAGGACCACAAACAGAAGATGCAACAGGTGCAGGCCCAGCACCGCAAGAAAGTGTCCGAGGCCGTGGATCCCGGCCGCGGGTTGGTGCTGATCAACACCGGCAAGGGCAAGGGCAAATCCTCGGCCGCGTTCGGCGTGGTGATCCGCGCATTGGGCTGGGGCCAGAAGGTCGCCGTGGTGCAGTTCATCAAGGGCAAATGGAAGACTGGCGAGCGGCGGTTCTTCGAAGAGCGCGATCTGGTCACCTGGCACACGATGGGCGAAGGCTTCACCTGGGACACCCAGGACCGCGACCGCGACATCACCGCCGCCACCGCCGCCTTCGACAAGGCGCGCGACCTGATGGCCAGCGGCGACTATGACCTTGTGGTGCTGGACGAGATCAACATCGCCCTGCGCTATGAATACCTGTCGGTGGACGCAGTGATCGAGGGGCTGAAGGCCCGCTCGGACCGGACCAGCGTGTTCCTGACCGGGCGCGACGCGCCGCAGGCGCTGCGCGACTATGCCGATCTGGTCACCGAAATGACCGAGGAAAAGCACCCGTTTCAGGCCGGCATCAAGGCCCAGCGCGGTGTCGATTTCTGATCGGTCAACGCGGGACGGCACCACTTGCCGGTGCCGCCGGCGTGCTCTGCGGGACAGTGGCGATCCGGGCGTCCGCAACCCCGGCCGCCCGGTCACAGCGTCCGTCCTGGCATTTGCAGTCCAGGTAGGCCACCAGGTCGCCATCGACGCAGCACCCGCTGCCAAGGGGCAGGTCTGAACTGGACAGAAGTTCAAGTATCGGGTCGCGCATCGCGTGGCCTTTCCGAAATCGTTTCCGAGACGGTGGCGCGCCCTCGCGGGTGTACGGCTTGGCGTGCAGGCCGTCTCGGAATCAAAGGCTTGATACCGGGGTATCTGGCGTTGGGCTAAAACTGACAATTTCTGTCGGACTTTTCAAGACCAAAATTCGCCCCGGCCAAATGGCCGGAGCAAGGGGTCAGGCGGTGGCTGTCTGGTCGGGCGCGCTGAGCGAGATTACGGCCACCACGGCGGCGCCATTCAGCCAGTAGTAGACCGCATCCAGACCGGTGAAGCCGAACAGGCTGGGGGCGAACAGGAAGGTGAGCCCCACCAGCAGATCGACGGCCAGGTGAAACCTGTAGGGCAGAACGCGCCAGACGCCCAGGTGATGATCCGTCAGCACCGTCAGCACGAAAGCCGCCACGCCGGTGGCCACCGACAGCCACAGCGCAATCGGGTTCGACGCGCCCAGTCCCAAGGCAAAAGGCAGCCCCATCAGGGCCAGTGCCACCGGGTAGTCCAGATAGGCATGAATGGTGCGGGTAACGAAACGCAGAGACATGATGTTTCCTTTCCTTGATTGAGGACAGATCAAGGATATGTTCGCCAACCCGAACGTAGCAGCCCAGATCGTTTGGAACACCTTGCAGATCGTCCGCCAGTTCGCCGGATCAGTGCATCGCCCTGTAAGCGGCCGGAGACAGACCGATCTGCTTCTTGAACACCCGCGAAAACGCAGCCTCGGAGGCATAGCCGACCTGAGCCGCCGCGTCGGCCACGTTCCAGCGGCTTTCGATCAGCCCGTGGCAGGCGATCTGCATACGCCAGTCGGTCAGGTATTGCATGGGCGTGGCGCCCATCTTCTGGGTGAACAGCTGTGCGAAGGTCGTGCGTGACATGCCGGCTTCACGCGCCAGCGATGCCACGCTCCACTCGCGGGCCGGGTCGCGGTGAAAGGCGCCCAGCGCGCGCGAGATACGTGGATCGGCGAAGCCCGACAGGGCCGCATCGGTGGGGCTTTGATGTTCCAGATAGGCGCGGATCGCCTGGGCGAACAGAACCTCGGACAGTTTCAGCGCGATCAGGTCCCCGCCGATCCGGGCGCCCGCAACCTCGGATTCGATCATCCGCAGCGTTGCCTCGATCCAGGCCCCGGCGGATTCGCCGTAATTCTCGATCAGGATATAGGGCGGCAGGCGGTCGATCAGCATATGCCCAGTGCCGCGCCGCCCGGCCGGACCGGCAAACGAGAAATGCCCGCAGATAAGTTGCGTGTCGCGGTCCTGCTCGGCTCCGCCATAGACCAGCACACCGTCACCTTTGTAGCCGGCCCGGTCCAGAACCTGCTCCAGCGGCAGGGCGTCCACGGGCCGGACCTCGTTGCACAGCAGCGCGTGTGCGGCCCCGTGCGGGATCAGGATCAGATCCCCCTGCCGCAACCGCAGGGTCTCGCCGGTGGTGGACACATGCACCTTCAGTTCTCCGCGCTGGACGAAGTGAAACCGGGCGACGTTTTCGAATGCAGGCACCTGCACGCCGAAGGGCGGCGTGAACGAGGTCCGGAAATACAGGGTGCCCCGCAGGGAAAGGCGCGTCAGGATATCGCTGAGCAGGTCCAACATGCGCCAAGGATACGGATTCGCACCCGATCGTCCAGCGCAGCGGACGATCTGCACCAAACCCCGGACGGGCGGCAAGGCCGGTCGGCCACCGCCCGAGCGGATGTCGGATCAGCTGCGAACCAGCTGTTCGTAATCGTTGGCGATCTCACGGGTCAGGTCGCCGACCTCGAAGGTATACTCACCGATCTGGCCCACCGGCGTGACCTCGGCCGCGGTGCCGGTCAGCCAGCACTGTTCGAATTCGGCCATCTCCTCGGGCAGGATGTGGCGTTCGTGTACGGTGATGCCTTTGTCTTTCAGCATCTGGATCACCGTCTGGCGGGTAATCCCGTTCAGGAAGCAGTCGGCCAGCGGTGTATGCACTTCGCCATCCTTGACGAAGAATACGTTGGCACCGGTCGCCTCGGCCACATAGCCGCGGTAATCCATGAACAAGGCATCCGAACAGCCCTTGGCCTCGGCCTTGTGCTTGGAGATGGTGCAGATCATGTACAGCCCCGCCGCCTTGGCATGGACCGGGATGGTTTCCGGGCTGGGCCGCTTCCATTCAGCGATGTCCAACTTGGCACCCTGCATCTTGGCGTCGCCGTAATAGGCGCCCCAGGGCCAGACCGCGATGGCCATGCGCACCGGGTTGCGCGCCGAGGCCACGCCCATGTCCTCGCCCGAACCGCGCCAGACCAGCGCGCGCACATATGCGTCCTTGAGGCCGCTTTTCTCGAGCGTTTCGGCCTTGGCCGCCTCGATCTGATCGACCGTGTAGGGCATCGGCATGTCCAGCGCCTCGGCCGACTTGATCAACCGCTCGGAATGTTCGCGGCTTTTGAAAATCTTGCCGTTATAGGCGCGTTCGCCCTCGAAGACCGAGCTGGCATAGTGCATCGCATGGGTCAGGACATGCACCTTGGCGTCGCGCCAGGGCACAAATTCGCCATCCATCCAGATGACACCGTCACGATCGTCATATCCCGCCATCCGAAACCTCCTGACCCGGGCCACATTTCCGATTGTTGCGCTACTTAGGTCCGACCCGGACACAAAATTGCGCAAAAACTGCGATTCGATACCTGTCCGCCCTTGGAATGTCAATAACGCTGACTTAAAGTCGGGGCGTGTAACGAATGAGGCCCGATATGTCCGAGATCCGCCCCGCCCCGGTCTTTGGCGGAGAAAGCCTGTTGTTTCTGACGGATGAACAGCTTCGCCAGGGGATCGAGGCGATGTTCTTCGCCTATCGCGGCTTTACCGCCGACCCCGACCGCATCTTGAGCGAAATGGCCTATGGCCGGGCGCATCACCGGGCGATCCATTTCATCAACCGTGCGCCGGGCACCACGGTGAACAACCTGCTGGCGATTCTGGGGGTGACCAAGCAGTCGCTGAACCGGGTGCTGCGCACGCTGATCGACGACGGCCTCGTCGAGAGCCGGGTCGGCACCGTCGACAAGCGCGAACGCCACCTGTACCTGACCGAAAAGGGCAAAGCGCTCGAGTCGCAGCTGTCGGACGCCCAGCGCGCCCGGATGCGCGCGGCCTACAAGGAGGCCGGCCCCGAGGCGGTTGCCGGGTTCCGCAAAGTTCTTGAAGCGATGATGGATGCTGATATGCGTCGGGCTTACACGAAACTGCGGGATTCAACTTCATGAGCGATGTGGACGCCCACCTTCTGATCGTCGATGACGATGAACGCATCCGCGATCTGCTCAAGAAATTCTTGATGCGCAGCGGATTTCTGGTGACGGCGGCGCGTGATGCCGCCCATGCGCGGCGGGTCCTGTCGGGGCTGGATTTCGACCTGATCGTGATGGATGTGATGATGCCGGGCGAGGATGGCGTCAGCCTGACCCGGGCCCTGCGCGAGACGCATGACACGCCGATCCTGCTGCTGACCGCACGCGGCGAGACCGAGCACCGGATCGCCGGGTTGGAAGCCGGAGCAGACGATTACCTGGCCAAGCCGTTCGAGCCCAAGGAACTGCTGCTGCGGATCAACGCGATCCTGCGGCGGATGCCGGAAACCACGACGCAGGACACCGCCGCCAAAATCCTGCATCTGGGGCCGATCCGCTATGACATCGAACGCGGCGAGATGTGGCAGGGCGAAACTCCGGTGCGCCTGACGCAGACCGAAAGCCAGCTGATGAAGATCTTTTCGGCCCAACCGGGTGAGCCTGTGAGCCGCGCCAAGCTGGTCGAGGATCTTGGGCGCGACAAAGGGCAGGCACAGGAACGCGCGGTGGACGTGCAGATCACGCGCCTGCGCCGCAAGATCGAAGCTGACCCGAAGCAGCCGCGTTACCTGCAGACGGTGCGTGGCGCAGGATATATGTTGGCGCCGGATTGATTTGGCCGCTGCGCGGCGTTTTCTTGCCTTCGGCGAGGATATTTTTGGCCAGATGAACTGGGGGAGTTTCATGAAGACCGCTGTTTTGACGCATGCCGACTGTCTGGGTCATGTCACCCCCGAGGGGCACCCCGAACGGGTGGCCCGGTTGGAACATATCCTGCATGCGCTGGAGCCGCTGGACCTGCAGCGGATGACCGCGCCGCTGGCGGCGGATGATGATCTGCTGCGCATCCATCCCGAAAGTTACATCCGCGAAATCCGTGACAACCGCCCGACCGAGGGGTTCCGCCAGATCGACGGGGATACGTTCATGTCGCCCGGCTCGGTCGATGCGGCCTATCGGGCGGCGGGGGCCGTGGTGCGGGCGGTGGACATGGTGCTGGGCGGTGAGGCGCCGAATGCGTTCTGCGCCGTACGGCCGCCGGGCCATCACGCCGAACGTGAAACCGCCATGGGGTTCTGCCTTTTCGGGAATGCCGCTCTGGCGGCGAAACATGCGCTGGACCATCACGGGCTGCGTCGGGTCGCGGTGGTGGATTTCGACGTGCATCACGGCAATGGTACGCAGGATCTGCTGTGGGACGAGGCCCGCGCGCTGGTGATCACCAGCCAGCAGATGCCGCTGTGGCCGGGCTCGGGGCGACCGGATGAAACCGGGGCGCATGACACCATCGTGAACATCCCGCTGGCCCCCGGCACCGGCGGGGCCGAGATGCGCGCGGCCTACGAGGCGCAGGCCTTTCCGCGGCTGCGCGCGTTCAGGCCCGAGCTGATCATCATCTCGGCCGGATTCGACGCCCATCAGGACGATCCGCTGGCCAATCTGAACTGGTCCACCGACGACTTCGCCTGGATCACCGCGCAGCTGTGCCGGATCGCCGATGAGCTGTGTGGGGGCCGTATCGTCTCGACTCTGGAAGGCGGGTATGATCTGAACGCACTGGCCAAGGCCACACGCGCCCATGTTGAAGAACTGATGAAGGCAGCCCGATGACCGAGACCCCCGTTGAACAGATGACATTCGAACAGGCGATGAAAGAGCTGGAGGCCGTGGTCGGCCAGCTGGAGCGCGGCGACGTGGCGCTGGACCAGTCGATCGCCCTGTACGAGCGCGGCGCCAAGCTGAAGAAACGCTGCGAAGACGAGTTGAAGCGCGCCGAGGAGAAAGTGGCCGCCATCACGCTGGATGCCGATGGGCAGCCCACCGGGACGACCCCTGTCGAAGGTCTGTAATGTTTTCCGAAAGGCTGGTGCAGGATGCTGCGCTGATCCAGGCGCAGTTCGATCTGGTTCTGGGAGCACTGGACGATGTCGATGTGACCCGCGCGATGGCCTATGCCACGCAGGGCGGCAAGCGGCTGCGCGGATTTCTGGTGCTGGAAAGCGCCCGGCTGCACGGGATGGACGAGACCTGCGCGATCTGGCCAGCGACCGGGATCGAGGCGCTGCACGCCTACAGCCTGGTGCATGACGATCTGCCCTGCATGGACGATGACGACCTGCGTCGCGGTCGTCCGACCGTGCACAAGCAATGGAACGACGGCATCGCGGTACTGGCTGGCGACGCTTTGCAGGCGCTGGCGTTCGAGCTGTGCGCCCGGCCCGAGATCGGATCTTCAGACGTTCGGGCGGAACTGGCGCTGACCCTCGCCCAAGCCAGCGGCGCGCAAGGCATGGTTCTGGGTCAGGCGTTGGACATCGCGGCCGAAACTGCCGAACAACCTTTGACCCTACCGGAAATCACGCATCTTCAGGCCGGCAAGACCGGGGCGCTGATCGAATGGTCGGCGTGCGCCGGTGCTGTTCTGTCGGAGACTGATCCGGCCCCATTGCGCCAATATGCCCGTGCGCTGGGTCTTGCCTTTCAGATCGCCGACGACATCCTTGATGTGGAAGGTGACAGCGAAAAGGCGGGCAAACGGTTGCAGAAGGATGCACAGGCGGGAAAGGCGACATTCGTGTCCCTGCTGGGCCTCGACGCCGCCAAGGCCCGCGCGATCGAGCTGATTGATCAGGCCTGCGCCGCGTTGGATGGGTACGGAGCACGGGCCGAAACCTTGAAGGACGCCGCCCGCTTCGTTATTGCGCGTGAAAGCTGAACCGTAAGGGATGCCATGTCAGACCGTCCGAACACCCCGCTTCTGGACCTTGTGAACCGCCCGGCGGATCTCAAGCAGTTTTCGGACGCGCAGCTTCATCAGTTGGCAAACGAGTTGCGGGCCGAGACGATCTCGGCCGTTTCGGTGACCGGCGGGCATCTGGGCGCGGGTCTGGGCGTGGTGGAACTGACCGTGGCCCTGCACGCGGTGTTCGACACGCCGCGCGACAAGATCATCTGGGATGTCGGGCACCAGTGCTATCCGCACAAGATCCTGACCGAGCGGCGCGACCGTATCCGCACCCTGCGCCAGAAAGGCGGCCTCAGCGGGTTCACCAAACGCAGCGAAAGCCCCTATGACCCGTTCGGCGCGGCGCACAGTTCGACCTCGATCAGCGCGGCGCTGGGCTTTGCCGTGGCCCGCGACCTGGGCGGGGTCACGCCCGAAGGGCTGGGCGACGCGATCGCGGTGATCGGCGACGGGTCGATGTCGGCCGGCATGGCCTTCGAGGCGATGAACAACGCCGGCCACCTGAAAAAACGCCTGATCGTGATCCTGAACGACAACGAGATGAGCATCGCCCCGCCCGTGGGTGCGCTGTCAAACTATCTTTCGCGCATCTATGCCGAAGAGCCGTTCCACGATCTGAAAGCCGCCGCCAAGGGGGCGGTGTCGCTGCTGCCCGAACCGTTCCGCGAAGGCGCCAAGCGCGCCAAGGAGATGCTCAAGGGCATGGCGGTGGGCGGCACGCTTTTCGAAGAGCTGGGATTCTCCTATGTCGGCCCGATCGACGGGCATGACCTGGACCAGCTGCTGCCGGTGCTGCGCACCGTCAAGGCGCGGGCGACCGGGCCGATTCTGATCCACGCGCTGACCAAAAAGGGCAAGGGCTATGCCCCGGCCGAGCAGGCCCGCGACAAGGGCCATGCCACCGCCAAGTTCGACGTGGTCACCGGCAAGCAGCAGAAGGCGCCGTCGAACGCACCGTCCTATACCTCGGTCTTCGGCAGGACCCTGGTGGACGAGGCCAGCCGCGACGATAAGATCGTGGCGGTGACCGCGGCGATGCCCGACGGCACCGGGCTGAACCTGTTCGCCGAACGCTACCCGTCGCGCTGTTTCGACGTAGCGATTGCCGAGCAGCACGGGGTCACTTTCTCGGCCGCGCTGGCGGCGGGCGGGCTGAAACCGTTCTGCGCGATGTATTCAACGTTTTTGCAGCGCGGCTATGACCAGGTGGTGCACGACGTGGCGATCCAGCGCCTGCCGGTGCGCTTTGCCATCGACCGCGCGGGGCTGGTGGGAGCTGATGGCGCGACTCATGCCGGGTCGTTCGACATCGCCTACCTGTCCAACCTGCCGGGCATGGTGGTGATGGCCGCCGCCGACGAGGCCGAACTGGTGCACATGGTCGCCACCGCCGCCGCCCATGACGACGGACCGATCGCGTTCCGCTATCCGAGGGGCGAAGGCGTGGGCGTCGATCTGCCCGAACGTGGACAGGTTCTGGAAATCGGCAAGGGCCGCCTGATCCAGTCGGGGGCGCGGGTGGCGATCCTGTCCTTCGGCACGCGCCTGGCCGAGGTGCAGAAGGCCGCCGAATCGCTGGCCGCGCGCGGCATCACCCCGACCATCGCCGACGCCCGGTTCGCCAAGCCGCTGGACCGCGACCTGATCCTGGACCTGGCCACCAACCACGAGGCGCTGATCACCATCGAAGAAGGCGCCATCGGCGGGTTCGGCAGCCACGTGGCGCAGCTGCTGGCGGATGAGGGCGTGTTCGACCGAGGACTGAAATACCGCTCGATGGTATTGCCGGACATTTTCATCGACCAGGCCAGCCCCGCCGACATGTACGCCGTCGCCAGTATGAACGCCGAACAGATCGAAGCCAAGGTGCTTGCCGTTCTGGGCGTTGCATCAATCGGCGAAAAACGCGCCTGATCCCGACCGGATCGTCGGTTGCCCTCAGCCAGAGCGGCATTCGGGTCGTACGACGGGTGGACAAGGCCAGTCGCCCTCCAACAAAACCTCACATCGGGGTCAACAACCGGTCTTGCCTACGCCCGTGGGACGGTTTAAACGATCCTTCGCACCGCATACCGCGCCCCCACGGGCGCGGGTGCGCGTCGAAGAATGGGCCGCTGTAGCTCAGCTGGTAGAGCACGTCATTCGTAATTAGCGGGTCCGCTCGCAAACTACGTTTGAGACCAGTTGGTTAGACGCGGCGAGCCGTAACTAGTAGGGCCATAGTAGGGCCGCGACAGAGAAGGATGCCGGTGTAGCTCAGCTGGTAGAGCACGTCATTCGTAATGATGGGGTCGGGGGTTCGAGTCCCTTCACCGGCACCATCCTTCTCGGAAAAGAAACAGTCAGCTTTGATTTCAACCGCTCCGCACGGGATTTAAACGGTCAGCGGGCTCTAGGCAGCAGTCGCGAACGCGCCTGTTGCAGCTTGCTGCCAAACATGTTCGTAGACGCTCTTTGCAACAGCATCTTTGTCCTCTGGTGAAAAAGGCGGAGTGGGTAACCGGGCATACACTTCATCGAGAATAAAAACCTCGACGTCAGCTTTGGTTTGCTCCTTCTCCCAGAATCTATCTAGTTCGGCCAATCTAGCACTGATCGACGAAAGGAGATCGCGGCTGGATTGCTTAACGGTCTCTCGATCAGTCTTGCTAAGCCGATCCTTCTTCAACAAATCGAAGAAGGCCAATTCCTCCTCGGTCAGTCCTTCCTCGACTGCCCGCTTCTGTTCAGCGTCGAGCTCGGCCATCAATTCTGTTAGCCGCGGAAAGGTTTCTTCGATTGTCACCCTGTCCTTCTCGCTGTTATAGGCCGCAACGATCTCTTCGTACTTCTGTTGGTAATCCATGCGGGTCGGATTTCGAGCTAGCATTTTCGCCAGCTTGGCTTCGACGATCTCGCGGATATCCTGAAGGGCTGTGGCCTTGCGACGTACCTTCTTTGCGAACTCGTCACGCAACCGTTCCATATTGATCTGGCTAAGGTCAAAGACGAGGCCTCCTGCCTGGTCGTCCCCAGGCTCTTGGGTACGAATGGCTTCGTTCACGATTCGATGGAGTTCCTTTAGAAGTTCAGTGACATCGGCAGTGTCGCGACGCTCGGTCAGCTTCTTGTAGATCGCTTCGATGTTGTCGTGCCGCTTGTCTGACGTCAGCGCCAATGGGACAGTTTAGGGTGATTTGATAAGAGAGGGTTTCTGGCACATCGTAACCACCAAGGAGTGGAGATGAGACAGAAACCCGGAACCAAGCA